>NZ_JAFBCW010000001.1 GCF_016907915.1 Desulforadius tongensis
GTTTGAGCTTACCGTTTCGGAAAGACGCGCCCAGACCATCGCCGAACTGGGTGAAGGTGAGGGACTTGTATCTACCCTTACCCTTGAACCTGGGGCAGCCGGGAGTTTCCCCGTTTTTTACCCGGCGGAAGAAACCGGCAAAGGCTCTTTCCACCCGGAACAGCACTTCCTGGGCCACCTGGGAGTGAACTTCTTTGAAAAAGTGGTTTTCCTTCTTGGCTTCTTTAAGCCAAACCTGCTGTTCTGTCCGGGTAACTGAACATTTTTCTTTTTCCCATGCTTCTTTGCGTTGAGCCAAGGCAGTGTTGTATATCCGGCGGCAGGTTTCCAGCCAGCGCAGGAGTTTGTGCTCCTGTTCCTTATTGGGGTAGATACGGAACTTGTAGTTACGGATTACCTTGGGATTGAACGTATCGTTTGACATCCTCGAGTTTCACCTCACCCACGGTGGACAAAAAATAACTGGGAGATTTCATAGCTTTATTCTACAGGAAGTACTAATGCAAAACAATAGTTCTCCGGAAAAACACGGCCCGCCTTTCATCCCCGCCCTTCGCTCTCTCTTCGCGAGCAAGGAAAGCTCAGGACGGGGACTTCCCGGCGGGAAAGTTAAAGGTAACCTCTTTTTTGCTGTTAGATTGTTTTTTGTCTGCATGTTTAGTATAACCTAAAAAGTTTACAACATCATGACTATTATTTGACAATTTTGTAACAGAACTGACAATCAATCAGCTGTGTTAGTTAACGGCAGACATGCCGGGCAAACAACCAAAAAACGCCGAACAAAGCGTCCGGCGTTTTGTTGTTTTTGTTTTTACAGCTTGGTGAGCAGGGGACCGAGAATCAAGGAAATGGTACCTGCAACCTTGATCAGCGGGTTCATGGCAGGACCGGAAGTATCCTTGGACGGGTCACCAACAGTGTCACCGATAACAGCAGCTTTGTGCGGATCCGAGCCTTTACCACCGAGGTTACCCTGCTCGATCCACTTCTTGGCGTTGTCCCAAGCACCACCAGCATTAGCCAGGAACAGAGCCAGCAGCACACCTACTACAGTCAGACCGGCCAAGAAACCGGCCAGAGCCTTGGCACCGAGGATGAAGCCAACGAGAATCGGGCTGCCTACAGCAATAAGACCGGGGAAGATCATTTTACCGATAGCAGCACGGGTAGCGATGTCTACACAGCGAGCATAGTCAGGCTTGTTCTTGTACTCCATGATGCCAGGAATTTCGCGGAACTGGCGGCGAACTTCCTCTACCATGTCAAATGCAGCTTCACCAACGGCACGCATGGTGCGGGCAGCAACCAGGAACGGTACGGCACCACCGATGAACACACCAACCAGAACCATGGGCTCAGTGAGGTTAACTACAAATTCTTCCAAACCAAACTTGTGCTTAACACCGTCAACATAAGCGCTGAACAGAGCCAGAGCGGTTAAAGCAGCGGAACCGATGGCAAAACCTTTAGCGATAGCTGCGGTGGTGTTACCAACAGCATCCAGTTTGTCTGTTTTCTCACGCACTTCCGGCGGCAGTTCACACATCTCTGCAATACCACCGGCGTTGTCAGCAACGGGACCGAAGGAGTCCATAGCTACAACCATACCGGCGGTGGACAGCATACCCATAGCAGCCATGGCAATACCGTAGATGGACCACATAACTCCTGCTTCTGGAGTGGGAGCAAAGGATTGAACCATAGCGAATGAGAAGTAGATAGAACCTGCAAAGAACAGCATGGGGAACATTACAGATTCCATACCAACAGCTAAACCGTGAATTACGTTGGTAGCCGGACCGGACTTGGAAGCCTCGGCGATCATCATAACAGGCTTTTTACCGGCAGCGGTGTAGTATTCGGTCAACCAACCAATAGCTACGTTAACAATTAAACCGGCAGTAACAGCCAGGAAAATACCGGTACTTACATTACCGTAGGCAATACCGTTTTCAGCAACCCCGTCAGCCGGGAAGATTTTTTGAGTTAAGAACCAGGTAAATATCGCAGTAAGAATGTTGGTTACCCAAATACCCACGTTCAAAGCAGCCTGCGGGTTGCCGTTTTCACTGGTACGCACAAAGAAGGTACCGATAATGGCAGCAACGATACCCACAGCACCAACCAAAAGCGGGAATATGATACCGGCAAAACCAAACAAAGCGTTACCAATCAGCATACCAGCAATGGTGGTAGCTGCATAGGATTCAAACAGGTCCGCACCCATACCAGCTGTGTCACCAACGTTGTCACCAACGTTGTCAGCAATGGTAGCCGGGTTGCGGGGATCGTCCTCAGGAATACCTGCTTCTACCTTACCTACCAGGTCACCGCCAACGTCAGCAGCTTTGGTGTAGATACCGCCGCCAACCCGGGCGAAGAAAGCGATGGCAGAAGCACCAAATGCGAAACTGTTAATTACCAGGGGACTTTGGAAAATAATGTACAGTACGGAAACACCCAGCAGGCCAAGACCAGCAACGGACAGACCCATAACGGCACCGGCCTTGAAGGATACATCTAAAGCAGCAGCTAAACCTTGGCTGCGGGCAGCTTCGGTAGTACGGGCGTTTGACTTGGTGGTACTGTTCATACCAATGTAACCGGCAATGGCAGAACAAACGGCACCAACCAGGAATGAAATAGCGGAAGGAGCACCTACGGGCAGGTGACCACCTTCAGGAACTTCAATAACATATCCAACACCCCATAAAGCAGCAAAAATTACAAGTGCAAAAGGAATCAAAGTTTTGTACTGGCGGTTCATGTAAGCCATGGCACCTTCTTGTACCGCCAGGGAGATTTCACGCATTTTGGGAGTACCCATGTCCTTTTTCAGAACATTAGCCAGAGTGAAAAGTGCAAATAACAAAGCAAACGCACCGGCCCCGGCAGCATAATACGCCAATGTCATATTTTGCTCCACTTGAACATTACCCTCCTTAATCTTACAACTTTCTTTTTATTTCCAAGCAACCAAAATCAAAGAAAGCACCGCAAAAGCAACGCTTAGGGCAACCGTGACCCTGCTTAGCATTTCGTCCATGCCTTTTTTCTTTCCGAACAAGGTCTCCGCGCCTCCGGCAATGGCACCGGACAAACCGGCACTTCTACCGGACTGTAATAAAATCGATGCTATAAGTCCTAGTGCAACCAGTACTTGAAGACCGATCACAATGCCCTCGAGCAAAAAATTCACCTCCTTGTTAAGTATAATTTTCCAAAGTTATTATAGCATAACGTGAAAAATGTATCAATCATATTCTGTTTGGTTATTTAGTTTTAATGTTATGCCGGAATAGTTATAATTTTAAAAAAGCGAAACGGGAAAGGGGCGGAAAATCTCCAGCCCCTTATTTTTCAAGGTTGTAGAAAACTTTTGAGCCCTTAAACCTGGCGAAACGGTAAAGTTCTTCTTCAATTCTCAGCAGCTGGTTGTACTTGGCCACCCTGTCAGTGCGGGAAGGAGCCCCGGTCTTGATTTGCCCCGCACTGGTGGCCACCACCAGGTCGGCTATGGTAACATCCTCAGTTTCACCGGAACGGTGGGAAACCACGGCAGTGTAGCCTGCGCGCTTGGCCATTTCAATGCAGTCCATGGTTTCTGTCAGTGTACCGATTTGATTCACCTTAATCAAAATTGAGTTTGCTACTTTTGTAGCAATCCCCTGGGATAAACGCTCTGTATTGGTAACAAATAAATCGTCACCCACCAGCTGTACCCTGCCGCCCAGGTGCCGGGTAAGCTGTTTCCAACCATCCCAGTCATCTTCAGCCAGCCCGTCCTCGATGGAAATGATGGGGAACTTTTCTACCAATTGAGCGTAATAATCAATCATTTCTTCAGCGGTTTTGCTGACCCCTTCGCCTGCCAGCAGGTACCGGCCATCCTTGTACAGCTCCGTTGCCGCCACGTCCAGCGCCAGCATTACGTCTTCCCCCGGTTTGTAACCGGCAGCGTTAATGGCTTCAACAATAACCTCCAGCGCTTCCTGGTTTGAAGCCAGGTTGGGGGCAAAACCACCTTCGTCGCCCACCGCTGTGTTCATGCCCTTCTTCTTCAGCACCTTTTTCAGGTTGTGGAATATTTCCGCCCCCATGCGCAGTGCCTCGCTAAAGCTCGGGGCACCCACCGGCATAACCATAAACTCCTGGATGTCCACATTGTTGTCAGCATGTTTACCGCCGTTTAATATATTCATCATCGGCACCGGCAATTCCTTCGCGTTGGTACCGCCCAGATACTGGTATAACGGCAGGCCCAGAGATTCCGCCGCCGCTTTGGCCACCGCCAGGGATACTCCCAGTATGGCGTTGGCACCCAGCTTACCCTTGTTTGGCGTACCGTCCAGCTCGATCATCAATTGATCGATACCCAGCTGGTCGGTGGCATCCATGTCCATTATTTCCGGGGCAATGATGCTGTTAACATTCTCCACTGCCTTGGTTACACCCCTGCCCAGGTAGCGGTCGGTATCACCGTCCCGCAGTTCCACCGCTTCATAGGCCCCGGTGGAGGCACCGGAGGGAACTGCAGCCCGTCCCACAGTACCGTCTTCCAATACAACGTCCACTTCTACGGTGGGGTTGCCCCGGGAGTCCAGTATCTGCCGTGCATACACATCTACAATGGTTGTCGACATGGTGTTTTAGCCTCCTTAAATAATAGGTTCAATTTGAGCCGTTCTTATTTCCCATCACCCATTTTACTTCCTTTACTAATACTTTTCAATAAGAGAACGCCCCGTCATTTCCGGCGGTTTGGGTATCTGCAGCAGCTCTAAAATGGTGGGAGCTATATCCTGCAGGCTGCCCCTGCGCAGCTTGGCATGGCGCAGCCGGCCATGGCTGATTAAAAGAAATGGCACCGGTTCCGATGTATGGGCGGTTAAAGGATTGCCCTTTTCATCCTTCATGCGCTCGGCATTGCCGTGGTCAGCGGTAATAATGGCAGTGCCCCCCCGCTCCAGGATGGCATCTACCGCCTTCCCCAGGCATTCGTCCACCGCCTCTATGGCTTTAACCGCCGCTTCCATGTCCCCGGTGTGCCCCACCATATCGGTGTTGGCATAGTTCATAATTATTACCCGGAACCGGTCTTTTTCCAGATTTTCCAGCAGGGCAGCGGTAACTTCGTAGGCACTCATTTCCGGTTTCTGGTCATAGGTAGCCACCTTAGGTGACGGAATGAGCACCCTTTCCTCTCCGGGGTTGGGCATCTCCACCCCGCCGTTAAAGAAAAAGGTCACATGGGCATACTTTTCTGTTTCCGCCAATCGCAGCTGTTTAATATTGTTTTTGCTCAACACTTCACCCAGGGTGTTAACCAGCTTCTGGGGTTTGAAAGCCACCGGGGCAGCAATGGTTTTATCATACCGGGTCATGCAGGTAAAGTGCACCCCGGGGTGTTCACGGGGGCGTTTAAAGCCGTTAAATTCAGAATCGGTAAAGGCCCTGGTTATCTGCCTGGCCCGGTCGGGGCGGAAGTTGTAAAAGATGATGCTGTCACCGTCCACCACCGCGGCCAGCGGGCTGCCGCCGGGGCCAATAATAACGGTGGGGGTTACAAACTCATCGGTTTCTTCCCGCTGATAGGCTTCTTCCACCGCCTCTTCAGCACTCCCGGCCCTATACCCTTCCCCCATTACCATTGCCCGGTAGGCTTTTTCGGTGCGCTCCCAGCGCTGGTCCCGGTCCATGGCATAGTAACGGCCCATTACGGTAACAATTTTGCCCACCCCTAACCGGGCACATTTTTCTTCCAGCGCTTTGATGTATTTCCGGGCGTTGGCCGGCGGAACATCCCTGCCGTCCAGTATGGCGTGAATATATACCTGTTTCAAGTGCTGCTGTCGAGCCAGTTCTAACAAGGCAAAGAGATGTTCTATATGGCTGTGCACCCCGCCGTCGGACAGCAGCCCCATCAGGTGCAGCGCCCCGTTATTCTCTTTGGCCGAGCCCATGGCGGCCAGCAGTTCTTCGTTGGTAAAAAAACTTCCGTCTCTAATGGAACGGGAAATGCGGGTTAATTCCTGGTACACCACCCGGCCCGCCCCAATGTTCAGGTGCCCCACCTCTGAGTTGCCCATCTGCCCGGCGGGTAAACCCACATCCTCCCCCGATGCACTGAGAACGGTGTGCGGGTACTGCTGACAGTATTTATCCATGTTGGGCTTATCGGCCAGTGCAATGGCGTTTCCTTCTTCCCGGGCACTTATTCCCCATCCGTCCAGTATAATTAAGGCCACGGGCTTAACCTGTGCAGTCAAAATTTTTCCTCCTCGTTACACCTTTCCGGATTCCTTTATAATACCGGCAAAACTGTCCGGCTTAAGGCTGGCACCACCCACCAGCGCTCCATCAATGTCCGGCTGCGACATTAACCCGGCCGCGTTTTCCGGTTTTACGCTGCCGCCGTATTGTATTCTCACCTTGTCTGCACTGTCACCGGCCAGTTCTCTAATCACCCCGCGGATATAAGCGATAACCTGTTGGGCATCCTCCGCCGATGCCGTTTTCCCCGTGCCAATGGCCCACACCGGCTCATAGGCAATTACCAGTCCGGCCACCTTTTCAGCATCCAATCCCTTTAATGCCGCTTCGGTTTGGGCACGCACCACCTGTTCGGTGCGGCCGGCTTCCCGTTCCGGCAGCGTTTCACCCACACAAACAACCGGTGTCATCCCGTGCTTAAACACAGCCTTTACTTTCTTGTTCACCGTTTCGTCAGTTTCACCGAAGTACCGGCGGCGCTCAGAGTGGCCAACGATCACGTATTGGCATCCCACCTCTTTCAGCATGGGAGCGGAAATCTCACCGGTAAAGGCTCCTTCATCTTCCCAGTACACATCCTGGGCTCCCAGCGCAATGTTGGTCCCCCGGGCCGCTTCCGCCACCCCGTGCAGTGCAGTAAAGGGCGGGCACAAAACAATCTCCACACCGGCACCGGCCGCCAAAGAAGCCAGTTCTTTTGTAAAGTCCACCGCCTGCTGCACCGTTTTGTGCATCTTCCAGTTCCCCGCTATAATGAGCCTTCTCATCCAACCCCCCCTTTTTCCCTGCTAAGCATCCTGCAGCGCTGCTACACCCGGCAGCTCCTTACCCTCCAAAAACTGCAGCGAAGCGCCGCCGCCGGTGGAAATGTGGCTGATGCGATCTGCCACCCCGGTTTTCTTAACCGCTGCCGCCGAATCACCGCCGCCCACCACGCTGACGGCATGGGATTCGGCCAGTGCTCTGGCCACTTCTTCGGTGCCCCCGGCAAAGGCCTTCTGTTCAAATACACCCATGGGCCCGTTCCAAACCACCGTACCGGCCTTCTGAACGGCAGAGGCAAACTTTTTGGCACTGTCGGGCCCTATATCCAGTATCATATAATCCTCCGGCACCTTTTCCACCGGTACCGTTTTAATAGCGGTGGGAGATTCCAGTGAATCAGCCACCAGGGCATCGTCGGGCAGCAGCAGTTCAATTTTATTGGCCGCAGCCTTCTGCAGCAGTCCCTTGGCCAGATCAATTTTGTCTTCTTCCACCAGCGACCGGCCCACATTAAACCCTTTAGCTTTCAAAAAGGTGTTGGCCATGCCCCCACCAATAATCAGCGTGTCAACCTTATTCAGCAGGTTTTCAATAACACCGATTTTATCCGAAACCTTGGCCCCGCCAATGATGGCCACAAAGGGATGTTTAGGATTATTTACCGCTTCCCCCAGCATCTCCAGTTCCTTCTGCATCAGAAAACCGGCCACCGCGGGCAGATACCGGGCTACCCCGGCGGTGGAGGCATGGGCCCGGTGAGCAGTACCAAAGGCATCGTTAACATATACATCGGCCAGCTCTGCCAGCTGTTCGGCAAATTGGGGATCGTTTTCCTTTTCCCCGGCATAAAACCGGACATTTTCCAGCAGCAAAACGTCCCCCTCCCGCATTTGGGAAATCGCTTTTTTCGGTTCCTCACCGATGCATTGGTCAACCTTGGTTACCTCCCTGCCCAGCAGTTCAGAAAGGCGCCGGGCCACCGGGTCCAGGCGAAATTCTTCTTTCACCTGTCCTTTGGGGCGCCCCAGGTGGGAAACCAAAATCACCTTGGCCCCCCGATCTATCAGATATTTAATGGTGGGCAGCGCGGCACTAATGCGGGTATCGTCGGTAATCACCCCGTCTTTTAAGGGCACGTTAAAGTCTACCCTCACCAGCACCCTTTTCCCTTTAACATCAATATCTTTAACAGTCTTTTTAGGCAATAAAATCACCTTCCGAAACAATTATGTATTTTCTAGGGGCTCAATAAATTGAGCCCCCGTAATCAAACTTCGATTAAAGTTTTTCCGCAATGAATTGAACTAAATCAAGCACCCGGTTTGAGTAGCCCCACTCGTTGTCATAGAAGGCCACCACTTTAGCCATATTACCCTCCATCACCATGGTGGATAAAGCATCTACAATAGAAGAATGCGGGTTGCCGTTATAATCGGTGGAAACCAGCGGCAGCTCGCTGTAAGCCATAATACCCTTCAACTGGTTCTCGGAAGCTCTTTTCAAAGCAGCGTTTAATTCCTCCACCGTGGTGGATTTCTTCAGCACACATACCAAATCTACCACCGACACGTTGGGAGTGGGTACCCGCATGGCAAAACCATTTAATTTACCGTTCAGCTCCGGCAGCACCAGACCCACAGCCTTGGCCGCACCGGTGGTGGTGGGAATGATGGACATGGCGGCAGCCCGGGCCCGGCGCAGGTCCTTATGGGGTAAATCCAGGGTGTTTTGGTCATTGGTGTAAGAGTGTACAGTGGTCATTAAACCTTTCTCAATACCGAAATTATCATTAATCACCTTGGCCACCGGGGCCAAACAGTTGGTGGTACAAGAGGCGTTGGAAATAATATGGTGATTGGCCGGATCGTACTTATCTTCGTTAACACCCATAACAATGGTGATGTCCGGCTCCTTACCCGGTGCAGTGATAACCACTTTCTTTGCTCCCGCTTTTAAATGCCTGGCGGCATCGTCCCGTTTGGTGAAACGCCCGGTGGATTCCACAACAATATCCACGCCCAGGTCTCCCCAGGGCAGTTTTTCCGGATCAGCTTCGGCAAAAACCTTTACTTCCTGGCCGGCAACAATTAAAGAATCCTCAGTGGCTTCCACTTCCACATCAAGAATACCGTGTACCGAGTCATACTTCAGCAGGTGAGCCAATGTCTTGGAATAAGTCAAGTCATTTACCGCCACAAAATCCAACCCCGGTTTTTGTTCCGGTGCTTTTATGCGGCGGGATTTATGGTTAACACCAACCACTTCAAAAGCCCCTGTTTCGATAGCAGCCCGAAGCACAAGACGACCAATTCTCCCGAACCCGTTAATACCAACCTTTACTGTCATCGGTTAAATCCAACCCCTTTCAAATGTAAGTAATAATATCTTTTTGTGTCATACTATTTATATATATAATACTGTATACTATCTCATAATTCCTTTTTTATGATTAAAAAATCATCTTTTTTAATACCTTTTGCGTTTTCCTGCCGCAGGTATTCCCAGCTCATCCCTATATTTGGTAACAGTGCGCCGGGATATTTTTACCCCCTGCTGAGCCATCAGATCGGCAATTTTTTGATCGCTGAGCGGTTTTCGAGGGTCTTCGCCGGCAATAATTTCCTGCAGCAGCTTTTTAACACTTTTAGTTGATACCTGCGTTCCTCCCTTGTGCCCGATGCCGGTGGAAAAGAAAAACTTCATTTCAAACACCCCCCGGGGTGTTTGCATATATTTATTGGCGGCAGCCCTGCTCACCGTGGATTCATGCATTTTTACCTCGTCGGCAATATCCTTCAGGTTCAGCGGTTTCAAATATCTAATACCGTAATCCAAAAAATCCCTCTGCCGCTCCACCAGTTTTTGAGCCACTTTATACAGCGTCAACCTTCTCTGTTCAATGCTGCGGATCAACCACAGGGCAGAGTTCAGCTTGGACTGCACATATTTTCGCACACTGCTGTCAATTTCCGGGTTGTTTTTTTGTACTGCCTGCCGGTAAAAATTATTCACTTTAACCCGCGGGGCAGAAATATCATTCACCAATACAATGTACTCGTTTTCAATTTTTTCCACCAGCACATCGGGAACAATGTACTTGGTGTCATCGGAGTTGGAAAAATTACGACCTGGTTTGGGATCCAAAAGTTTTAATTTATCCGCCGCCTGCTGTACCTGTTTAACATCAACCCCCAGCGCGTCGGAAATTTTATCCAGACGGCCCCGGGCCAAATGGGGCAGGTAACTACGAATAATTTGTTCCAAAAGCCGGTCTTCTAATCCAAGATATTTCATCTGCAGCAGTAAACATTCTTCCAGCGTGCGGGCACCTACCCCGGCAGGTTCCAGCGACTGCAGCACTTCAATGGCTTGAACCACTTTTTCCGGGGATATACCCAGCTGCTGCGCCGTTTCTTCTTCACCGGCCTTTAAATAGCCGTTGTGATCCAGGCTGTCAATTAAGTAGGCCACCACAGGCTGCAGTTCTTTAGGGCAGCCGGATATAGCCAGCTGAAAATTCAAATGCTCAGATAAACTGGGAGCTTTGGCTGTAAAGGCTTCAAAACCGTATTCCCGGGAGGCGTATTCCTTCTCCCGGGCGGGATATCCCAAATCGCTGCTGTCCTGAAAGTATTCCTGCCAGTCAATATCGTACTTGTCTTCATCATCTCTTTTCCCTTCTCCGCTTGGTTCCGTCCCAGCGGTGCCCCCCTGCTCATTAAATTCCAACAGGGGATTTTGCTGCAGCTGTTCATTAACGTACTGGGTTAATTCAACAGCAGACATCTGCAGTATTTTGATGGCTTGACGCAGCTCGGGGGTCATTACCAGCTTTTGACTCTGTTCTAAATTTAATCCGTAGTCCAAACGCAAGCCCTATCACTCCCTTAGTCTATCCAGCACAACAATAACCATACATTCATCGGCGGCAGCAGATAAAGTTTTATCTCAGGCCTTTCCTGCGCAGTTGGTTGGCAATTTTATCTATCTTGCGCATCCGGTGATTAATGCCCGATTTTCCCACCGGCGGCTGCATCAATTCTCCCAGCTCTTTTAAACTGATATCCGGGTGAGCAATTCGCAGCTCCGCCGTCTCCCGCAGTGCGGGAGGCAGTTTATCCAAACCAATGGTGCGGGCAATATATTTAATATTCTCCTGCTGGCGCATGGCGGCATTGATGGTTTTGTTTAAGTTAGCCGTTTCACAGTTTACCAGCCGGTTCACTTTATTACGCATGCCCTTGTAAATGCGCACGTTTTCATAGTTCAAAAGTGCTGTGTGCGCCCCCATCAGGCTTAAGCACTCCACTATTTGATCGCTTTCTTTTAGGTAAACCACATGCCAGTTTTTACGGGTACTTATTTTGGCCTCCAGGCCCATTTTTTTCATCAGCTGAACAATTTCTTGGGCATGATGGCCATCGGTGGATATAATTTCTAAATGGTACGTTCCTTCCGGGTTGCTTACCGAACCACCGCCTAAAAAAACTCCCCGCAGGTATGCCCTGCGGCAGCATTCCCTGGCCAGCATGCCGGCCTTTATTCTGGTGGTGGGCAGCCGGTCCTGTTCATTCCACATGCCCAGTTTAACCAGTATTTTTTCCACCTCCGGTTGAGGCGGTATGCGCACCAGGTAAACGTTGTTCTTCTTTAACCTTACCTTGCGCTGCACCATCACTTCCGACTGCAGCCCGAATAATGTTTTAAACAGCGTCAGCACCTTGCGAGCCACGGCAGCATTTTCGGTAACAACGGAAATGGCCAGCTTCTGGCCGGCAATTTGTATACTGCCATCCATTTTTATCAGTGCAGCCAGTTCAGACAGCCGGCAGCACTGCCGGGGGCCAATAATTCTGGCCAGCTCATCTTTTGTAACCACAGAGAAAGACATGGCATCAACCCCACTTTCTGCCAGTGACAATTATAACATAATTTTACTTTTCATTTTTAAAGCAGTCTTTCATAAACTTCACCCGCTCGGAGGAACTTTGAGCCGCAAATATAATCTTTAAAATGGCCCGGGCCAATTTTTCCGGGTGGTGGCGCACCACGTCCGTTTCTAATACCAAATTCTCCCTAATGGGCCGCACCCCCATGCGCTCCAGCCTGCGGGTATCTGCTTTCACAGGAGCAGCCCCCTCGCTGCGGTAGCGTCTAAGCAGCCGCTCGGGGATTCTGCCGCTGTTCACAATCACATAGTCCACCAGCCTGCCGCCGTGCTTTTCAATGGCCTTCAGGTGGTCGCTGGCGGTGTAATTTTTAGTTTCTCCCGGCTGGGTCATAACATTACAGACGTAAATCTTCACAGCCTTAGACTGTCTAATGGCCCCGGGTATCCCCTTCATCAGCAGGTGGGGCATGACACTGGTATACAAACTGCCGGGGCCGAGCACTATGGCATCGGCCTCTTTAATGGCCGTCAGCACCTCCGGCAGCGGTTCACAGTCCGCCGGTTCCAAAAAAATGCGCCTTATTTTTTTTCCGCTGCCGGAAACGGAGCTCTCTCCCCGCACCACCGTTCCGTCGGACAGCTCGGCGCCCATCACCACGTTCTGCAGGGTAGAAGGCAGCACCCGGCCGCGGATGGCCAGCACCTTAGACAGTGCCCTGATACCGCTGTAAAAACCCCCGGACAGGTCGGACAGAGCCACCAGAAACAGGTTGCCCAAACTGTGACCGGCCATTTCACCGCCGGTAAAACGGTACTGCAGCACCCGCTCCATTAAACTCTCCTTATCGGCCAGGGCCACCAGGCAGTTGCGTATATCTCCCGGGGGCAGTATACCGAGATCCCCCCGCAGCCGCCCGGAACTGCCGCCGTCGTCGGTGACGGTAACAACGGCGGTTATGTTGCTGGTGTACTCTTTTATCCCTTTGAGCATTGTTGACAGGCCGGTTCCCCCGCCCATCACCACTATCTTGGGACCATACTGCAGGTATCGCTTGGCATAAATCACATCTACCACACTGCGCTCCCTGCTGGGGGACAGCTCTCCCACCACCAGGCCGAAGGCCTTCAGCAGTGCATAGCCGGCGGTGATTAAACCGGCTGTAAAAATCACAAAACCAGCTAACCAATTAGCAATTCCCACCCTGGTTTCGGCCAGCATGGTGGCCGCTTTTGAAATGCTGTAAAACAGCCGGGGATAAAAAAAGCCGATTCCCAGGGCAATTAACATCGTTCCGGCCCAACCCAAGATAATCCAGCGTTTGATACCCATACCCGGGTAAAGCCATTTCAGCATCTTCCACACACAAACACACTCCTAAGTTTCTTTTATGTCCCGGTGCCTAACGGCTACTTTGTAGCCTTTTTTTCTCAAAAACTCTCCCAGCCAGTTGGCCAGCGTTACCGAGCGGTGCATGCCGCCGGTACAGCCAATGGCTATCATTAAGGTAGCCTTTCCCTCCTTTATGTAGTGGGGAATTAAAAATTCAATCATCCCGGCATATTTTTCTTTAAACTCGGTGGTTACTTCCGAACTGCACACATGCTGCTGCACCTTGGGATCGTTGCCGGTGAGGTGGCGCAGCTCCGGCACGTAATAAGGGTTTGGTAAAAAGCGCACATCCATAACCAAATCCGCATCCAGCGGAATGCCGTGTTTATAGCCGAAGGACATGACGGTAATAAACAGGTCGCTTTCGCTGCGGTTTTGACCATAAATGCTGTAGATTTCTTCTTTTAGCTGTCTTGCGGTCAGTTTAGAGGTATCAATAATTTTATTGGCCATACCCCGCAGTTCTTTCAGGCGGGCCCGCTCTGCTTTGATATCCTCCAGCACTTCGCCGCCGGACAGCGGGTGACGGCGGCGGGAGGCTTTATACCGCTGTACCAGTATTTCATTGGAGGCCTCCAAAAATAGTATTTCATAAACAATATTTTTATTATCCAAATCACGCAGTACATCAAAAACGGTGTCAAAAAATTCTCCGCCCCGGATGTCCACCACCAGGGCAATTTTTTTCAGCGCCGACTGTTCACACAGTTCGGCAAATTTGGGTATTAAAGCAGGGGGCAGGTTGTCCACCACAAAGAAGCCCAGGTCTTCCAGGCTCTGCACCGCGGTGGTTTTACCGGCCCCGGATAATCCGGTAACAATTAGTAATCGTGAAGACATAAATGAACTCTCCTTAGGTATGTTTACATCTCACCCTTAACTGCCTGCAGCGCCAGTGCCACCGCACCCAGCGCCCCGGCTTTAGAACCCAGCGCCGCCGGCACCAGCTGTAAGTTCTGCAGCGGAACTTTAAATGCCCTCTCCCGCAGTTCCCTTTCCATCTCCGGCCATATCAGTTCCCTGCTTTCCATTACACCGCCGCCCAGCACCACCAGCGGCGGGTTGATAATATTGACTATATTGGCAATACCAATGCCCAGCGCCCTGGCCGCACCGCTCATTATCATTTTCGCTTCGCCATCACCCCTTTGGGCGGCACCGGCCACCGCCCGGGCGTCAACATCTTCCACCCGGCCGCCGGCAGCCTGCAGTATCCCCTTCCCGCGGCCCTGTTCGATTAATTCCACCGCCGCCCGGGCAATGGCTGTGCCCGAGGCCAGTGATTCCAAACACCCGGTATTGCCGCAGGTACACTGCGGGCCGTCGGGCATAATGGTCATATGCCCGATTTCTCCCGCCCCGTGGGATACACCGCGGTATATTTTTCTGTCAATGATAATGCCGCCGCCTATACCGGTGCTTACCGTTATGTAAACCATATCATCAATCCCGCTGCCCGCCCCGTAAACGTGTTCACCCAGTGCCGCGGCGTTGGCATCATTTTCCACATACACCGGCACCTGCAGTTCATTCTGCAGTATTTCTTTCAACGGTATGTCGTACCAGCCAAGGTTGTTGGAAAAGTATACAAGCCCCCGTTCCGCATCCAGTTCCGGGCCGGGTACACCCACCGCCACGGTCAGCAAACCCCGGGGATCGGCGGCACACTGCTGCCGCACCGCCGCAGCGCTGTTAACAAGCCGTTCCATTACTTTTTCCGGCCCGGCGGCAGCACCGGTGGGCACCTTTATCTCCGCGCAGATACTGCCGTGCATATCCGCCAGTACGGTAAATATTTTGGTGCCCCCCAGATCCACACCAATCACGTAATTGGTCAAGTTTCAGTCCCCCTGTCCAAGGCAGCCTTTTCCATATGGTTTTATATATTAAGCAGCTTTATTCCGTAATTAAGCATTTAAAACCAATTTTTCCAGCGCTTCCGCCACGCCGTCCTCATCATTGGAGGGGGCCACATAGCCGGCCAGCGCTTTAATTTCCTCCCTGGCGTTGCCCACCACCACGCCCATTCCGGCATAACGCAGCATTTCTACATCGTTATCCCCATCGCCTATGGCCATCACCTGGTGGCGCTGCACGCCAAAGTGCTCCGCCAGCATGGCCAGGGCATCACCTTTGGTGGCCCGGGGATGGGAAAATTCTAAAAACTGGGGCTTGGATTTGGTAATGTGCAGCTGCTCTCCAAAAAGGGGCTTTACTTCCCGCTGCAGTTCATCTATTTCCCGCTCCGATGCCACAGCCAGCACTTTGGTGGGCGGCTGCTGTAAAAACTGCAGCAAATCCCCCACCGGGTGGGCTTTAATGCCGCTTATCCGGGCATAAATTTCCGCCTCCGGGGTGATTTTTTCTACATACAGCGTGTCATCAATGTACACGTTAATGTGATAGCGGTATTCTTTTATTTTGGCCACCACCCGTCTGGCCAGCTCCAGCGGCACCGGGCGGTGCAGCAGCACTTCCTCCGACAGGGCATTTTTTACCAGCGCCCCCTGGTAAGTAATCAAGGGCAAATTTATACCCAGCTTTTGGGCATAGGGTTTTGCAGAGCAAAACATCCGCCCGGTGGCCAGTGTGATATGAATACCTTTTTCCCGCACTTTACGCACCGCTTCTATAACCCGGGGGGAAATATTCAGGTCGCTGTCCAGCAAAGTATCATCCATGTCTACCGCAATTAGTTTATAAGTACTCAGATGATCACTACCTTTCTTTAATAATGTTACTCCTCTCTGCCCGGTCTAAAAAATTCATATACCGCTTTGGCCGCTTTTTTATTCATGCCCGGGACCTTTTCCAGCTGGTGCAGTTCTGCCCTTTGTATTCCTTCAATGGTTTTAAACTCTTTCAATAAAGCTTTCTTGCGCGCCGGTCCCACTCCTTCTATTTCATCCAGCAAAGATTTCAAATTGCGCTTGGTTCGCAAACTGCGGTGATAGGTTACCGCAAAGCGGTGGGCCTCGTCCCGCAATCTCTGCACCAGGTATAAAGCTTGTGAATTTCTGGGCAGCACCACCGGCTCGCTGCCGTGCTCGGTAAAAAGCAGCTCCTCTTTTTTGGCCAGGCCGAAGGTGGGAATGTCCCCCACCCCCAGTGATTTCATCACCGCCCGGGCAGCGGACAGCTGTCCCTTACCCCCGTCTATAATTACCAGGTCGGGAAAGCGGTGAAACTTGGCCTCTTTGGTGGAAATTTGCCCGCTGCGCAGCAGCTTCTTCTCCTCCAGGCCCCGGGAGAAACGGCGGTGGATAACCTCCTGCATGGCGGCAAAATCGTTGGGGCCCTCCACCGTGCGAATTTTAAAGCGCCGGTACTCGCTTTTTTTCGGCTTACCCTCTTCAAACACCACCATGGAGGCCACCTGCTCCGCCCCCTGGATATTAGAAATATCGTAGCACTCCATGCGCAGCGGGGGCCCGGGCAGCCCCAGGGCGGCGGCCAGCTCGGCGGCGGCCTCATTCAGCCTGCCTTTATTCCTTCCCTCCAGTTCAATTTGCTTCAGCACCAGCAGGGCATTTTCAGCGGCCATCTCCACCAGCCGGGCCTTTTCTCCCCGTTTGGGTGTTTTCACCGTCACTTTGGAACCCCGTTTTTGAGACAACCAGCAGGCGATTAATTCCGCTTCTTCCCCCACATCTTCGGATAGTAAAATACTGCGGGGAATAAACTCCACCCCGGCGTAATACTGCTTCAAAAAACCGGCCAGCACCTCTCCCCGGCTCAAACCGCCGGTGTTTTTCAGCAAATGGTGCTCCCGTCCTATCAGCCTGCCGCCCCGGATAAAAAACACCATTACACACACCTCATCCAGGCCCCCGGCCATGGCCACAACATCCTGGTCCTCCAACCCGGCAGAAACCATCTTCTGCCGCTCCATCACCTTTTTCACCGCCTGCAGCTGATCTCTCAATTCTGCCGCCTTTTCAAAATCCAGGGCCGCGGCCGCCCGGTGCATCCGTTCTTCCAATCTTTTCACCAAGTCCCCGTGCCGGCCCTCTAAAAATAAAATTATTTCTTTAATGGCCTCCCGGTACTGTTCTTTATCTACATTTTTAGTACAGGGCCCCTGGCAGCGGTTAATGTGGAAGTTTAAGCAGGGCCTGCTGCGGGAGGCAAACTGCCTATTGCTGCAGGTGCGAAAAAGAAACAACTTTTTTAACAGTTTCAGCGTTTCATTCACCGCCCCCACCTGGGTGTACGGTCCAAAGTAACGGGAACCGTCCTTTACCGGCCGCCGGGTGGTGAACACCCGGGGGTAATCTTCGCCCAGCGTCACCTTGATATAAGGATAACTCTTGTCATCCTTAAGCAGCACGTTGTAACGGGGGCGGTGTTCTTTAATCAGATTGCATTCCAGTATCAATGCTTCCACTTCTGAATCGGTGACAATATATTCTATATCAGCAATGCGCTCCACCAGGGAACGGGTTTTGGGCAGCCGGTGGGCGCTGTTCTGAAAATAGGAGCGTACCCTGTTTTTTAACACCTTTGCCTTGCCCACATATATTATTTCCCCCCCGGCATCACGGTAAATATAAACACCGGGCCGGGCGGGAATATGCTTCAATTTTTCTTCCCAATTCAAAACCCCACCCCCTCACTATAATTTTAACCCAAAACAGCATTGAATTTGAAAACATTTAATGCCACATAACTGATTGACAACAACGAAGCAAGGCAATAAAATTAATAAGTAACTGATTAGTTACTTACCAATTGTTGTTATTTTAATGCTGCCGGGGACAGCAGGATAACATCTTCATGATCGGAGGGGTGATATGTCTTTTAGGGAGCGCAATCCCGAGGAATCAAAACAGCGCATTATCAAGGCCGCCGAAAAGATCTTTGCTGCCAAGGGACTGGACGGGGCCCGGGTGGACGAAATAGCCGCCGCAGCCCAAATTAACAAACGCATGATTTACCACTATTACGGCAGCAAAGAGGGCCTGTACATGGAAATACTGCGGAAAAATTACAACAAAGTTATTAAAGTGGGCCAAAGGGCCACCAAGCTGAAGGGCTCTGCCCTGGAAAAGGTAACCCAGGTAATCCGCCAGTATTTTTATTTTTTGGCAGAAAACGAAGAATTTGTGCGGTTAATCCAGTGGGAATCGCTGCACCACAGCCGGTATGCCAGGAAAATACTGCCGGACATAGCCCAAGTTACCCTTCCCAAGCTGAAGGCCATTCTCAAAGAAGGGATACAGGAAGGTGTTTTCCGCAGCGACCTGGACATCCGCCACCTGGTAATCAGCATCAATGCCGTCACTATGATGTATTTTGCCCGGCGCGACGTGTACAGTTTTCTATGGCAGCAGGATATGATGCACCCAAAAACGCTGGAAGAACGCCTGCAGCATATCATAGATTTTACACTGCACGGCATATTAAATCACCGTCAAGGGGAGGGAACTACATATGAAAAAAACAGCTAAAATACTCACCATTTTCGCCCTGGCACTGTTTTTAGGCACCCTGCTCACCGGCTGCCGCTCAACAACCGGTGAAAATAATGTGCTGCACGGCACGGTAGAGGTCACCGAGGTGGATTTAAACACCAAAATCCCGGGCCGGGTATTAAAAGTGCTGGTTGAGGAAGGAGATACCGTTAAACAGGGGCAGGTGGTGGCCAAATTAGATGACAAAGACCTGCTGGCCAAGGAAAAACAGCTCAAAGCCCAGGTCAGCGCTGCCAGGGCAGCCTGGGAACAGGCCAAACTGGCCTACCAAATAAAAAGCCAGGTAAACCAGGAAACACTGGCCAAAGCCAAGGCCCAGGCAGAGGTTATGGCCAAAACTTTAAAACGGATGGAACAGCTTTATGCCGAGGGTGCCATTCCGGAACAAAAGCTGGATGAAATCAAAGCCCAGGCCGAAGCAGCCCGGGCCAATGCCGCTTCAGCCGAAGCGGCGCTGCTGGAAGCACCGGTGGCCAAAGCTCAAGCTGAAGCAGCCCAGGCCAAATACGAGCAGGCTAAAGCCGCCCTGGAAGAGCTGCGGGTTAATTTAGAAGAAACCGAAATTAAATCACCGGTTAAAGGCACCGTTACCGAAGTGCTGGTGGAAGAGGGAGAACTGGTTTCCACCGGGCTGCCCCTGGTAACGGTCACGGTGGACAGCGAAAACTGGGTTAACCTGAAAGTACCGGAAACAAAACTGAAGTTCTTTAAAGAAGGCCAAGAAATACCGGTAACGGTAACCGCATTTCCGGATCGAAAATTCACCGGTAAAGTTGTCAATATCAGTAAAAAACCTAACTTTGCCACTTCCCGCGCCACCAACGACCGGGGAGAAAAGGATATTATCACTTACAATGTTAAAATTGAAATTAATTCCCCCGATTTACGGCCGGGTATGAGTGTGGACATAACCCTACCCCAGGAGCAGGGGGAATAAAAAATGCTTACAAACACATTAAAAATTATCAAACGTGAATTTGCATACATTTTAAGCAACAAGCGTTTAATGCTTATTTTAATCGGGGTTCCCCTGCTGTATATAACCCTTTTTGGTATCATGTACAGCCATCATATAGTGAAAAACATTCCCACCGCCGTGCTGGATTACAGCAATACCGGCCTTTCCCGCGCACTGGTACAAAGTTTTAAAGACTCGGAAAAATTTGCTGTGGTGGCCACAGCCAACAGTGAAGCGGAACTGCGCCGGTTGATAGAAGACAAAAAAGTAAAGGTCGGCCTGGTTATACCCCATGATTTTGCCAAAAACATTAAACGGGGCAAATCTACCAAGGCGATGATCATCGTCAACGGCACCAACATGCTGTACAGCAACGCCGTGCTGTCCAACGCCAATGAAATTATCCAAACGGTATCGGTGGGAGTATCAGCCAAATTACTGCAGGGTAAGGGGCTGCTGCCGGAAAAAGCAATGCAGACCACCCTGCCGGTGGAGTTTTCCATACGCATCTGGTACAACCCCACCTTCAACTACCTGAACTTTTTACTGCTGGGTCTGGCCGCCACCGCCATCCAGCAGGTTGCTCTGATGTATTCCGCCATTGCCTTCACCAGGGAAAGGGATACCGGTGCCCTGCCGGAACTGCTGCAAGAGGGCTATTCACCGGCCAGCCTGGTGCTGGGCAAGGTGCTGGCTTATTTTATAATTAATATGGTTACGGTAAACACTTTGATAGCCGAATGCTACTGGTTGTTTAAAATCCCCTTCCGGGGAGATATACTGCAGTTAATAAGTATAGAAGCCGTTTTCTTCCTGTGCATTTTAATCCTGGGAGTATTTTTATCCATCGTCTGCCGCAGCGAACTGGAAGCCACCCAATACGCCATGCTGGTGGCAATACCCTCTTTCCTGTTCTCCGGTTTCACCTGGCCGGTGGAAGCAATGCCCCCGCTGGCCCAGGGCATCTCGGCAGTGCTGCCGCTGACGTACTTCTGCAACACTTTAAGGGATATTGCCCTGGCAGCACCCAATTGGCAGGTTGTGCTGCCAAACATAGCGGTGCTGGGAGCAGCATCACTGGTGCTGCTGCCGCTGTCAATACTGGCATTAAAATGGCAGTGCAGCAGGCTTTTAAATGCCGGCCAGCAGCAGGTTAAGGCCTAAAAAATTACTAACGGGCGGGTATTCACAAAATAGGAATACCCGCCTTACTGCGTTTTTTATCCCTTTCCAGTACCGGTTTCAAATAGCGGCCGGTGTGTGATTCCGGCACTGCAGCCACTTCTTCCGGGGTGCCGGCGGCCACCACCCGGCCTCCCTTGTCGCCCCCCTCCGGGCCCAAATCGATAATATAATCGGCGGTTTTTATCACTTCCAGGTTGTGTTCAATTACCACCACCGAGCTGCCGTTGTCCACCAGCCTGTGCAGCACCTTCAGCAGGCGGTGAATATCCGCGGCGTGCAGGCCGGTGGTGGGTTCATCTAAAATGTACAGTGTTTTGCCGTTGGAACGGCGGGAAAGTTCGGCGGCCAGTTTCACCCGCTGGGCCTCACCGCCGGAAAGCTCGGTGGCCGGCTGTCCCAGGCGAATATAGCCCAGGCCCACATCCTGCAGGGTCTGCAGTTTGCGGTGAATGCGGGGAATGTTCCGGAAAAACTCCACCGCCGTGTCCACCGTCATGTCCAGCACATCGGCTATGGTTTTTCCCTTGTATTTAACCTCCAGCGTCTCCCGGTTGTAACGCCGGCCCCTGCACACCTCACAGGGCACGTATACATCGGGTAAAAAGTGCATTTCAATTTTTATAATCCCATCCCCCTGGCAGGCTTCGCAGCGGCCGCCCTTAACATTAAAGCTGAAGCGTCCCGGTTTGTAACCCCTCACTTTGGCTTCGGGCATTTGGGCAAACAGTTCCCGGATATAGGTAAATACACCGGTGTAGGTGGCCGGGTTGGAGCGGGGTGTCCTGCCGATGGGGGCCTGATTAATATCAATTACCTTTTCCAGGTTTTCAATCCCTTCAATCCTTGCACACCGGCCGGGCCGGACCTTAGAGTGATGCAGCCGCTGGGCCAGCCCTTTGTACAGCACCTCGTTGATCAGGGTACTCTTGCCGGAACCGCTTACACCGGTAATACAGGTGAATACCCCCAGCGGGATGCTGACATCAATGTTCTTCAGGTTATGCTCGCCGGCTCCCACCACCTTTATTTCTCTGCCGCCGGGCTGCCGGCGGGCGTGGGGCACCGGAATAAACTTTCGGCCGCTCAAATACTGCCCGGTAATGGAGTTTTCACTGCCGGTGATTTCTTCCGGTGTACCCTCGGCCACCACCCGGCCGCCATTTTCACCGGCCCCGGGGCCGATGTCAATTATATGATCCGCCGCCCGGATGGTGTCTTCATCATGCTCCACCACAATCAGCGTGTTGCCCACATCTCTCAGCCGCTCCAGTGTTTTAATCAGGCGCGCGTTATCCCGCTGGTGCAGGCCGATGCTGGGTTCGTCCAGTATATACAGCACGCCGGTCAACCCGGAGCCTATCTGGGTGGCCAGCCGGATACGCTGGGCCTCACCGCCGGATAACGTTCCCGCCGGCCTGTCCAATGTCAAATAATCCAAACCCACATTAACCAAAAAGCCCAGCCGCTCGTTAATTTCCTTCAGTATCTGCCGGGCAATGATCATCTCCCGCTGGCTGAGCTGGAGGGTTTGAAAAAAACGCTGCAGCTGCAGCACCGTCATGGCCGTTATTTCCGTGATGTTTTTGCCGTTAATCAGTACAGACAGCGCCTCCGGCTTCAACCGGGCCCCGCTGCATTCCGGGCAGGGCCTGGTGGTAACGTACTGCTCCAGTTCCCGCCGGCGGTACTCGGAAGCGGTTTCTTTATACAGCCGGTTAAGGTTGTTTATCACCCCTTCAAAGGGCGCGTTATACCTGTGCACATTGCCAAAACTGTCCCGGTGTTTAAACTGGATTACCTCCCCGCCGGTACCGTACAGAATGCGGTTTAAATCCTGCTGCTTCATTTCTGCCACCGGCACATCCAGACTGAAGCCGTAATGTTTTGCCACCCCTTCCAGGTAGTTATAAGCATTGGTGCTTCTAATCCAGCCTTCTATGGCTCCTTCTTTAATGGATTTACTTTTATCCGGTATTACCAGGTCGGGGTCAATTTCTTTGTGAATACCCAAACCGGTGCACACCGGGCAGGCACCAAAGGGGCTGTTAAAGGAAAACAGCCGGGGAGCAATCTCCGTTATACCGATGCCGCAGTCCACGCAGGCAAAGTTTTCACTGAACACCCGGGGTGAATCACCGATGACATCCACCAGCACCACCCCTTCGCCGGCCTGCAGTGCCGTTTCCAGGGAATCCGCCAGGCGCTTTTCCACACCCGGGCGAATAATTAAACGGTCTATTACCACTTCAATGGTGTGCTTTTTATTCTTTTCCAGCTTAATATCTTCGCTAATTTCCCGCACTTCACCGTCAACGCGCACCCGCACGTAACCGTCTTTTCTGATTTGCTCCAGTATTTTAACGTGTTCACCCTTTTTACCCCGTACCACCGGGGCAAGCAGCTGTATCCTGCTTCTTTCCGGCAGTTCCATCAACTGGTCAACCATCTGCTGTACCGTCTGCCGGGTAATGGGTTTCCCGCACTTGGGACAGTGCGGTTTCCCCACCCGGGCAAACAGCAGGCGCAGGTAATCGTAAATTTCCGTCACCGTCCCCACCGTACTGCGCGGGTTATGGCTGGTGGTTTTTTGATCGATGGAGATAGCCGGGGACAGCCCTTCTATATAGTCCACATCCGGCTTGTTCATCTGACCCAAAAACTGCCGGGCATAGGCGGAAAGGGATTCCACATAGCGCCTCTGGCCCTCGGCATAGATGGTATCAAAGGCCAGTGAGCTCTTGCCGGATCCGGAAAGGCCGGTAAGCACCACCAGTTTGTTGCGCGGTATCTCCACGTCAATGTTCTTCAAGTTATGAACGCGGGCACCTTTAATCACAATTTTATCCAGCATACATTAAATCCCCCGTTATTTCAGTATTAGGTACATTATAACCAACCAGGTATTAAGTAAAGCAGCATTAGCATCTATCCTGTAGTATATCCCCTAACCTTCAAGCGCAGCTCAATAATGGTATCCCTAAGCTGGGCGGCCTTCTCAAATTCCAGTTCTTTGGCCGCCCGTTTCATTTCTTTTTCCAGGTGGGCTATCAGTTTCTTCATCTCTTTCCTGCTCATTTTATTCACTTTTTCACTGGTTACATACTTGGCCGGAGTTTCGGCCGCCCTGGTGGCTTCAATAATTTCCCGCACCGCCTTGCGCACCGTCTGTGGGGTGATATGGTGTTCTTTATTAAATTCAATTTGCTTTTGACGGCGCCGGTCCGTTTCATCTATGGCTCTGCGCATGGATTTGGTAATTTTGTCCGCGTACATAATCACCTTACCTTCGGCGTTGCGGGCCGCCCGGCCGATGGTCTGGATCAGCGAGCGCTCACTGCGCAGGTAACCTTCTTTATCCGCATCCAAAATGGCCACCAGGCTCACCTCCGGCAGGTCTAAACCCTCCCGCAGCAGGTTAATGCCCACCAGCACGTCAAATTCACCCAGGCGCAGGTCCCGCAGTATTTCCATCCGCTCGATGGTATCTATGTCGGCGTGCATGTATCTCACCCGGACGCCCATTTCTTTAAAGTAATCGGTGAGGTCTTCGGCCATTTTTTTGGTCAGCGTGGTAATCAGCACCCGCTCGTCCTTTTCCACCCGCCGGCGAATTTCATTCAGCAGATCGTCAATCTGCCCCCTGGTGGGCCGCACAAATATCTCCGGATCCACCAGGCCGGTGGGACGGATGATTTGTTCCACCACCTGCTGGCTGCGCTTTAATTCATAAGCACCGGGGGTGGCAGAAACGTATATGCACTGGTTGACCCGCTGTTCAAATTCTTTAAAGGTCAGCGGGCGGTTATCCAGGGCCGACGGCAGGCGAAAGCCGTGTTCCACCAGGGTGGTTTTGCGGGAACGGTCTCCCTCATACATTCCGCCCACCTGGGGTACCGCCACGTGGGACTCATCTATAATCATTAAAAAATCATCCGGAAAAAAGTCCAGCAGTGTGTAGGGCGGTTCACCGGGTGCCCTGCCGGTTAAATGCCGGCTGTAGTTTTCAATACCGGTGCAGTAGCCCACTTCCCGCATCATTTCTATGTCGTATTTGGTGCGCTGTTCCAACCGCTGGGCCTCCAGCAGCTTGCCCTGGTCCCGCAGTTCCTTTAATCTTTGCTCCAGTTCTTCTTCAATGGAGGCAATGGCCCGCTCCATCTTTTCGTCGGAGGTGGCAAAGTGACTGGCGGGAAATACCGAAATGTGACTGCGCTCGCCAATAATCTCCCCGGTGAGCACGTCAAATTCCACCATTCTTTCTATTTCATCGCCAAACATCTCCACCCGCAGCGCCTGCCCGGTGGCAGAGGCAGGAAAGATTTCTATTACATCCCCCCGTACCCGGAAGGTGCCCCGGGTAAAATTGACATCGTTGCGATTGTATTGAATATCCACCAGCTTGCGTAAAATTTCATCCCGGTCGTAAAAACCGCCGGTGCGCAAAGACAGCACCAGTTCCCGGTATTCGTTGGGGTTACCCAAACCGTATATACAGGACACGCTGGCCACCACAATTACATCCCGCCTTTCCAGCAGGGCACAGGTGGCGGAGTGGCGCAGCTTGTCTATCTCATCGTTAATACTGCTGTCCTTTTCTATGTAGGTATCGGTTTGGGGAATATATGCCTCCGGCTGGTAGTAATCAAAGTAGCTGACAAAATACTCCACCGCGTTGTGGGGAAAGAATTCTTTAAATTCACTGCACAGCTGGGCAGCCAGTGTTTTATTGGGTGCCAGCACCAGGGTGGGCCGGTTTACCCGGGCAATGACATTGGCCATGGTATATGTTTTACCGGAACCGGTAACACCCAGCAGGGTCTGGTGTTTTAGCCCCCGGTTAATCCCCTCCACCAGCTGGGAAATCGCTTTCGGCTGATCCCCCCTGGGGCTGTATTCCGATACCAGTTGAAAGGTCATACTTTCACCACCTAAATATTAAAAAGTAATTTTATTAAAATTATACCATATTAGTCTATTTTTTAAAAACAAAACCTACTCTTATTATTAAAGTAAGGGCTTGACAAATCAAGCCCTCTACACTACCAACATAATTGAAGGTTATCACCGTCAGAACCCCGTCCGAGCGCTCGGACTGCTCTCTGCAGAGCTCTATCATCCCAGAGGGTAAGAGCTATTTTATACGGTTAAATACGGTTAACCGTTATTCGATGGAATTACCCATTTACACAAAATAATTTACACTCCCAGAGAAGTTCTGTTTTCAATTAATTTCTCCATTACTTGTAGAGTGATTTTTAATTCTTGTTTGTCCAGTAGCTTTGCCAAATGAATAATCCTATTATATTCTGGATGTTTTTTTGTATCAAAATTATTTGGCAGTTTCTCAATTTCTAATGTGTTATAAAATTCATCAAGACGCATGCTTAGAGCTGTACATATATCAATAAGTCTTTTTACCGAAATGCTTTTTTGCCCTCTTTCAACTTCACTGATATAAGGCTGTGAAACGCCGGAGATTTTTTCTAAGCGTTTCATTGATAACCCCTGTGCTGTTCTTAATAACCTTATATGCTTTCCTATGGCTTGATCTATATCGCTTATCTTTTTCTTCATGTTATTAAATGCCCCCATTCTTTTTCTTATAATTTGTAGTTTTTACACTAAAATTATTGAATATCGCTTTTGAGATTCGCTAAATGCCTCTTTAGCAGTTATAATTTTGTCAGGCGATGCTACATATGGAAAAACTCATCATTTTACTAAAAAATAGAGCACTCACTGAGTGCTCTCAGACTGACAAATCAAGCCCTTTACTGTCCCTGCTGCTGTTTACTCTGCTGTCCTTGTCCCTGCTGCCCGCCGGTTTGGCTTTGAATGGACTGTACTTCCCCGTCTATCTGCACTTCCACCACCCTGCCTTCACTGGTGGTGATGCGCAGGGTGGTTTTTTGCTGTCCCTGCTGCTGTCCCTGGGACTGCCCCTGTCCCTGCTGCTGGGACTGCCCTTGGGATTGTCCCTGGGATTGGCCCTGCCCCTGCTGCTGGGACTGGCTTTGCTGTCCACCTTCTCCCTGCTGTTTCTTTTTCTTTTCCACCCGTTCCTGCAGCAGGTAAACATTATCCTGTTTTACCAACCGCGGGGGCACTATTTTGGCCGGCACTGTATAATCACCGTTGTTTATCCTGGTATCATATTGAAAGACCCTGCCCTCCGCCAAATCTTTGGCTGCATCATAGGCCAACCTGGCCAGCATGTCCGGCCGGTTATCCACTTCGGCATCGTGTTCCCCGCTCATTAAGGCTTCAGCGGCTTGGGGCGCGCCCCCAACCCCCACCGTTATCACCCTTCGTTCCATACCAAACTGCTTTAACACTTCCACCGCTGCCATGGCCAGGCTGCTGTCATTGGCCAGCACCGCGTCTATCTTTTTACCACCGGCCAGCAGCTGCTGCATGGTGGCTTTGGCCAGGTTGGCATCCCAACGGGGATGGGGCTGGGACAGTACCACCTCTATATTTTTCATATTTTTTAAAACGCCGTTTACTGCCGCGGTAATTTCCCTGGCCATTTGATCGCTGCTGTCACCCTGCAGCACCACCACTTTCACCGGCCCGCCCTCCTGCAGCCCCATCGCCGCCTGCTGGTGGTCGGGTATAACCATCTGCCGGTTCTGCTGCCCGGACTGAGCGGGCACCTGCGGGTTCAACACCACCGGGCCCTGGTTAAGCTGCTGCAGGCCTTTTTGCAGAACAGCCTGCAGGTAATTAACCTGCAGCTCACCGGTACGGCGGTGGTCAGAAGTTATGTAACCATCCACCGGCGTGTTAACGGGCAGCGTTTCCAGGGCAATCACTTTAATATTGTTCTGAGCCAGCTGCCGCACCAAATCCGGGGCTATAGAAGGATCCGTTACCTGCAAAATCACCACTTTAACTTTCTTTTCGATTAACTTTTGAATGTCCTTCTGCTGCTGAGCCGGGTCACCCCCGGCATCCATCCAGATTATCTGAACTTTATCTTTCTTTTTCGCTTTATCAAATATCTTTTTCATTACTTTATTGCCGTCACGCTGCATGTCCGCCAGGCTGACGCCAATTTTAGGTCCCTGCATGGGAAGGGGCTTTTTTTCTCCCCCACCGCCGGGGCACCCGGTGCAAAGAGGCAGAAAAAGCAGCAGTACCAGTATACAGGCCAATCGGCGAAACATAACCTCACCCTCTCAAACATCTGTTACTGGTATTATGCTTATTTTAGCTTTTTTTATCGTAGCCAATTTTTTTCTTCATAAAACTTGTCCCCGGGCATATATAGTAGTAACTGTTTGAGGAGGGTGGTTATGAGAAGCAGTTTATCAGAACAGCTGTGGGAAGTGAGAAATTATATTTACCAACTGATCGGAAAGAAAGACCGGCAAAGGCCCAAATTAATGGAAATGATCGAAAAAGCCCGTACAGACTGGATACATGCCGCGGAACAGCTGAACTTCTGCGACCGGGATATGGTGGAATACGTTATCCATGAAATCCACGCCAAGGAAAGGCGCTACATGGCCCTGTTAATGCAGGCCAAAAAGGACGGGTTAACAGCGTGGAATGAAAATGAACTGAGTTAATTATTCATTATCTTTTTATACTCATCCCTAATTTTTTGAAAATCTTCCCATACCGGCTTCTTTTTGCTGGGATCCCGCAGTAATGCCGCCGGGTGATAGGTGGGCATTATTTTTATGCCGCTTTTGCTCTCCAGCCACTGGCCGCGCATTTTGGTAATCCTGGCATCCGGCTTAATTAAGTTCTGCAGCGCCGTGCTGCCCAGCAGAACCACAATCCGGGGCGAAATGGTTTCTATCTGCTGCCACAACCACGGCAGGCAGGCCCTTGCTTCTTTACGGTTGGGCACCCGGTTGCCCGGCGGGCGGCATTTGACAATATTGGCTATATAAACATCCTCCCGCTTTATTTCCGCCGCTTCCAATATTTTATTCAACAGCTGTCCGGCGGCGCCCACAAAGGGTTTACCCTGCAGATCCTCATCCCTGCCGGGGCCTTCCCCTATCAGCATTAATTTAGCCTTCGGGTTGCCGTCTCCAAAGACAATATTTGTCCTGCCGTCGGCCAGGCCGCAGCGCCGGCACCCCTGAATTTCTTTTTCAATTTGTTTTAAACTCATGCTACCCCTCTCCTGCTAAGGAAGTTCGAAAAGTCCGCGCGAAATCCACTTCGAATTTCTGCGTTGGCTCGGCTTTTGCGGTGCTCACGTATCAATATACGCTCCGCTCCTCAAAGCCTTCGCCGCCTTGAACCTCTCGTGTCTATCGTGCTCCTTTTCAAACAACACCTTTAATGCTGTATTCGTTTAATTATTTTAACACCGGCATTGTTAATTCCTGCAAAAGCCGCTCAAAGTTTGACCGGCTTAATTTTTTTGCATAATAATCGTTAAATATTAGAAAAATATATTACAAGTAATCCTCTACAAATTAATCACCGTACCTAATCAACAGGGTAAAAATATATTTAAGGAGGAAACGTTATGGGATTCAGCTTCGATCTAAAGCAGGCCAACACCAGTTGGGACAACTGGAAAAGCTACCTGGGACAGGCGGTGGAGTTTGCCGAAGAGCTGGGCATATCTGAAGACCGCATTGTCAGTTTGGCCACCCAGGCGGGGGCAGTGCTGGCAGAAAACGTGCCGCCGGCAAACCCGGAGCAGCGAACCATGAAAGAATTGTGGGAAGTGGCAGACAGCGAAGAGCGGCAGGTAATCGGCCGCTTGATGACTAAAATTGCCAAGAAAAACAGGTAATTTTAAGGGCGTGCATACGCCCTTAAAATTACCGTCCCCCACCGCAGCCCGCGGTTCTCAATTATTTATCTTCTCCAACAGCTTTCTTTTTAATTTTCTAAACCACCTTTTTAACAAAAAGCCCGCCCCGGTAAACTCCATATAAGATCTTTCGCCCCCCTCCGGCACCGGTAAAATACCGAAGGGAGTTCCCGGCGTTAAATTTACCAGCTCCCGGCGGTACAGCTGCCTTTGGCCGCTGGTAAAGGATATTTCCGCCAGCCCAAGATTCTGCTGCAGCATGTATTCCAGGTAGGCCTTGTTGTAAACGGGGATACCGTTAAAAGTCAAAATCACGTCTCCGGAACGCAGCCCCGCTGCCCAGGCGGCGGTGCCGGGAACCACATCCAGCACCCGCACTCCCTGCTCCGCCGGTACATAAATGGGTTTGTTGGCCAGTTCCAGTTTTTTATTTAGGTATATTACCGCTTCGTGACCCAGCGGCGAAAACAGCGCTGCCGCCAGGGCAACAGCGGTGTACCGGTCTGACAGCACCGCCAAAATCAACAGCACCACGCTGTAGAGGGCCAGGTATTTGGCAGAAAGGCGGGATTTCTCCCGGGGCTTCCTGGCCGCCGCTATATCACCGTAGCCCAAACCGGCCACCACCGGAAACAGGCTGTAAATCAATGTGTCCCGATGGGCGGTTATTTCCGGCTTAATCAGCGGCCACCATTCCGGCATTTCTATGCCGGTTTGTACTAAATCCCCCTGCCCCACCACCACCAGTGCCACCACCGGGATGGGCCAGAAACGCTGCAGGGCAAATCCCCCCACCAGGCGGTTGGCGCCAACTTTTATGTAAGCGGGCACCGCCCCCAGGTGGCCGCTAAAATATATCAGCACGCTTTCCACCATGTGCAAAATGGCCACTAAACCCAGCACCTGGGGAACGCTAACCGCCGGCCAGCCAAAAATTATTTTTGAAAGGGCTAAAATACCCCCGGCATAGGCAAAACAAAGAAACCGGGCATCTATAAGCATCAGCAGCACCGCCAGCGGCCAAATATACTGCAGCCCGGAACCGGATAAAGTTAAGCCCACAAAGAGCATTAAAAAACTGCCCAACAGCCCCCCTAACAGCCCAAACCCGGTGGCCTGCAGGGCATCGGGCCACCACCGGCCGTGTTCAAAACCAAAGAATTTCTGCCTCAGTTTCAGCATGCGCCGGTACTGCAGGGCCACCAGGGCCACCACCAGGTAAAACAGCGGGTTAACAATAAATGAAAGCATTTGTTTCAGCACTAGGGGGAAAATTTCCAACAGGGGAAACAAATATTTCACCTCAACAAACAAATTTTGTGCCGGTTGACATTTTAAAAAAGAGCCGCGGAGAAAAATTCCGCGGCCCTGCTTTTAGCGGTAACTCAGCCTGCCAGCTGTTCTTTCATTAAATCCAGCGCCTTTTGCAGCTGCAGGTCTTTAGCGGCACCCCGGGGCTGTTCCACCGTTATATCCGGTTCAATGCCTTTTTTATTGATGTCATGTTTATCCGGTGTTAAATAGCGGGCGGTGGTTAACTTTATGCCCGCCCCGTTATCCAGCGGGAAAACCGTCTGCACCACCCCTTTGCCGAAACTGGTGGTGCCCACCAGCGTGCCCAGGTGGTGATCTTTAATCGCCCCGGCCAGTATTTCCGCGGCACTGGCGGTATGCTGGTTCTGCAGCACCACCAGCGGCAGGTTCAGCCCCGGTTTATGGGCTTCAAAGGTATAATCTTCCCCGGCTTTATAGTCTATATGTACTATCGGCCCCTGGAAAAGAAACTGGTCGGCCACTTTCACCGCCGATCTCAATTCACCGCCGGGATTGTTGCGCAGGTCTAAAATCAGCGCTTTAATGTTTTTACTTTTTAATTCCTGCAGTGTATCGCTCAACTCGTTAGGAGTATTATCGTTAAAACTGCTTAACACTATGTAGCCAATTTCTGTCCCTGCCAATACTTTTCCTTCCACCGTGGGCACCCGGATTTCTTCCCTGATTAAGTTATTAAATTCCTTCTGTTCACCATTTCTTAACACCGTCAGGGAAACTGCCGTACCCACCGGCCCCCGCATCAGGTCAATGGCGGTGTCCAGGTCGATGCCCTTGGCATCCTTTTGGTCAATTTCGATAATTTTGTCCCCCGCCTTGATGCCCGCTTTATAGGCGGGAGTCCCCTCGTAGGGGCGCACCACCGTAAGATAATCACCTTCAATTCCCACCAAAATACCCAAACCGCCAAAGGAACCGTGAATTTGTTCATTCAGCTTTTTAAAAGTTTCCGGATCGAGATATGTAGAATAGGGATCATCCAGGGATTCCACCACCCCCCGAATGGCTCCCTCCACCATCTGCTCGGTGGTTACCGTTTCTAAATACTGGGTACGGATCAGCGATATTACCCTTACCAGATTGCCTAAATCTTTGTAATTGGAAAGCACTGTGTAGCCGGCTGCCGCCACCAGCAGGCAAGTTACCAATCCAACGGCAATTAATATTCTGCCCAGTGTCCCGGACCTCAACCCCATTCTCCTCAATTAAGTACGTCACCTGCCCAATTTTTTTACGCTTATTATACTACACCACATAACCATAAATTACAACTGCGGCAGTTCTTCATCTATTTTAAATATTTCATCGGGTTAACCGGGGTGCCGTGCTCGCGCACCGAAAAGTCCAGGTGCGGGCCGGTGGACATGCCGGTGCTGCCCACTTTGCCGATTACCTGGCCTTTATTTACCCACTGGCCGGTGCTCACCAGCTGCTGGGAAAGGTGGGAATAAAGCGTGGTTACTCCCCCGCCGTGGTCCAGCATCACAACCTTACCGTAACCGCGCATGGTTTTAACGGCAATAACCCGGCCTCCCTGGGCAGCCACCACATTGGCCCCGGTGGGGGCGGCGATATCAATGCCGTTGTGCATGCGGTTCTTTTTCAATATGGGGTGATAACGCATGCCAAAGTAAGAGGTTATGGTGGTATAGCCGGGTACCGGCCAGGTGAACTCCCCGCCCACATATTCCCGGCCGCCGTTTTGTTCGGCAATCCGGCGCAGTATTTCCTGTTCCTGCTGCTCCAATCTATTTAGTTCTTCTTCAAATTGTTTTAAATTCTGCTGCACTTCCTTTAACAGTTTAACCCTTTCACCCTGCCGGGAGGCCAGCTCCCTCCGGGTCCGTTCCTGCTGCTGGCGCATGGCGGCCAATTCTTTAATTTTAACTTCTAAATCGCTTTTCTTAACCGCTATCCGCTCCCTTTCCGCCGCCACCCTGTCCATAATTTCCTTGTCCTGCTCCACAATTCTCCGCATCAGTTCCATTCTGTTAACTAAATCGGAAAAACTCTGCGCCTCCAGCAGTACCTCCAGGTAGCTGACATCCCCGGCCTGGTACATTCCCTTTAGGCGTTTCATCAACAGGTCGGTGCTTTCCTGCAGTTCCTTTTCCGCTTTCTTCAACTGAGCTTCGGTTCTTTCCAGTTTATCCTGGGCCAGCGCTATGCGGTAGTTGAGATCGGCAATTTCATTTTCCTTTTGGTTAATGGAAGCATTAAGCGCCGCCACCTGCCGGGTTATACTCCAAACCTCGCTTTTTTTCTGTTCCACCATTTGTTTCGTCTGCTGCTGTTTTTGCTGCAGCTCCTTTAGTTTTTCCTGCAGGCCGGTTTCGGAGGCAGAAGCCAGAGTGCTGAATGCCAGGCAGGCAGCTAAACCAAAGGCTGCAATTTTCTTTCCCATGCCGAAACTCACAGCTTATCCTCCCCTGCTTACGCTTTTTTATCAGATAAAAACCGATGAATAGATATCAAACTGCCAAAGATACCGATTAAAATTCCCAGCCCCAGCAGCGCCCCCGGCACCACGGTGAACACCTCTTCACCGGGCACCAGATTGATAAAGGGCAGAGATACTTTTATCTTGTCCACCAGAGCAATATAACCCAGGTAAACAACGGCCACCGCCAGCAGCGCGCCGGCCAGTCCCATTATTAAACCTTCCATCAAAAACGGCGCCCGGATGTACCAGTTGGTGGCTCCCAAAAGTTTCATGATGCTTATTTCCCGCCGGCGGGCAAACACCGACATGCGGATGGAGGTGGAAATTAAAAATAACGCCGAAACACCTAAAATGCCCATCAATGTCCAGCTGGCCACCCGCAGCCACTGGGTCACCGACAGCAGTTTTTCCACCACCCCTTTACCGTAACGCACCATTTCCACCCCGTCCAGCTGTTCAAAGCTGCCGGCCAGCGCCGGTACCTGGTTGGCATCTTCAGCTTTAACGCGGTAAGCATCGGGCAGCGGGTTTTTTTCCAGGTCTTCCAGCACCTGGGCCCGGCTGCCCAGGCTTTTTTTCATTTCCTGCAGTGCTTTTTCTTTGGGTATAAACTTTACCTCCGCCACCCCGGCGGTGGATTTGATTTTTTCTCCTATTTCCTTAACATCGGCAGCTGCCAATTCTTCCTCCAAAAACACACTGATTTCCACCTTGGATTCCAGGCGCTGGGTCAGGTAACCGGTATTCATCACCAGCAGCACCGAGCCGCCCAAAATAACCAGCGAAACTGCCACAATGGATATGGAAGCTACAGTCATCCAACCATTGCGCAGTATTGATACCAGTGCCTCGCGGATGCAGTACAGTATGGTACTAATTCGCAAAGCTGTACACCCCGCTCTCTTCGTCGCTGACTATTCTGCCGCCGGAAATCTTTACCACCCGGCGCTTCATGTCGTCCACAATGTCCCGGGCGTGGGTGGCCATTATTATCGTGGTGCCGTTCCTGTTGATGACGTTAAACAGTTCCATTATCTCCTTAGCGGTATCGGGATCCAAATTGCCGGTGGGCTCATCGGCCAAAATCAGCACCGGGTTGTTGACAATGGCCCGGGCTATGCCCACCCGCTGCTGCTCGCCGCCGGAAATTTGAGCGGGATAACAGTTGGCCTTTTCCAGCATACCCACCCGCTGCAGAACCAGCGGCACCGCCTTGCGGATATATTTCCGGGAGGCCCCCGTTACCTCCAGGGCAAAACTGACATTTTCTGCCACCGTCTTTTGGGGCAGCAGCCGGAAATCCTGAAAAACCATCCCTATTTTTCTTCTTAAGAGGGGAATTTCCCGGGACCGCAGGCGCACAACATTGCGGCCGTTAAACATCACCTGGCCCCTGGTGGGCAGTTCTTCACGGTAAATCATTTTCATCAGTGTGGATTTACCCGCCCCGCTGGGACCCACTAAAAAAACAAACTCACCCTTGCGAATGCGCAAAGTGATGTCGGATAATGCCTTTACTCCATTGTCGTAGGTTTTGGTCACGTTGTAAAAATGTATCAAATGCTGCACCACCTTGACATTACTGTCATTATATTCCAAAACAAAAACCTGTCCTGTTTTATATGCTTTCGACGGTAATAATCATTTTCCTTTTGGAAAAAGGTAAATATTGCAAGCATATAATGGAAAAGGTGAAAAAAGGTCAAAAAAAGGTCGCCTGCGGCGACCTTTGGGGTGTTATACAGCTGCTATTTCATCTTTTTTTCTATTACCCTGCTGACGGCATCTATGATGCTTTGGGCCGTCAATCCGTAATGGGCCATCAATTCTGCCGGTTTGCCCGATTGGCCAAACACATCTCTTATCCCTACCCGCTTCAGCGGCACCGGGCAGTGCTCGCTCAACGTTTCTGCCACCGCACTGCCCAGGCCGCCGATGATGCTGTGCTCTTCGGCGGTTACAACGGCCCCGGTTTCCCTGGCCGCTTCCACCACCGCCGCGATGTCCAGCGGTTTAATGGTGTGTACGTCCAGCACCCGGGCGCTGATGCCCTCCCTGGCCAGGAGATCGGCAGCTTCCAGCGCTGCAGACACCATAATGCCGGTGGCAATGATGGTTACATGGCTGCCTTCCCGCAGTTTAACCGCTTCTCCCGGGTTGAATTTGAAGTTTTTATCGTGAATTACCGGCACGCCGGAACGTCCCAGGCGGATGTATACCGGCCCGTCAATTTCTGCCGCTGCCCGGATGGCCCCGTCGGTTTCAACGGCGTCGGCGGGAACAAACACTGTAAAGCCCGGCAGGGCCCGCATGATGGCGATGTCTTCCACCGACTGGTGGGAACCGCCGTCCTCCCCCACCGTGATACCGGCGTGGGTGGCAGCAATTTTAACGTTTAACCGGGGATAGGCTATGCTGTTGCGCAGCTGGTCGTAAGCCCTGCCGGTGGCAAATACCGCAAAGGTGCTGCAGAAAGGTATTTTGCCCGCTGCAGCCAAACCGGCGGCAGTGGCCATCATGTTGGCCTCGGCAATGCCCATATTGAAAAACCGTTCCGGGTAGTGTTTGCTGAAATCATGGGTTTTGGTGGATTTGGACAGGTCAGCATCCAGCACCACAATGTTGGGGTTTTCTTTACCTAAAGCCAAAAGGGTTTCGCCGTAGGCTTCCCTGGTAGCTATTTTTTTACTCAACTGTACAAACCTCCAGTCTTCATTTTCATTCCCTGCCAGTGTTACACTGCTAAGCCAGTTCTTTCAGCGCTTCTTCCACCTGCTCGGCACTGGGGGCTTTGCCGTGCCAGCCCACCTGGTTTTCCATAAAGGATACCCCTTTGCCCTTTACTGTTTGGGCCACAATGATGGTGGGCTTGCCGGTGGTGCCCTTTGCTTCATCAACGGCCTTTAATATTTGCTCCATGTTGTGACCGTCAATTTCAATTACGTGCCAGCCAAAGGCCCGCCACTTGTCAGCCACCGGTTCCGGAGACATCACTTCTTCTATGCGGCCGTCTATCTGCATTTTGTTGTAATCCAAAAAGGCGGTCAGGTTGTCCAGCTTGTAGTGGGCCGCCGCCATGGCCGCCTCCCATACCTGGCCTTCCTGAATTTCACCGTCACCAAGCAGCACATAGACCCGGTAATCTTTTTTATCCAGTTTACCGGCCATGGCCATGCCGTTGGCCGCTGACAAACCCTGTCCCAGCGAACCGGTGGACATTTCTACCCCCGGCAGCTTTTTCATATCCGGGTGCCCCTGCAGCCTGCTGCCCAGCCGGCGCAGGCTTTTCAGTTCTTCCTTTTCAAAGTAACCCCTTTCGGCCAGGGCAGCGTAAAGCACCGGGGCAGCGTGTCCCTTGCTCAGCACAAACCTGTCCCTATCCGGCCAGTTTGGCTCCCGGGGATTAATGTTCATCACTTCGAAATACAGGGCGGTAACAATGTCCGCCGCAGACAGCGAACCACCGGGATGACCTGATCCGGCTTCACCTAACATGGTGACAATGTCCCGGCGAATGATTTTGGCTTTGGCCTGCAGTTCTTCCAGCCGGTTCTGATTCATTACTGTTCCCTCCAAAAATATTTATTTTTGTTGTACAGTTATCTGCTTAAAGCCCTCTCCAATCACTTCATGCACGTCGGCGGTGATGACAAAGGCCCTGGGGTCGGCCCGGTAAATTATATCCTTTAACTTTGTCACTTCGCTGCGGTGCACCACCGAAAGCAGAACATACCTGTCGGCACCGGTGTACATGCCTTGGGCATTCCAAACGGTGGCCCCCCGGTCCAGCTGTTTCATTATTTCTTCCCCCACCGCCTGGGGATTATTGGTTATAATTATAAATCCTTTGGCGTAGGTAAATCCCTCCTGCACCACGTCAATCACTTTGGATATTATAAAAATGGTAATCATGGCGTACATGGCCAGTTCCCAGGATTTAAACACCAGGCCGGCGGCCGCCACCACCACGGCATCCACCATAAATAAAAGCTGCCCGATGTTAAGCCCGGTGTAAGAGCGCAGTATGGCAGCGGCCAGGGCGGTTCCGCCGGTGGTGCTTTTGTTGCGGAAAACAATCCCCAAACCGATACCGTTTAACACCCCGCCGTAAATGCTGGCCAGCAGCAGGTTATCTGTGGGCACCGGCAGGTGCGGGGCCGTCAGGTCAACCGCCAGCGATAGGGCAATGGTGCCGAACAGCGAGTTGAGGGCAAAGGAAAATCCCAGCCGCCAAATGCCGATTATGTACAGCGGCACGTTCATTGCCAGCATGACAATGCCCACCGGCACATTAAACACATAATAAATAATGGTGGCGGCACCGCTGACACCGCCGGCGGCAATTTTATTGGGTACTAAAAACAGGTTCATACCCACAGCCACCAGTATTACTCCCACCAGTATCCCGGTATATTGTTTTATCCAGTTATACATCGCATCAACCCCATATACACCATAAAATGTATAGGGTTATAGTTCCCCATTTCTTTTTTCAAATTACAAATTCCTGCATTAAGCCGAAAAAGCCGGGATTCATCCCGGTTTTTTCGGCTTTATCCCTCCACATTCCTTTGGGCCATTTCTCTTAAATAGGCCCGAATAAAGGGGTCTATATACCCGTCCATTACCTGTTCCACATTACCTATTTCCACACCGGTGCGGTGGTCTTTTACCAGCTTGTAGGGATGAAAGATGTACGATCTTATTTGGCTGCCCCAGGCAATTTCCTGCTGCTCGCCCCGCAGCGCCGCCAGTTCCTGCTCTCTTTTCTGCAGTTCCAGGTCTAAAAGCTTTGCTTTCAGCATTTTCATGGCGGCGCTGCGGTTGGTTATCTGCGAGCGCTCGCTCTGGCAGGACACCACTATGCCGGTGGGAAGGTGGGTAATGCGCACCGCAGAGTCCGTCTTGTTCACGTGCTGACCGCCGGCTCCCCCGGCCCGGAAGGTGTCAATTTTTAAATCTTCATCTTTAATTTCTACTTCCACGTTTTCCTCCGCCTCAGGCATTACATCCACCGAGGCAAAGGAAGTATGCCGGCGGCCGGCGGTATCAAAGGGGGAAATGCGCACCAGCCGGTGCACCCCTTTTTCCACCCGCAGGTAGCCAAAGGCGTTGGGACCGCTGATTTCCAGCGTGACACTTTTTACCCCGGCTTCATCGCCGGGCAGCATGTCCAGTACCGAAACCCGGTAGCCGTTGTTTTCCGCCCACCGGGTGTACATGCGCAGCAGCATTTCCACCCAGTCCTGGGCTTCGGTTCCCCCGGCCCCGGCGTGCAGTGTAACGATGGCACTGCCCCGGTCGTACTTGCCGCACAGCAGCACCTCCAGTTCCATATTTTCCACCCGCCCGGCCAGGTGGGTGTAGTTCCGGCGGGCCTCTTTAAAGGCCTCTTCGTCCTTTTCTTCTTCACTTAACTGCACCAGCACCGCCAAATCCTCCACCTCCTGCTGCAGCCGGTTAAAGGCTTTAACCCGGTCTTTGAGGTGGGAAAGTTTTTGGTTTATTTTTTGCGCCCTGTTTTGATCATCCCAAAATCCCGGGGCCAGCATCTGCTGTTCCAACTGTTCTATTTTCTCAATCTTGCCGGCAATGTCAAAGAGAAACCCTCAAATCTGCCAGGCGCTTTTCCAGCACCTTTATATCCCGCTTTAATTCCGAATAGTCCATGGCTGAAATCCTCCGTTCACTGTATTTTTGCTCATTTTCTTTATACATTTCTGCCGCAGCACTTTTTGTACTTCTTACCGCTGCCGCAGGGGCACGGTTGGTTGCGGCCCACCGTTTCCTTTCGGCGAATGGGCTGCTTGGGTTTGTCTTCATCCTGATACCTGTTTTCCACAACGTTGCGCTTTTGTTCCGGCTGGACTTCCCGCACCACGCTGACCCGGAAAATGTAGCGCACCACGTCATCCTGAATGCTGTCAATCATGTTTTGGAACATTTCATAGCCTTCAAATTTGTACTCTGTCACCGGGTCCTTCTGGCCGTAGCCCCTCAGACCGATCCCTTCCCGCAGCTGATCCATGGCATCCAGGTGGTCCATCCACTTGGCATCCACCGTGCGCAGTATAATCATGCGCTCTATCTCCCGCATGGTTTCGGTTCCCAGCTCTTCTTCCCGTTTTTCATAAGCCTGAAGAGCCTTTTTCAGCAGCAGGTCCACCAGTTCCTGGCGTTCCATTTCCACGTCGTCAATGTCGCTCAACCGGATGTCGTGGTTGGGTAAGAAAAGCTGCTCTGCCTGGCGCAGCAGCCCTTCCCTGTCCCATTCCTCGGGGTAAACCCCCTCCGGACAGTAGGTATCCACCGTGCGCTGCACCACCTGGGCAATCATATCCTGGACGTGTTTTTTCATATCTTCCCCGGTGAGCACCCGGCGGCGCTGTTCATATATCAGTTCCCGCTGCTGGTTCAGCACATCGTCCAGCTGCAGCACGTGCTTGCGGATGCTGAAGTTGCGGCTTTCCACCCTTTTTTGGGCCGTTTCAATGGATTTGCTGACCAATTTAGCTTCAATGGGCGTGTCTTCCTCCAGCCCCAAGCGTTCCATCAAACCGGCTATGTTGTCTGAACCGAACAGCCGCATCAAATCGTCTTCCAGCGAGATAAAGAACTGGCTGGAGCCCGGGTCTCCCTGGCGGCCGGCACGGCCCCGCAGCTGGTTGTCAATGCGGCGGCTTTCGTGGCGCTCGGTACCTATAATGTGCAGCCCGCCAACTTCAACCACCTTCCGGTGCTCCTGATCCGTTTCTTTTTTGTATTTCTGCACCAGCTGTTGATAGGTGCTGTCTTTTTCCAACTGCTCCAAATCCAAATCTACGCCCCGGCGGCGCATCTCTGCCTGGGCCAGGAATTCCGGGTTGCCGCCCAAAAGGATGTCGGTACCGCGGCCGGCCATGTTGGTGGCAATGGTTACCGCACCCAGGCGGCCGGCCTGGGCCACAATTTCCGCCTCTTTTTCGTGGTGCTTGGCGTTGAGCACCTGGTGCGGAATGCCCCGCTTTTTGAGCATTTTTGACAGCAGTTCAGATTTTTCAATGGTTACGGTGCCCACCAGCACCGGCTGGCCTTTTTTATGCCGGGCCGCGATTTCCTCTACCACCGCGTTAAATTTGGCCCTTTCGGTTTTATAAACCACATCGGGCAGATCTTCCCTAATCATCGGTTTGTTGGTGGGAATGGGCACCACGTCCAGGCCGTAAATGCTGCGGAATTCTTCTTCTTCCGTCAATGCCGTACCGGTCATGCCGGCCAGTTTTTTGTACATGCGGAAGTAGTTTTGGAATGTAATGGTGGCCAGGGTTTGCGATTCCCGCTCGATTTTAACCCCTTCCTTGGCTTCAATGGCCTGGTGCAGGCCGTCACTGTAGCGGCGGCCAAACATCAAGCGGCCGGTAAACTGGTCCACTATCACCACCTGGCCGTCTTTTACCACGTAGTCCCGGTCCCGCTTCATCAGCCCGTGGGCTTTTAAAGCCTGCTGCAGGTAGTGGTTGATTTCGGTGTTTTGATCGTCATATAAATTCTCTATGCCCAGCAGTTTTTCCGCCTTTTCTATTCCTTCTTCGGTAAGGAGCACGGTGTGGGCCTTTTCGTCCACCGTGTAATCAACATCCTTCTGCAGCTTGGGCACCACCCTGGCCATGGTGTAATAGAGGTGGGTGGGTTTATCCGCCTGGCCGGATATAATCAGCGGGGTGCGGGCTTCGTCAATTAAAATGCTGTCCACTTCGTCCACAATGGCATAGTGCAGATCCCTCTGCACCATCTGCTCGGGCCGCAGCGCCATGTTGTCCCGCAGGTAATCAAAACCGAATTCATTGTTCGTACCGTAGGTAATGTCGCACCGGTACGCCTGCTGACGTTCTTCCCATTCCAAACCGTGCACAATCAGGCCCACGGACAGCCCCAGGAAGCGGTACAGCTGGCCCATCCACTCGCTGTCACGGCGGGCCAGGTAGTCGTTCACCGTTACCACGTGTACCCCTTTGCCGCTGAGGGCGTTAAGGTACACCGGCAGGGTGGCCACCAGTGTTTTACCTTCACCGGTTTTCATTTCCGCAATACGGCCCTGGTGCAGCACGATACCGCCAATTAACTGTACATCATAGTGCCTCATGTCCAGCACCCGGCGGGAGGCCTCCCGCACCACGGCAAAGGCCTCGGGCAGAATATCTTCCAGCGTGCTGCCGGCCTCCAGCCGGCTTTTAAACTCTGCCGTTTTGGCCTGCAGTTCACCGTCCGGCAGCGCCTTCAGCTCCGGTTCCAAATCATTAATCTTATCCACCAGCGGCTGTATTTTTTTTATTTCCCTGGCATTTTGGTCAAACAGCCCTTTAAGAAATTTCAACATCGGAGAACAATCACCTCACGTTAAAGAGAGGAACCTAATAAGGTTCCTCTTCCTTGTTAGAGTATATCAATTTATTTTATCACTAAAAGCGCGCTGCTTCAAGATTCAGGAAATTAAATGAAATCCGGTTCAATCAGGCCGTAGTGGCCGTCTTTACGCCTGTACAGCACGTTTACCTGTTCCGAGTCCGCATTGGAAAACACGAAAAAGCTGTGTCCCAGCAGGTTCATCTGCAGGATGGCTTCATCCACCGACATGGGTTTAACCGCAAAACGCTTGGTTTTTACCACCCGGGGCTCATTCTCCCGCTCTGCCGGGGCAGTTTTCGGCACCGCTTTGCCGTTGCCGCCGCGCTGTCTTCTTTCAAATAATTTACCCTTATATTTTTCTATCTGTTTTTCTAACTTATCCACCACCAGGTCAATGGAGGTATACATGTCCCCGGTGGATTCTTCACCTCTTAAGATCAGGCCGTTTACTTTTATAGGGATGGTAACTTCTACTTTTTGTTTATCTCCTTCCACCAGCAGAGTTACCTGGGCGTCACCCAGATCATCAAAAAACTTTTCCAGCTTGTTAATGCGCTTTTCTACATAGTCCTTCAGTGCCGGTGTTAATTCAATGTTCTTACCCCTAGTGTTAATCTTCATACTTTACCAACTCCCTTCGGCAGAGTTTAAGGATAGTATTCCCAAAACAGCCTTCCGGCTTCCCGGGCCGGAGAAATTATTTCTTATATCTTATCACAAATAAACTGCGGGGTAAATCAAACCCTTAAGACTCCGTAAATATTTAAAGGGTACGGTTAAACCGTACCCTGTTGTTCTCAAATTACAGCTTCACTACGTTGGCCGCCTGTGGACCGCGGTCTCCTTCCACTATATCGAACTCAACCTGTTCCCCGTCTTCCAGGGTTTTGTAACCATCCTGCTGAATTGCTGTGAAGTGAACGAATACGTCGTTTCCTTCCTCACTTTCAATGAAACCATAACCTTTCTTCGCGTTGAACCACTTAACTTTTCCTAACACAAAACATTCCTCCTAAAAAAATAAAAATAAACCACCTGTTATAAGCAGGTGTCTAATTCTATCATACCCAAGTGGTGCTGTCAACAGCATTCGGCGGTATTTATTGCCCGGGGCTTTGTCGAAAAAAATTTTTTATAAACAAGGGCTGTGGGTATAATTCTGTGGATAATGTGGATAAGTCTGTTAATAACCTCTAAAATCAGCACTTTTAATGTGGGTAACTTTATTAATACGATCATATTTTGTCATTTTCTGGTTTTCACCGGCCTGCTTTTTGTCACCTGCCGCCGGCTTTTGGCGTTGCAGCCAGCGTCAGCGCCAGCACCGCACCGGCCCCGCCCTGTCGCAAAACATCAGCAGCTGCTGATATTGTACTGCCGCTGGTGATAACGTCGTCAATAATCAGCACCGTCTTTTGGTAAATATTTACATTATGTGCTAAATAAAATGCCCCCCGCAGGTTCTCTTCCCGCTGCCGGCGGTTTAAATTAATCTGGGGTACAGTGTCCCCGCGCTTCTTTAACCCGGTGCACAGCGGCTTATTTAAACCGGCGGCCACCACCTGGGCCAGCAGGTGGGCCTGGTTAAAACCCCGGCGCCTTAATTTTGCCTCCGCCATGGGAACAGGCACCACCACATCCACCTGCCGGTAAACCGGTTCGGCGCTGATTTTTTCTACCATCAGTTTTCCCAGCGGTTGGGCCAGCTGCTGCCGGCCCCGGTATTTAAAGCGCTGTACCGCTTCCCTGAGGGGACCGCTGTAGGGGCCCACCGACCGGACCATTGTAAAGGGGCAGCTCCGCCCGATACAGTCAGCACAAACCGGATCACCGGCAGTGGGCCGGCCGCAGCGGCAGCAGTGGGGTTCCTTCTGCCTGGCCCTAAGCCAGCCGGCACATTCCGGGCACAGGGCACCCCCCGGGAAGCGGCGGCCGCACAGCGGGCATTGTTCCCGGGGTGGAAAAATCAGGTTCAGCAGTGCTGCTAATAAAGGCCCCACGCCGATCATCTCCTTACTAAAGCAGCTTAAAACCCCACAATATTCCATGATTTAATTATATAACACTTTACAGCATCCTTGGTAAATCACTTCCTGCCTCTTTTTATGTCATACACGTGGGCTTCCACCCTTTGGGCCAGCAGGCGGTCCAAATCGTTATACACCATGCCCAGTATTTTTCTGGCTTCACGGTTCAGCTGCATTTTCACCCTGGCCACGGCCTCCCGTTTAAACGCCCCGGCCTGTTCCGGCGTCAGTTTGCCGCCGCGGTTCAGGGCCTTGGCTTCTTCCACCAGCGGCATCAGCGATTTAACGGCACCGTCCACAGCGGTTTCAACGGCCCGCAAATAGGTTTCCAGCCAGGGCACCCGGCGCCGGTATCTCAAGTAATTGGCGGACTGGTGGATCAGGTACACCAGCCAGCCGCCCAGCACCGGAATAAGGGCTAACAGCAGGTCGATTAACATCTCCCGCGGAAACAACTCCAAAAACATCCCCCCTTTTTATTTCCGGGCAGGTCAAAAAGACCCGCCCGGCGTTAAGCAGCCTAATTTACGCTTAATTCTGTAACTTCACGGTTGACAATTCTGGCGCTGTCAACGGCCACCAGGTCACCGCCCTGGGAAGTAAATACATTTTTAGCAATGATGCTTTCCATGGCGGTTTTTACTTCCCCGGCGGTAAGGCCCTCCTTGGGCTCGGGAACACTGATGGTTACTCTTTTACCGGAAGCATTGATAAACCTCATTTCTAAAGTGGCAGACACCGCTCATCACTCCTTTGGAAATTATTTTTTTACTCGTTATCCAGGGCGTTCTTATTGATGCGAAAGATGCCGTTCAGTGCGTACTTCTGCAGCCCCGCCAGTATGGTGCCCGCGTCATACACGTCCTGGTCGGCGGCATTAACTTTAATGTTGTTAAAGGATTTTCTGCCGAACACCGGGTCACCATTTTCATTGACTCCCTTTTCCAGGTACAGCTGCAGAGTAGATTGAACCATGTTTTTAACCACTGCCATCTTCAGTAATTCCCCCTTTCAGTTTAGCTGCGGGCCGGCCCGCTGTTTTCATCGATCGATGGTTTAAGTTTACGGTATAAAAGGGGAAAAATAAAAAACCGGCTAACAGCTAGCCGGTAGGCAGGTAACAGCTATTTGATTGCAGGTAACCGTTATTTTAACCCTTGGGGTCAAAAAACAACGGCAGACGGTTGGATAGTATGGCATTGGTAACAGCCACCGAGGCCTGTCCTCCCATAATGGTCAGGGTGTGCAGGTGGTGCCGGTCAAAACTGCGCGGGCGCCTGCTGCCCAGCACAATTACCCCCACCACACCGCCGGTTGACACCAGCGGCACCGCCATCAGCGAGCGCATCACCCGGGGCAGGCCGGGCTTTTCCCTCAGCTCCGGCCGCCTGCGGGTATCCGCCACCAGCACCGGCTGCCGGTTTTCCGCCACCATGCCCACAAAGCCTTCTCCGGGATAAACGGGCATAAGCCGCAGTTTGCCGGCCCAGGGGCTGTCCACTATCACCGGGTCAAAATATCCCTTTTCCTCCCGCCACAGGTAAAATACCCCCGTATGGTAACCGGCCACCCGCTTGAATTCTTTTAATATCAGCTTCATCAATTCATCCAAACCGGTTACCGCCAGCCTGCTGGACACGTTATAAAGGGCGGTTAAATCCCGGTTGACCAGTTCCAGGTTCACATACAGCCGTAAAATGTACTGGCCGGCAATTACCGGTATAAACAGCAGCACCACACCGGCAATGCCGTTTTTCCCGTACATCATGGCCATCAGTATGCCCACCGGGGCGGTGAAGAAATAGGTTAAAGCATCCCATTTCAGTGTATCTATCCATGTTACAGAAGGGTAAATATCCCGCCGGGGCAGGTAGTAGTAATACATTAACAGCTGGTTGATGAGATAGTACCCGGCCACAAAGGCCAGCAGCGGCAGCATGTTGGCCGCCGTTATTTTATTGTCCCCGGCACCGCCCAGGTAATTATACAGGTAAAAGGCACCGTAAGCCGCCAGCACGTACTGGGCGGCGTTAAACAGTGTGGTGCGCAGCGGATTGCCCCGGTTGACAATCCCCCCGGCAATAAGGGAAGATATCCCCACCACGTAAACGGATTCGGTGCCGCCGTATATCAGGAAGGTGGCCAAAACCACGGCAAAACCACCGGAAACCAGTACCTGGGGAAAGGTAACGGCAAACCAGTCGGCCAGAATTATTAACGCCGCCATAAACACCAGTTCCCGCCCCAGGTCGATATTTAAATCCGGAAATAACAGTACCAGAATGTAAACACCGGCACCAATCACCAGCCAGGTGTACAGCACATGCAGCAGTCGCAGCAATTTTAAAACCCCCGCCAAATAAGGTTTAGTGAATTAATTCGACACCAAAACATTGTTACCTTTATTTACAGACATAAAATGACCGAAACTGTATACTATTGCCTTTATATACCGCAAGATTAGTTAAATTTGCAAAAATAAAAGGGTTTAAGTAAATACATGTAAAATTTATAAAATTCATAACAATTGCAATGGGCTATAAATGTTAAGAATTGTAGGGGTGGTATTGATTTTGGGATTTATCATATGAAGAAGGAATTATTTCCTCAAAACAAGAATGAAGTAAATCAAGAAACTGAAAAAAATAAAAAAATTTTTATAATCAGTTGACAATGGGCATACTGATTAATAATATAATAATGCAGGGCTTTTCAGGCACTGCTTAACTTAGGAGTAGGGCTTTTCAGGCACTACTCATGAAATTAAAACCACTCTAGTTCTTAATAGAGTGGTTTTTTTATTGCTTAAAATCAACCAGCACAGACAAAATAAACCGGTTCTGGAGGGGGTGGGCGGCAGCCTAATTTTGTTTTGGCCCACCGAGATTATATTTAACACGCAGTCTTTTTAAAATTTCCGGCGTATCGTCACCGCTGCCGGTATCCACCACTATTAACTGCCGGTGGGGATACTTTTTAACCAGCTGGCTGATAAAATACTCCACCCAGTCTTCCTGATTGCAGAACCATATTTCCAGCTGCCCGTCCGGCTGTTTTTGGGGTAAATAAAAATACTTCACCGCAGTCCACAGCAGCCACAGGGCAAAGGCGGCCGCAAATAATAAAAACTGTCCCGGCATTCCATCACCCCCATACTTCAGAATATGTACGGGAGCAGCGGCCGGTGCCGGGACAGTTTTTGGAAAAAGTTGATTATAATGCGTCTGCTCTCAGTGCTTCCGCCTTGTCAGTACGCTCCCAGGGCAGGTTCAGGTCGGGGCGGCCGAAGTGGCCGTATGCTGCCACCTGGCGGTAGATGGGCCGGCGCAGGTTCAAGTCCCTGATGATGGCGGCCGGGCGCAGGTCAAAGTGTTTTTTCACCAGTTCCACCAGTTTATCCTCCGCCACCCTGCCGGTGCCAAAGGTATCCACCATTACCGATACCGGGCGGGCCACACCGATGGCATAGGCCAGCTGGATTTCGCAGCGCTGGGCCAGGCCGGCGGCCACAATGTTTTTAGCCACATAACGGGCAGCATAGGCCGCAGAACGGTCTACCTTGGTGGGATCTTTGCCGGAAAAAGCGCCGCCGCCGTGGCGGGCATAGCCGCCGTATGTATCCACAATTATTTTTCTGCCGGTAAGGCCGGCATCTCCATGGGGACCGCCGATAACAAATTTGCCCGAGGGGTTGATAAAGTACCGAACCCTGTCATCCAGCAGTTCTTTGGGCAGTACCGGCAGTATCACCCTGTTGATAATATCTTCCCTGATGGTTTCCTGGGAAACATCCGGGTGATGCTGGGTAGAAACCACCACGGTGCCCACCCGCACCGGTTTTCCGTTCTCGTACTCAACGGTAACCTGGGTTTTGCCGTCCGGGCGCAGGTAATCCAGCTCCCCGCTTTTACGCACTTCGGAAAGTCTTCTGGCCAGTTTATGGGCCAGGGCTATGGGCATGGGCATCAGTTCATCGGTTTCATTGGTGGCATAGCCAAACATCATCCCCTGGTCACCGGCGCCGATTGAATCCAGCTCTTCTTCTTCCACCTGTCCTTCCCGGTATTCCAGCGCCCTGTTTACACCCTGGGCAATGTCCGGGGATTGTTCATCAATAGATGTAATCACAGCACAGGTGCTGCCGTCAAAGCCAAATTTAGCCCTGGTGTAGCCAATATCCAGTACGGTATCTCTTACCACTTTGGGGATGTCCACATAGCAGTCGGTGGTAATTTCCCCTCCCACCATCACCAGCCCGGTGGTAACAAAGGTTTCACAGGCCACCCTGGCCAGCGGGTCTTTGGCCAGAATTTCATCCAGTATGGCGTCGGAAATTTGGTCGGCAATTTTATCGGGGTGTCCTTCGGTTACTGATTCTGAGGTAAACAGTGTTTTTGCCAATTGAAAACCTCCTTTGTCTTACCCTGAAAAGGTTATCTTACTAAGCCGGCAGCTGCGGCTCATCCATAAACACTCACTTATCTTAAAATGAAGCAGCTTAAAAAAACCTCTCCACAAGGAGAGGTTTTTATGCACACAGGCATAATAAAACTAACTCCTCATCTTCCGCAGGCATCACACAGCCGGCGCAGGAATTGGCACCTTGCTCACCAGGTTGCCGGGTTTCATCGGGCCAGTCCCTCCACCTCTCTGGATGAGATAAGTTCCGTTAATTTGTAAAATTCGTATATATATTAACAGACATTATCAATAATGTCAATTTTATCTCGGTATAGCTTCAATTTCCACCAGTATGGCATCAACACCAAATTTAACCACCCGCTCCCAGGGTATTACCACTTCACGGCCGGCGCGGAAAACGCCCATTTTCCGGGAGGGCGAAACCACTATGGCCGTTACTTTACCGGTGTTGAGGTCAAAGTGCATGTCTGTTACCGCCCCCAGTTTAGACCCGTCCGTTACATTTATAATATCCCTTTTGGCCAGCTCGGTAGCTTTATACACACTGCCACCCCCTTTATTCCCAGCATATGCCGGGAACGGGCAAAGGGTTACAGTGTTACCTGGTGCGGGAGGCTAGGAAACGTTTACCATAACTGAAAATCAAAAATGCTTCTTCAATGCGCAGCACAACGGCCGCCAGCACGAAGACCCCGGCCCCGGCCAATACCGAAACGGTCACCTGGGCAGCCAAACCCAAAGTCCCATAGCCGGCAAGGGCAGTATGGGCATAAATGTTAACAAAGCGGACGGCCAGTGCCATAATGCCGGAAGCCAGCAGCACCTGCAGTGTAAAGCGCACCATTTTCCAGTTCCACAAATTTTTCACCCTGCGGGATAAAAACCAGGACAGCATGGCGGTGTTGGCCAGCGCGGCAATGGAGTTGGCCAGCGCCAAACCGCCGTGCTGCAGCGGCCCGATTAAAATTAGGCTGAGAACCAGGTTGATAATAATCGTTACCACCGTCAGCCTAACCGGGGTTCTGGTATCCTGCAGGGCATAAAATCCCCTGGTTAAAATGACGTTGGCCGCCTGTCCCACCAGGCCGATGCTGAAAAACAGCAAAGCATAGGCGGTCATCTCGGTGGCCCGGGCATCAAATTCTCCCCGCTCAAACAGCAGTTTAATGATCGGGTAGCGCAGCACCATCAAACCCACCGCCGAGGGAACGGACATCATCACCACTATCCGGAAGGCCCGGCGCAGCGTGGCAGCCATATCCCCGCTGGAAGGGTCCACCGCCTGGCGGGTCAAAGTGGGATAAAAGGCGGTGCCGATGGCCATAACAAACAGGCCGATGGGCAGCAGTATCAACCGGTTGGAAAAGTTGAGGGCGGAAATGCTGCCCGCCGCCAGCCCCGATGCCAGAATGCGGTCAACAATTATATACGCCTGGTTAACCGAAACTCCCAGTGCCACCGGCAGCATCAGCGACATCACTTTTCTTACATCGGGATGACTCCAATCAAGACTGAAGCGAAATCTAAAGCCGGAACGGTACAGCGCCGGCAGCTGGATTAAAGCAGCCACCACCATGCCTAAAACGGTACCGATGGCCAGGCCGTACACCCCCATTATCTCCCCCAGCGTCAGGGTGGAAATAATGACCACAATATTAGAAGCCACCACGCTGAAGGAAGGAACAGCAAAGATATTGTTGGCATTCAACAGGCCGTTAAACAGGGTGGACAGCCCCATAAACACCAGTATAGGGAACATAAGACGGGTTAATTCCTGGGCCAGCAGCACCGTTTCCCGGTCTTTTATACCGGGGGCCAGCAGCTTTACCAGCAGCGGGGTGCTGAATATACCGATAATTGTAATAATGATAAAGATCAGCGCGGTGAGGTTGGTTACCGTGCCGAACAGCTGCCAGGCTTCCTTCCTCTGCCCCCGGGATTCATATTCACTAAAAATGGGCACCACCACAGTGGCCAGCGCCATCCCCAACACAGACATCAGCACGTAAGGAATGGTGTAGGCCACCAGGTAGGCATCGGTAACGCCGGTGGCCCCGAACTGCTCGGCAATTACCATTTCCCGCACAAAACCCAGCAGGCGGGACACCAGGTTTATAACCGCAATAACCACCGTCGCCCGGGCAATAACTTTTCCAGCGGACATAGCAACACTCTCCATACCTGTTATTTATATCATGCCATTACAACCGGTCTTTTACACAAAAAAGAAGGGTAACCATAATCAAGTTACCCTCGGATGTGGCAACAGCATATAATTCTGCATAGTTGAAATTATTCCTGCCGGGTAATAAAAAATAAACGGGCAAAATTACAACCATCCCATCATGCGGGATAAAACTGCCGCCGCTTCCGCCCTGGTGGTGGTTCCCTGGGGAACAAACCTGTCCCCGGCGCGCCCGGTGAGAATTTCGTATTTCACCATCATCGATACCGATGGGCGGGCCCACAGGCTGATCTGCTCCAGGTCACTGTACCGTTCCAGGGTTTTGTCCTCCGCTTGGTAGGGCACCATTCCCCCGCTGACAGCCCTGGTTATCATCACCGCCATCTGCTCCCTGGTAATGGGGTCGTCAGGCCCAAAGGTGTGCTCTGAATAACCCACCACCAGGCCCGCTGCCACGGCGGAACCCACCGCCCCCCTGTACCAGGCGTTTGGGGGCAGATCATTAAATTGTTCGGCATCAGCGGGAGATTCCACCAGCTTCAGCGCCCGCACCAGCATGGTGGCAAACTGGGCCCTGGTTAACCGGTCATCGGGACGAAAGGTGCCGTCGGGATACCCTCCCAGCACTTTAAGCCGGGACATGCGGGATATTACCCCCTCCGCCCAGTGGTTTTTGGTGTCGCTGTACGCCGGCACTTTTTCAGCGGGCAGGTGGCTTTTCAAAGCGGCATAGGCTAAGTCATACACCGCCTCCAGTTTGGGGGCGGGCCGTTTTTCTCCCCGGGGCAGGTAGTATATATTGGTTCCCACAGGCAGATCCTTTAACGGTACACTGCCGTCATACCTGCTGTTATTCACTAACTTAACCTGGATTTCCCCGTCCAGTTCCAAAATTCTTCCGGTGATGGTTTTAATATACCGGCCGCCGGAGCCGCTGCTTTTAACCTCACCCCGCAGCGGCAGCTGCCCGTAAATAAGGCTGAACGGTTGGGGCCCCTGCACTATCCTGCTGCCCATCACCTCAATGCTGTACACACCGTTTTGGACATTGTCTATGGTAATAACCTCAACATTGTTTTTCTTATCCCCGCCGATACTATTGTTGCCCCACAATTCGCGCCCATCGGGGGTAACAATTCTTAAATCCAGGTCATTTACCAGGGCACTGTCTGCCCCCGGCCGCTGGGGATAATCATTCCACACCAGCGTTACCCGCAGCGGCACCCCTTCCTGTCCCTGGTACCGAAACTGGTATCTTTGACCGTTACTGACCTTAAAACCATCATAATAGGCGGTGGCATCATCCTCCAGCGCCATCAGGGATGCCTGCAGGTCAATCATACCGAAGCCCTGGGCGTTCCTCGGCTCACCAGGCAGTTCCCTGGCCCCGTGAATCAGCGCTGCCTTTAACAGCGCCGCCGACGGTTTAATGCGTTTCACATCTGTAAAATACTGCCTAACCAGCGCTGCCGCGCCGGTGGCCAGGGCGGTGGACATGCTGGTACCGGATAAATAGGAATAACCGCCCTTGCCGCTGTTTTTATCCCGGGATGCCGACAGTATCCAGGTGCCCGGGGCCACCAGGTCCGGCTTAATCCTGCCGTCGGTGGTGCCCCGGTTGCTGAAAGAAGCCACTTGATAGGGATTGTCCGAGTCTTCATCAATACCCCGGATGCTTTCGGTGGCCCCCACCGTAATGGCGTTCTTGGCCGCCCCGGGAGAAGTAACATACCTGGATACGCCCTCTTCAAAATTGCCCGCAGATTTCAGCACCAGCATATCCGGGTGCTCCCAGACAAACCTGTCCAGCGAACGGGCATGTTCATCGTAAACGCCGTTGTTTTCATTGAATCCCCAGCTGTTGGAGTGAATGCGGGCCCCGGCGCTGTCATAAGCGTCCTGCAGCAGGTCATATACCTCCGGCAGCTGCAGGGTGCCGCTGGCCCGGTTGTAGGCGGCCTGGAAATACAGCCCCGCCTCCGGTGCTATCCCCTTCAGCCGCCGGCCGGATTCTATACCGCTGCCGGCAATGGAGGCCGCAATGTGGGTGCCGTGGCCGAAGGGATCATCCCACCCGTCGCCGCTGTAGTCTTTAATGCTTATAATGCGGTTTCTCAAATCGGGGTGCAGCGTGTCCAGCACGCCGGTGCCGAGGCCGGTATCGGCCACCCCGATAACCTGCCCGGCGCCGCTGAGCCCCAGGCCGTTTCTGATAAAGTCGGGGTTATTCCATACTAAAGGCACGCCCATCGCCACAGCGGAAACGTCATTTTCAGGCCGGGCCGGGCTGCTGCTTATACCGGCCCAGGCGGTATTGACCATTAAAAAAATACAGAGCACAGAAAAAAAAGAACGTCCCCATCTATTTTTAATCAGCACGCGCGCTACCCACTTTCTCAACTTTAGTCACACATGCTAGGTTTTCGACACCCAAACTGCAAATCCTTTTAAATAGGGCAAAAAGAAAAAGGCACCAAAAATGCCTTCTGGTGCCTTTACCGGCTTTCCTTTAAAGCCCCAACCTTTCCTTCATCTCCTGCTGTATTTCCTCCACCCTGTCCATGCTTTCCGCCTCGGCGTAAATGCGGAACAGCGGCTCCGTGCCCGATGGACGAATCAGCGTCCAGGAACCGTCCGCCAGCAGCAGCTTGGTGCCGTCTACAGTGACGCGGCCGGTCACCTTTTGGCCCGCCACCGTACGCGGTTTAAACTCTTTTAACTGTTCCAGTACCCGGTCCTTTTCTGCAGCAGTGGTGCGCAGGTCCAAACGCCTGCTGCACACCCGGCCGAATTGATCGTTCAACTGCTCCGTCAGCTCGGTCAGGCTCTTGCCGTGATAGGACATTATTTCCACCGCCAGCAGACCGGCCAAAATGCCGTCTTTCTCCGGAATGTGACCTTTTATAGACAGGCCGCCGCTTTCTTCCCCCCCCATCACCGCTCCCTTTTCATGCAGGCACTGGCCGATGTATTTAAAGCCCACCGGGGTTTCTTCCACACTCTGGCCGTATTTTTCCGCTATCCTGTCCAGCAGGTGAGTAGTGGCCACCGTTCTGGCCGCCGGCCCCCTCAGCCCCCTGACCTCCATTAAATGGTAGTACAGCAGGGGCAGAAACTGATTGGGAGTGATGTACCGGCCGCTGCTGTCAATAATGCCGAACCGGTCCGCATCGCCGTCCAACGCCAACCCTATATCCGCCCCGGTTTCTTTCATTTTTTGCCGCAGTCCACCCAGCGAATGACCGGTGGGTTCAGGCATCCCGCCGCCAAACAGCGGGTCCCGGTAGTTGTTTATCGCTTCCACATCGGCCCCGGCCTTCTGCAGCAGGGTATCCAAATAGCCGATGCCGGCACCGTACATGGGATCAATAACAACTTTCACTTTCGCCCGGCCGATAACTTCAAGGTCCACCAGTTTAGAAATGTGTTTTATGTATTCATCAAAGGGATCCGTTTCCTGGCGGGAACAGTACTCGGGCCAGTGCTCCCTTTCCACCATCCGCCCGTAACGTCCCTCCGCCTCTTCCAGCACGCCCTGGCAGCGAAAACCATGCTGTTTTTTAATATTTTCCTCAATTTGCTTGGTTATATGGGGCAGGGCCGGCCCGGCATATTCCGGTATAAACTTGTACCCGTTGTACTCCGGCGGGTTGTGGCTGGCGGTGAGCATCACCGCCCCGGCGGCGTTATGTATTTTTATGGCATAGGCGGTAACCGGGGTGGGGGCCGGTTTTTTAATTAAATACACAGGCACACCCTTTTTGTTCATCTCCTCCGCCACTTCTTCGGCAAAGCGGTCGGAAAGAAACCGGTTGTCATAACCGATTACCACTCCCCGTTCCCGCATGCCGCTATCAATTATGTAATCGGCCACCGCCCTGGTAACCAGGCGCACATTGTCAAATATAAAGTCCTCGGCAATAATTCCCCGCCATCCATCGGTTCCAAAGGCAATTTGCAAGGGCATTTTTAATTCCTCCAATCAATTTTATTATTATACATAAATGTTCCTGCTAAAAATACATTTAAATACAAACGATATTTTTCCTGCCTCACAACCGGTTTATGCACCGGTTTCCAAATACAAGTTTAATTTTGTAATTAACTGGTAATAATAGCGTTAGAAAACCATAAGGAGGCACAGCAATGGGCAAAACAACGGTTGTCAAGCTGGACGGCCGCCAGAAAATGTACCGGGATTATTTGAAGTGGCTGCGGTCTAAAAAAGATAAAAACAGTAAGAAATAAAAGACAACCGGCATACCAGGCCGGTTATCTTTTGGAGGCCGCCTCATATGTTTCCTTTAACCCCTGTTCCAGGTTCCACCGGGGCTGCCAGCTCAAGTGCCGTTTTATGCGCTGGTTGGCCAGGCAGCTGTGTACTATCTCCCCCCGGCGGCGGGGGGCATACTCCACTTTCCCCCGGCAGCCGGCAATGTCTTTCAGCAGTTCAGCCAACTTGTTAATGCCGGTTGGTTCCCCGGTACCGACATTCAGTACCTGGTCGTCACCCTGCGACAGCGCTGCCAGGTTGGCACCGGCCACATCCCTTACATAAACAAAATCCCTGGTCTGCCGCCCGTCACCAAATACCAGCGGCGGCTTTCCCTTTTGCAGGCGATCTATAAATTTAGCCACCACACCGCCTTCCCCCCGGGCATCCTGCCTGGGCCCGTAAACGTTGGCATAGCGCAGCACAGTGTACCGCAGCCCGTACATTTGACGGTACAGTTCCAGGTAACGCTCCCCGGTATATTTGGACAACCCATAACCGCTCAAGGGCCGCAGGCGGTGTTTTTCATCCACCGGCAGGTATTCCGGTTCACCGTAAACAGCCGCCGAGGAGGCATATATCATTTTCCGCACCCCAGCCAGCCGGCAGGCCTCCAGCAGGTTTACCGTGCCCAGTATGTTTACCCGGGCATCATTAAAGGGACTTTCCACCGACCGGGGTACGCTCACCTGAGCCGCCTGGTGAATTACTGCTTCCGGCTTAAATTTATTAACCAGCGGGATTATTCTCCTGCTGCATACATCCAAATCGCTGAATTCCGCCCCGGGATTAAGGTTATCCTCCCGGCCCGCGGACAGGTTATCAACCACCAGCACCCGGCAGCCCCGCTCCACCAGCAGATCAACAATATGGGAGCCGATAAACCCCGCTCCCCCCGTAACCATCACTCGCACCAGCACCCGCCTCCGTTTCCGGCTCTACCAAATGGATATGCACCACCGGGGCTGCAAATGCATTAAAAAACCCGGGGCTTTACCTTACCCCGGGATCAATTCCAGTATCTTTCGGGCGAAGTTCTTAAAATCATCCAAATGCTCTTCTATAATCCTCTCCACTATTTTCATGTTCAGTTTTTGATAATCATGAACCGCAATATTGCGAAAACCCACCATTGCCTTTAACCGGTCCGTCAGGCTTTTATCAATAATGTTATTTTGATAAAGCAGTTCAAAGGCTTCACCGCTGGTCTGCGGAATTCCCAAACCCTTTTCAGAGATTATATGCATGGCCAGGTCAATACATGCCTCACAGGCCCTCTGAATATTTAAAATTATTGAATCCTGCTTGGTAAAGTTATTAAGGTTTTGCGGGTTATCATCATATTCCTCATGAATTCTTTTTATACAGCGTTCAATAACCTGCACTTTATTTAAAATAACATCATTCATAAACAGAACCTCGCATGGTTATTTTTTCTATTACCCGCCGGCGCTCCTCATTTAACCGGGCATACTTTTTCAAAGCCAGCATTTGAAAAGCAATTCTTTTTTTCTCATCGGTACAGTAAATTATCCTTCCATTACCCAGCACCTGGACCTGAAAAACCGTTGATACTTCTTCCAGGTCCACCAGGTCAACATCTCTGCCCAACAGCCCGGCAAGACCCTGCCCAATCATAAATAAATCATAAGCACTAAATTTTTTATCACTTAAAAAAGCAATATCAACATCGCTTTCATCTCTCATATTTCCCTTTACCGCAGAACCAAACAAAATAATCAAATACGGCGCAACCCTTTCTACAAGGTAACGCTTTATCAGCTCAACTTCCTTTTCACTAATATTCACCGGCAACACCTCTACATACCATTATACACAGTATCAACACCCAAAAAAACACCCGCCTAAAATGCAAAAGGGCCTGATAAATCAAGCCCTTAAGCGTATTAAGCCATCAATTCTTCCAAGTATTTGCGGAACTCCGCCGCCAGGTCTTCCCTTTCCAGCGCGAATTCCACCGTGGCCTTTAAATAGCCCAGCTTGTCACCCACATCGTAGCGTTTGCCTTCAAAAGCCAGGCCGTAAATGGCCTCCCTTTGAGCCAGCGCCTTTAAGGCGTCGGTGAGCTGAATTTCCCCGCCGGAACCCGGTTTCGTCTTTTCCAGAAACTCAAAAATCCTCGGGCTGATGATATAGCGGCCCATTACCGCCAGGTTTGACGGCGCCTCTTCCACTTTTGGTTTTTCCACCAAATCATGCACCCGGTAAAGGTTGTTTTCCACCACCGAGGCCTCTATTATCCCGTACTTGCCGGTGTCCTGCTGCGGTACTTCCTGTACCGCCACCACACTATAGCGGTAATCATCATACACGTCAATCAACTGCTTCAGACAGGGTTTCCGGCTGCGCACCACGTCATCCCCCAGCAGCACCGCAAAGGGTTCGTCGCCGATGAACTTGCGGGCGCAGTAAATGGCGTGACCCAGCCCCAGGGGTTCCTTTTGCCGCACATAGTGCATATCCACCATGTTCCCTATTTCGTTAACCATTTTTAAAAGATCGTTTTTCCCCTTATTGGCCAGCTGCAGTTCCAACTCCAGCGACCGGTCGAAATGGTCTTCAATGGCCCGCTTGTTGCGGCCGGTAATAATCAGAATATCTTCAATACCCGAGGCTATGGCCTCTTCTATTATGTATTGTATGGTCGGCTTGTCAACTATGGGCAGCATCTCTTTGGGCTGGGCCTTGGTGGCGGGCAGAAATCTCACTCCCAGGCCGGCAGCGGGAATAATGGCCTTGCGAATTCTCTTCCGTACACGCATATGCAAACCTCCGCACTTTATTTACTTAACCCCTAGATGGTCAAACAGGGCTCGATTTATCGAGCCCTGGCACTAAACCGCCTTACAGTTCCAAATTGCGCTGTGCATTTGCACCCGGCACCTTTTTGGTTCCCGTTACACCTATTTTGTTCGCTCCCACAATAACGATTAAAGACAATGCCGCCAGCACAAAAACCGCCTGGTCAGTGGTAACCACGTTTAATAAATAGGCACTGCCGCCCATAAAGGCACTAATGCAGTAAATAACCAGCACCGCCTGGCGGTGGGAAAAACCCAAAGCCATCAGCCTGTGGTGCAGGTGTTCCTTATCCGGTTTAAAAATAGGCTGATGCTTGCAGCAGCGGCGTACGATGGCAAAGAAAGTATCCAACAGCGGGATACCTAAAATAACGATGGGAATAAACACCGAAATGGCCGCCGCGCTCTTAGTCAGGCCCATAACGGCCAGCACGGAGAGGCAGTAGCCCAAAAACATGGACCCGGTATCGCCCAAAAATATTTTAGCCGGGTAGAAGTTATAGCGCAGAAAGCCCAGAATGGCGCCGGCCAAAATCACCGCCAGCACGGCCACTTCAAAATGAACGCCGGAACCGCCGTAAATAACGCCCTGTTTCCAGGCCACGGCGGCCACCGTCAGCGCGGCAATCATGGAAGTACCGCCGGCCAAACCGTCCAGGCCGTCTATCAAGTTTACCGCATTGGTAACGGATATAATCCAGAACACCGTCAACGGCACGGCAAAAATACCCAGGGTAATTATGCCGCCGGTTAACGGGTTAGTTATAAAATCCACCTGAATGCCAAAGGGTACCACCGCCAGGGCAGCAAGTATCTGCCCCCCCAGTTTCACCTTGGCCGGCAGGCCTTTAATGTCGTCCAGTATGCCCAGCAGCACTATCAGCAGACCGCCCACCAGCAGGCCGGCTAAAGGCAGGCTGAAAGGACGCAGCAAAATCACCGTCAGGGCAAAGCTGAGAAAAACCGCCAGGCCGCCCATGCGGGGCATGGGGCTTTTATGCACTTTGCGTTCGTCGGGTCTGTCTATAGCCTTAACTTTAAACGCCAGGCGCCGTACCCATGGGGTTAACAGCAGCGAAAACACCACAGCCAGCACCGCGGCGACAAGTACCTTCGTCAGCATTTTCTACCCCTCCTAACTGTACAACTGGCACAATCATACTAATTGTACAGCATGTTCAGCTCTATGACAAAGGTAAATTTTTGACATTAACCGATTGGTTAGTACAAGACAAGCCCTTGTATAACCGGTAGCTTCAAATAACTGCCATTAACGACATTTGGGAAACCGGTTTCTACTTCTCCCCAATACCGAACATCAGCTCTGCTTCGGCCGCCAAGTGATCATCCACATAAGCCTTGGCTTTGCTCTTGCCTATCCTGCCCCGCAGTTTGGTTACCTCCACCTCTATTTTCAACTGGTCGCCCGGTACCACCTGGCGGCGGAAGCGGGCACCGTCTATGCCGGCAAACAGTGCCAGCTTGCCTGCGTATTCCGGCATGCTTAAAAGGGCCACCGCCCCCACCTGGGCCATAGCTTCAATGATCAGCACCCCCGGCATCACCGGGTGGCCGGGAAAATGCCCCTGGAAGAAAGGCTCATTAATGGATACATTTTTAATGCCCACCGCACGCTTACCTTCCTCCACTTCGATAATTCTATCCACCAGTAAAAAAGGATACCTGTGGGGCAGTATCTGCTGAATTTTTTGAACATCAAACAAGATAATTACCTCCTAACTTTTATAAAGTCAACCACCAGTTCCGCGGTATGTAAAGCATCGTTTCTTAAACTCCGCACTATTTTATCCAACCGCTCCCGCTCCCCCGGCAGGTTTGACGATATTCTCTCCAAATGGGGCAGCAGATCAAAGTGCCGATCCGTTACACAGCAGGCCGGGGTCAAGTTTAAGCGCTGCAAAAAACGGTCAATTTTGGGATCGTAAGAAATGCCAACCGGCGGCACTCCCGCGGCGGCGGCTATGATTATGGAATGCAGCCGCATGCCCACCAGCATTGTGCAGGCGCTGATAATGCCGGTAAAATCCATCACTGTATAATTGCCCTTCAGTATGGACGCCGGTTTTTCCATCAGAGCGGCAATTTTTTTGCAGGCAGCCACGTCACCGGGAAAATGGAGCGGTAAAAACAGCACCTGCCAGCCCTTACCGGCATAAATATCACAGCAGCGGGCCAGTTCCCTTTGAAAGGCCTCCACGGGGCCTTTCCAATCCCGCACCGACACAGCCAGCACCGGCCTGTCAGCATCCATCCCCAGTTCCCACAGTATTTCTCTACCCCGCTGCCGTTCTTCCCCGGATACCTTAACCCCCAGCACCGGGTCAGCGGTAACGGTAATGGGCGGCTTGTTAACCCCCATTGCCAGCAGGTCCTCCTTTGACTGCTCATCCCGGACGGTAATTACCTGCACCCGGTTAACCACCATCCTCATCATCGCCCGGCCCGCCCTGCTGGTAACCGGGCCGATGCCCTGGGCGTAAAAGAATACCGGCTTGCCCAGGCCGCGGGCCAGCGTTATAACGCCCAGGTAATAGCCCAGGCTTTTTAAACCCGTTACATCCTGCAGCAGGCTGCCGCCGCCGCTAATAAACAGGTGGCAGTCTTTAACAGCCGCCGCCACTTCACCCGGCCGCCAGCGGTTAACCGCTTTCACCCGGTACAGGCACTCCGTCCGGGCCGGATTGTTTGACAGCACCGTTATTTCCAGCCCCGGCTCCTTATCCCTTAAAGCCTGGATAATGCTGAACAATATAGCTTCGTCACCGGTGTTGTCAAAACCATAATAGCCGGACAGCACAACTTTAGCCATGCAGATACCTCCGAGCGCCGCCCCGGGCGGCTTTATAAATTAATACAGCCAGTACTCCTAATAGAATGCCCAACCACAGGCCGTGGCCAAACCTGATTATTGATATTACCAGCGGCGTGTGGATATGAGCAAAGGTGTTCACCAGTGAAATCTGGCCGATAACACCCAGTATCAACAGCGGCAGGAACCTGTTATCCCGGTAGCCGAAATACAATAGCGCCAGCATGGCCGGGTGGCCCAGTAAAAACTCCTTGGTGCGGGGTCTGACCCCCAGCAGGTTGTCCAGCATAGATCTAAACTGCAGCTCCAGCGGGGAAACCGCCACCCCATCGTTGCCCGTTCTAACAACATATACGGCCACCGCCAATAACAGCAGCCCGGCCACCGCTGCGTAACCCCACGAAACAGGCCGGTTCAGCAGGTTGGAAATTCTTTCCCGGGGACTTTCCCCCGTTGTTCCCAGGTAGCCGAAATAAAGGGCAGCAATGGCCAGCGGCACCACGTGAGCCAGTTTAACACCGGCAAACTGGTCCAGTTTTAACATGAAGCTGGTGTCGGCCAAAAGCCCCACCATCAGCAGTGCCCCCACCAGCGATAAAAAGGACATGGCTGCCAGGCTCATTACCGCCCGGCCCAGCGGCCGCTCCTTTCTATCGATGAAAATCAGTACCGACAGCGTGGGGAACACCATCACCGCTGCCAGTGCCATCAGCTTTCTGGCCAAAACAGGCTGCAGGTACAAAAGCCCGGCCCATATAACCAGTGCGGCTGCAAATAAAGGCATGGTTCCTTTTTTAAAGCCCAGCCGGCGATACAGCAGCAGCCCGCCGCCTATCACACCCAGGCCCACTAAAAATATTACCGGCTTGGATACCGGAACGGCGGGAAACCGGCTGGCTTCCCCCAGCTCCAGACCTTCCTGCTGCAATGCCGCCGTCAACCGGTCCAGAAACCGCTCCTGGGAGGCCAGGTTAACCGGTATAAACGGTCTCACCAGCAGCGCCCGGTGGTTTCTCTCCGCCGCCGCCAGCACAAACCGGTCTATGGCAGTCTCCGGGGTGTATTTTCCCATTTCCTTCTCAGCAATGGAATGAAGCCTGATTATCTTTTTATCCAGCAGCTTTCCTAAACTGGTCAGCCCCTTTTGGGGTAAAAATTCCACCACCGCCACGGTGGCCCGGGGTGTTTGTTTTATCTGCTCGGCCACCACCGGCAGCAGATGCTCGGAATAACCGGGCACGCTTTCATCGTTAAACAGCACCGCCGAAATACGGGGAATATTTTTGATCGGCTCAAAAACCGTTTTCAAATCTTCCACCGTGGCCGCCGAAACCTTGGACCAGGAACGAATCTGCACCATGACGTACAGGCCCGCCTGATCCACCAGCTGTATTTTATCCGCCGGAAAACCCAGGCCGATGTTTTTATCCTTTAAGATATTATACGCCATGGGTATTTCAATTAAGTAGGTACCGGCACCGGTATAGGTATTGATGCTTAAACTTTTCAGCTTGGCGACAAGCTGCTTTTTCACCCTGTCAAAGGCCGCCCGGTTATCAAAAATAAGATATGTATGATCCGCCCGGATATTGTTGGCCTTAACCAGGCCTTGAATTAAAGGATTATCAAGCCATTTTAATTCGGCCCCGGGCAGCGCTTCCCCTTTACTGCGCAGGTTTTCCACGGTGGGTTCCTTAAACAGCACGGTGGTTAAGCCGTGCTGTTTAAGCCTTTTAAGCGTTTCCGCTTCGGGCAGGCCGGCCCAGCTGCTGATCTCTTCTATATCTCGATATGTGATAACAATTTCTGTGCGGGTAAAATTCTTTTCATGCTGGTAGCGGTTCCAAAAAGCCAGGTGCCCCGCCGCCAGCACCCCTGTGATTACCGCGGCAATGAGCACGATAATTACCGTCTTTCTAGCCACAATTATTTAGCCCCCTCTTTAATCTACCTGCCGGCCTGCTGAACGTAGTTCTTCAGCAGTACAAAGGCAGCCCCCCGGGTTATACCTTCATCATTTTCTACAATCTTTTCCCATACCGGCTGCTTCTTAATCCATTTTTCAGAGAAAATATCTTCTAAATCGTCAACGGTTAACTCTTTATCCACACCGGCATACCGCTCTATTTTTTCCGGCAGGTCAAAGTTATAAATTTCCCCCAGCTTGAGCAGTATTTCTGCAAATTCCGCCGCGGTTACAGGCTCATCCAGGCGGTAATCATTAAAGTATTCTCCGCTGGCCAAACCGTGCCGGCGCACAAATTTCAGCCCCTCATAGGCCCAGTGCTCCCGCAGCGGGGTTTTAACTGCAAAGGGTTTAATATCCATTCCCTGTTTATTTAATATATCCTGCAGATCAGACATGATATATTTTTTCTGGGCCATTTTTCTAAAGGATATGTCTTTATCAATACTGATGGCAGCAGCAGCCCCGGCGGCCTGGCCGGTGGCCATGCCCACCGGAATAACCCGGGCACTGCCGTGGGCCAAAGAGTCAAAGCCGGCTGACCTGCCCACCACCAGCATGTTGTCTACTTTCTTGGGAACCAGGCAGCGGAAGGGAACGGCATACTGCTTGGGATTGCCCACTACAAAACCGGTGTTTTCCCGGTCTGTGGCCTGCACGTCCACCGGGTAAGAGCCAAAGGCCACCCGGTCATAAAAATCCCTGTTTTCCAGCACGTCGTCCACCGTCAGGCGGTATTCGGCATAAATATGCCTCGACTCCCGCACATACAGTTCCGGCGCCACCTCCGCCAGGTAGGCATTTTCAAATCCCGGCACATTTTCTTTTATATATTCCACCAGGGCGGGCAGCTCTTTCAAAGCTATAAGCCTGGCCTCTTTACGGGCTTCGGGGTCCAGCGGGTCTACATGGTAGATGTGCAGCGCGTTTATCAGCACGCTGCCGTCATTCTGCCGGCCGATGTTTAACCCCCGCACCCCCAGGCGGGGATTTTTAAATTGATATTTTTCCATTATTTCTTTAAATCCCCAGGCGCTGACGCTGTTGGCCCCGGTGTGTATGTCGTCATCGGTATTTAAGACCCGGCGTATTTTCAACCAGTCCCGGTCGGTAATTCCCGCCAGCTTAAATACCAGCGTCACGGCCATGGTTTTACTTTTATAACCCATATCCTCCTGGCCGAAGCTGAAGGGAACCCCTGCCCGGGCCGCAATGTCGGCATCCTGGGTGGCATCAATCAGCCTTTTACAGTAATACCTCTCGGTTTCGCCCTCTGCGTTCACCACTTTAATCCCTTCAACCTTCGCCCGGCGGTATTTTTTAGTAACTATCGGCTCAATCTGCCGCGCGTTCAGCAGCAGCCGGAGATTATCTTCCCGGGCTATCATGCGGTTAAAAACCCGCCGGGCGGTGTTAACGTCAAAGGAATCCCCCTCTACCTGCTTATAAAACTCCAGAAAGATACCTTTGTTCAGTATTTCATACTTGGGGCCATAGGGGTTGGGGGCGTAGTTCATATCGATGGTATTCAGCCAGCCCCTGGTCATCAGCCCCCCCACTTCCGGGCGGGTATCCACCAGCAGGGTGTCCAGCCCGTTCCTGGCCCCGGAAATCGCCGCCGCGATTCCCTCCGGATCACTGCCCACCACAATCAGATCATATTCATGCTTGGCCCCTTCAACGGGAGATATACTCATCGCCAGCAGCATCACCGTACAGAGCATTAAAATGCCGGTGCTAACTGCAATTCGTCTTACTGTCACCACTTAACACCTCACCCGCCTCTATATAATGCTTTAAAATCATATAAGCTGCACCGCGGGTTATTTTCCCGCCATGGTTTTCCACATTCTTCAGCACCTGCCGGTCAAAGAAGTTTAAACCCCTTAGATACCGGTAGGCTTCTTTCTTGGTCAATTGTTTTCCCTGATATTGAGTAATCATATACGAAACGTCTTCTATGGTCAGGGCGTTGCCTTCGGTATAAAGCACCGGTTTTTCAGCGCTGTCCCGCCCGGCAAGCCTGGTTATCCATGACAGCAGGTTGATAAAATTTTGTTCCGGCATTTCTTCATCCAAATTATACCGGTTGGAGTAACCGCCAAACACCAGGCCGTAACGGCGCACAAATTTTAAACCCTCATAGGCCCAGTGACCGGCTTCGGGGACCGGGTAGGAAAAGGGTTTTATCTCCATTCCCTGCCGATTCAACCTTTCCCTTAACTGGGTGATTAATTCCCGGTTATAGCACATATCCCGCAGGCTGGTGTTCTTTTCCAAGCTCAGCGCCGCTGCCGCCCCGGCGGCCTGACCGGTGGCCATGCCCACCGGAATAACCCGGGCACTGCCGTGGGCCAAAGAATCAAAGCTGGCTGACCTGCCCACCACCAGCAGCCCGTCCACTTTTTGGGGAACCAAGCACCGCAACGGAATGGCATACTGTTTGGGAACCCCCACCACCGCCCCCTTAAATTCCCTGCTCACCGCTTGAATATCAATGGGATAGGACCCAAAGGCTATGCCGTCGGCAAAATCCCTGTTTTCCAACACGTCATCCACCGTCAGCCGGTATTCACCGTAAATATGCCGGGACTCCCGCACATACAGTTCCGGCGCAGCGGCCGCCAGCTGAGCATGTTCCAAGCCGGGGATGTTCTGCCGCAAAAACTGCACAACACGGGGCAGTTCCCCTTCTGCCACCCGGCGGGCTTCCTGCAGCTGCTGTTCATCCAGCGGGTTAATCCCGTATACATGCAGGGCATTAACCAGCAGCGTGCCGTCCTTCTGCCGCCCGATGTTTAATCCCCTGATGCCCACCTGCTCGCTGGATGACCGGTATTCAGCCATTATATCGCCAAAGCCCCAGGCGCTGACCATGTTTATTCCGGCCCGTTCACCGGAGGCCCTGTTAGAAGCCAAACTAAACCCCATTTTCAGCCAATCCAAAGCGGAAACGCCCTTTAACTGGAACACCAGCGTAACGGCCACATACCTGTCTGTATAGCCCATGTCGCTTAAAGCAATACTGTAGGGCACACCGGCTGCCGCCGCTATGTCGGCATCCTGGGTGGCATCTATTACCACCCGGCCGTCAATTTTTCTAACGGTATTATCCTTCTCCACCACTTTAATGCCTGTTACCGCCGTTTTACCGGCGTTCATTACCGGCTTAATTTCCTTTACATCCAGCAGCACGCTTAAATTATCTTCATTTTCCACCATACGGTTAAAAACATTGAGCGCAGTGTTAACATCAAAGGAATCTCCCTCCACCTGCTTATAAAACTCCAGGAAGATACCTTTGTTCAGTATATCCCCGTTGGGGGCGTAATTCATATCAATGCTGTTTAACCATCCCCGGGTCATCAACCCCCCCAGCACCGGGCGGGTATCCACCAGCAGCGTGTTCAGCCCGTTTCTGGCCCCGGAAACCGCCGCCGCGATCCCCTCCGGGTCGCTGCCCACCACTATCAGGTCATATTCCGACAGCGCGGCAGGGGGTTTTTCCGGCGGTTTGGCCGCAAAAAATTTAGGTTCCGGCCTGTCCGTAAGATAAAACATGCCAAAACCCAGCAGCATTATCAGCAGCACTATTAAATAGCGTTTCATTTTTTATACCTCACCCGTTTAATTACCCTGCTATTCAACAACCCCGGTTCCCCTGTACATTATAATTATGGCGGTGTCTGCTTTTAACCCCCGGCCGTCATTTCTGGGAATTACCAGCAGGTGATTGGGGGGCACCTTCTGCCCGTTGACCACATTACCCCCTTTGGTCAGGTCTAAAATACCGCTGGTGGTGGGGTCTATGCAGGTGGCCTTTCCCGAGCGCAGCACCACTTCGGTACCGCTTCCCCCTTTAAAAACACCGCCGGGCTTAATTTCTTTAATCAACCACTGCCCGGCCCCCTGGCCCAGCTTTTCATTTACATATTTTTCAACATAACTTTTGGTAACCAGGGGGTCTGCTGAAGTACCCGGTTCCCCCGCACCGGCCCACAGCATTCCGGCATAAACAGTAACCAGCAGAACAGCCAAACCGATTACTACTGTTAGTCTTCGCGGTGACTTTAATTTATACAATTTTTATAGACCTCCCCAGTGAACTTATTTATGTATAAGACGGAACTATACATCCTTTCGTTTCGACGAACAGTTGAAAAAACCTGCCATTATTTACATAAAGTAAAATAAAAACCCCCTGAATGTTTGTTAATGTACTTCAGGGGGTGGTTTTTTAGCCCGCGCTATTTGTTTTCTTTAGCCTGAGCATTTTTAAGCAGTTCTACAATTTCGGTATGCCCTCTACTGGCCGCATAATCCGCTGCCGTTTTTCTGATTTCGGTTTTTATATTCACGTCGGCGCCGTTATCCAGCAGCACCTGTACAATTTCCCTGTGCCCTTCTGTGGCCGCGTAAAACAGCGCTGTTTTACCCAGGTTATTTTTAACATTAACACCGGCACCCTGTTCTAACAACTTTTTCACCGTTTCTACATGACCTTTTTTAGCAGCAAAAATTAATGCCGTATTACCATTTTCATTTTGAACATTCGGTTCCATGCCGGCCTTTATAAACAGCTCTATATTTTCCGCTGCCCCATTAGCCCCCTGCTCTATAAAGGACTCTTTAGTGTAGGAAATATTTTTTTCCTCCAACTGTTTTCGGGCATCTTCAGGTTTTTCCCCGCAGGCTGTCAGTAAAACCAGCGCTAAAACCATTACCAGCATCATTTTTATACTTAATTTAACTTTCATCTTACTGCAACTCTCCCCTTTAATTAAAAGTTTTATTTTTAAGCAGCCATTTTTCAATTATATACCCGCTGATTAATAATTTCTACACTGTATATCTTCCATTTATTGCCTATTTTAGTTAACCCGTATTTTTCAGTAACTTCAACCTGCAGAGAGTCCCCGCCCTTTAACTTAACCTTGGTTTTACCGGTTACCTCTGCCAGCCTGCCGCTTTTAAACTGCACTTCCGGCTCCTCGGCCTGCCTTACATATTTGATACCCGCATTTAAAGGAACCGCTTCAAGCAAACCCAGGCCGCCCTTTTCCAAAGCCAGCGCCGCCCCGCCGGTGGTGTGGGGTTTCAGGTCACTTAAGCTGCCGTCACCCGCCATAACATCTTTTAAATCTTCAAAGTAATCCTCCACCACAGCCGTTAAATCTTCGTCCTCCGGCGGGTTTGAACCGGCACTCTTTAGAAAACGGTGCAGAATCACTATCACTTCCGCCCTGGTGGCTTTGCCGTGGGGTTCAAAGGTAGAAGCGGTGCGGCCGCTGATTAACCCGGCCTTTTTAGCCTGCAGCACAGGCTCTGTATACCACTTACCCATTGGAACATCTACAAAAGACAGTGTATACGGGGGAATAGGTTTTTTTTCCACCGCGTTCATTATAATGGCGGCAATTTCCGCCCGGGTGATGTTTTTATGGGGCTGAAAATACATCTTACCGCCGGGACCGGGCACACCGTTTACTATTCCATCGGCTTTGAGGGCAGCCACCGCCCCCCTGGCCCACCGGGGAACATCCTGCCAATCGGCAAAATCCGGCTGGCTGTCTACCGCCTCCAACTGCAGGGTTTTGGCCATTAAAGCGGCAAATTCCACCCTGGTAATGGGTTTGTTGGGCTTAGCATAATACCTGTTGTTAACGGCATAACCGCTTAAAATATCCAGGTTAATCATTGCCGTCAGTTCCTCTTGGGCCCAGTGTTTTTCTATGTCCGCAAACTGGTGCGGCAGCGCTGCCGCCGCCATGCCGCGGGCAGGCACAGCAGTTATTAAACTAACCACCAGGAGCACCACCGGCAAATATCTGCGCATGTACATTCCTCCACCGTCATAATTAAACGACTATAAATATTCGCCGGCGGTGCCGTTCTCCCTTTAGTTAAATGATGGTTCAATTGCTAGTTCTGCTCAGCTTCAGGTTGATTTCAAATGTCCGGTTCCACGGGAAGCTGACAGTTAATTTTTCAATGTTGAAATCCTTTAAATAAGCCTCGGCAAACTGCAGCAGCCTGTATTCCACTTCACTTTTCACCAGGGCGCCGTTGGCCCCCAGGTTAAATTTATTCACATTTGAAGAGGCGATAACCTCCCGCTGTACTTCACCCCGCACATTGGCCTGGTAACCCCAATCATCCAGCAGCCTAACGGCCAGTATATTTAAAACATCTTTTTCATTCATATACTGCGCCAGTATTCCCTGGCCCAGGGCATAGCCCAGGCTGTTGCCGGCGGTGTTCCACCCCGCGTAGGCCGATATTTTATTTAACAAACCGCCGTGGGCCAAAGCGGCCATTAAACCGTTATCACTGCCGTTGGCATAGGAAATATCCGCCACGGCCACTTTTTTCCCCCCGGCTATGTCTGCCGCCATTTCTTTTACCAGCGAGAATACCCCCCAGGTGCTTTCCGCTGCATTTTGTTCCGTTCCCGCTTCCCGGGTGACACCGTTTACCGGGGTGTTCACCGCCAGAATCAAATCGGCATCCTCCGGGGAGTACGCCGGCACGCACCCGGCGGCATTTAAATGGTCTCCGACGTTTTTCCACACCTCGTAATCTTCATACTTGGGGATGGTCATGCCCCCTACCCCCCTGGCATAGCGAACAAAAACAGCGGGCTGGGCGGCATTTAAATCGTTTACAGCCCGGGTTAAAAGCACCAGCCCCACTTCATCCGCCCCGGATAAAGATGTAAATTTACCGGCCGGCAGGTTATAAGTTTTTGCTGATAACAACCGGAACTCCCTGCTGGACTGGGAATAGTAAGAGGTATCATCCCGGCAGAGAACAAAATGGTCTATTACACCGGCAGCGGTTTTGTCCAGCAGAGTGCTGTTAACGGAGAAATTCTTCGCTCTCCGGTTCATGTAATCGTTCAGCACATCCTTGGGGACATCTTCCAACAGCTCTCCCAACTGCATCTTCTCCCCCGGGGAAAGCCCATCAACCTCATCTTTATCCCGCAGGGCGGTAATCTGATAAATTTTTTTTCCATAGGTACCGTAATAGTCAGGTTCCGCCAGGCTGGTATTCTGTTTATGAGTGCGCATAATAGTGCTAAAAACATACAGCTTAACTTCCGGGTTTAACTCTTTAATCCGGTCAAAGTTTGACAGCAAATTATCCAGGGTATTTTTATCCAGGTTATGGATGCGAGAAGGGGTTAAACCGCCATAAATCATGGTATCGGCAGATAAAACAATATAATCCGCCCGGGGGCAGTTTTCAAAAACCCACTGCCACAGCTTACCGGTATGGCCCGGCGTTTTCTGCCGGGGCAAATATTCCACCGGGGGAATAAGCAGGTTCTCTCCGGTGGCATTTATAATTTCCGCCGCATAGTCCAGGTTGACCGGCCGCTCGTCCAGCGGTACATAAAGGATGGTGCTTACTTCCTTCCCGCTGGTATCATCCGTACAGGCTATAACAAGCAAACAAATTACCAGTAAGGTATAAACGGTTCTCTTCAACTTTTAAGCCTCCATTGCAAAATATCTAATTAAAAGCCCAGGCCAAAGTTTGCCTGGGTAAATATTTATTTTATATACCGGTGTTTGCCGGCACGGCAGCGTTTTCCGCCACATCTTTACCTGCCTCATCCTGCTGGCCGGAATTGGTTGGTACGGGCTGCTGCCCATCTTCAGAATCCTGGGGCAGCCACGGTGCGGCATCACCGCTGCTGCCGGTATTATTATCCTGCTGATTACTGCTCTCCTGCTGGCCTGCGGCTGCATCTGCACCGGCTTTACTTTCATCCGGTTCACCCGCCGCCGGGCTGCCCGACCCGGTATCCTGCTGTTCCGGCCCGGTATCCTGCTGCTGCTCACCAGCGGCGGTATTATCTTCCCTTTCTTCTGCAGCCGGTTCCTCCACAGCCTCTTTTTCAGGCTTTTTGGTATTCTTTACAATGGTACCTCCCTGCACCACATCCATCGTTTTGCCTTCAAAAATCGAAGCCACTGCCTTTTGAGCCACTTCCGGTTCCACATGCCAGTAACTGATGCCGTCTATAGTCATAAATTGACCGGGCAGGGTTTGGGTTATAATTTCGGCACTGCTTAAATTACGGGCCGCCTTGGCCAGGCTGGCCATCTGCACCAAACCCAGGTTGGTATCCACCGCCCTGTTAATGCTGGGCACCAGCTTATGCAGCTTGGTTACCGTGCTGGGCTGCAGCACCTCTTTAGCCAGCGCCTTTAAAAACTTCTGCTGGTGAACGGTGCGGTCGATATCGCCCCTTACATACCCCCGGTAACGGACATACTGCAGCGCCTTTTCACCGTCCAAACGCTGCCGGCCCTTTTTTAAATCGATCAGGGTGCCGTCAGCGGGGTCTTTGTAGCGCATGTCCTGCTCCACATCAATTTTCACTCCACCCACGGCATCCACTATATCTTTAAAACCGTCAAAATTGGTCAGCACATAATAATCTATGGGTACGTTTAAAAGTTTGGATACCGTTTTACTGGCCAGTTCCGGCCCGCCGTAAACATTGGCAGCGTTAATTTTATCCACGCCGTGACCGGGTATCTCCACCCTGGTATCCCGGGGAATGGACATCATGGCAATGCGGCCGGTTTCTTTATCTATACTGACAAAAATCATGGTGTCGGTGCGGGCCTTGGTTTCACCGGGCCGGGCATCCATACCCATTAATAAAAAGTTCAGCCGCCCTTCAATATCCGGTATATCTTCGTCATCCTTACCAGCGCCGGCCGCACCAACTTCTTGGGCCGGGTTGGGCAGCAGAAGTTTACTGGCCAGCGCGTAACCCGATGCAAACAAAGCCGCCAGCAGTATACAAAAAATAACCAGCGGAAGTTTTCTTTTTAATTTGCGTCTGCGTTTTTTAGCCATTATTTCACCTCTCTACCAGGTCAATTTTATCGCAGGTCAGTTAACAATTCAACTGGTAGTTATAATCAGCCTTATATATAATGACGGGCAGCCACGGAAAATAGTTTCTAAAAATTTAAAAAAAGGCCACAAAACAATGTGGCCTTCTATTTAAACCAAATAACGCCGCAGTACCAGCAGGGCAAACTTGGGCAGCACCAGCTGCCGCTTAAAACGGGAAGGTTCTTTAATCAGCCGGTACAGCCATTCTATTTTTAACCGCTGCATCCACCGGGGCGCTCTCTTTTTGCGGCCGGAAATCACATCAAAACTGCCGCCCACACCAATGGCCACCGGCACACCTATCCGGGGCTGGTACCTGGCAATCCACTGTTCCTGCCTGGGGGCACCCAGGGCCACAAAAAGAATATGCGGCCCGGCCCGGCGAATCATTTCCACAATCCGCCCGCTTTCAGCGTCGGTAAAGTAGCCGTGATGGGTGCCGGCAATTACCAGGCCGGGATTCTGCTGCTTTAACCTTTCCGCCGCCTCTTCGGCCACCCCCGGTGCCGCCCCCAGCAAAAACACCCGCCAGCCTTCATACCCGCCCCGGGCACACAGGTGCAGCATCAGGTCAATACCGGTAACCCGCTCTTTTACCGGGCGGCCGGCAATCTTACAGGCCCACACTATACCCGTACCGTCAGCGGTAACCAAATCGGCACTGTTAACCAAATCCAGCAGTTCTCGCCGGGCCTGCGCCCGGTACAAATACTCGGGATTCAAAGTTATCACCCGGTGAGGCCGGCCCGAGCGTATGAACTCTGCCGCCTTTTCCACCGTTTCATCCATATTTAAATCATCAATGTATGCACCCAATAATTCTACCCGCACTACAACAACCTCTTTATACTGTTTTATCTAATTCAGCCAGCAGCCTTTCTTGATAGTAAGAAGCATACATTTTATTATATTCACTATACAGCTGCCTTTGGAACTGGCGGTAAGCCTGTCCACCGTCATAAATTACTCCATCCAGCAGAGTTTTTTTCTCACCTATCTCGTCACCGCGTTTAAGAACAGTTTTTGCCGCATACCGGGATAAATTTCTGCTGTAGGCATCTCCCACCTCGGGATCCTGCCGGCCACCTTTTGTTTTATGCCAGTGCAGATTGGGTACAAACACCTGCCACACCACTTGGCCGTCTTTCCCTAAAAATTTCAGCATGCTGTCTTCAATCTTCCGCCCGTATACATCTGTAGAACGGCTGACCCCTTCTGTGGGCTTAGTTAACTTATACCCTTCTATTCCGGTATCTGGCAGAGCATTAGGATTTTCCAGCAGCTTTTTTATGTATTCGTTGTCTGCTTCATAAAATTCTTCTCTGCTTTTATAACCAGAGCGATCCGGTTCTTTAAGATATATTGTTTTATTCAGCACAGAATTAAATGAGTCATTAGTACTTTTTAAGCTTTTGGTAGAAATACTATTGTTATTAACAGCTGATTTATTATTTGCAGCAGCTGCCATATTACCATAAGTAGTGCTCATAATATCCCCTCGTTGACCTTTATATTATACTATTTGCACCTGAAAATCACATTAAAACTGCCGCTATAACGCCAACGGCCCCAGCACCCCTTCTTGTGCTGGCACTCAAGAAATCCACTGCTCCTGCTCAGCATGCCCAGAGCCTAAAATCATCTCTACTTTCCACCGTAAATATTTATATAATAGTTAATAGTATCCCTAAGCCCATCATCTAAAGACCAAACTGGTTCCCAATGTAAAATTTTTTTAGCGTTGGTATTATCTAAACAGCTGTGCAGAATATCCCCTTTCCGGCTCTCAGTATATATAGGCTCTTTCTCTTTTTTTGTTAAATATTTAATTCGCTCAAATAATCCTTGTATTGATATTTGAGTCTTTGAGCTAATATTTAAAACAGCATTATCACCTTTCTCCAACGCCATTATATTTGCATGAGCTGCATCTTTTACAAAAATAAAATCTCTTGTTTGTTCTCCATTTCCAAAAATAAATAAATCTTTATTGCTCAAAAGCTTATTTATAAATATGGCTACAACCCCACCTTCTCCCCCCGCATCTTGACGCGGCCCATACACATTTGAATACCTCAATACAGTATAATTTAAACCGTACAGCTGGTGATATATCCCTAGATATCTGCTCATTACTGATTTTGTAAGACCGTACCCCGATTCGGGATTAAGAGGATGGTTCTCATCTATGGGTAAATACTTCGGTTTTCCATATACAGCAGCTGATGATGCACATACTATTTTCTTAACATTACTTTTTACACAGCATTCTAGTACATTGAGAAATCCCAGTATATTTACTTTTGCATCAAAAATGGGATCTTTAATAGATGCTTGAACATCTACCTGCGCAGCTTGGTGAATAACATAATCAGGCTTCTCTTTAGTAAAAACACGTATCAAACTGCTATCTACTATATTCTGCTCATAGAACTTTGCTTTGGGGTTAATATTTTCTTTTTTGCCCGTCGATAAATTATCAACTATCACTGCTTCATAACCTTTACAAACTAATTCATCTACAATATGAGAACCAATAAAACCTGCCCCACCGGTAACTAAAACCTTCATCCATTTATCTCCTTTTCCCTTACATGTACTCTTTGGGTATAATTCTAAAAGTTTTTCGATCTTGCTGTAAAATAACTTATTTTTATTAAAACTTCCTCACTGACTGTAAATGTTCTACACACTTCCTTTTTTTCCTCTAAAGTTATCGTGCAAATGATGTAACCCTGTTGGTTTACCAGTCCCACAGGGGTACTAAAAAGTTTTAGCTGTTTATTCCCATAGCAATTGGGATATTTTTCCCATTGACATTGAGACGCCCATTGGCTATTATTATTATGCAATGTTTGTTGATACAAACATACAAACATGATAAAAAATTCCCCTGCTGGTATACAGCAGCATTAAACATAAACTCATCACTTTGGGTAGCTGCAGTGCCATAGTAACCTTCATAACCTTGTGCCAATTTATACTGAAGCTGTCCAAATTGAAGTTTATAAATGCTGCGTACCAGCAGGGGATTTATATTTTGCTGACTAATTTTCACCTTCGGTTATAATTATAACGGTTTTAGTATCACTTCTCCATTCCACTTCAGCTCCAAAGGCCTGAGCTACAGCGCGCAGCGGCACCATTACTCTACCGTTATAAACATGAGCTGCTGCACCCGTTTCAATTTTCTTACCTGCTGCATAAACTGCATTTTCCCCCAGCTTAACTTTAATTTCCGTGTTATTTTTATATAATTTAGCTGTCTGGCTTTTTTTATCCCACGAAATATCAGAATCTGCACCCAATGCAAGCCCTGCATATCTTAAAGGTAAAAATGTTCTACCTTGATCAACACGTAAAGAAGAGTCCATTTTATATATTTTATTATTTACATAATAGAAGTTTTTCCCAAGTTGAAATACTACAACCCTCGTGTCAGGTATGTTCTTTTTTATTTCAAGATTTACTGCTACGACAGCGTTAGCGGTACCTGCTGCCCACTCTGTGCCGCTATTGTTCATTTCTTTTACTGCTGGTCCTCCAATTTTTACTTTTACATCTCCATCCGGTGCCGCATTATCTATATCATATTTTATATTACTAATTTTTATTGTACTGGCTGAATAACTAGATACATTAATAGGAATAACCAGCCTTTGTTTTTCACCCAGCTCTACAACTTCCGGTTCACCTATTACCAAGTCACCTGAGGTAACATTAACTGATGGAGTTTCACATAAAGAAACGTGATCCGGGAACTCCAGCCAAAGCTCTCTTGCCAGCAGGGCCTGACCAGCAGTTTCTTTAATTTCGATATCACCTGCCTGCTGTCCCTGCTGACCTAAAGTTAGTTCAGGCTTACTTAACGAAACTGCAGTAAAAGGCACACTTACAGTGCCCACTGTAAGCTCCCCAGATGCCCCAGCTCTCCCGCCCACAATAATTTTTAAGTCTCCTTGGGCAGTCATGTCGACACTAACTTTAGGTTTTTTTATTATTACCTTTGCTGGTTTGCTTTTACTTTCTTTTTCAATATAGAAGCGGGCAACCCTTCTATCGTCATCTGTAATAATTGCTTTACCGGCACTTAAGCCCAGCTCAAGCTCTGTTGTACCTTCAATTTCAACGTACGGCTCCTCTGCCCACTGGGCCCAGGAAGGAAGTACAAGATCTACATACCTGCCGCCGTCAATTAACGCCCCCGGTGCGTTTTCTTTAATTGTAATTTCCGCAATTTCCTGGTCAACTAACCCTGGAGATAAGTGCTTAGGACTTCCTGCAGATACAGATACTTTTTGTTCATTATAATCAGCTACCTTTAAAGTATCTTTATCCGGATCAGAACTTCCTGATATCTGAACCTTGACATCCCCGTATGACGCAATATCTTCGTCCACATCTACATCACACTCAATTCGTAATGTTCCCCTATGAGTTGATTTCTCACCTATTAATTCTACTTTAAGAACAGAACGCCCATATTTATTTTTATATATACTCACTTTATAGTCACGCTCTTCTACTCCATCCCCGTCGTAGTCACGAACAAGTCCCAGCCCGGGATCTATAACTGCAGAGTCCTCCCATTCAAATCCAGATGGCAGACTAAATTCAATATAATCAAATGCGCGGCTCATATTCTCTGAAACAACAATGGGACCAATTCTTTTATCCACCACAATGTAAGGTACTTTTTCAGCACTTACTTTTAACTCACCCTCAGCAACTTTGGCAATCTTTGCCTTTCCGTCAGAGAAACCTGAATAATCACCGCGCTCAATTGTAACGTAAACATCCCCTGTGTAGCCGGGTACCACATATACGTTATTAAAGTAAAGTATAAGTTCAGGTTTTTCCCCATCTGCACCGGACTTACTGTTTACTATTATTTCAAAACCATTATAATAACCAGGATTGTACGGGTCCTCCGAAATAGGATGTATAGTTACGGCAGACGGGTCATCTAACCCTCGTACAACTCTAAACACTACGCCGCAGTCATCGTCTGCACTGCCATAAAGCCCCGCCGATGTAATATAACAATCGGGGGGAAGGCGAAATTCGGCCCTGTCATTTTCCCCGGAAAAAGTTAAAGTTGTTGTGCCTGTTATCACAATCCTGCCCATTTTTACAAACTGTCCATCCTTAACAGTACTTATACCCACCGAGCTGTATTTTGTATCCGCTTCCACCGGCGCTGCCCCGAAAAAAACAGCAAAAACAAATATTAAAGCACCCAGCTTTAACACTTTTTTAATCATCTATTTCCCTCCATTAAAATAATTACTAGTAAATTATACCACATGATATATTCAAAATTAACCTTTATATGCCAAGTGTTGACAATTTTTACTTAACAATTAGCTTTTTGCTGTTGCGTTTGTGATTTTTTTCATGTAAATTTTAATTATATAAGGGTTGATGAAGATATTGACCCCGGCCGGTGGATAAAGGGTAAAACCTATGAACATACCACCCAGCTTGATTTTAGCGACCTGCCGGAAGGTCAGTATCGTTTGGCAGTGGGAATTATAAACACTAAAAAACAGCCTAATTCAGGAATAAAGCTGGCCGTCAGAGAACCCAAAATAGAACATGATAATAATTACTGGTATTTAATCGGCAGCTTAAAGAAAGTACATAAAAAACAGCCCCAACATGTTGAACTTTTAGTGAATGGAAAGAATTTAAATTATAGGCATGCTGTATATGCAAAATATATTAACGGAAGAAACTGCTGGCAGGATGCTGTATCGGCATCAAAAATTGTTTCCATCAATACACCAGAACCTAAGTAAGCCCTGGTTTTTTATTGCAGTCTTCGGTTGCTGAAGTTTTTATATAGATGCATAACCAATAAGTTAATAAGTTAGGTGTTTAGCACCGTCTCCTGATGTTACAAAGAATCACTAATGAAATTTTAACTACCAAGGATGTTGGCAAAAAAACTACATTTTTTATTGCCATTTCATGCAATTTTTACTTGCCAAATACATTGGATGAAGAAGAACAATGAGATACGTTTTTTATATGAATAAGGTTGTGGATAAAAATTAATATAATTAAGAAGGTGAATTAATGATAGAAATAATAGGAGAAAAATTTTTAAATTTATCCAGTAAGATTGTTGAAGAAAAAATTATTGAAAAAATCAATAATTTTCATAATATCAAAGCATGGTGTAGAGCATTCGAAAAAGCTGTTATATACTCAGAAGAATTTGAACCAGGATTTGGAAACGAATTAGCAACACATCGTACTATGATGAGATTTTATTATGAAACGTTTGACATAAGTAAAGAAAAAATCTCATTTAATGACTTTGTTTTATCAATTGGAATGGAATTTTTAGATTTTCAATTAAAGATTCCTCCTGAAGTTACTATATCTTTAGCTGATGCAATAGTTAATAATTGGTATAAAGAATTACAAACAAATAAATCCTTAAAAAACAAACTAAAAACTGTAAACAAGCAACTTCCTGAAATAGAAGATTGGGATGTAGAAGAACTTAAGTTAATACTAAAAGATCATGAAAAAATGAGAAGAGCTTATTTTAAAAGTTTCGAACATGTTAACGGGGTAAAGACTATAAGAGTTTGGTATCCAGCTCCAAATGAAAATTGGATAAGATGGGATGAAAAATATAGTATTGATATAAAGGTAAATCCAATGTTAGGAATGGCTCTAGGATTTTTTAGAAAAGGTTATGATTACTCTTTAATTGAAACAGATAAAACCCATAGACTAAAATTTGCAGCAATATCATCTTCAAAGGAAAGAGAAACCGCACAGTTTAAAACATCAACTTTATGTATCGGTGAAAAAGGCGGAAAAGTATTCTGGGCATGGTAAGTTTAACCTATTTACACAAAATAATTTACACTCCCAATGCATACCCAATAAGTTAGGTGCCTGGCAATGGCACCGGCTCACCGGCTCACCGGCTCACCGTCTCACTAGCAAATGCCTGCCAAGCGATGGTTTTGAGCTTTCTCAAGGGCCGCAGAAATTAGAATCCATGGGGAATGTTTACTCCAGCCAGATATGAATAAACTTGAACCGTTTTCGGTATGCAGAGAAACTTCCTTTAGAAGAAAAAACCCGTACTTCTTTTTAGAAGTACGGGTTACAACTTTCATTTTAAAACCTATTGAACATCCACAGTCAGTTCATAAAGTCCAACTGTTTCATTTGAAGCATTTAGTACTTTAATTATAATTGTACCGGAATCATTTATAGCAGGATCAGTTTCTGTACCACTCTCTCCATATATAATATTCCCACTATCATCAAGTTCAACACTTGCCCAATCTACGGTAACAAAACTAACTTCACCTACAGTTAAGCCAGAACCATCAACTTTAGTATTTACTGTCCCATCATTTTGTAGATAGAGATCATTACCATTTTCATCTTTTATTTCCGTAATTACATTGCTTAGTGAATATGCGCCAGCTTCTGTAATAGCTGCTGTATCATCAAATGTAACAGATGTTAAAACAGGAGTTGTATTAATAACCTGAACTTCATAAGTAGCTCTTGTAAGAGCACCTTCCATAATTTTTATTGTAGCAGTTCCTTCAGCTTCAGCCTTTACTGTTATATCACCATTTTCAACCAAAACACTAGCCACTTCATCATCACTACTAACTACTTTATAAGTTTCAGTACTGTAATCAATAGCATCTTCAATGTCAGTCTCTTTCGCAATGAATTGCCCCTGGTCGTTATACTGGTTATAATTTAATACGATTTGATTATCTGTTGCGCCAGGCTTGGCATCAATTACATTATCTTGAGCAGTTGTTTCCAGTACTCTGTAAGCCACTGCGCTTCCATCGCCTACTGTAACAGGAATAGTTAGTAAGGTCTGATCATTATCCTTAACTAAAAGGGTTCCTTGTCCGGTATTAGTACCTTCGGGCTTAACAGTAATTGTCACAGTAGCATTCCCTTCGGAATCTATTGTAGCCGCTACAGGGTCTACAGATAAAGTAATATCTTCATTATTCTCATTTTGTACTGCAACTATCTCAGATAAATCAGCTTTAATAGGATCCCCAAACTGATCTTTCAGAGTAAGTATTACATCTATACCCGAAGAAGCAGTAGTCATATCGATACTTGCTTTGCCAGCTGTAACATTACTTACATATCTATCATTAGCATCATCTACTACTGTATAAGTTACTTCTTTAACAGCATTGCCGGCAGTAATTTTAAATGTAACTTGCCCCTCAGATACGGGAGTTATTCTACCAGAAGAATCTATTAAAGCAACAGTTTTATTTAAAGATTCAAAAGACTCTCCAGCAATTGGTTGTTCAGTTTTTCCATCGACAAGTGTACCTTCTACAGCATCCAGAGTTGGAGTTTTATCGTTCATTTCAATAATTCCACTATTTACTACTACATCAGCATCAATGGTAAGTGTGACCTTATCTATAGTAGCAATATCACTACCATTCAGCACATTTACACTCTTGGTTTCTGAAGTTGCTACATCTACACCGTCTTTGCTAACAACCACCTGGTATTCAAAGGAACTAATGTTACTTCCTAAGAAATCGCCCTGTAAAACTGCACCGGTTGTATTTGTGTTAACTTTGTTTCCGTTTCCGTCATCCAATACATCTTTGTTAGTCAAGAAAGTAACAGTGTATCCAGCCTTTTCTAGAGCAACCAGGTCAGCTGCTTCTGATTCTCCATTTATTGCAAACTCAAGCACCTGATCTGCTGTATTGTTGAAAACATTTTCGGTAATAGCACTTACAGATTCAACTGTTAAAGCAGCAGTTACCCTTTTAGAAACTGCAACCGCATCCTGCCATGTGCTGCGGCCGTTTTCATCTTTTGCATAAACAGCAATAACATATTCTTTACCCGGTTCTACATCCAGAGTTTGAGTAGCTGCAGTGCCATAGTAACCTTCATAACCTTGTGCATCAGCATTGCCAAATGCTCTCCAGTCTTCAGGAGTACCCGGAGTTGGATCAACCCAGAATTGATAGTAAGGATTAGCGATATTAGCAGCTTCTGCTGTAATGGTAAGCTTGCCATCTGCGTATTCAGCAGTGAAATCTACTGAACTGCCTACAAAGAATACGGAACGTGCAAAAGCATCACTCTCTACAGCATAAGCGTCCACAACATAAGCGCCCGGCTGAACATTTTCCAGTACCACAGGCTGTTCTGGAGCGCTTACACCCTTCCAGCTGTAAACACCATTTTCTTTAACCCAAATTTGGGATTGAACATCGGTTTCAATAGTTACGTTTTCACCTGCTGTAAAAGCTTTTCTCACGTCATTTCCTTGGCCGTTAATGGTCAAGGTTACGCCATCGGCAAATGCTGCCACCGGTAGCATCAGACCGACTATCAGCGTAAGTACTAGTAAAATACTCAGCTTTTTATATGCTTTTACCATACTACAACTAAAACCTCCTTAAATTAGTCTTCGTGGTTGTGATATTCATCACTTTTTTCCGTTTTGCTCCTTCCAGGTATCTTTACGTGGGTCCTGGTTTGTCTGAAAGTAATACCTGAGAGCACTTTCTACAATGGCCCCCTGGCTGACACCTGTTTCATACGATTTTTTTGCTAATTCTTCTTTAAGTTCAGGACTCAGCCTCACCTGGAAAGAAACATAAACCTTGGGGCGTTTTACTGTTTTAGTCAAGATCTACCACCTCTCACCTCCTTAGAAATATCATCTCTATAGACATCACCCCCCTAAATAATCGTATTGTTTATTTTTGTTAATAAAATAACTAACTACTAAAGTAAAATACATTAGTAGTTAAGTCATTCTACGCATATATTCATTTTCCTTCATTTTTTGTTAATTCAATTATTTAATTTAATAAATGTTTGTATATTTGTATATATAAATTACATACTACAAAATTTTGGTTTTCCCTGCAAAAGCAGCAAATTTTTTAATATTTCTTTTCATTTTCCATGATGCACCAGCCCCTAAACATTTAGATGCATATTCCTGCTGTTTTGTTCCCCCGTAAGTTTAAAATATATGCTCTCATAAGCAGCTGTCATTCTTTCCCGGTCAAACTCCGTTTCTCCTTTTTTATGTGCTTTTTCAGCCATGTTGAATATGTCACTTCTATTATTAATGAGATATTGGCACTTGTCTACAAAAACTTCAATTTCGCCACTGGGTATTAAAAAGCCATTAACTCCATCGTCAACCATTTGATCCCACCCGGGCACTTTAGAGGCAACAATAGGTACTGAAGCAGCTAAAGCTTCTATACCTACCACCGGCAGCCCTTCTCTTTCAGAAGGTGCTAACAAGACATCAATATCATTAATAAGAAGACTGGCAGCATCATCCCTAAAGCCAAGCATTTTAATATGCTCATTAAGCTTATTCCTGTTTATGTAGTTCTGAACTTCCGTACGCATTTCCCCATCGCCAATTATTAAAAATCTCAAGTCTTCCTTTAAATTAATAAGCCGGTGGGCAATTTGCAAAAACTTTATAGGCTGCTTCTGCCTGTGAAGCCTGCCAATAAAACCAAAATTTATTTTACCGTCAAGTATCCTATTTACTTTATGCTTTTTTAATTCCCGGGGAAAAGGTTTCATGTTTATACCATTAGGTATAACTACTATGCGCTGCGCTTCTTCATTAAATTTATTAATCAGAAGATCTTTAAAATAATTTGTTAGAACAACTCTTACATCTAAATATTCTTTAACCAGATCACTAACCCTGAAATAATCCCATGGCTGGTTTGGTTCATCCATGTGCAGTGTGTCTATAATTTTAACTTCCGGGTAGTACTTTTTAATTAATGGAGCCATGTAATAACCAAGTTTGGAATTGGATATATGAACTATTCTAATAGACTTATAAGCAATAAAGTCGAGAATAAATTCTTCCGCTTTTTTATAATTATCTATAAAATAAGGCAGGTGAAAAACACCATCTGCCTTATTTAAAAACTTATCCTTCCATAAATTTGTCCCATGCAGGGTAGTTATAATATAAACATTAAACCTGCTGCGATCAAGACAGGACAGCAGGTTATAAAAAACCTGTTCTACCCCGCCCACTTCCAGCCACGGTAATAATATCAGTACCGGTACTTTGTTTTTTTTAGATATTTTCCTGGGTTCAGCATGCAATTTTTTATTGATATTAATTTTTTTTTGATACCCTGTCATACTTATATAGTGAACGTCTTTTTCAAAACGCACCGCTTTAAAAAACACACCGGAAAGTCTATTAAATAATTTAGGCATCGGCAGCTTAGGTATCAAACGGTTTTTTAGTACATAATAAAGCATTTGTACCTGTATTAAAGGATTTATATAAGCAGATCGGTGTTTCTTCCTAATATATTTAACAATCTCACTGCGGTGTTTGTTGCTTTCATTAAGCATGGAAGGCCCGTGCTTTCGATAGTAAAATAATGTGTCTTTAATTCTCTTTCCCTTAAACCCATTTAACCCTAACCTAATCCAAAATTCCCAGTCTTCGTACCCCTTTATCATATTCTCGTCATAACCGCCCGCTTTTTCCCATGCTTCTTTACGCACCAAAGCTGTGGCAGGTATATAATTATACAGCAGCAGTTCAGGAAAGTTATAGTCACTGGTGTACCATATATAGTCCTGCTCACCGAATAATTTGACATCACTGTATACAAAGCTGATGTCCGGGTTTTTTTCCATCAGCCAGGTGGCTGTTTCTAAATAAGTGCTGGCAATTATATCATCGGCATCCAGGGGCAGCACATACTTCCCGCGGGCAGATTTAAAGCCCGCATTCCTGGCCCCGGGAAGTCCCCTGTTTTCTTGGTGAATAACAGCAGCCTCTCTTTCCAGCTCTTTTAGTACTTCTAATGTAAATTTGTCGGTAGACCCATCATTAACCACAATAATTTCTATGTTCGGATATGTGGAATTAAGAACACTATACACAGCCTCTCTTACATAACGGCCGTAATTATAACAAGGTATAACCACAGATACCAGCGGAAGCTTTTCTTGAATGTCCATATACTCCCCCACTACTTAAAAAATTCCTTTATCTTACGGAAGCGAGTTGCCCACTTCCATGCTTTTGAATTATAGATATTGTTTAATTCGTTAGATAACTTATACGCCTTAATGTGTGCATCATAAAACATTTTATCTTTTTTTACCAGTACCTGTGGTAAATTTTCTTGATACGTGTCCAGGTGATGTTCAATAACTTTACTGACCAAAAATTCCCTGTACTCCTGCGAGCTGCTCAGCATACTTCCCTGCCCGTGCTGGCGGTACAAAAACAGAGGTTCTTTAACGCACCAGCCTCTCCAGCCGTGCTTTGAAAGGGCTATCCAAAAATCCCAGTCTTCAAAACCATAAACCATGTCTGTATTATAACCGCCGACCTGGTCAAAGGCATTGTGCCTAAATAATGATGCCGCAGTACATAGATTGGTTACCAGCAGATGAACATGGTCATATTCAGGCGTCTGCCAAATCCCATCTGCTGCCCCAAAATATTTTACCCAGGTATAAACAAAGCCCACATCCGGGTGATTATTTAGTATATCTACAGTTTTAGATAAAAAATCTTTTTCTAGAAGATCATCCGCATCAAGGGGTAAAATATATTCTCCTTTAGCTTTATTTATACCGGCGTTCCTGGCTGCCGCCAGGCCGCTGTTTTCCTGGTTAATCACTATAACATCCGGTTCAGCATTGGAAATCTCTTTTATCACATCAAGAGTATATTTATCTGTAGAGCCGTCATTAACCACAATAATCTCCGTTTTTTTATATGTTTGTTCCCTAACGGTATTTATAGCATCTTTCAAATATTTCCCATGGTTATAGCAGGGTATCACAACAGATACCAACCCTTTTTGGTATTTCCCTAAATCAAGTCTATTTTTAGGTTCCATACTATGATTCTCTGATATTTTTTTAAAATATTGTTCTTGAGCGGTAACCGTTTTAGAATAATTAAATCTTTCCCGAACCTCATAATATGCATTTTCTGCCATCGTAATGCGTTCTCTAAATGTTTTCTTAAAAAACATTTTTAATTTATCGTACAGATCTTCTGCATTCCCTGATTCAAAACTTATCCCTGAACTGCCTTCGGTTATCATCTCCAGCATACCGGTATTGCTGCCGACTATCACCGGTACCCCCGAAGCCATAGCCTCTAAACAAACGTTGGGGAAATTTTCAAATAAAGAGGGCACTACACAGCAGCATGCTTTGCTGTACTCATTAAGCAGATCCTCCCGGGGAATACGATCAACAAAAATTATACGTTTTTTTAGGTTTTGGGGTATAAATTTCTGCAGGTGCTCTTTCATTGATGAATTGTTTGGGCCGGTATCCGTATCTCCGCCAATGAGTTTAAGCTTTAGAGAATCTTTTTCTTCCAGCAGGGGAACAGCTGCTTTAATTAAAGTCTCAACACCTTTTCTTCTCTCCAACCGGCCTACATATAAAAGGGTATTAGAATTCGGATCATAGTTAACTTTTTCCGGGAAAGAATTAAAATCCAATGGATGAGGCAGAACTTCTATTTCAGGTTCCCAGTTTAATTTTCTTTGAACAATATCTGCTAAAATCCTTGTGGGCGAACAGATATAATCTGCCATGAGCATAGTATCTATTTCATAGCTGCTTAAAATTTGATATTCGGCACTATCTTTTTTGTTGTATTCATTCAGCACAAAAAGGGGCGTATGCAGGCGGACAACAAAAGGTAATGAAGCAAATTCACCTTTATTGTGCTTCGCTTTAAAACAAGCCCATCCTTCACCCCGGTAATCAGGCCATTCTACAACATCCATACCCTTGTGAATTTCTTTTAAAAGATGATATACTTTCCTGCTGTACAGCTGCCAATAAAATAATGTATACTGGTTATGAGGTTTCTTGTTTAAATTTTCTAATTCTTCATTGGTAATGCTTATGCGATAAACATTAACCCCGTTTTCAACCTCATAAGCCGGCAGGTTCCCTGGATTAAAGGTTATAACTGTGACTTTGTGTCCTTTTTGGATCAATGCATTAGCTATATTATAAACATAGGTGCCGATACCACCACCATACTGAGGCGGGTATTCGTATGATACATAGCATATGTGCACGATTAGTCTGCCCCCTTACTCTCGGATGCCATATTTATTCAGCAGTTCTTTAAAGCGCTTGTTTTCTTCTTCAATGCGTTTTATATATTCAGTATGAACATTTATGGTATGAACATGCTGTGTCCAGGCGTCAGCCAGCCTTTTATTCTCTTCCAAAAGTTTTTTATTTTCTTCGTAAAGTTCTCTATTTATTTTTTCCAAGTCCTTATTCCTTTGGTTAATTTCTTTAACATACTGGCTGTAGGTGTTTAAAAAAGCTGTACAGGGTTTTATATTAGGCAGCTCATAATTTGAACAAACAGCCAACCAAGTATCACAATCTGCCATTTTTTTCTCGTCAACACCAAGAATATAACCCTGTCCAGGCAGACTGCTCCCCGCCTGCCTTGTCAGTTCATTATAGGTTATAATGCTTGTTCCCAAAATATTATTCTGTGAATATAATTTTACTTTCTTAAATCTGCTCTTTAAAATTTCATGAAATTCTTCTAAAGTAAACTTCTGCAGGTGGTAAGGATTATCCGGGTTGAAAACAAAATCATTGGGGCATGATATAATTAATAAACCATCTAATTTTAGAACCCTGGCTATCTCTTCAATAAAAATTTGTTCATTAGGCAGATGTTCAATAGTTTCAAAAGATACAACTATATCTACAGTATGATCAGGTAAAAATGACAGATCGCATACGTCACCTTCAATAAATTCTACGTTTTTCAGTGAATAATTCTGCCGGCAGTATTTAATTGCCTCCGGGGAAATATCTACCCCCCACACCTTTTCCGCACTGCCCTGATCGGCCAGATAATGGGTTCCATAACCATTCCCACAGGCTGCATCTAAAATTTTTTTATTTTTTACCAGCTGAGCTGCAAAAACATACCGTCCTAGATGCTCAGGATACATTAAATCATTTCTATGTTCCTTTGGATCAATACGCTCTAAAATATCCATGTACTACACCTTCTTACGGCTTTTTTCATACACATTTATTTCCATGGGCAGCAGTACCTTTGTCCATACCCTGGTATTTTTTTTCACCCCAACATGCAGTATTTTGGCATTGTTTACCCAATCATAATATGATGTATTCCATGTTCCGTCAGGTTTTATTTCCCCAATGGCCGCAGTTAAAGCATAACTGCCGGGTTTAAGAAAAAAATTTTCTACAGTAAAATCTACGTAAATAAACGATCCCGGCTCCTGTGGCGGTATAGGGTTGTTTAAATTAAGGGAGTCGTTTCCTAAAACATCAACCCCAGAACTGTCGCGCCACAATATTCCAATATTAGTATGCGGAACAGTTCGATGAAATAAAATGCCCAACCGAACGGTAATTTTGTCACCAAATTCAATGCTGTCAACAATGTTTCCTTTTTTATCTATGAAATCTATAGTAACAAACTGAGCTTCTCCGCTGCCATGGCGATCTCCGGTTTCAAAATTACATTTTAAGTCTGCAGTATTTACTATTTCCAGCCGCTTTTTAATTTCTTTTTCTTTTTTAACATTCTGTTCCAGGTGAATGGACTGGTAATACTTGTTGACAGCAGTTTCTGGATCTCCTTTATATACCACAGTTCCTTTTTCTAGAAATACTGCTTCCTGGCAAAAACTTTTAACGGCATCAGTATCATGACTTACAAAAAGAATGGTAGTACCTTTATTCTGCAAACTCTTCAGCTTGCTGAAGCACTTGTGCTGAAATGCAGCATCGCCAACACTTAAGGCTTCATCAATAATTAAAATCTCCGGTTCCATATTTATGGCTACAGCAAAGGCTAACCTTACCAGCATCCCGGAAGAATACGTTTTAACAGGGTAATTAATAAAATCGCCAATATCAGCAAAGTTTACAATATCATGATATTTCTTTTCAATTTCTTTTCTGCTGATACCCAACACAGCAGCATTTAAATAAACATTTTCCTTACCTGTGAACTCTAAATTGAAACCTGCCCCCAGTTCCAGCAGGGCGGCAACTTTCCCTTTAACTTCAACTGTACCGCTTGTCGGTTGAAGGATGCCGGCAACTATCTGCAGTAAAGTTGACTTTCCTGAACCATTGCGGCCAATTATTCCCACTGTTTTCCCCTTCTCAATAACCAGCGATACATTGTTTAGAGCGTTAAAACTTTTCTTTTTATTTTTCTTAAAAAAGTGTGTAATTGGATTTTCGTATATATAATACGTCTTGCTGACATTATTAACAATAATGGCCGGGTCAGATGGCATCAGCAAACATCTCCTTACTGCTGCAGAAAAACTTGTACCCAATAATAAAGATCACAAGTGAAATAAAAAGGTGTAATACATACCCTGTCCACACTGGTGGTTGAGCATTTAAAATAACATTCCTGCTGTTTTCAATGACACTGGTGAGTGGATTAATATACATTATAGTTTGAAATTTTTTAGGCACCGCACTGACAGGATAAAATACCGGCGACATGAAGTATACAGCATTGATTAAAATGCTTATAAAATTACTCATATCCCTTATATACACACCCAGTACTGCAATCACCAAAGCAGTTCCTGCAGTTAATAAAATAATAGGAAGCAGTACTAATGGAAGGTAGATGACTGTTAAGGATAGGTGCCCCATCACCAAAGCAGCAGCAAGCAGCACAATAAAAGCAAAACATGAATTTATTAATCCAGACATAACTATACTGATAGGAAGTACTTCTGCCGGGAAAACAACTTTTTTTATTAAATTGGGCTGGCTGGTAATAATTGTAGATGCCCTGTTTACTGGTTCAGAAAATATCTGAAAAACAATCATTCCTGTAAATATGAGCAGTGAAAAACTGGGCTGATCTGACCCAGCAAAAGCCCATTTGGCCTTAAATACCTGTGTAAAAACAAAAGAATAAATTGCAAGCATAAATAAGGGTGTCAATAAAGACCAAAGCACCCCCAAATAAGAACCTTTATAACGAATATGTAAATCCCTAAGTGTAAATTGTATTATTAAGTCTTTTTGTTTCCATATTTCCAGCGGAATATAATAAAACTTCATCTGATGCTACCTCACTGCTAGGAAGTCTGCACTGCTTATACTATCATAATACAGCTGTTTATACGACAATTTAAAATGACTAATATCAAATTTCGTAACTGCCAGTTCTCTCCCCTTATTTCCAAGCCTGTGCCGGAGTTCGATGTTATTAATTAACCTGCTTAAAGAATGAACCATTCTTTTAGCGTCACCTTGATCATGCAAATACCCGTTTACTCCATCCAGGATGCATTCAGATATACCACCAACGTTATAAGATACTACAGGAAGACCACCTGCCATAGCTTCCAAAAGCACTAACGGAAAACCTTCCCACTTAGATGTAAGTAGAAATATATCCGCTTTTGATAGAAGGTCAGGAATGTCCTTTCGGCAGCCCAACAGCCGAATATGCTTAATTAAACCCCGTTTTTCAATTTCTTTTTCTATCTCTTTTCTTAAAGGTCCATCACCTACCCAGGTAAAGCGTACCGGGGTATTAACTGCCGACAGCGTCTCTTCAACAATATCCAACCACGATAAGGGGTCTTTTTGAACCGACAACCTGCCGACAGTTATAATTTCCACTACTTCGGACGCTCTTTCTTGAGAGCAGCACTTGAATTTTTTAGTGTCTACACCGTTGTGTATCACAACACCTTTAATATTATCATGAAAAATTTTTTTGTTTTTTCCTACTATATAATCATTCACGCTTACAAATATAAGCTTATCTGTTATTGCCGCTAATATCCTTTCTAAGATTTCATAAAAATATCTAATCAAAAAGTTTGAGGCCGAGTAAAAACTCCACCCATGCACGGTAAAAAATACTGTGGGAACGCCTGCCAAAAAAGCTGCCGCTCGACCCAACACTCCAGCTTTTGAGCTGTGGCAGTGAACAATTCTGTATTTCTCCCTACGGAACAATTTGAACAGTCTATAAAATGCGAGCATATCTTGAAGCGGATTAATCGGACGGTTAAGGCCTCTAATACTGTGTATCTTTACTTCGGGAAACTCAGTATTCAATTTATTTATTAATTGACCTCCCGGACGGCAGGCCAAGTGTATTTCAAACATATTATTGTCAAGGGCCCGTATAATATCTAGTACTACGTTCTGCGCGCCGCCTGTTTCCGAAAGAGTAATCAACTGAAGCACTTTAATCTTGGGGTATTTTGTTTTTTTCAATTTGCTTAGTACCCCCCAAAGCTCCTTATGTAGAACTTTTTTTAATAAATACTACTTTAATGGTCTGCAGCATTAGTTTTAAATCCAGCCAAATAGAATGGTTTAAACCATACTCTAAATCCATAATTAATTTATCTTCAGGGCTTGTACTATAACGTCCATTAACTTGGGCAAGGCCCGTAATGCCAGCTTTAAGTTTATGACGCAAACTATAACCAGGCACGTTTTTTTCAAACTGTTTTATAAAGTACGGCCTTTCAGGCCTGGGTCCCACCAAACTCATATCTCCTTTAAGAACATTAATTATTTGGGGCAGCTCATCCAGCCTAAGGGCCCTTAAAACCCTGCCAACCTTTGTAATCCTGGGATCCCCGTCTCTAGCTTGAACCGGCCCCGTTTCTTTTTCCGCATTATTATACATAGTTCTAAATTTGTATAGAGAAAATATTTTACCACCAGCTGTAACTCTTTCTTGTTTATATAATATTGGACGGCCCGTTTCCAGGTATATACAGGCTGATACTACAATACTAATTATTGCTATTAGCGGCAGAGCAGCTGTAGAAATCGTTATGTCTATAGCCCGTTTTAGAACTTGACTGCGCAGGGTAATGTTTTCCGGATTAACCTCCATCAATTTCATGTCCTCTACTTGATTAACTAACGATAATTTTAGCGCCATGTCATACATGTCAGGGATTACATAAACCTTAAGACCTTTAGTCAATGCTTGTATAAGCAGCTGCTTCCGCATCCCCGGGGATAATGATCTCCCGAGCAGCAGTATATCTAATTTTTCGTCCGATAATATTTCGTCCAAGTTTATTTTACTGTCTGCAGCATGATGCTCACCTGCTACAGTCCAATTGTACTGCTTAAAAGGTATCCTTGATTTTATCAATTCAGCTTCATCTGATTTAGCTATTATAAAAATTTTTAGAGGACTGCTGTGTTTATTTTGATATTTCCACAGCAAACTGCGCCATAATAACAACAATAATAATTGAGGTATAACCTGCATCAGCAGTACAGTACGTGGAAATGCAAACTGCCTGCTGAAGTATGATAAAGCCATAAAAAATATATTATAAAGCAGTATCGTAATTGCAATTGATACAACCATATCCTGCCAGCGGATATTAAATTTTGCAGGCAGCAAACCATACACATATAGAAGAAAAACTGCAATCATTAATGCCCAAGGAAGCATATTAATATATGCTTGGAAATTATAATGGGGGATACTGCCTGAAAACCTCAGTGCAAAAATCAATACAGTGGCTGTGTTTATTAACAGAAGATCAATTACACCTACAGTTAAACATTTTAATAACTCTCTTACTGCTTGTGTCAAATTTTTTCCCATTTTTCAACACCTAGAGCACATTTTTGCTTAAATTTTTTTATGCCAGCGCCAAGCATCCTCTATAATTATCTCCAAATCATTATACTGGGGTGCCCATTTTAACATGCGCTGGATTTTTTGGGAAGATCCCACCAGCACTGGTGGGTCGCCCGGCCTTCTTGCTCCTTCTACGATTTTTATTTTTTGACCAGTTACTTTTTGAACAGTATAAATTACCTCTTTTACAGAGTATCCCTGTCCATTTCCCAAATTAAAGGCCTCAGAATCTCCACCGTTTTCTAAGTACTGCAATGCCAATAAATGTGCATCCGCCAGATCATTGACGTGAATAAAATCCCTTATGCAGGTACCATCTTTTGTATCATAATCAGTTCCAAAAATGGTTATATAAGGTCTACGCCCTGCTGCTGCATCCAAAACCACTGGAATGAGATGGGTTTCAGGATTATGCTTTTCCCCAATCTCAGCAGAAGGATCTGCACCTGCAGCATTAAAATATCTTAACTTAACACTTTTCAGCTTGTAAGCACTGTCAAAGTCATCTAATATCTTTTCAACCATTAATTTACTCATTCCATAAGGATTTATCGGAACCTGGGGATGCTGCTCATCAATTGGAATGCTGACAGGATTTCCATATGTGGAACAAGTTGACGAAAATACTACTTTTAACACCCCATGGTTAACAGCTGCTTCCAAAAGATTAATTGTACCAGTTACATTATTGCGGTAGTATTTTATAGGGTTTTCCACTGACTCACCTACGCAGCTGAACGCAGCAAAATGCATAACTGAATCAATACAATATTTTTTAAATACTTCGTTTAACCTCTCCCGATCTAACAAGTCTCCTTCTTCAAAAGGCCCCCATTTAACAAATTCTCTATGACCGTATACCAAGTTATCATAAACCACAGGTTCATAACCGGCTTCAGCTAAAACTTTACAAGTATGAGAACCTATATAGCCAGCTCCCCCTGCCACCAGTATTTTCTTCGTCATGTGTTACCCCCCATGTTTTATATGTTTAACGTTTTCTTCATCTGTTCACCTTTTTTTACAGTTTCTTTTAGTCTGCCGCTAACATCCAATATCGGCATTTGGTTATAAATTTTCCAAAGCTTTAACTCTACTGGGGTAATACTTTTTGCTTGGGCAAGTACCATGGAAGGTACTTTTTTCAGCTCATTTAAATATTCTATGCTCTTTTTAGTGTCACCCTGACCAGCAGATATTTCAGCAGCTTCAAGCAGCACCTCTGCATAAATTTCATATACTTCTATATTCAGCGGCTGCAGTTTTACAGCCTTTTTCATTTCCAGCACTGCCCTATGGTGATTCTTTTCTTTCATTGCTAAATTCACCATAAGAATTCTATTGCCAATACTATATTCGCCCTTTTCAACTGCTTTTTGTGCTTCACTTTTCGCTTTTTCAATGCTGCCAACCAGCATATGTCCTTCAGCTAACATATTATAATAAGTATCATCAAACGGGTTATATTTTACTGCTTTTTGAGCATGGTATACAAATTCATGGTAATTGGTGCTTTGTTTAGCTTTTCTAGCTTCTATTATACTGGTATAAGACATAAATGCTGAAACAAACACCAGCAGCGTTAGTGCGATAACTGCTGTTCCAAACCCTTTATTGACAAAAGCCGACTTTTTGTTCCGGAAAGGAGCCCCTGCAGCAGCAGCCAGCATGAGCATTTGGACAGCTACAGATGCACATGACATATTAAAATCTAAAGTACTGTGCATTAAAACAGCCAGTGCCCCAAGGCCGGCAGCCAGTATCAGCTGCTGTTCTTCATTATTTTTTTCTTGAAGCCGGTGAAACCAACTTTTAAATAACATCAGTATAAACGCAGCTATTCCTATCAGTCCAATTATGCCTGATTCAAGCCAAATTTGTATAAAAAAGCTGTGGGTTTGGCGTGAGATATAACCGAAGCTTTGAAATGCATGATAAGCCTCAATCCATCCTCCACCACCCCAGCCAAGCAACGGGCGCTGGGAAATCATAGTTAAAGCGTCCCGGAAAAAATATAATCTAGAAAGCAAATTGTGAAACCGAAGCTGCAATATACCATTATTCTGGCTGACTAAATAACTTTCAATTCCACCAACTCCACTAAGCATAAGTGTTATAACTGCAATGAACACAAAAAATACACTCATGATAATATATAAACATTTTCTAATTTCTAAGCCTATCAACAGCCTGCCGCGATTCCTCAGCATTACTAAGGAAAGCAGAACAAATAAAAGCACTGCTGTTAAAAGAATAATGCCAGCTAAATACAATTTACCAATGGAAACAAAGTAACTAAAATAAAAACCGGCAAATAAACCGCCTACTAGATAAAAAAGGCCCAATTGGACAAAACGGTTTCGTTCTCTGCCTCCTACCAGCACAAACCATAACGCAAGTACAGCAGTCAAAATTATTATTCCGCCATTTGAGCGAGTAGCTCCTAAGGCTGTAATTATCACAGCATTACCTGCCGCCAGCAGATACAGATTAGCCCTTTTAATACTGCTGGCAGAAAACAGCAGGTGAAGTCCTAACATAAATGGGGCTATAAGGTAGCAAGCTGTAGCATTAGCATACTGAAAAACTCCATACAACCGGTTCCCCATAAATGCATGATTAACATCTACTAAATGCAGGGCCGACAAAAGGGATATAACAGCTGCTGTGACTCCCGACAAGTAAATGCCAGCCGCTAAATATGTACGTGTTTTTTTGTCTTCAACCAACTGACTAAGCGCTGTAAATATCAGCAGGTACAAACACCACAAAACTATATCACGAACTGCATAATTCATATTCACCGCATTAATTGAAGCTAACATATAAGCTGTAATAACTATAAATATACCCCATGCGGGCTCGGGAATGCAAAAGCTTTTTTTATACATACTGTAAATAACAATACCTACCAGTACAGGCGATATAAGAAGGGCAAAAATCACCTGATCTTCAATAAAGAATAACCCTTGATGCAGTGTACTTAACGCATAAACTATAAATACATATAGAAAACTAACAGCCTTATAATATGAATTTGCTTTAATGTGACCCATAAAATAGTACTCCTTATAATTGTTATTAAATAATATGTATATTTCTACAAAAACCACAAGTGTCCTGCTCTTTGTAAAAAATACCGTTTTACCTGCTGAATTCTAAGTTAGTTGTAATAACTATAATTTTAACCTTAGTTATATTTGACAGAAATCCTTATAATTTCATAAAGGAGTCGGTAATTTATTGTCGAATAAGTTTAGGTCAGGTAATTGAAGTTAGTTAGAGTACAATTAAAATAAATAACAGGGGAGGAATAGCATTGCATATCTTTAAAAAATTAATAGTACTAGCAGCAATAACACTTCTGCTCTTCGCAGTTTCAGCTTGTGGCAAATCGGATGAATCTAAAAAAGATGCTGACAAACCTGTGGAAAAAACAGAACAGGTAAACAAAAACGAAAATGATCAGGTGGTATATGAAACAGATCTGGTAGAACAGGCGAAGCATGAACATGTCTGGTTAAGGGATATTAAGCCGGTAGTTTTTAAAATCAATAAAGCTTATAAGAGCTGGGAAAATGGTAAAATTACCAGACAGCAGTTAAACCGTGAACTGGAAAACCTTTATGAACAGTTTAAGCCCATGTATGATAGTTATATGCATTATTATGAAACGCACCGGTTATCCGACGCTGCTCAGAATGACGAAAACTACAAATTGGGGCTTATACACAGTAAAGAATTGCATTCTGCAGTAAATAACTTTTTGTACACAGCTACTAAAGGTGTAATTCACAAAGACGACAATGAAAATAAGTTAAGAAAGCTCTCTGACGAACAGCTTAAAAGCGCTTACGATAAATACATGGTAAAGAAATATGCAGAACTGGAAGCTAAGGTTGAAAAGGCTGTAAAGAATATTCTTAATAGCTAAGACTATTGTATAAAGCAGGAGGAGCGGTTGATAATTTAACCCGCTCCTCTATTTTATTAATTATCTAACTAACATTAGTTATTTCCATTGTGCTGTTACTTCCGTTCCACATTACACTGCAGCCAAAGCTTTCTGCTACAAAACGCGCCGGCAGCATTGTACGCCCGGAATGGATTTCCGGCATCACATCTATTTCTTTTACCTCTCCATTAACGGTTATTTGCGGCTTTCCAATTGTTAATTCTAATTCTGTATCATCTTTTTTTAATGATACCTTACCACCGTTATAACTGATATTGTCATCCGCTATGCCCAGGGCATGGGCCAAGTACCTTACCGGAACGTAAGTACGATTATCTTTTACGTAAGGTGCAGCATCTATATCTACACGCTGATCATTACACTGGTACTGTTTTTTTCCCACTGTAAAAAGAACCTTTAATTTTTCCTTAGGCTTTTGGCCTGTTTGGACTGCCGGTTCTGTTTTTTTATCTTTTTTACTGATAGATTTAGTTTCATTATCGTCCAGCGCACTTTCCAGTAAACTGCTGTCAGTGAGTCTGTCCAGCGTCATAACTGCCACTTGATAGTTAGCCTCTAACTCAGTTTTTTGAGCCTGCAGTCTGGCTAATGCAATCTTGGCTTCCAATACTTTATCCAGGGTAATTGTACCAACCTTATAGCTTGCTTCAGCAATTCGAACAGCCTCGTTGGCCTGTTCTATAGCATTCATAATTTGTTGATGGCCTTTATCCATTGCTTCTATGCCCAAACACAACTCCCTGACCGTTTTACGCAGGGTGTCTTTAGTATCATCAACCGTCATTTCAGCAGCACGCTGTTCCCGTTCTCCCTCATCATAATACTTGGCAAACAGTTTAGTTGTCTTTGCCAACTCGGCTGCTTCTTCTGCCGTCCATATTTCAAACGAGCTGCTCAGCGCCAAACCTATCAAACTATCAATATTACTTACATCAACTTTAGCGTAGTGAGTACTGTCTGTCAGCTTTGGTCTTTCATCTACATTATAACCAACAAGAACGTTCAGCTCGGCATATGCACTGTCTAATTCCTGTTGGCTTTTTTTAAGATCAGCTTTAGCCCCTTCCACCTTTGTTTTAGCTTCTAATAAATCAAGATTATTGGCCATCCCAACATTAACTTTGGCACTTACCTGCTTCAGTTCAATATCGGCTTTGTTCAGCGCAGCTTCTTTTTCCCGCACGTCAAGCTGTTTAGCCAGCACATCATAGTAGGCCTTATAAACGTCAATTACCAGTTTCTTTTTTTCATTTTCCAGTTCTTTTTTGGCCTTTCGATATTCAAAGTCCGAGCCGTAGTAATATCGGAAAAGGTTTGTTTCACCGGGCTCAAAACTGCGGTCAACGGGAGTATATCTTAACAGCTGGGCTGCATCATCACGATACCTTTCTTTGGTGTCAATGTCATCTTTAATTTTTTTAAGTTTGTTATTATAATGAAACGCCCTCTCTACGGCTTGATCAATGCTTAGGGTCTTAACATCTTCCACTGCCGCTGCCACCGCTGTAAATGCAAACAGCAGCAGTATAAAAACCGTACACGTGATTAAATTACGCTTTTTCATGATATCTGCACCTCATTCAAGGTAAAAGTAAACACCGAGAGCCTAGGCCGCGATAGAAGCCTAGGCTCTCTTTAGTTATTGCTTAACTGCTTGCTTAGTTATTATCTACTCCATGGAGATAACAACTTTCTTTTCTGCAGGAACGAAACCAACTTTTGCTCCGAAAGCTTCAGCTACGAAGCGTGCAGGCAGCATGGTGCGGCCGTTGTTGATTTCAGGAGCTATATCCATGGTGGAAACCTGACCGTTAACAACCAGCTGGTTGGAACCAATGGTCAGCTCAACGGTGGTATCTCCTTTGGTCAGAGTTACAACCTTGTTAGCGTAGTCAACTTCTGCACCCAGAGCATTAGCTAAGTAACGAATAGGTACATAGGTGCGGCCTTCTTTTACGTAAGGAGCAGCATCTGCTACCTTGTAGCTGCCATCAGCCAGGTATACAGGTGAACCGATGGTGAACTCAGCAAAGCCGCCTTCTTTGTTCTCAACAGGAGTTACCAGGTTGGCTACTACAACTTCAGCTACTTTAGTTTCATCAAAGTTTTCACTGTCTTCTTCTGCATCTTCATCGTAGTTTTCAGCAAAAGCTTCACCTTTAACTTTTGCCTTGATCGGACCATAAGGTACGGTGCGGTCGATGGTTACTTTAATGTCAGAAATCTTAATTGCAGAAGGCTTGCTGCTTTGACTGTCTACAGGAATGATCAGGATCTCGTCATCAGTATCAATGTCGTTGTCATCCAGTTCGAGGTTACCTTCGATTACCTCAACATCCGGAGTGCCGTCCCACTCAACGCCGTCCGGCAGCTCAACAATGATGTTTTTGCCATCAAAGATAGCTTCATCTTCAACTTCGGTAATTACAATGTCGCCCAGCTCTTGAGTTTGAGTACCTAAAGTGGTGTCTACTGCTTCAGCTTCAACGGTTACCGGTGCAACAGCCTTACCAAGTACCAGTTCACCTTCTGCACCAGCGGAACCGCTGATCTCAGCTACGATGTCACCGGTGAAGTCAGCAGCAATAGATACTTCCAGGGTAATTTCCCACTCAGTAGCATTCTTGCCATCATTATTTACTGTCCAGCTGGCTTCATTATAGTCGTCACTATCTCTGCCGCCAGTCAGATCAGCATTACCATCTTTCTTGTCGATGTCAATGCTGTGAATTTTAACCCCTTCGGGCAGTTCCAGGTCAATGGTGCGGCCGTCAATTAAGCTTTCAGCCATGTTTTCATCAATTACAAAGGTAGCCAGTTCTTCTTCATTGTGACCGGCAATAACTGTGGGAACATCATCAATTACTTCTAAAGTTACATCCCAGTCAGCATACTCAGCAACAACAACGTCTACCTGATCGAAGTCGTCACCTTCTACGCTGATTTCTACTTCACCGTAGTCAGCATCCTTGTCTACGTCAACAACCGGGGTGATTTCAACGATACCGCGCTCGGTACGGGATGTGCCAAGACCAGTTAACTCAATTGTAAGGTCGCGGCCATCTTTCTTGGTTATAGTAGCTGTTTTGCCTTCGAATCCACCAAACAGCTCTATTTTGCTGTTGTCCATACCACTGCCCCATTCAAAGTCCTTAGGCAGCTTCAGTTCGATTGTTTCGTCATCACCCAAAGAGTTCAAGGAACTTTCAGTGATGCGAATAACACCGCATACTTCATTGTTGTTTTGGCCGATGGTTTCGGTATCAACAACGGTTACTTCAGCATCGTCGCTGGAGGTACGACCAACAACATAAGTACCGCTGGTTACACCGGAATCCATACCGTCAACAACTGCTTCAATGTCGCCGCCTTCAAAATCATCGAGGTCAGCATATATCTTAATGCTAACTTTGTCAACAGCATCATCTTGAACAGCGGGGAATTTCAGATACAAAGTATCCTTTGAGAAACGAATGTCATCTGGAGCAGGTGTACCGTATGCAAAAGTTACAACAGTTTGATCTTCATCCCACTCTGCACCTTTGGTAAGAGTGATTTTAAAAGTTTTGGTATTTAAGTCACTTACAAAATCTTCATCTTCTTGAATAGTTAAAGTTCCCAGCGGTTGTACCCCATCATCATCAACAGCTGGTACAGAACTTACATGACCCTTGGTGTAAGCAAAGGCCGGAACAGCCATAGCAAATACTAAAGCCATGACCATCATAAAAATAGAAAACTTGCTTTTCAACTTTGCTTCCTCCTTTAGTATAATATGTTTTTCTTTTGAAACTAGGAATCTGTTAGGCTTGGATTGCTAATCCTAAACCTCGCAGGCATTCCCCCTTTCAAAAAAGTTTAATATCAGCCCATTTGTTAGTCAGCTTATTGAATAACGTTCCAGTAAGCGGGCTTACAAGATCTATATTATTCTACAATAATCTCAAAAAACCTCTTCGATTTACACGTTTTTTATCTATCAACTTATTGTTATAGACGCAGTTCTTATTAATAAGTTCCATATTTTATTGCTTTTCCAGCTGTTTTTTAGCTGAATTCTTATCATCACAATAAGTTTGACGTAATACTTTACTTTTATGTTCCGCCTTTTTAAAAATTTTTTATACCCTATTCTAATTTTGGGCCTGCATAGTTATAGACGGGGTATTTTTTAAATAAGTTCCACTTTACTTTTCTACCATACTGGTCCCTTTTTTTGATTTCGGTGCAGGCACTTGATTTATAATGTATCTGCTGCCATCAGTTTTCAAAATTATATGCTGGTTAAGCGTTTTATAAACTAAAATATTCCTTTGCTGCAGACGTTTTAGCACTTCTTCTGCAGGCTCATTTTCTTGATCGCCAGTGCTTACACTAATAACTGCTGCTTGTGGGTTAACTTTTTCCAGCAATTCTTTTGACGTAGATTTATCGGATCCGCCGTTGGCCACTTTAAGGACATCAGCTTTAATGCCCCCGACAAGATTTTTCTCCTGAGCTTTTAACATACCGCCGGTAAATAATACTTTAACTTTCCCGAACTTAAAGTAAGCCGCCACTGAATTAGCTTTGGCATCATTGTAAAACCTGGGTTGGGTTAAAATTTGCACCGTTCCTTTGTCAAATTTAAAGGTTTGGCTGGCGTGGGTCTGCCTTAAAGCACCTGTCATTTGGACTAAATATTCATATTCCCTGTAAGCATCAGAATGGTCATCATAGCCGCTGTCTACAATATTTTTCACCGGAAAAGCCTTTAATACCGCCGGCACACCACCCATGGCCCCGGCATCGGTGTGGGTGATTACGAGCAAATCAATATCATCAACATTATGCTGTTTTAAATACTCCACTACTTTATCACCATGTTCTCTATCGCCGGTATCAATTAAAATATCCTTATTACCGGGCAGCTGGATATACGCGGCTTCACCTCTGCCCACATCAATAAAATGAACCCAGGCATACTTATCTTCCGGTTTAACGGCCACACCGGTAAGCACCTCAGCCCGCCCGGTTGTATGGTTTATCTTTACATCATAGTTAAAGGCCCGGCACACCAGTTTAACCGGTACTAATATGTCCTTTCTGACACCGCATATTTTTACTGCCGGTTCCGGCAGTGTTACAGGCTTACCGTTTAAGTAAGCAGTTTTAGAACCCGCCGTTACCTTAATTGTATTTACCGTTTCGTACAGGTCATTAAGCTGCACTTTTGCAGTTATGGTGCGGCAGTGTTTTGACGCAGCTGCTTCTCCGCCAAGCTTATTCACTGTTTCTGCCAAGGGAACCATAAAGGTACCCTTTGAAATCTGGGGTGGATTAATAAAATTCAATTCCACATCATCCACCAGCAGTTTAGGAGTACCGGAACCTGCATAAGCAGGTATAACAAAAAGAACACATGCCAGCAAAGCGGTAATTAATACAACCGTCTTTTTTTTCAAAGTAATCCCCCCTGAAATTATTCATAAATAATGTTTTGCTTTTAAAGCCGATGGCTTTATGCTGGTAAAAAATAAGCTCTTACTTTTTCGCTCTCCTAACCGCCTTTTTACAAATTTAGGGAAGAACATTTCTCACGTTCTTCCCCATTTTTACCGTTTACCCCATTACTTTTTTAAACAGTTTTTTGCTTTTCGGATTGGGCAGCACGTTCATCATGGCCAGCGCTTTTCCGGTGCCCTGGGCCACACAGCTGATGGGATCTTCGGCCACGTACACCGGCAGGCCGGTTTCCTCGCTGATCAAGCGGTCGAAGTTGTGCAGCAGCGCGCCGCCGCCGGTCATTACTATGCCCTTGTTTACAATGTCTGCCGCCAGTTCCGGCGGGGTGTGCTCCAGCACTTCTTTTACCGCCCCCACCACCGCTTCCAGCGGTTCCGTTATCGCTTCGTATACCTGGCTGGTGGATACCGTGATGGCTTTGGGCAGCCCGGTTACCAGGTCGCGGCCGCGGATTTGGGTGCTGCGCTCGCTGTCCACCAGGGCGCTGCCCACTTCTATTTTTATTTCTTCGCCGGTTCTTTCACCAATCATCATGTTAAATTCTCTTCTGATATAGCGGACTATGGCCTCGTCAAATTTATCGCCGCCCACCCTTAAGGAACGGCTGCATACAATGCCGCCCAGGGAAAGCACCGCCACGTCGGTGGTGCCGCCGCCGATATCCACCACCATAGAACCGCTGGCTTCGGATATATCTATGCCGGCACCCAGGGCGGCGGCCAGGGGTTCCTCTATCAGGTGGGCCTGTCTGGCACCGGCCTGCAGCGCCGCCTGGCGCACCGCCCGTTCCTCCACCCCGGTTACGCCGGAGGGAATGCACACCATTACCCGCGGTTTTAAAAACCACTTTTTAGCCTTTACCCTGTTGATAAAATAGCGCAGCATTTTTTCCGTAACGTCGTAATCGGCAATAACGCCATCTCTCAAGGGGCGGATAGCCACGATGTTGCCGGGGGTGCGGCCGAGCATGCGGCGGGCCTCCGACCCCACCGCGATGATTTTCCCGGTATCTTTATTTATAGCCACCACAGAGGGCTCCTGCAGAACAATCCCCTTACCTTTAACATATACCAGGACACTGGCCGTGCCCAGGTCTATACCTATATCGGTTGAAAATCCCAGAAATCCAAACATTTGTTGCGTTTCCTCCCCAGTTCTTTTTCGGGTTTGTCCATTTCTTTATAACAAATATGCCGGTAAGGCATGTATTTTATTGAATCTTATTGACATTTCTACTTTTGGGGAAGAATTCCTCTATATTTAGTATATAAAATTAGATTAATACATATTTTTGTATTTTTTCCTGGTGGCTTCTCCGCCGCGGATGTGCCGCTCGGATTTATTTAATTCCAGTATTTTTTTTACTTCCCTGGCCAGTTGTTTATTTAAAGAAGGTAAACGCTCGGTCATATCTTTGTGCACGGTGCTTTTGCTCACCTGAAATACCCGGGCGGCCTGCCGCACGGTGGCCCCGGTTTCCAGGATGTAAGCACATATTTCCAGTACCCGCTTTTGTATATAATCCTGCATCAACCTACCCCCCGGACAACTGTGACATGTTAGGATTAATTAGTTCATATATATGCGGGCGGGGGGATTTAATACCTATATTGATTGTTTTGGACAGGTTGGTAATAATTGCATTAACGGCAGCGGGTGTATTCCGCCGGATCAACGGGGCAGCCGTCCTTAGTGAGGGTGAACTGTACCACCGGCTGTCCCGCGCTGCTGCAGGTGCCCAGAATTTCTCCCCGCTCAACCTGCTGGTTGACGGATACCCGCACGGTGCCCAGGCCGCTGTATGCTGTCCGGCAGCCCCGGCCGTGGTCCACGGTCACTTTAAAACCGGTGTACTCACCGGCTTCAACCGCCGCCACTTTCCCGGCCAGCGCCGCTTTAACCGCTTCTCCCGGGGCAGCCTGCAGCTGCAGGCCGCTGCTGAAACGGTAGTCGTCGTAGATCTCGCTGTAGTACGGCTGGTTGTATTTAAGCAGCACCCTGCCGCTTACCGGCATGGTCAGCCGGCTTAAATCCGCCCCCGGTTCCCGCCGGGGCTGCTGTTTTTCTTCTACCGGTTGATCTTTTAGTTCGTCTGCTTCGGGCCGTTCTGCCTGTACTTCCGCCGCCGGTCCGGTTTGATTTATTTCCAGCGCTTCTTCCGCCGCCGGCATCATAAAGCGGGCGGCCAAAAGGGCCCCCGCCAGCAGCAGGGCCGCCCCCGCAGCGCACAGCCCGGTGCTTTTAAGAAACCATTTTTTCAGCCACCGGCGGTATTTTTGTATGCCGTCCTGGTTTTTTAACTTTTCTTTCAGGCTGTTGTTGAAAGGCCACATCTTTTTCACCTCTTGCTCCTTACTTTACTGATAGTGTGGCCTTAGACCGGTTTTTTTATACCTCCGCCGGGTCCGGCAGGGGTTATTTTTCTATCTTCAGCTCTTTAAGCTCCGTTCCCGGGTAGTAGTGGGCCAGTATCTGCTGATAGGTTTTTTGGTGTTCCGCCATCCCTTTGGCCCCGTACTGGCACATGCCCACCCCGTGCCCGTAGCCCCTGGTGGTAAAGGTTATTTTATTTCCTTCTATTTTATAGGTAAACAGGGTTGATCTTAGATTCAGCAGATCTCTCAGGGCGGTGGCTTTCATTTCCCTGCCACCTACCTGCAGCGTCTTCGGCCTGCCGGTGGTGGTGGTTTGGGTTACCTTTATTATTTCTTTTTTTCCGCCGGCTGAAACAGGCACTGCTTTCAGGTCCACCTGCAGCCGGGCAGATACTTTGTCCAGCGGGTAGGTTACACTGCGCACCGGACGGGGATCGGCGCAGTACGGGCAGGGTACGCTTTTCAGGTAGGGCAGGCTCACCTGCCATACCTCGCCGGAATTTTCGGTGGCCCCACCGCCGCAGGATGCGTGGTAAACGGCGTTGGCCAGCTGGTTGTTGTACGTGAGCACCTTGTTTTGGGTGCTTTTTACCGCCCACTTAATCTTCAGGTAGTAATGGGGGTATTGTATGCCCCAGCGCTTTTTCATTTCTTGTTTTGATATCCAGGCCTGCCCCTGGCGGTGATCGTCGCTGACGTCCGCCCCGGGAATGGTCCGGTTTGCTATACCGCCGGGCACCAGCCTCTGCGCTGTGTAGGTACGGGCCGCCACCGCCTGGGCCTTCAGGGCCTCCATGGGGAAAGAGGCGGGCATTTCCGCCGCCACCACACCCACCAGGTATTCTTCCAGGGGAAGGGGTTCTATTTTCCCGCTGGCATGGTGGTAAAGGCGCACCTGCCGGCGGTTTATCTGCACATCACCGCCGGTGTTCAGCCAGGGCAGGCGGTGGGCCAAACCCGCCAGCGCCACCGTTACAAGGATCAACCCCAGGATGAAGAGAGGGATTTTTCTGCGCATATACATCATCTCCCACGGATTTTTTTAGATATGCCCGTAAGTACATGTATATGCGGGAATCACCGGTAATATTACCGGTCCCCAGCATTTATTCTCGTTATGTCTGCCCCGATGGATTTTAATTTTTCTTCAATCCTGTAATAGCCCCTGTCTATGTGGTTGATGTTTCCCACTTCCGTTTCTCCTTCCGCCGCCAGGCCGGCTATTATCAGGGCCGCCCCCGCCCTCAGGTCGCTGGCCTTTACCCGGGCCCCCGTCAGTTTTTCCGTGCCGTATACGATGGCGGTGTGTCCTTCGGTTTTTATTTTCGCCCCCATACGCTTCAGCTCGCTCACGTGCATAAAGCGGTTTTCAAACACCGTTTCCGTTATTACGCTGGTGCCCCGGGCCACCGTCATCAGGGCCATCATTTGGGCCTGCATGTCGGTGGGAAAACCCGGGTAGGGCATCGTTTTTATATCTACCCCTTTTAACCGCCCGTTGGAGCGCACTCTGATGCCGCTTTCTTCCTCCGTTACTTCCACCCCCGCCTCCTGCAGTTTGGCCACCACCGGCTTAAGGTGGTCTGCAATTACGTTGTTCACCAGCACATCGCCGCCGGTGATGGCTGCCGCCACCATGTAGGTGCCCGCTTCTATGCGGTCCGGTATTACCCCGTGGGCGGTGCCGTGCAGTTTTTCCCTTCCTTCTATACGAATTACCTTGGTTCCGGCCCCTTTTATTCCGGCTCCCATGGAATTTAAAAAGTTGGCCAGGTCGACGATTTCCGGCTCTTCGGCGGAGTTCTCTATGGTGGTAACCCCCTGGGCCAGCGCTGCGGCCATCATGATGTTCTCGGTGGCCCCCACGCTGGGAAAGTCTAAATACACGCGGCTGCCGATTAGTTTTTTCGCTTCCGCCTCTATGCAGCCCCGGCCGTATCTTATTTCCGCCCCCAGGGCATGGAAGCCCTTCAGGTGCAGGTCGATGGGCCTGGTACCGATGGCACAGCCCCCGGGCAGGGATATTCTCGCCTTCCCGGTGCGGGCCAGCAGCGGTCCCATTACCAAAAACGACGCTCTCATGCGCCGCACGTACTCGTACGGGGCTTCTGACGATTTGATCTCCGCCGCGCTGACCCGCAGTTCATCGTTATCTATTTCCACCGCCGCCCCCAGGTTCTGCAGCACCGCAGCAATGGTATACACGTCCGTCAGTTTGGGAATGTCGCACACACGGCACTGTTCCGCGGTGAGCAGCGTGGCCGCGATAATCGGTAATACGGCGTTTTTAGCCCCGGAAACCTTTATTGTTCCTTTTAACGGATTGCCGCCTCTTACCAGTAGTTTTTCCATAGGATACCTTTCTGTTCACACGGGTTTTGTAGTTAGTATTGCCGTTATCTGCCGGTGTAATACCAAAAGGAAAATTAACGCTTTAAAGCAAAAAAGGCCAGGGTATATTTTCCCTGACCTTTTATGTTTCCGTTTAACTTTTATTATCTGCCAGCCGCTTTCAGCCTGGCTATGGCACGCTGCAGGGCCGCTTCCGCCCGGGCCTGATCTATGCCTTCGCCGCCCTTGGCCAGGCGTTCTTCGGCCCGCTTTTTGGCAGCCTCTGCCCGTTCCACGTCAATTTGATCTTCTCGCTCAGCTGTGTCTGCCAGAACTATCACACGGCTGTTTTTAACTTCCACAAAGCCGCCGCTGATGGCCACTTTGTAGGTTTTTCCATCCTGCTGTACCCTTAAAACACCGGTTTTAAGGGCGCTTACCAGCGGGGCGTGCTCGGGAAGGAAGCCCAATTCACCTTCAACCCCTGGGGCAACAACGAATTCAACTTCTTCACTGCACACCACTCTTTCAGGGGTGACAATATCCAGGCGCTGAGTTTTGGCCATATTATGCACTTCCCTCTAAGATTCTCTTACCTTTCTCTACCGCTTCTTCAATGGTACCTACCATGTAGAAGGATTCCTCAGGCAGGTCGTCGTGCTTGCCCTCCAGAATTTCGTTAAAGCCGCGGATGGTATCCTTCAATGATACGTACACACCGGGTGTACCGGTGAAGGCCTCGGCCACGTGGAAGGGCTGGGACAGGAAGCGCTGCAGTTTACGGGCCCGGGCAACGATTAACTTATCTTCTTCAGACAGTTCGTCCATACCCAGGATGGCGATGATGTCCTGCAGGTCTTTATAGCGCTGCAGCACTTTTTGCACCCCGCGGGCGCACTCGTAGTGTTCCTTACCCACCACGTTGGGATCCAGAATCCGGGATGTACTGTCCAGCGGGTCAACGGCGGGGTAAATACCCAGCTCGGCAATTTGACGGGACAATACAACGGTGGCGTCCAAGTGAGCAAAGGCGCTGGCCGGAGCGGGGTCCGTCAGGTCGTCCGCGGGCACGTAAATGGCCTGCACGGAAGTAATAGACCCTTTCTTGGTAGAGGTAATACGCTCCTGCAGCTGACCCATTTCTGTGGCCAGCGTGGGCTGGTAACCAACCGCGGAGGGCATCCGGCCCAGCAGAGCGGAAACCTCGGAACCGGCCTGGGTGAAACGGAAAATGTTGTCGATGAAGAGCAGCACGTCGGCTCCCTCATCACGGAAGTACTCACACAGCGTCAGACCGGTGAGCGCCACGCGCAGACGGGCTCCCGGCGGCTCGTTCATCTGGCCGAACACCAGCATGCATTTATCCAAAACGCCGGATTCTTTCATTTCGTGATACAGGTCGTTACCCTCACGGGTACGTTCACCAACACCGGCAAAGGCGGAGATACCACCGTGCTGTTTAGCAATGTTGTTAATGAACTCCATAACGATAACCGTTTTACCTACACCGGCACCGCCGAACAAACCAATTTTACCACCCTTAAGGAAGGGAATCATCAAGTCAATTACCTTAATACCGGTTTCTAAAATTTCTGTCTGGGTAGACTGATCTACCAGCTTGGGAGCCGGGCTGTGAATGGGTCTTTTTTCATCGGATTTAACTTCGCCCCTACCGTCAATGGGCTTGCCCAGCACGTCCAGCATCCGGCCCAATACCGGTTTACCCACCGGTACGGCAATGGGCTCACCGGTATCCACTACTTTCATGCCCCGAACGAGACCATCGGTACCGGACATGGCGATGCAGCGCACCCTGTTGTTGCCCAGGTGCATGGCTGCTTCCAATGTCAGGTCCCACTCACCGTAGTCACGGTCCTGGTCTTCGGAACGTATTTTTAGCGCGTTGTATATATCAGGTACCTGGCCCGGCGGGAACTCAACGTCTACAACCACACCGGTAACCTGAATTACCTTGCCAACGTTCATGTAGTTCTCCGACCTCCTTGCGTGTCGAGATATTACTGCCAATTATTACTCCAGCGCCGCGGCGCCGCCAACAATTTCGGAAATTTCCTTTGTGATGGCAGCCTGACGGGCACGGTTCAATGACAATGTCAGTTTATGAATCATTTCCTTAGCGTTGTTGGTTGCGGAGTCCATAGCGGTCATGCGGGCACCGTGCTCACCGGCCTTGGCCTCCAGCAGGGCCCGGAAGATGCTGACCTCCACATATTTGGGCAGCAGCTCGCCCAGAACTGACTCGGCGTTGGGTTCATACATGTATGAAACCTGGGCCTTTTTGTCTTCCGCACCCTCCTTTTTTTCCTCTGCCGGTGCTTCTATGGGCAGAAGCTTAACCGTTGTGGGGCGCTGGGTTAAGGTATTCACAAACTCACTGAAAATCAAATAAACCTGATCGTACTCACCGGCGGTGTACTTATCTATTACAAACCGGGCAATTTCCTTGGCTTTGCCGAAGGTGATGTTTTCGCCCAAATTGATAAACTCTGCCGCTATTTCTGCCCCACGCCTTTTGAAAAAGTCGCGGCCCTTACGGCCGATGGTAATCAGGGCAGGGTTTTCATACTGCTGCAGCTCTTTTGCCGCACGCCGGATAACGTTCGCGTTGAAACCACCACACAGGCCTCTGTCGGCAGTGATAATGATGTAGGCGGTCTTTTGAGGTTCTCGCACTTCCAGCAGCGGGTGACTGACAGAACCGCCGGCTGCTGCACTAACTCGTCCAAGCACATCAGTCAGTTTGGTGGCGTATGGCCGGGCAGCAGTAACTGCTTCCTGGGCACGGCGCATTTTTGCCGCAGCTACCATTTTCATAGCCTTGGTAATCTGCTGGGTGCTTTTAACACTCTTAATCCGGCGCCTAATATCGCGCGCACTAGCCAATACTTTTCACCACCTTACTCTTTATACTGCCTATACAAAGGTCTTTTTAAACTCTTCTATGGCCGCCTTCAGTTTTTCTTCAATCTCCGGTTTTAACTGCTTTTCTTCCCTAATGGACTTGAGAATTTCCGCATGCTCGCTCTTCACGTACTGCAGGAAACCCTGTTCAAAGGGGCGTACCTTTTCCACCGGCAGGTCATCCAGGTAACCGCGCACGGCAGTAAAGATGGATACCACCTGCTCTTCAACGGGCATGGGCTGATACTGACCCTGCTTCAGGATTTCCATGGAGCGGGCACCGCGGTTCAAACGGGCCTGGGTGGCCTTATCCAGGTCGGAACCGAACTGGGCAAAAGCGGCCAGCTCACGGTACTGGGCCAAATCCAAACGCAGTGTACCGGCCACCTGCTTCATGGCTTTAATTTGTGCCGCACCACCAACCCGGGATACCGACAAGCCCACGTCAACCGCCGGCCGCATACCGGAGTTGAACAGGTCTGAATCCAAAAAGATCTGACCGTCGGTAATAGAGATAACGTTGGTGGGAATGTACGCTGACACGTCACCGGCCTGGGTTTCAATAATGGGCAGGGCGGTCAATGAACCGCCGCCGTACTCGTCGCTCATCTTAGCTGCCCGTTCCAGCAGGCGGGAGTGCAGGTAGAACACGTCACCGGGGAACGCTTCACGTCCGGGGGGACGGCGCAGCAGCAGCGACAGTTCACGGTAAGCGTTGGCCTGCTTGGTAAGGTCGTCGTAAATTACCAGCACGTCCTTACCCTGCTCCATGAATTCTTCACCGATGGCACAACCGGCATAAGGCGCGATGTACAAGAGCGGTGAAGGTTCAGAAGCGTTAGCGGCCACCACAATGGTGTACTCCATGGCGCCCTTGGCTTCCAGCACGCTGATTACGTTGGCCACGGTGGAAGCTTTCTGGCCCACGGCCACGTAGATACAAATCATATCCTGGCCTTTTTGGTTGATGATGGTGTCCACCGCGATGGCGGTTTTACCGGTTTGACGGTCACCAATGATTAACTCCCGCTGGCCCCGGCCGATGGGAATCATGGAGTCGATAGCTTTCAGACCGGTCTGCATGGGCTGGTGAACTGACTTACGGGTAATAACACCTGGAGCAATACGTTCAATGGGACGGAATTTATCAGACTTAATTTCTCCCTTACCGTCGATGGGCTGCCCCAACGGGTTGACAACCCGGCCGATCAGAGCGTCACCAACGGGAACGGAGATAATACGACCGGTGCGCTTAACGGTGTCACCCTCTTTAATGTGTGTGTATGGGCCCAGGATAACGCAGCCAATGTTGTCTTCTTCCAGGTTCAGGGCCATACCCAGGGTGCCACCGGGGAATTCCAGCAGCTCACTGGCCATACATTCTTCCAGGCCGTATACACGGGCAATACCGTCACCAACCTGAATAACGGTGCCAACGTCGGTAGCCTCAATCTGGGCCTGGTATTTATCGATCTGCTGCCTGATAATAGAGCTGATCTCTTCAGGTCGCAAATTCATCTACTGGTTCACCCCTATCTACTAACTAGTTTTGGACATCAGGCTCTGCTTAAGGGACTCAAGTTTATGTTTAACACTGCCGTCGATAACTTTATCCCCAATGCGTACCACCAGGCCGCCAATTAAAGAGGCATCCACCTTGTATTCCGGGCTCACCTCTTTACCGGCCAGGCGGTTCAATACTCCGGCCAGGCTTTTCTTCTGCTCCGCAGTGAGTTCTTTGGCAGATATTACCTCTGCATCAACCCTGTTGCGGGCTTCGTTGGCCTGGTTGATAAATTCTTCCACAATATCACTTAAATAGGCTTCGCGATGACGATCAACGATCAGGTATAAAAAGTTTATTGTAGTTTCAGAAACGCGGCCTTCAAACAGCTGGGAAACAACCTGCTTTTTCTCCGCCGTGGTAATTTGGGGGTGAAAGAGGATTTTCTGCAGACCCTGTTCCCCTTCAATGACCGCGTTTACCGCCTTCAACTCTGCTTCTAATGCATCCAGGCCATTGTTTGCAACGGCAATTTCATAAAGGGCCTGGGCATATCTTCTTGCCACAGCCCCCCTTAACATGGCAACTTACCTGCTTCGTCAATAAACTTTTTCACCAGATCGTCCTGCACGTCATCGGTAATTTTTTCAGAAACAACTTTATTGGCAATTAAAATTGACAGGCTGGCCACTTCATTTTTAAGCTCGGCAACAGCCTTTTCGCGCTCCATTTGAATATCCTGCAGGGCGCTTTCTTTAATACGGGTTGCTTCAGATTTAGCTGATTCAACAATTTTGGCCGCTTCTTCTTCAGCGGACTTAGTGGCCCTTTGTATGATAGCCTGGGCCTCTTCTTTCGCCTTGGCCAGCTGGGCATCAAGTTCGGCCCGCAGCTTTTCGGCCTCCCGGCGGTCTTTTTCTGCAGCCGCGATGTCGCTGCCAATCTTCTCTTTACGTTTTTCAATTACCCCGATCAGCGGTTTCCAAACAACAACACGCAGGAAAATTAACAGTATTACAAAGTGAAAAATCTGGGCTAAAAGGGTGGCGTTAAACAGCAGCGGGCCGCCGCCCTCCGCAGCTGACCGGGCAACTTCAATGGCTTGCAGTTCCACTTGTTCCCCTCCTTCCATCATCAGCGGGACAAATTAAGGCGATAGCAGGTTTGTTGGCCAAACCTGCTATGGCGCCCTTTGCTTATAAGCAAGAAATAAGTACAATTAAGCAGCTTTACCCATCAGCATGAACGCGATAACAACTGCGATAATGGGAAGGGCCTCGATCAAACCTACAGAGATGAACATGGTGGTTTGCAGTACACCTCTTGCTTCAGGCTGACGAGCGATACCTTCTACGGTTTTACCGGTAACCAGACCGTCACCGATACCGGCACCCAGAGATGCCAGACCTACAGCCAGGGCAGCACCCAGAGCAGCAGCAGCATTTAATTCCATTTGCATTCCCCTCCTTTCAAAAGTAAAATCTTTTAAACTTCACCTTTTTTTAGTGGTGCTTGTTAACGGCTTGTGATGTGTAAATAATGGTTAACATGCTGAAAATGAAGGCTTGGATAGTACCAACAAAGATACTGAACGCCAGCCAGATAACAGAGGGAATAAACCCGCCCATCAGCGATCCGCTTAACGGTATCAAGCCCAGCAGCACCGCGATCAGCACCTCACCGGCGTAAATGTTACCGAAAAGACGGAAGGCCAGTGTTACCGGCTTGGCCAGTTCCTCCACTATCACCAGCGGCAGGAAGAACGGGAAGGGTTCAACAAAATGCTTAAAGTGACCCAACCCCTTATCCTTCAGGCCAAGGAACTGTGTGGTAAAAAACACCATTAAGGCCAGCCCCATGGTTGTATTTACATCCGCCGTGGGCGACATCATAGTGGGCACTAAGCCCAGCATATTGGCAAACCAGAGAAAGGTAAATAATGTAACAATAAATGTAACCATGGAAGCGGCGCGTTTATCGCTGGTGATGTTGTCAAAAATTAGTCCCTTTAAGTATTCGTAGACCGACTCGTATACCACCTGCAGCCGGCTGGGCTTATCCATGCTTAAATTCCTGGTGGCCAGCACACCAACCAGCGCCACAATAGCCATTACAATCCAGGTCATCACTATTGTTTTAACGTTGACATCAATGGAATAGCCCGCCACCGTACCCAGGTGAGTGGGGCCGTGGGCTGCTTCCCCTAAAATTTTCTCCCAGAGCACTCCTATTTCCTCATGGACCTGCTCTAAACTCTTCATATTCTCCCCCCTTTCACGCTAATTTTTATTTTTTAATACCAGGTAAGCTTTGTAATCATTCAGCAGGCTGATGTTAAAATCTATCATTGTTATCATGGGGGCCACAAATATACCGAAAGCCACCCCGTATATATCCAGCGCATCGAACCTGATGGCCAGGAAAAGCACGGCCATAATCATTAAAAGCCGCATGAAAAAGCCCATGCGCATAAAGGCCACCGCCTTTTCAAAGGGCATATCGGCAATATGCTTCATGCGGTTGTATATCAGTACCGAATTTACCACCCCAACCACCGTGCCGATAACCAGCCCCCACCTAAAGGGAGAAGAGGGTTCTAAAATCAAGCCCAGGGAAAAAACGAATCCCACTATACCGGTAAACTTAATGGTGCGGGCCAGCTGCACGTTTAAGCTGCGGGCTTTGTGCAAATCCAGCATTTCACTTCACACCCTTGTCCTGTTTATCTTTAAAAAACGCATTCAGTGTATTAATTATGCCCATTACACCAACGGCCAAACCCGCCAGCAGGCCGATAATCAAAAACACCGGGGCGGTATCCAACCTGTGGTCTATGTACCTGCCGCCGTAGAACCCCAGCACCGAGGTAATGGCCAGCTCCATCCCGATGGTGGTGGTTATGGCCAGGGCTTGTAAAGGTGAACCTTTTTTCAATCCATTTTTATTTGTACGCTTATCCCGGTTATTTATGTCTCCATTAACTCCTTTTTTCACAATTTAATACCATTAAATGGATAATTTGTAAGCCAAAGGGCCTTTATATTTATCAGAACCTTCTGTTTCTGACAAATCAGAACTTTTGACAAGAGACAAATTCTACATTAATTAGATTATTCCTTCCGCCGAGGTAACTAATTTTTATTTTTTTACGAAATTTATCGACTATTTTAACAAATTCTAATGATAGTGAAATAATCTTCTAGTTTTTACAATTATTTTTAATAATAAACTGCTCCGGCGGCCTGCTGGATATGTTCCATTTGTAACAAATAGCCTGGGTTATTCTGGCCGATGCCCTTCCATCCCCGTAGGGGTTTACTGCCTCTGCCATGCTGTTGTAAGCCTTCGGATTGTCCAAAAGTTCCCTGGTCTGCCTGCTTACACTTTCTCTGGCCGTGCCAATCAACCGCACCGTTCCCGCCCGCACCGCCTCCGGCCGCTCGGTGGTGTCCCTCAGCACCAGCACCGGTTTGCCCAGCGCCGGGGCTTCCTCCTGCATGCCGCCGGAATCGGTAAGCACCAGGTAGCAGCGCTGCATGAGATTGATAAAAGGTTGGTAATCCAACGGTTCGATTAGATGAACCCGCGGTAAATCTCCCAGCACATCCCTTACCGCCCGGCGCACGGCCGGGTTTTTATGCATGGGAAATACTATTTCCACATCGGGGTAATCGCTGACTATTTCCTTTAAGGCAGCGTATATGTCCCGCATGGGACGGCCGAGGTTTTCCCGGCGGTGAGTGGTTACCAGCAGCACCCGGCGGCGGGCAAAGTCTATGCCGTCCAGTTCGGGAATGTTGAATGTGTAGTTATCCCGCACCGCCGCTTTCAGGGCATCGATAACGGTGTTGCCGGTGACATATATTTTTTCCCCGCTGACCCCTTCCCGCAGCAGGTTTTCCCGGGCGGTTTCCGTGGGGGCAAAGTGTATATCCGCCAGCACCCCGGTAAGCCGCCGGTTCATTTCCTCCGGGTAGGGGGAGTATTTGTTGTTGGTGCGCAGACCCGCCTCCACATGCCCCACCGGTATCTGCCGGTAAAAGGCGGCCAGCGAAGCAGCAAAGGTGGTGGTGGTGTCACCGTGCACCAGTACCAGGTCCGGCCGAGCCCGGTGCATTACCTCCTGCAGGCCGGCCAAAGCCCGGTTGGTGATATCAAACAGCGTCTGACCGGCCTGCATAATGTTCAGGTCGTATTCCGGTTTGATGCGGAAAAGTTCCAGCACCCGGTCCAGCATTTCCCGGTGCTGGGCGGTAACGGCAACGCTGCATTGAATGCCTTCGGTTTTCTGCAGTTCCAGCACCAGCGGTGCCATTTTTATAGCCTCCGGGCGAGTTCCGAATATGGTTAATACTTTTAGCATTTTATTTCTCCCCTGCCGCCTTTATTTCCCTGGTGGTGCCGCCTGCAGCCTGGGTATCCACAATGTAACCCTTTCGTTTTAATTTTTCCACGTGTTCCTGGTGCAGCGCGTCTATATCCACACCGTACTGTTCTTCCAGCACAAACATCATGGACACCGCCGTTTGGGCTACATCCAGCAGTTCTCTGGAAATCACCTGCATAACCTGTTTTTCATCCAGGCGGGAGGCTTCACCGCTCATTCCCCGCAGTTTGCCGATGGCCTGAGCCAGCTCCCCCGCCTCCTCCATCAGTTTCAGGGCGGTGGATTCCAGGGTCGGTGAAAGGTTATTCAGCTTGGGCAGCGTCACTTTTTTAGTCTGCATTACCTTCACCATCTCATCTATTATTTTCCAGTTAAGTTTTAAATATACAGGTGCCGGGTAATTAATTCTACTTTAAAAACGAAATTCCTGCCGCAGCGCTCACTTCTGCCCCCGGCTGCTTTATCGGGCATGGAACTGTACCAGTTCTATCCCCGCTTCTTTAAACATTTCCAGGGATAGTTCATCGGGGTAATCGCCGGCGAACACCACTCTTTTTATCCCGGCGTTGATAATCATTTTAGCGCACAGCACGCATGGTTGAGTGGTGGAGTAAAGGGTGGCGCCTTTTATGGCCACCCCGTGCACCGCTGCCTGGAGGAGGGCGTTTTGCTCCGCGTGCAGTCCCCGGCACAGCTCGTGCCTTTGACCGGAGGGTATGCCCTGTTCCCGGCGCAGGCATCCCGTTTCCAGGCAGTGTTTCAGCCCGGAGGGGGCACCGTTGTAGCCGCTGGCCAGTATGTGGTTGTCCTTTACCAGCACCGCTCCCACCCTGCGGCGGAGGCAGGTTGAGCGGGAAGCCACCACCTTGGTTATATCCATAAAATATTGATCCCAATCCGGGCGCATACTATCCACCCCATCACTAACTACCACCGGTACAGCGGGTACTTTTGGCACAGGCCGGCGGCCAGTTCTTTGGCTTCTGCCACTGCTTCCCGGTTGTCTTTCTGGTTGATGGCTTTATCTATAATTTCCGCTATTACCTTCATGTCTTCTTCTTTCATTCCCCGGCTGGTTACGGCAGGGGTGCCCAAACGAATGCCGCTGGTTACGAAGGGTTTTTCCGGGTCAAAGGGAATGGCGTTTTTGTTCACCGTTACTCCCACTTCTTCCAGCAGTTTTTCCGCCTCTTTACCGGTTACACCGTTGGCCCTTAAGTCAACCAGCACCAGGTGGTTGTCGGTGCCGCCGGATACCAGGTTGAAGCCCCGTTCCTGCAGGGATTGGGCCAGGGTTTGGGCGTTGTTTACTATCTGCTGCTGGTAGGCTTTAAATTCCGGCTTCAGCGCTTCCCCAAAGGCCGCTGCCTTGGCGGCAATAACGTGCATCAGCGGGCCGCCCTGGCTGCCGGGGAATACCGCTTTATCTATATCTTTGGCATATTTTTCTTTGCACAGTATGGCACCGCCCCGGGGACCGCGCAGCGTTTTGTGGGTGGTGGTGGTTACCACATCGGCATAGGGCACCGGGTTGATGTGCAGACCGGCGGCACACAGGCCGGCAATGTGGGCCATATCCACCATTAGGTAGGCCCCCGCTTCCCGGGCAATTTCAGCCATTTTGGCAAAATCTATTTCCCGCGGATAGGCGCTGGCGCCGGCCACAATCATTTTGGGCCGGTGTTTTAGAGCCAGTTCGCGCAGCCGGTCGTAGTCGATGCGCTGGGTGCGCTCATCCACACCGTAGGCCACGATATTGAAATATTTACCGGATACGTTTACCGGGCTGCCGTGGGTAAGGTGGCCGCCGTGGGCCAGGTTCATACCCAGTATGGTATCCCCCGGTTTCAGCAGCGCCAGGTACACCGCAAAGTTGGCGTTGGCCCCGGAGTGGGGCTGCACGTTAACATGCTCGGCACCAAAGAGTTTTTTCAACCGCTCCCTGGCCAGTTCTTCGGCAATATCCACAAATTGACAGCCGCCGTAGTAGCGCCTGCCCGGGTAGCCCTCGGCATATTTGTTGGTCAGCACTGAGCCCTGGGCTTCCATCACCGCCCGGCTGACAAAGTTTTCTGAGGCAATCAGTTCAATGGTGCTGCGCTGGCGGTCAATCTCCTTGGATATGGCCTGGTAAAGTTCGGGGTCTGTTTCCATTAAATGTCTCACATCTACCAATTTCTCTTCTCCTCTCCAGAATTAGCTTGCTCTACTTACTATACTTCTGCTCTATGCCGGTAATTTTATCCACCCGGCGCTGGTGCCTGCCGCCGGCAAAGTCTGTTTCTAAAAAGGTTTTAACCAGTTCTTTAGCTGTTTGGGCGGTTATTACCCGGGAACCAAAGGCTAAAATGTTAGCGTTGTTGTGCTCCCGGCACATTTGAGCTGTGTATTGATCGTGGCAGTTAGCCGCCCTGATGCCGGGCACTTTGTTGGCGGCAATACTTATGCCGATGCCGGTGCCGCAGATAACGATCCCTCTTTCGGCATCGCCAAAAGCCACCGCCTCGGCCACTTTCAGCGCTAAATCCGGGTAGTCCACCGAGTCCCCGGAATATGTACCGTGGTCTTCCACTTCTACTCCGTCAAAGTTCTTCAGGTACTGGATTATTTCGTTTTTCAGCTCGTATCCTGCGTGGTCGCAGCCGATAGCCAGTTTCAATTGTGTCACTCCTATTCTATTCTAAAAAAGTTATTCTGCTGGGCCGGCAGCTTTTTAACCTGCGCTGAATAATGTTTTTGTTTTTATTCTGTATTTAAATTACTTTTTCCTTCATTGTCCCACAGCCTGTCCAGGGCTTTTTCCAGCAGCTGTTCCAATTTGTCGGCACAGCTTTTGTATACTTCCACCGGCTGTCCCACCGGATCCGGTATATCCCCGGTTTCCCCGGCATAATGGGACAGGGTGTATGTTTTCTCTGCCGCTTCCGGAGAAAGCTCAAGCACCTGCTGTTTTTGGGCAGAGGTCATGGTCAGTATCAGGTCGGCAGATTTTACCAGTTCTTCGCTCAGCGCCGCTGCCCGGTGTTTTTTTATGTCTATACCCCTTTCGGCCAGGGCTTGCACCGCCTGTTCCGCCGCCGGGCTGCCCGGCCAGGCCATGGTGCCGGCAGATATAACTTCTATTTCCGTATCTAGGCCCCGCCCGGCCAGTATGGCCCTGGCCAATCCTTCGGCCATGCTGCTGCGGCAGGTGTTGCCGGTGCACACAAACAGGATTTTCATTCTTTTACCATCACCTCGCCTTCCATAATACGGGTTTATTGTTTTAGAAAAACAGCTTAATACCTATCCCGATCAGAATTATTCCCCCCGCCATCTGCGCCCGCCGGCCTATTTTGTTTCCCACATAGCGCCCGAAGGTCAGCCCGGCGTAGGTCATCATTCCGGCCACCGCTCCCATTACAGCAGCGGCTTGATAAAGATTTACCGTCCGGGTGCCCAGGGTAAAGCCCACGCTTAAGGCGTCCATGCTCACGCTGGCCGCCAGCATCACCAGGCCCCCGGTGTTGGCCAGCAGTATTTTCTGCTCCTCTTCTTCAGAGAGCATATCTTTAATCATTTTCACTCCCAGGTATATGAGCAGCAGCGCACCGGCTATGGCGGCGGCACGACCGATGTATCTTCCCACCAGCTCGCCCGCATAGTAGCCGGCAATGGGCATAATGACGTGAAACACCGCTATGGTAAAGGTAAGAACATAAACCTGCCGCCGTAAAACACCGGACATACCGATACCCACGCACAGGGACATGGCATCGGTGCCCAGTGCCGCCGCCAGCAGAAACAGGGTTACCAGACTCATTATGTACCTCCGTATTTATCACTCCGCCCGAGTTTTAGTTTATGTAGGCGGGTTAAAAAGTATCAGTTTCGGCCGCTGCAGCTTTTACTATCTTCCCGGCGGCTCTTCTTAAACGATCCATTACCGCTCTGCCCAGGCCGGTATCGGGCATTCCCTCGGCTATGATGACATCAACGCCCAGCATGTCAAACCGGCGCAGGGCTGCGTAAAGAACGGCGGCAGCAGCAGCGGGATTGCCGCGGCTGCCGTAAGACAGCACCTCTGCCCCCCGGTAGCGGCGGGCATTTTCTGCGCTGGCCAAAACACCCACTTTTTTATTTTCCCCCTGATAACGTTTAATCAGCTCTTCGGTGTGCCGGGCAATGTCCTCCGCCCTGCCTTCCAGCAGCACCACGCCGGCTTTGGGCGCGTAGTGTTTGTATTTTAATCCCGGTGAGCGGGGTTTGATGTTTTGCCGGTCTTTTTCCAGGGCAGCAGCATATTTTACCTGCCCGATCACCGGAATCAGCTGTTCAGCGGTGATCCCGCCGGGGCGCAGAATAACCGGTTCACCGGTGCTGATATCCAGCACGGTGGATTCCACTCCCAGGTTGGAGGGCCCGCCGTCCAGCACGCCGTCAACGCGCCCCGCCAGGTCTTCCAGCACGTGGCGGGCGGTGGTGGGGCTGGGACTGCCGGACAGATTGGCACTGGGGGCGGCCACCGGCACCCCCGCCGCGGCAATTAACTGCCTGGCCACCGGGTGGTCGGGCATGCGCACCGCCACCGTGTTTAACCCGCCGGTTACTTCGGGGGGTACAAGCCGGCTTTTGGGCAGCACCAGCGTCAGCGGCCCCGGCCAAAAGGTGTGCATCAGTTTTAACGCCCTGGGGCTGCAGCCCGCGGATAGTTTTTTTACTTCGTCGATACCGGCCACATGCACTATCAGCGGGTTGTCTGAAGGACGGCCTTTGGCTTTAAATATTTTTTTTACCGCTTTCCCATCCAGGGCATTGGCTCCCAGGCCGTATACCGTTTCGGTGGGAAAGGCCACCAGTCCCCCCCGGGCAATGATGGCACCGGCTTCTTTTATAGCTTGATTATCCCGGTGGATATCGTCGATTTTCCAGTACCGGGTGTTATTTTTTTGCATTTTCTGCCACTCCCATCTCACGCAGTAGTATAGCACAAAATATGCTGGCATAAAACCGGCAGCAGTTAAATATGGATAAGTGCAGCGGAAATTCATGCCGGTGCAAAAGCCACCGGCCTTGGAACTGCCAATATTTTAAGCGGGGGGTTGGCATGGGTTTTATTGCTATGCTTGTTTCTGCCTTCGGCATCGGGGCGCTGCATGCCCTGGAACCGGGGCACGGAAAAAGTATTATGGGGGCTTATTTGGTGCTTTCCCGGGGGCGGGCCGTTCACGCTGTGGTGCTGGGGCTTACTTCCGCCGTTACTCACACCGGCGTTATTGTAATAATGTCCCTGGCCGCCCATGGTGTTTTGGGGGCGGCAGCGGGGCCCACGGGAATGTCCGGTGAAAGGACGGAACTGTGGCTGAAGGTGATTTCCGGGCTGTTTATTACCGTCATCGGGCTGCGCATGGCGCTGCGGCGGGCGCCGGGGTGCAGCTGCGGCTGCAGCACCGGGCACCTGCCCGCCGACAGCAGCACGGTGGAGTGGCCCACCCTGGTGCTGCTGGGGGTAACCAACGGTTTAATACCCTGTCCCAGCGCGCTGGCAGTGCTTTTGATGAGCATCAGCACCGGGGCGCTGGCCAGCGGTATGGCGCTGGTGGTAGCCTTCGGTGTGGGCGGGGCGGCAGCGTTAATAGCGGTGGGGTTGGCGCTTTTAAAGCTATCTAAAGGTGCAGTTAATTTAACCGGCCGCCGGGGCTGGTCCCGGCTGGCTAATTTAAGCGGGGGGATTATCGCCGCCATCGGTTTCTTTACCTGTTACGGGGCGGTAAAGGCATTACTGGTTTAGATTATCTTTTTTCAGCCGCTATCAGGCGCTCCCTGCCGCCCAGGTCGCGGTACAGCTTCGCCTGCCAATTATTAAGCAGGTTTAGAGCCGTTTCCCCCTGTCCCGGGCCTATTTCCAGCAGCAGGTGCCCCCCCGGTTTAATTAGCTTTTGGGCCTGGGGTATCAGCTGGCGGTAAAGGTCCAGGCCGTCGGGGCCCCCGTCCAGCGCCAGCAGCGGTTCCCGCCGCACTTCCCTGGACAGGCCCGGTATATCACCGCTGGGCACGTAGGGTAGGTTAGCTGCAATTATGTCCACCGGCTCACCGTTCAGCCGCTCCATCACCGGCTCCAGCAGGCTGCCCTTTAAAAACACCACCCGGTCATCCACAGCGTGGGTGCGGGCGTTTTTTTGGGCTACTTCCAGGGCCGGGGCTGAAATGTCCACCGCCAGCACCCGCAGGGTTGGAACCAGGTGGGCGGTACTCACCGCAATGGCACCGCTGCCGGTGCCCACATCCACCATCAGGGGCCGGCCGCCGGCACGCTTTGACAGCAGGTGTACCGCCGTTTCCACCAGCAGCTCGGTATCCGGCCGGGGAATCAGCACCGCGGGGGTAACGGTAAAATCCAGGCCCATAAATTCCTTATGCCCCACCAGGTAGGCCACCGGGTGGCCCTGGGCCCGTTTCTGCACCAGCCGGTTGTAGTGCTGCAGCTGGCCCGGCTCCAGCCGGCGGTGGGCACCGGCATATAGAGCGGCCCGGCTGCAGCCCAGCACGTGGGCCAGCAGTACCTCGGCATCCAGCCGCGGCTGCTCGATGTCTTTTTGCTGCAGCAAAGCCCTGGCACCGGCCAGGGCTGTTTCTATGTTAGTGTATCGCACGTTTTTCTACTCCAGCTCTTTCAGTTTTTCGGCCTGTTCCGCCGTGGTCAGCGCTTCTATAATTTCGTCCAGCCGGCCCTGCAGCACTTCACCGAGCCGGTGCAGCGTTAAACCGATGCGGTGATCCGTTACCCGGTTCTGCGGGAAATTGTAGGTGCGGATGCGCTCGCTGCGATCGCCGCTGCCGATCATTGATTTACGGGCACCGGCAATTTGCTCCTGCTGTTCCCTCTGGGCCTTTTCATACAATCTTGCCCGCAGCACTTTCATGGCTTTGTCTTTGTTTTTGTGCTGGGACTTTTCGTCCTGGCAGGAAACAACTATCCCCGTGGGCAGGTGGGTAATCCGCACCGCCGACTGGGTGGTGTTCACCGACTGACCTCCCGGACCGCTGGAACAGAACAGGTCTATCCGTATATCGTTGGGGTTAATTTCAATTTCTACCTCTTCTGCCTCCGGCATTACCGCCACGGTGGCGGCGGAGGTGTGAATGCGCCCACCGCTTTCGGTAACCGGCACCCTTTGTACCCGGTGCACACCGCTTTCAAATTTCAGCGCGCTGTAGGCACCTTTACCCACCACCATGAAAACGATTTCTTTAATGCCATCCATATCCGTGTAGTGGGTATTCATGATGTCAATTTTCCAACCCCGTTCTTCGGCAAAGCGGCTGTACATGCGGAACAGGTCGGCAGCAAACAGCGCCGCTTCTTCCCCGCCGGTACCGGCTCTGATTTCCACAATGACGTTTTTCTCGTCGTTGGGGTCTTTGGGCAGCAGCAGCACTTTCAGCTGCTGCTCCAACTGCTCTTTTTTCTCCTTCAGTTCCCGCTGCTCCGCTTCGGCCATTTCTTTCAGTTCCGGGTCCAGGTTTTCTTTGAGCATCTGCTTGGTGTCTTCCAGCTCCTGCAGCACTTTTTTGTACTGCCTATATACTCCCACTATTTCCTGCAGCTCGTTGTGACTTTTCACATACTGCTGCCAGCGGTTGTGATCGGCTATTACTTCCGGATCGGAGATTAGTTTGTTTAGCTCTTCATATTTTTCTTCCAATTGATCCAGCTTATCCAACATGGGTTTCACCTTCCTCCAAAACGGCCTTTAATGCTGTAATGGCTACCTCCACCTGCCGGTCGTCCGGTTCACCGGTGGTCAGTTTCTGCAGCCACAGCCCGGGGGCAATGACCGCTCTGCACAGGCGGTTATGGGCGTACCTGCCCGATAGTTTAAGCAGTTCGTACGACAGTCCCGCCACCACCGGCAGCAGCAGTACCCGGGACAGCACGCGCCACAGTATGTCTTCGTTGTGCCCCAGAATGGCAAATACAAATATGCTCACCACCATCACAATGAGCAGAAAGCTGGTGCCGCACCGGGGGTGCAGTGTAGAGTAGCGCTGTACGTTTTCCGTTTCCAGCGGTTCCCCCGCCTCGTAGGCATTTATTACTTTATGTTCGGCACCGTGGTATTGAAACACCCGCTGAATGTCTTTCACCCGGGATATGGCCACCACGTAGGCCAAAAACACCCCGATGCGCACTATTCCCTCTATGACGTTGTTCCAGAAGGGATTTTGCACTGCGGCCGCCGCCCAGTGGGTTACCGCCGTAGGCAGAACCACAAACAGCAGTACGGCCAGCCCCAGGGCAAACAGGATGGTTAAAATCATTTCTTTTTTGGTCAGCTCTTCCTCTTCATCTACAGCCTGGCTGGCTGAATAGCTCAGCGCCTCCAGCCCCATGGCCAGGGATTCAAAGAGAACCACCACCCCGCGAATGCCCGGCCATTTTAAAAAGGGCAGTTTTTGGGTAATGGAGCCGATGGGACGCTTATCGGTAACGATGGAATTATCCGGCCTGCGCACGGCAATGGAACGGGTTTTGGGACCGCGCATCATTACCCCTTCAATAACTGCCTGGCCGCCGTATTGAAAGCCGCCTTTCACTTCAATAACACCCCTCTTGCGTTACTAAGCCGGTGTCTTTTGCAGTAAGCCACCGCTTTGATATTATAAATTAAAATTGGTATTTGGGGGTTTAAGTACCTAAAGAAATAGCAGAGCATTCTGCTCTGCTATCTGTTCACTTTTACTTCTTATCCAAACCGTATTTTTTGCGGAATCTCTCTGCTCGGCCACGGGTTTCCACCATGCGCTGTGCCCCGGTGTAGAAGGGATGGCAGTTTGAGCAGATGTCTACACGCAGCTCCTTCTTGGTTGAACCGGTGGTAAAGCTGTTGCCGCACACGCAGGTTACTTTTGCCTCGTGGTATTCAGGATGGATTTTTTCCTTCACCGAAATCACCTCTTTATATTAAACTTGGGGTATTTTAGGCATCGTTTTCAAAACACTAAGATATTGTAACATACTCTTTTAATATCTGCAACTAAGATTATCAGGTTTGTTATAATTTGCTGCCCCGGTCATCTTTACCGGCAAGGGGTTTGCTGTAGCTGCCGATTAACACCCCCGGCAGCTGGCGGCGCAGGGTTTGTATAAAGGCCGGGATGCCTAAGATTTCCTGCTCTTGGCCGGGCGGCAGTTTGCTTAAAAGGTAATCGGGATCTATGTTCAGGTTTCTTATCTGCACCATGTCCACCGCCGTTTCCTGTATTAACCGGATCAGGCTTTCTGTTTCCTCCACCCGGTCGGTTATGCCCGGCATGGTCAGCAGGTTTAACGATACAAACACACCGTTTTCTTTGGCCAGTTTGATGCTCTCCTTCACGTTATCCAGGCTGTAGCCCCGGGGCCGGTAGTAGGCATCGTATATTTCCCGATTGGCGCTGATAATGCTCACCCGCAGGGAGTTCAAACCCGCCTGCACTATCTTTTTTATCCCCGCGGTGTACCCGGCGTTGGAGTTCATGTTGATGGTGCCCTTTGGGGTTCTGTCCCGCATGGCCTTCACTGCCGGGGCAATGGTTTCTGCCGCCAGGGAGGGTTCTCCCTCACAGCCCTGGCCAAAACTGATGATGGCATCTTCGGCCCGCTCCAGGTGGCAGGCCCCCACTTCCACCAGCTCCTGTACGGTGGGCTTAAAGTCTATCCGCCCCTGGGGCGAGGGGCAGCATTCCGCCGGCTGCTCGGATATGCAGCCCAGGCAGCGGGCGTTGCAGGTGGGAGATACCGGCAGCCCCCCTTCCCACCGGGCGTAAAATATGTTTTGGGCGGTGAAGCAGCGGTACTGCACAGCGCAGCGGGACAGGTGCCGCAGTATCCTGTTCTGCGGGTGTTCCGCCAGGCGTTTTTCTATCAATTCCGGCAGGGCGGCGGTGCTGTAATGTTCCGGTTCCCATTTGTTTAGTTCATCCGTTTGTACCGCCGCCACGTACAGCCGCTCTCCCTTGGAAACCACCGCTGCGTACCCCAGCAGCGGCAGCGGTTTTTTCGCCGTTCTGCGGTATGCCGGCAGCAGAGTTCTGGTATAGCCCTGGGGCAGGGTAGCCCCCACCGCAAAGGCGGGTTCCCCCGGTTGGTAGGGATTTGTTGACAGCAGTTTAAATTCTCCCCGGCCGTTAATCCCGATGGGGCGGCCCTCGGGTATCAGCACCAGCCCGGCATTTTCCGGCAGCGGTATGAGGTCTTCATCCATTATTTCTACAAATCGATCTCCCATTCGACCCGCCGCCCGCAGGCGATAATCGAAAAATTCTCCTTCCCGGTTGGCAAAGATAAGATTGTACATGGTCCGCTCCTTTGTAATATTGTCCTTATTAGGTTTATCCTTAAATTATAGCATAAAAATAAAGGAGACCCGGTGGTACACCAAGGTCTGCTTTAAAATATTAGGCCCGGTCACTGCCTGCGGCCAAATAAAGTTTTTCCGCTTCGATGCAGAAGGTGGGATCAAAGGGCACTCCTTTATACCGCACTTCCCAGTGCAGGTGGGGGCCGAAGGAGCGGCCGGTGTTGCCCACCGTGGCTATGGTGCTGCCCCGGCCCACCCTTTGACCGCATTTTACATACAGTTTTGAGCAGTGGGCGTAAAGGGTACTTGTTCCGTAACCGTGGTCGATGATTACGGTGTTGCCGTAGCCGCTGTAATAGCCGGAATAAACAACCACACCCTCCCGGGGGGCCCTAATCGCTGCCCCGCAGGGGGCGGCAATGTCCACCCCGTGGTGGGGGCGTCCTTCCTTTCTAATGCCAAAGGGAGAGGTAATTTCACCCTTCAGCGGCCACTCCATAACCATAACCGGTATGGGCAGTCCTCTGCCGCTCATCGCGGGCACCACCGGTTCTGCCGGCTGCCGCAGCGGTATGGTCAAGGTCTGTCCTATTTTTACAAAGTCCGGGTTTTTGATGCTGTTGGCTGCCAGCAGCTGGGCCATGGTTACCCGGTACCGGCGGCAGATACCGTAAAGGTTGTCGCCCGGTTTTACGGTATACTTTACACTGCTGCAGTCAGCTTCCACCGGCAGCTCTATGACCTGGCCGGCATAAAGTATACTGTCTTCAGTGAAACCGTTTACCGCCGCCAGCAGTTCCATTGAAACGCCGCACCGCCCGGCCAGTTCCCAAAGGGTGTCCCCTGCCTTCACCCGGTAGAATTGGGTGGCGGTTTGCCGCGGTTCCAGCGGTATCATCTGCAGCCGGCAGTGCACCGGGTCCACACCGTAGGGTTTGTTGTCTATAACCATTTCATCCAGCCGGGCCTGGGCGGGAAGGGCAAACAGGGTGCCTGCCAGTATTAAAGCCGCCAGCGGGCCGGTTATTTTTTTAATTTTGCTGAACATTTCTCTTTCACCTCAAAATGGCAATATCCGGTTTTATTATTGCCCTTTTGAGGGAATTTTATTCATTACTCACTCTTCACTGCTGCCGGCGGTTAAATGTCTGCTGCCGGTCTTACTTACCCGGGTGGGCGGGTAGCCGGGTACAATGCTGCGGGCTTTTTTGCGCTGTTCTAACATGGTGGCAATCATTTCTTCGTTATTTTTGCTGTTTTTTATCCGCTCCAGCAGGCTTTCCAGCGCTTCGTAGGACTGGGCGCTGCTGAAAGCCCGGCGGAATCCCCATACCCATTCCAGCTCATCCCTGCTCAGCAGCCCTTCCTCCCGTCTTGTGCCGGATCTTTTTACGTCTATGGCCGGGAACAGCCTGCGCTCGGCCAGTTTGCGGTCTAAAATCAGCTCCATGTTGCCGGTTCCTTTAAATTCTTCAAAAATCACCTCGTCCATGCGGCTGCCCGTTTCCACCAGCGCGGTGGCCAGGATGGTTAAGCTGCCCCCTTCTTCCACATTTCTGGCCGCGCCGAAAAAGCGCTTGGGCCGGTGCAGAGAAGCGGGGTCAACACCGCCGGACAGCGTTCTGCCGCTGGGGGGTACAACCAGGTTGTGGGCCCTGGCCAGCCTGGTAATGCTGTCCATCAGTATTACCACATCCCTTTTGTGCTCCACCAGCCGCTTGGCCCTCTCCAGCACCATATCGGCTACCTTTACATGGTTTTCCGGCGGCTCGTCAAAGGTTGAACTGACCACTTCTCCCTTTACCGAGCGCTCTATATCGGTAACTTCCTCCGGCCGTTCATCAATGAGCAGTACCATTAATTCGATTTCGGGATGGTTTTGGGTAATACTGTTGGCTATTTCTTTCAGCAGGTAAGTTTTGCCCGCTTTGGGAGGTGAAACGATCAGGCCCCGCTGTCCCTTTCCCACCGGGGCAATCAGGTCTATAATGCGGGTGCTTTTGTTATTTGATTCCGTCTCCAACTTGATTCTTTCTTCCGGGTAAAGAGGGGTTAAACCGTCAAAGTGCAGTCTTTCCGGGGAACTTTCTGGGGGATCGCCGTTAACCTTTTCCACACGCAGTAAAGCAAAGTAGCGCTCGTTGTCCTTGGGCCTGCGCACCTGCCCGCTTACCCGGTCACCGGTGCGCAGGTCAAATTTTCTGATCTGGGATGCCGAAACGTAGATATCGTCGTTGCTGGGGTGATACTTAAAGGGCCTTAAAAACCCATAGCCATCGGGCAGTATTTCCAGCACCCCTTCGGCTTGAATGATACCCTCCTGTTCAATTTTGGCCTTTTCAATTTCAAAAATCAGTTCTTTTTTGCGCAGTTTGTAATAACCGGGAATTTCCATGCTGCGAGCTATTTTGTACAGCTCTACCATGGTTTTGCTTTCCAGGTTGTTGATATTTACATCCAAAGTTATCCTCCTGCCTTTATGAAATTTTTATGCTTCCATTCACTGTGCAACATGAAAACAAACGTAGGTGGGATAGAAAAGTTAAGAAAGAACTGTTGAAATATTGTGTATATGCACAATAAGTAGTATACCGATATTTATTTTCCACTGTCAAGGTATTTCTATTTGGGAGCGGGAACTTTTTTCCAGTCGGCTAAAAACTTCTCTATCCCTATATCTGTCAAGGGGTGTTTAATCATTTGGTTCAGCACTTTGGGTGGTACGGTGGCAATGTGGGCACCGGCCTTGGCGGACTGCAGCACATGCAGGGGATGACGAATACTGGCGGATATAACCTGGGATTTGAGGCCGTAGTTTTCAAATATTTCTATAATGTCATAAATCAGCTGTATGCCGTCGTGCCCGGCATCATCCAGGCGTCCCACGAAGGGGCTGACGTAAGCGGCCCCCGCCAGGGCAGCCAGCAGCGCCTGGTTGGCAGAAAAAATTAGGGTGACGTTGGTTTTAATACCCTCCCGGCTGCAGGCTTTGGTTACTTTTAAGCCGGCGGCGGTCATGGGCAGTTTAAACACAATATTGGGGTGAATTTCAGCCAGCTCCCGGGCCTCAGCCAGCATTTTGTCCGCTTCTGTGCTCACTGCCTCGGCACTGACGGGGCCGTCCACTATGCTGGCGATTTCTTTTACTACCCGGGTAAAATCCCTACCTTCTTTGGCTATCAGCGAGGGGTTGGTGGTAACCCCGGAAATTACACCCAATTGGTAGGCTGCGCGGATTTCATCCACGTTGGCAGTATCCAAAAATATCTGCACTTTACGCGATCCCCCCTATTTTTTAAATTTAAATCACGGGGCGCGATTTATCGCGCCCCTGCAATCTATTCTATGCTCTGCCGCTGGAACCAAATACCCTGATTTTTTCTCTAATTATCTCCATGGCTGCTTCCCTGGCCGGGCCCAGTATCTTCCTGGGGTCAATTTCACCGGGCTTTTCGTTTATCACCCGGCGCATGGTGTTGGTAAAGGCTTCTCTGATGTTGGTGTCGATGTTTACCTTTCTTACCCCCAGGGAGATGGCCTTTTTAATTGCTTCATCGGGCACCCCTGAAGAGCCGTGCAGCACTATGGGAACGTTGACCAGCGATTTAATTTCTTTTAACCTTTCAAAGTCCAGTTTCGGTTCTCCTTTGTACTGGCCGTGGGCGGTGCCGATGGCCACCGCCAGGGAATCTACACCGGTGCGCTCTACAAATTCTTTTGCTTCCTGGGGATCCGTCAGCATGGCCTCCCGCTCGCTTACAGTGATATCGTCTTCGGTACCCCCTATTTTACCCAATTCCGCTTCCACCGATACTCCCACTGCCCTGGCCACTGCCAGCACGCGGTTGGTTTCGGCGATATTTTCTTCCAGCGGCAGCTTTGAACCGTCGAACATTACAGAGGTAAAACCTGCTTTAATGCACTGCATGCACTGTTCAAAGCTGGTGCCGTGATCCAGGTGCAGGGCCACCGGCACCCCGGCCTGCTGGGCAGCCAGTTTGGCCATGCCTGTAATCCAGTCTAAACCGGCGTACTTAATAGCCCCCTGGCTGGCCTGAATAATTACCGGGGACTTCTCAGCCTCCGCTGCGCCGATAATGGCTTGAACAATTTCCATGTTGTTGCAGTTAAATGCACCCACTGCATATTTACCCTCTTCTGCCCTCTGTAAAATTTCGCTCACTGTTACCAGTGCCATATGCATAGCCTCCTCTTATCTTTATTGGCGGCACCTTAAAAAATTACCCTGCTGAAGCCCGGCAGCATCTGCACGCTGCCCACTCAAAGGTGTTTGCCGCCTGCTTTTTCAGCCCCTGCTGTTACCCCGCAGGCGTGAAAAATTACTAAAAGCCCGAACCGCTTTGTCCGAGCTTTTGGGCTGCGGTCACCATCATTATGGCCATACCTGCAGGTGTTTATGTACATTTAACGTTTATTATGCTTGCGGTGGTTTTTTTTGTTTTTGGACTTACCGCTGCTGTTGGACAGGCTGTCTAAAAATTCAAAACCATGCCTGGTGAGCTCGATATATTCCACCTGTTCCATTACTTTTAAGTCTTCCTCCGTTTCGGCATAAATAATGCTTACACTGTCGCACTCCCTGCAGTGCAGTTCCAACCGGTCGGGGAATATATCCACTTCAATGTCATCGTTGCCGCACTGACAGTACAGGGCACCTGCTTCCGCTATATCGTGCAGGTAATTTATTGCCCGGTACATTACGTCACAGTTGACAAAGTAATCGTCACCTTCAAACTGCTCTACCAGCGCCTTAAGGTCATAATCATAGTTTTGAACCGCTTCTCTCACTTTCTCCTCCGGACCGATGTGGCCAAGCTCTATACCGGTTTCCTGGCAGTAGAGGTTAATAACCTGCTGGGACCACATTTGGGCACCGGATACCTGCCGCTGGTGATTGGTCTCGCATATTACACAGGGCAGCTGCAGCCAGTAATTTTTTTTCTTTTTACGGGCCAACAGCAGCAGGGCACCGCAGGAACACCTGATCTCCAGCACCCGTTGGCCGGAAAAAGAAAACACTGACAGCTTATGAAATTCTAACTTGCCGCATTCCGGACAGCGCATGGCCAGCACGGTGCTGGTGCCAACAAGCATTTAAATTCCCTCCCGTTTTTTCATTCATTAAATGCATAATTCGCCACCTGTGTATAAAATCCTTTTTTCTGTATGCACTATACACTGCAAACAGTACCGGATCTTTCTGCTTCCACCAGCAGCTCCTCAACCATCCTTTTGATGTCATTGAGGTCAAAGGGTTTGTTTATGTAGTAAACCGGTGCTAATTCCCTGGTTTGATCTATTACCTCTGTTTCATCAAGACCGCTCATCATCACCACCGGCACGCTGTGGTTAATTTCTCTAATCAGGCGCAGTGTTTCCGGCCCGCTTAAACCGGGCATTTTCATATCCAGCAGTATTAAAGACGGGTTTAGTGCCCTTAGTTTTTCCAGCGCCTCTGTTCCGCTGCCGGCTGTTTCCACGGTATACTCCCCGGAAAAGATCTCGGTAAGTAAAATTCTTATCCCCCACTGGTCGTCTACTATTAACAACTTATGTTCTTTAGACAAACCGCCTGCCACCTCCAGCAAATTAAACCCCTTACTGTTTCGTTACAGAGGTGGAAAAAACCTTTAAAAATTTTTAAAAGGTGCCTCCGGTGCCAGGGAAGACATAGCCGTTATGAATAATACCAGGACCGCAGCAGCCAGCATCAATCCCACCGCCCAGGGAGTAATTACCACCGCCAAGGCCCTGCCGGTGCTTAACCGCTGCGCCTCTCTCAGGCCGATGGTCAGCAGCACTATACCCCAAATCACCACCGCCGCGGTAACAATAATGGACATAACAGCGGTAAAGTGGGAATTGGATACGATTTCCAAGCCCTGCACCGGTATCAGTGCCACCGCGGGCAGACCGGCCAACCCGTAAACTGTAAAAGTGGTCACAGCCCTGCCCCGGCCGCCGTAAAACTCTGCTATCAAATGCAGCAGGCCGCTGTAAACAAACCATATTACTATGTTTATTATAAACCCGGTGGCAGCTATCACCGGTGCCGCTGCCTGCACGGCATTTACCATGGTTTCGTTCATAAAGCCGCTGTTCAGACTTTGGGCCAGCTGGTTGTCCGCAGAGAACATGTCCATCACTGCCAGCACCAGGTTTAACCCAATTACCAGCAGCAGGGTGGAAGCCACCGGGGGGGCTTCCGCCACTCTGCGATATGTTTTCACCGGAGAAAACAGTATTCCGTATATCAGATCGGCCATGGACAGTTTAAGCGGTGCTTTGGGCTCTGTCTCCGGCTTTGCTTCCGGCATATCAGGGGGGGATTCCGGCCCCTGGGGTTTTTGTTGTTCCGTCAAAATTAACACCCACCTTTTACTAATAATTAAAACACAGCTTCCTTCTCAGGCAGCAGCAGCAGACCGAAGTAAGGCAGTTTAAAGCGGTACAGCTGGAATTTACCCCCGGCGGACAGCTGCCCAAACAGTTCATCCCATACCGTCCTGGGGCTCAGATCCACCACCGACGGCTCCCCATCAACACCGGCCAGCTCGGCGGCAATTTGAATGGCGCGGTGCATGTCGCCCAGTTCATCAACCAGGCCCAATTCCAGTGCCTGGCGGCCGGTGTATATCCTGCCGTCGGCCAGCTCTTTAACCCTTTCCACATCCATATTTCTACCGTTGGCCACCACTGTTACAAATTGCTGGTAAATGTCATCAATCATACTTTGAAAGATGGCCCTTTCTTCCTCCGTTACATCCCTGCTGGCAGAGCCCATATCTTTATGGGGGCCGCTTTTATATACATTGGTATCTATGCCCAGCTTGTCATAAAGGCCCTGCAGATCCATGGTCTGCATAATAACACCGATACTGCCGGTGATGGTGGCCGGGTTGGCCACAATGCTGTCTGTTTCGCAGGATATCCAATAGGCACCGGAGGCTGCTATGTCACCCATGTAGGCCACCACTTTTTTTCCCGATTGGCGCAGTCTTTTAATTTCGCTGCCGATTTCCAGCGACCCGGCGGCGCTGCCGCCGGGGCTGTTGATATGTAAAACCACCGCTTTAATATTCGGGTTTTCCCTGGCCTCCTGCAGCTGCGAGATAACGGTTTGGGAACCGGCACTGACATCGCCGCCAAATCCTCCGCTGCCCCCGGTGGTAATTACACCGGTGATGTCCACAATGCCTATATCAGCATCCGCACCGCCGGCAGCCCTGTTTAAGACCGGTTCTTCTTTAAAAACTGCCGCCGCAAAAAGGGACAGCATCACTACGCCTATTATAAGGCCGGCTACTATTTTTCTCTTCAAGAATTTACACCCCCGTGTGTTTAGTAAAGAAATAAGTAATAGTTTTTGCCTTTAGTCGGGTTATTCGACACCGTCACCCGGTTTCCCTCTAGCTAAAAATAAGAGCTTTGGTATCGGTACCAAAGCTGCTTTTGACACGTCGGTATTTATTTTTCTTTTTCTTTTTCATTTTTGTACTGTATTGCCGCCCCGACAAAATCGCGGAACAGCGGATGCGGGCGGTAGGGCCTGGACTTGAATTCCGGGTGAAACTGGGTGGCCACAAACCACGGGTGATCGGCCAGTTCAATTATTTCCACCAGCTCCCGTCCCGGCAGGGTGCCGGAAAAGATCATTCCCTTTTCCGCCAGGGCCTGACGGTAGCGGTTGTTAAATTCATAACGGTGGCGGTGGCGTTCTGAAATTTCTTCCCTGCCGTACGCCCGGTAGGCCAGGGTACCGGTTTTCACGGTACAGTGGTAGCGGCCCAGGCGCATGGTGCCGCCCATATCCTCCACATCTTTTTGTTCCGGCAGCAAATCTATTACCGGGTATTCCGTATGGGGGTCAAACTCTGCGCTGTTGGCATCCTTCCAGCCCAGTATGCTGCGGGCAAATTCCACCACTGCCAGCTGCATGCCCAGGCAGATGCCCAGCATGGGAACACCGTTTTCACGGGCATATTTAATGGCGTTGATTTTACCTTCAATGCCCCGGTCGCCGAAACCCCCCGGCACTAAAATGCCGTCCACGTCGCGCAGGTAATCGGCGGCGGGCATGCGCTCTAAATCTTCACTGTTGATCCAGCGGATGTTTACTGCCGTGCCGTGATGCAGCCCGGCGTGACGCAGTGCCTCCGCCACACTGATGTATGCATCGGGCAGTGCCACATATTTGCCCACCAGGGCAATGGTGGTAGACCAGCGCAGGTTCTTCATGCGCTCCACCATATCCCGCCAGTCGGTGAGATCCGGCTTATCGCATTTCAGCTTCAGCCGGTTGACCACATAATCATCAAAACCTTCTTTTTCCAGCTGCAGGGGCACTTCATATATGGAGTGGGCATCCAGGGCCTGTACAACGGCTTCTTTTTCGATATCACAGAACAGAGCCAGTTTTTCCACCATTTCTTTGGAAAGGGGTTTTTCGCTGCGGCATACTATCATGTCCGGTTGAATACCAATGCCTTTCAGTTCTTTGACACTGTGCTGGGTGGGCTTGGTTTTTAACTCATTGGCCGCTCTTATGTATGGTACCAGCGTAACGTGTATGTACATAACGTTGTCCCGGCCCAAGTCGCTTTTCAGCTGCCTGATGGCTTCCAAAAAGGGCTGGGATTCTATATCGCCAACGGTCCCGCCGATTTCTGCAATTACCACATCGGCGTTAAATTCTTTTCCCATGCGCAGCACTTGCTCTTTTATTTCGTTGGTAACATGGGGAATAACCTGAACGGTGGCGCCTAAGTAATCTCCCCGCCGTTCTTTGTTTAATACCGACCAGTAAATTTTACCGGTGGTAACGTTGCTGCTGCGGCTGAGATTTTCATCGATGAAACGCTCATAGTGACCTAAATCCAGGTCTGTTTCCGCACCGTCTTCGGTAACAAATACTTCGCCATGCTGGTATGGGCTCATGGTGCCCGGATCTATGTTAATGTATGGGTCTAATTTTTGTATAGCTACTTTTAAACCTCTGTTTTTTAATAACCGACCCAGTGACGCAGCGGTTATACCTTTCCCCAGGGAGGATACAACACCCCCGGTAACAAAGATATATTTGGTCATAACTTCCTCCTATTACTGTTTAGAAATTGTTGATGATAAACTACCTGTTACATTCTATATCTTTGCCAATGGGGTGTCAATATGTTAACGTACCCATCCCAGCCTTACCGCCAGCAAATATCCCAAAAAGATGCCCACAATTCCCATCACCCCGGCCAATGTGGGCGGGGCGGGAATGGGCAGTTTCAGGCGCGCAAAAATCAGGCCTAAAAACAACCCTGTGACTAAGGCTAAAACTATTTCTTTAAAATTCTGCATTTTTAATGCCCCCCTTATTCTCCTCTGGAAAAAGCTGCGGTTCTAAAGCCGGCAGCCTTTGCAGGTCCGCCGTGCCGCACAGGAAGTGCGGCACGGGGATTTACATTTTTTCCGGCGCGGAAACGCCGATTAATCTCAAGCCGTTTCTCAAAACTATGCCGGTGGCATTCACCAGCACCAACCTGGCCGCGGATAACCGGGGGTCGTCTACAATTACCCGGCTGCTGTTGTAAAAGCTGTGGAACAGCCCGGCCAGCTCGTGCAGGTATTTGGCAATGCGGTGCGGGGCCATTGTTTGGGCGGCCATGGATATTTCCACCGGGAAGTGGGCCAGTTTGCGAATTAAATTTATTTCCTGCTCGTTCTGCAGCACTTTCAGGTCCACTTCTTTGGCGGTGGGTTTTTCACCGCCCCGCTCTGCCAGCTGGCGGAAGATGCTGCATATGCGGGCGTGGGCATACTGGATATAAAACACCGGGTTGTCGTTGGTTTGGGATTTGGCCAAATCCAAGTCGAATTCCAGGTGGCTGTCAGGACTGCGCATAATAAAGAAGTAGCGGGCGGCATCTTTACCCACTTCGGCAATTAGTTCCGACAGCGTTACAAACCGGCCGGTGCGCTTGGACATGCGCACCACTTCTCCCCCCCGCAGCAGGCGCACCAGCTGCATCAGTATTATTTCCAAGCTGTCTCTGTTATAACCCAGGGCTTCCATGGAACCTTTCATCCGGTTGACATGGCCGTGATGATCGGCACCCCAGATGTTGATTACCCGCTGGAAGCCGCGCTGAAACTTATTTTTATGATAAGCAATGTCGGCAGCAAAGTAGGTGGGTATACCGTTGGAACGGACTACCACTTCATCTTTTTCATCGCCAAAGGCGGTGGCTTTAAACCACAGGGCATTTTCGTGCTCGTAGATGTAACCCTTTTGCTGCAGTTCCTTTATAGTTTCTTCAATTGCGCCGGATTGATGCAGGGATTGCTCTGAAAACCATACGTCGTATATCACACCAAAATCTAACAGGGTGTTTTTAATGGCGGTGAGTTTTTCTTTCAGGGCAAATTGAACCAGTTTTTCCCGGCGGGTGGCCCCGTCGACGTTTAAATATTTATCCTGGTACTGCTGAATAAAGTTCTTTACCGTATCTATCAGGTCTTCACCATGATACCCTTCCTCCGGCAGGGGCACGTCCTGGCCCAACTGCTGAAGGTAGCGGGCTTCCAGGGATCTGCCGAAGTTCTCAATTTGGTTGCCGGCATCGTTTATGTAGTATTCTCTCTGCACGTCATAACCGGCAAATTCTAAAATTGAAGCCAGGCTGTCGCCTAGGGCCGCCCCCCTGGCATTGCCCATGTGCAGAAGCCCGGTGGGGTTGGCACTTACAAACTCCACCTGTACTTTAGTGCCTTCTCCCAGGTCTACCCTGCCGTAATGCTCCCCCTGTTCTTCCACCTGGAGCAGCACCCGGTGCATCCAGTAGGGATCAAGGTGAAAATTAATAAAGCCGGGACCAGCTATTTCTACCTTCTGCACCGAAGTCCCAGCCAGTTCTAATTTATTTACTATTATTTCCGCCAGTTTGCGCGGTGCATTTTTGGCCGGCTTGGCCAGCATTAAGGCCAGGTTGGTGGCAAAATCTCCATGGCCCTTTTCCCGGGGCACCTCTACTATAAATTCGGGCACGGTCAGCGGCGGTATTTCTCCATCTTGGATGGCCTTTTCCACCGCCTGGGCCAGCCTCTGTGCCAGTTGTGACTGCATTTGTGCAACTATACCGCTCATATCGAGAGTTAAACCTCCTTAACGGTGATTATCAGCTTATTACGGCCTATTTTTTGCTGATTTAGCTCTAATTCATAGTCTAGATTAATACTTCCACCGGTCTCTGTCAAGTTAACCTCCAGTTTCCGGGCCTGCACCCTGGTTTTAAAGCTGCCGTACGGTGTAACGTAGGTTCCCCGGCATCCGGTCCCTTCTTTAAACAGTTGTTTTTGTCTTACGGCACCCACGCGGTTTAATGTCACCCGGTGGGGTTCCACTTTCAATGTGGTTGTGGTGCCTTCCAGGCCGGAAACGGCACTTTCTTTGTACATGATGTAAATGCTGTTGTTTTTGGCAAATAAACTGCCCGTGGTGACAAATTCAATGGTTTCTCGTTCTCCCCACTGGTTGATTTGGGTATTTTTTATGCTCACCCGTACTGCTTTACCCATTTTAAACACCACCGGTAATTATATCTGAATATTTTACAATATCGCCGGGGGTTTTGCAACGTCATTCCCATTTGTCTGCAGGCCGGCCGCGGCAGTGCTCAGCCGGGCAGCTGCCCGCTCTATTCGGTCTTATGTACACCGTGAAAAGAATAAAGAGCAGGTTTTACCCTGCTCTTTAGTGCTTGTTTTAGCCTTTAGGAGTATGGTCTTTACCGGCCAAGGTAATGTAGGAAGTACCGATGTAAAGGTATTCCACCTTGCCTTCTTTGGCCAGCTCAGCGCAGGCTTTATCTACCTCACGCTTTTTAGCACCAATTTTTTCGGCAATTTCCTTACTCTTAGCCTTGCTGACGGTACCCAGGTACTCCAGAATTTTGGCTTTTAATTCTTCCATGGAATTTTCACCACCTATCGGACTTTACCACAAACAGATGTGGTGCTTAAACGGTAGTTTACCTGTTTACGACCGCTTCTATCCTACCACTTGAATTGAGTGGTGGAACGGAAGGTGGTTACAGCATGGGTGAAGTCGTCAATGTGCTTGTCGGTGAACTCGAGGCCGGAAATTTCGAAGAATTTCTCCCAACCGATGCGCTCGATCCACTCACCCATTCTTTCACCTTTCTTAGCATTGGCTGCGTATACTTCAACCAGATGCTTAACTGCGTCAACAACCTCTGGCCAGCGCGGAGGATTGTTAGGCAGATAAGGAATAGCCAGACGTGAGAACATCGGAGCTGTACGAGCGTTGGATACTTTACCACCTACCCAGATGGACACAGCATCGTTTTCAGGGTCGATGATGTGGATTGACGGGCACATGGTGTAGCAGTTACCGCAGTACATGCAGCGCTCTTCCTTAATTTCAACCGATTTCAGTTTCGGGTTTGGACGAATAGCAGCTGTGGGACAGCTGGCAATAACAGTGGGGATCTCACAGGCGCTCTTCAAGTTTTCATGGTTAACTACAGGAGCTTTTCTGTGGATACCCAGGATAGCAATGTCGGAGCAGTGAACAGCACCGCACATGTTCAAGCAGCAGGCCAAGGAAATTCTCAGCTTGGCAGGCAGCTTCATGTTTTCGAAGTACTCGAACAGTTCGTCCATTACAGACTTCACAATCCCGGATGCATCTGTAGCCGGGGTGTGGCAGTGTACCCAACCCTGGGTGTGAACCATGTTGGAGATGGAGTTACCGGTACCACCAACGGGCAGACCTTTTTCTTTCAGTTCTGCAATTAACGGTTCAACGTTTTCTTCCTTGCTCAGCAGGAATTCAACATTGTGACGGCTGGTAAATCTGAGGTAACCATCACAGTATTTATCAGCCAGATCGCAGAGATCGCGAATGAAGTAAATGCTAACCAATCTCGGTGAGCCAACCCGCACGGTGTACAGTTTGTCGCCGGTTTCAGATACGTGTACCAGCACACCAGGCTTCAGAATTTCGTGGTACTTCCATTTACCGTAGTTTTCCTTAATAATCGGCGGAAGCATTTGTTCATAATGCGGAGGGCCGATATCAGTTTTAGCCATTTGCGTCACCTCTCCCCATATAATAATTTATTTATAATACTTTTTAGTTAATTAACCTTAACCGGGTGTTATTTAACTTCTTCCGGCCACCAGAATACGTAGGGGTTAGCCCGTGGACGGAATACCATTTGCGGAATGGGATCAAGTTCAACGGCACGCAGGAAGTTGCGCATACCGAGGCGGCAGATGGTTTCACCCACACGCTCACGGACTTTACCGTTTTCATCCCACCATTCCCAAATCTTATCCAGCAGGTCTTTAATTTCTTCGTAATCGTTGTCTTTGTTGATTTCCATGAAGGGAACCAGTACCCAGCCCAGGAACGCGGACTGCAGAATGGTAGCCTTACCACCGATCAGGATGGAAGCACCCTTTTCTTTGCCGGGGCGCAGAGCCTTGGGCATAACGTTGATGCAGTGCATGCAGCGCACACACTCTTTGCCTTCCAGCTTCAGCTCATTGCCGTCCCAGCTCAGAGCGCCGGTGGGGCAGCGATCGATTACCAGATCTTCAATATCTAAACCGTTCTTAACGTACTCGCGTACGCCTTCCTGGTCGATTTGCAGATCATCTTTCCAAGTACCGATGATGGCAAAGTCAGAACGCGCGATTGCTGCAACACAGTCGTTGGGGCAGCCGGAAATCTTGATTTTGAACTTGTACGGCCACATGGGACGGTGCAGCTCGTCTTGGAATGCATTAGTCAGGTTGTGGCACAGATCCATGGTGTCAAAGCAGGAAAACTCACAACGAGCCATACCGCAGCAGCAGCTGGGGGTACGCAGGTCGGAACCTGAACCGCCGAGGTCGAAACCCTGCTCGCTGAATTCATCGAAAGTGGGTTGTAATTCTTCTGTGGTGGTACCCAACAGAACAATGTCACCAGTAGAGCCGTGCAGGTTTGTCAGACCGCTACCGTGTTTTTCCCACAGGTCACAAATTGTGCGCAGAGCTTTGGTGTTGTAGAACCAACCGCTGGGTTGATTCAGACGTATGGTGTGGAACTCAGCTACGTTGGGGAATTTTTCCGGAATGTCACTGTAACGCCCGATTACACCACCGCCGTAACCCATAACACCGACGATACCGCCGTGTTTCCAGTGCCCTTTTTTCTCCTCATAAGATACCTCTAATTGACCGAGGAGGTCTTGGGCGGCGGGCTTTTCAGGAGCCATTTTCTTGATTTCTTTCACAAAACTTGGCCACGGTCCTGTTTCCAGTTGATCCAAGAGTGGAGTCTTGGAATCTGCCATTAAGCTCACCTCCAGTTTTTTTACAGTGGGGACAGCACTGCCGTCCAACCTAGTTATAAATTGCTAAAGCCTGAAACCAATGTTTAGACATTAAATTGGGACGAGTTCAATCACCCGGTGGTTAACTCGCCTCGGCAATGTCCAACATATGGTTTTCAGACACAGCTTACCGCCGTTTGTACAACAATGTGTACAAAATACAAAAAAAACGCAATGTTATATAAATTCGCTATATATAATTCTAGCTTGCATGTACAAAGTTTAACATCTTCCAGTTAGTCTGTCAACCGGCAAACTACCATTATATCCGGCAGATTTTTCAACAGTTAGAATTTTAAGATAATTCGCTGGCAAACTATAATAATTCTACAAACAGCATTAACAATGTAACTTTGTTCCAAAAATGCAGCGGGTTGTTTACAGCGGTTGGGGCACAGGGGCGCCAACCGCTGTTTTCTATTAATTGTGTATATTCTACATTTATATTCCGTATCCTGCAGCAAAAGCAGATTTATTTACTTCCAAAAACCTATCCGGGACCACTTCTTCCAGTGCCTGTTCCCATATTTCCCGCTCTATGGGCATGTGCTTGGCCAGCACACCCAGGAGCACCACGTTGGCGGTACGGGGATTGCCGCAGTTCAGTGCTATGTCCAGCGCCTTTACCACTTTAGTATTATGCACTCTGCCGCCAATATATTCCAGCACCCCTTCGGGATAAGCGGCAGCACCTGTCAATACCGGGACGGGGTTTATGGCTTGATTATTGATAATTATCGTCCCCTCCGGCTTTAAGTATGAAAGCCAGCGCAGCGCTTCCAGTTTTTCAAAGGCCAGTACGACGTCGGCACCGCCTTCTGCAACGAGGGGCGAGTGAACCTCTTGGGCCAGGCGCAGCTGGGTTACAACACTGCCTCCCCGCTGGGCCATCCCTTTAATCTCGGATACTTTAATATCGTATCCCTTTTTTCGGGCCGCCCGGGCCAGTATTTTAGTGGCTAAAATGGTGCCCTGCCCGCCTACGCCCACCAGCATTACATCAAAGGGTTTAAGCATCCTTCTGCCCCCCTTTCTTTATGGCTCCCTGCTTGCAGACACTGGCACACAGGCCGCAGCCGCTGCATTGAATGGCACTGATCTCCACTACCCCGCCGCTGCCGGAAATGGCCGGGCAGCCCAGTTTTAAGCACAGTTTGCATCCTATACACAGTTCGGCATCCACCGTCACCGGCTGCTGCCGCTCTTTATTCAGCAGGGCGCATGGATGGCGGGCTATGATTACCGATGGCTCATGTGCCGCCGTTTCTTCCTTCACCACCTGTTCAAACCGGGCAATGTCCAGCGGATCTACCACTTGTACCCGTTTTACTCCCAAAGATCTGGCCAGGGCTTCCAGGTCCACTTCCGGGGCCGGTTGTCCCATCAGCGTGCGCCCGGTGGCCGGATGTTCCTGGTGACCGGTCATGGCGGTGGTGCGGTTATCCATAATTATCACTGTGGCACTGCCGCCGTTATATACCACATCCATCAGGCCGGTAACGCCGGAATGCAGGAAGGTGGAGTCACCAATCACCGCCACTGCTTTATTCTGCATGGACGGGTTGGCCAGCGCCATGCCGTGGGCCATGCCCACACCGGCACCCATGCATACGCAGGTATCCATGGCTGACAGGGGAGGCATTGAACCCAGGGTATAGCAGCCGATATCGCCGGTTACTGTAAGTTTAAGCTTTCTTAATACATGGAAGGTGGCCCGGTGGGGACACCCGGCACAGAGCACCGGCGGCCTTGGCGGTGTTTCCGGCGCGGCATCGTCAACCGGTAAGGGGCCGGCATCCCGGTACCGCTCGCTGACCGGTATACCGGCTTTCTTTAACGCCCGGGCAATTATTTGGGGATTTAGTTCTCCAATGCCGGGCAGTATGTCTTTGCCCATTACTTTTATACCCAGGGCTTTTATTTGGGTTTCCAAAAAGGGTTCCAGTTCTTCCACCACTACCAATCGGGAAACTTGGGCGGCAAAATTTTTAATTAAATTTTCCGGCAGCGGGTTGGTAAGGCCCAGTTTAAGTACCGAAGCCCGGGGAGCTGCTTCGCGCACGTACTGGTAGCTGATGCCGCTGGTAATGATGCCCACTTCTTTTTCGCCCCAGTGGATGGTGTTTAGGCTGCAGGTTTCACTGTAGCGCCGCAGTTTTTCCATCCGCTCTTCCACCTGTACCCGGCGGCCCCGGGCATTGGCCGGAGTCATAACAAATTTGGACGGGTTTTTTTGATATTCTTTAATTTCCGGAACGCTGCGCTGTGCCGTTTGCACCATGGATTGGGAATGGCTTACCCTGGTGGTGGTGCGCAGCATCACCGGGGTGTCAAACTGCTCGCTGATTTCCAGCGCCCTGGCCACCATATCCTTGGCCTCCTGGCTGTCGGAGGGTTCCAGGCAGGGAATTTTGGACATTAACGCATAGTAACGGTTGTCCTGCTCGTTTTGGGAGCTGTGCATGCCGGGGTCATCGGCAGACAGCAGTACTAAACCACCGTTTACCCCGGTATAGGAAAGGGTAAAAAGGGGGTCGGCGGCCACATTTACACCCACGTGTTTCATGGTTACCAGCACCCTGGCTCCCCCCAGGGACGCACCGATGCCCACTTCCAACGCCACTTTTTCGTTGGGAGACCACTGGGCGTAAACGCCGGGGTAGCGGGCAAAGTTTTCCAGCACTTCGGTGCTGGGCGTGCCGGGGTAACCCACTCCCACCGTCACTCCCGCTTCATAGGCCCCGCGGGCAATGGCCATATTTCCGGACATAAGTTCTTTCAAGAAAAGCACCTCCAATCCCCCCATCGGGAGGAACGTTGTAAGTCACTGGTTAGTAAATTGCTGAAAATGAATAATTCTATATTAACTTTACATTTTGCGTTTGTCTATCACTCTTTTCGCCTTTCCTTCAAAGCGCTCCAGGGAACCCGGCTCCACCAGCTTTACCTTGGCCCGCAGAGATAAAACGGCGGCCAGGCGGTTTTTCACTTTTTCTTCCAGTTCTTTCAGGTCTTTAAAATGGCCGGTAAAGGATTTTTCCGCCGGTTCCACCTGTACTTCCAAGGCGTCCAGGTAACCTTTTTTGGTTACTATAATTTGATAGTGGGAAGAGATGCCGTCAATTTCTAATAACACGCTTTCTATTTGAGAAGGAAAGACATTTACCCCGGAAATTATCAGCATGTCGTCGGTGCGCCCGCTTACTTTTTTCATCCGGATGGTGGTACGGCCGCATCTGCATGGTTCCGGGTTTAGGGCGGTAATATCCCTGGTGCGGTAGCGGATGATGGGCAGCGCCTCTTTGGTCAGGCTGGTAATCACCAGTTCACCTTCCTGCCCGTAATCCAGCGGTTCTCCCGTTTCCGGATCTATCACTTCTACCAGGAAGTGATCTTCGGCTATGTGCATGCCGCAGGTTTCCAGGCATTCCCCCGCCACGCCCGGCCCCATTATTTCACTGAGGCCGTAGTTATCGGTGGCTTTAATGTGCCAGGTTTTTTCTATTTCCGCACGCATATTTTCCGTCCATGCTTCAGAACCAAAGAGTCCCACCCTTATGGGCAGCCGCGCCGGGTCTACACCCATCTTCCGGGCCACTTCGGCCATATGCATGGCATAGGTAGGGGTGCTGATTACTGCCGTTGTTTCAAAATCCTGCATCAGCATGATCTGCCGTTCTGTGTTGCCGGTGGAGGTGGGAACCACCATGGCTCCCACTCTTTCTAAACCGTAGTGCAGGCCAAAGGCCCCGGTAAACAGGCCGTAGCCGAAGCACACCTGGGCCACATCATCACTGCTTACCCCGGCCATGGTAACCATCCTGGCCACCAGTTCCGCCCAGGTGTTGAGGTCATTTTTGGTGTAGCCAACCACCGTCGGTTTGCCTGTGGTGCCGGAGGAGGCGTGAATGCGCACTATTTTCTTTTTCGGCACGGCAAACATGTTAAAAGGGTAGTTCTCCCGCAGGTCTGTTTTGACAGTGAAAGGAAAACGGGATAAGTCTTTTAAACTGCGGCAGTGCTCCGGTTTTACTCCGTACTGATCAAATTTTTGACGGTAAAAGGATACGTTTTCATAAACATTTTTTAGGGTTTGCTGCAGCCGTTCCAATTGGATAGCCTGCATCCGGCTGCGGCTCATGGTTTCTTTTTCCACATCCCAAATCATAACTTTCCACTTCCTTGTTTTTATTAGCACCCTGAAAAAGCCATCTTACCGGGACGGCGGCTCTTGCAGAAACGCCTGCTCCCGCAAGGGGCTGCCCGGGTTTTCATATTCAGCACAGCCAGGCCGGGTTTGCTCGCCAAACACAAAGGCCAGGTGCTTTTGGGGCAGCGGTTTGGTAACCATGCTCACCGCCGGCACCACCAGCAGCGAAATCAACATGGCCGCCGAACCCACCGTGGGAATGGCTGACGGGTAGATTACCGAAAAAACAATTGATATGGTTAAGCCGGCCAGCGCCCCGGCCCAGGCCCCGGTTTGGGTGGCACCGCGCCAAAACAGCCCGTACAGGTACGGGGCCAAAAAGGCTCCCGCCACCGTGGACCAGGAAAGGGCCATTAAGCTCAAAATAACAGCCGGTTTCGCCAGCGCCAGCACCAAAGACAGCGCTATAAATACGGCACAGAGCAGTCTTAATATCATTACCCGCCGTTTGTCGGACAGCTTAGGCAGCACCGTCGGCAGCAGATCAACGGCCACTGCCGAACCGGATACCAGCACCAAAGAAGCCAGGGTGGACATGGAGGCTGACAGCACCAGTATTAAAATCACCGCCGCCACAAATTCCGGCAGCACGGTACTTATCAGCTGGGGCATCAGTAAATCCACAGTGGGTTTACCGGTGAGCGCGTCCACCGGGGGCTGTTTAAAGAACAGCCGGGTAAGGGCCCCGGTGCAGTATGCCCCAAAGGTGATGACCAGGGCAAAGGTGCTGGCCACAATGGTGGCCGGTTTGATAGAGTGCTCGTCTTTAATGGCGTAGAATTTCTGCACCATCTGCGGCAGCCCCCAGGTTCCTAAACTGGTAAGTATAACCAGGGAAATCATGGGCAGCCATCCCGGGGGGCCGATAATTTGGGCCAGCTGCGGGTCTATGGCAGACATTTTTTGTACCGCCGGCACCAGCCCGCCCACCTGGGGGGCTTTAAAAACGTACCACAGCATTAATACTATTCCCAGCAGCATCACACAGCCCTGGACAAAGTCGGTGAGGGCCATGGCCCGGTAGCCGCCCAGCACCAGGTACACCCCGGTAAGGGTGGCCATAGCCACAGCGGCGTAAATATAGGGAAGGCCAAAGATTTGTTCAAAAAGATAGGAAAGCCCCATGTAAACCGATGCAGAATAAGGAACCATAAATACAAAAATGACCAGTGCCGCGAATATCTTCATACCCGGGCTTTGGTACCGGGCACCAAGAAACTGGGGCATGGTCATGGTGTTTAATCTGGTGGTAATTAATCTGGTGGGCTTGGCCAGTATCATCCAGGCTAAAAGGCTGCCCACCAAAGTGTTTCCTACAACAATCCACAGGCTGGATAAGCCGAAGGCCCAGCCCACTTTACCGGCATAGCCGATAAAGATTACCGCGGAAAAGTACGTGGTTCCATAGGCAAAGGCGGACAACCACGGGCCTACGCCCCGCCCGCCCAGCAAAAAGTCGTTCACGGTACGGGCTTTGCGCATGTTAGCCAGCCCGCTGTATAACAAGAAACCAACAAACAAAAACAGCAGTACACCTTTTATCATTTTTTAACCATCCTCCCATACTACTTTTCAGTTCTGGAAAAAGAAACTACCCTCTTCCCCCCTTCCGTCCTGCCATCCTGCAAAATTAAAATGGGCGCAAAAGTTTATATAGCCGGTGTTATTCTATATTTATATGCAAATTCCTGCCATAATGACAAAATATTTTCCCCGCCGTCTTCGCCCCGTAAATCTACCTTATCCTGCTGACAAAAGCAGCAATTCTTTTTAACGCCTCTGTCAAATCCGCCAGCGATGTGGCATAGGAGCAGCGTACAAATCCTTCTCCCGATTGCCCGAAGGCATTGCCCGGTATCACAGCCACTTTTGCCTCTTTTAACAATGCCTCGGCAAACTCTTCGGAACCCATACCGGTGGAAGTGATATCGGGAAAGGCGTAAAACGCCCCGCCCGGCTCAAAACAGGCGAGCCCCATTTCGTTAAAAGCGTTTACCACCATCCGCCGGCGCCGGTCATACTGTTCCACCATTTTAAGCATGGCCCGGCGGCCGTTTTGCAGCGCCTCTACAGCGGCCATTTGCGCGGTAATGGGAGCACACAGCATGGTATACTGGTGAATTTTGGTCATGGCCGCTATAAAGTCCGGGTTGGAGGCAGCGTAACCCACCCGCCAGCCGGTCATGGCATAGGTTTTGGAAAATCCGTTCAGCAGGATGGTGCGTTCGCGCATGCCGGGCAGCGATGCAAAGCAGGTATGCTCACCGGTATAGGTCAGTCGGTCATAAATCTCATCGGATATAACGATTAGGTCGTGCTGTTTTACCACCTCTGATATTTCCAGCAGGTTTTGCTTGTTTATGGTGGCCCCGGTGGGGTTGTTGGGGTTGCATAAAAACAGCACCTTGGTGCAGGGGGTAATGGCCTGCTGTACCATTTCCGCCGTCACTTGAAAGTTGTTTTCCGGTTTTGTGGCCAGCGGTACCGCCTTTCCCCCGGCCAAGGCGGTACAGGGAACATAGGAAACAAAGCACGGTTCCGGTATCAGCACTTCATCCCCCGGCTCCACCACCGCCCGCAGGGCCAGGTCCAGCGCCTCGCTTACACCCACGGTAACCAGCAGTTCCCGTTGAGAATGATATTCCAGGTTGTATCTTTCTTTTAAGTAAATACTAAGCAGCTGTCTTAACGCAGGCAGGCCCTGGTTGGCGGTATAGTTGGTATAACCCTTTTCCAACGCATAAACACATGCCTCTCTGATATTCCAGGGAGTTACGAAATCCGGTTCCCCCACCCCCAGGGAAATAACGTCATCCATTTCGGCGGCCAGGTTGAAAAACCGGCGGATGCCTGAAGGGGGTATATCTCTTACCGTGCTGTTGAGGTATTTTTGCCAACCGCTCATGGTGACACCACCAGCCTGCGTTCTTTTTCCTTATCTTCCAATATCCGGCCGTGACGTTTGTAGGATTTAAGTACAAAGTGGGTGGCTGTGCTGAGCACGTGCTCCATAGTGGCCAGCCTGCTGGATACAAATTGAGCCACTTCTTTCATCGTTCTGCCTTCCAAAAACACTGCCAGGTCGTAATCCCCGGACATCAAGTGCACACTGTGCACCTCGGGAAAGCGATAAATTCTTTCTGCCACCGCGTCAAAACCCACCTCCCGCTGGGGGGTGATTTTTACTTCAATGAGGGCATTTACCTTTTGTTCTTCCATCTTATCCCAGTTAATCATCGCCTGATAACCGCTTATAACCCCGTTTTTCTCCAGTTTTTCTATTCTCCGTTCCACTTCCCGCGCATCGACACCCAACAGCGCTGCTATTTCTTCCGGTGTGACTTTGCAGTTCTGTTCCAGCAGCTCTAAAATGGCTTTGTCAGTTTGCATTACAGATCACTCCCCTACTTGAAATGTTAAACAATTATTTAACTAATATCAGCTGACTATAGTAAAAAAACTTCGTCCCGGTAAGGGACGAAGTTTTTCTCGTGGTACCACCCTATTTCAGCTGCACCCGGCAGCTCTCTTTCGGGTAACGGCGGTTGTTTCGCCGGCGGTACTTACTTTTATTTCGGTCCGCAGCTTCTGGGGGGCTCGGATAAATTTCCTTCCACCGGGCTCACACCATCCCCGGTTCGCTGGGGGAGAAATGTTATCCTTCTTCCCATGCATCGCTGTTTTATATTTGTTTAATGATATGCAGTATAGCAAAGGAATTGTCTCCTGTCAATAACTGTTATTTTTTTACATGGTCAATTTGCCGTTGGGGGTATCCACCAGCATTAATACTTTCTCCCGCTTGCCGGTTTCCGCGTTAATATAAACCAGGTAATCGTTTTGATTGAGCCGGCCGATAAATTCCCAGCACAGCACCTCGTCGTAGTTGGCTTTCGGAATTATCGCCAGTCTGGAGGACCGCACATTCATGCGTTCGTTTAATTTCTTTTGCGCTTCTTCCCTGCTCAACTTGGGTTGGGGAATATCCCTGTCTTTATGACCCATCCAATACTGGGATGCCTCGTAACCCAGCACCCGGCCGTCATCCAAAGCCACGGTGCATTTAACCTGATCGGGATAGATCATTACATCGTCCTGCACAGCGGCAAATTGAATGGTCACTGTGCCGCCCTGCTTGCTGAAGTAGGTGTCTTTCATGTTTTTAATGCCGCGGCTTTCTAAAAAGCGCCGGGCTTTTTCTTTGGCCTGCTCCACCGTCATGCCGCCTGTTTTAACGTCCCTGCTGCCCAGATACCAAATTACTTTGCCCCCCTGCAGGCTTACATCGCAGGTATACCGGGGCAGCTTGTTATTTTTATCGTTGCGGGGTATCAGTTCCACCGTATACGCACCAATACGCCCTTTATTTTTACCCGTTACCTTGGCGGTGTAATCGTTGTTTGCTTTATCTATAAACTTTAATGCTATGTTTTTGGCCCGGTCTGCGGTAATTTTCTTGCCTCTCAATCCTTCCGGCTTCCGGTTCTCCAGGTGATCGGAAAAGGGGCCATCATATATCAGGGTGGGATATGTTTGCATGTTTCTGTTGATGGACTCAAAGTCGCGATCCGGCCCCTGGCCCTTGTTAATATCTTTCCTGGCCCCGGCCCGCAGTTCGCTCAGCGTCAGTTTGCCGTCCACCAGGCGGGATTCCATGTCATTGAGGTCTTTATTCAGTTCCGACGCCTGGCGGTACAGGCGGTTGAGGGTATTCCAATGCTGTTCTTTCAGTCCCCTGCCGTCAATTACATCCCTGGAAATGGTGTAGGCGTAATCCCCCACCTGGGCCAAAAATTTGGCGGTCTTTTCTGTCACAGCCGAAGAAACCGGCAGCTGGGTCAGGTTTTCCTGGGCCATATCGGACCGGAGCCATATTTCAGAAAAGATGGCCGCATCTTCACCGTGACCGCTGGCCACCAAACTCTTGGCCAGGGATGTTTCTAAATTATTGACATGGGTTTTCATATTGAAAAAGGCCATTTGATACTTATTATTTAAAAGTGTTTCCATATCTTGGCGCATTTGATACTGGCGGTAGCCCCAAAATCCCACTGCTGCCAGCAGGACAATACCCAGCAGCGCCGCTGCTCCCCAGCGTTTATTCATCAGTACCCCTCCTGTTTAAAAAAGTTAAACGCTACTTTTCGTCTTGGCCCGCATTTATTTATATACCAAAGACATGTTTGCCAAATTGTCCCGTTATGGTTCGGCCCCAAATCCATTTAGATACCGGCTTATAGGGGTTCCAGAAGTAAAGGGCTCCCCCGGTGGGATCCCAACCGTTCATGGCATCCCTGGCCGCTCTCAGGGCCTCGTCACTGACCTTCCTGTTGTATTGCCCGTTGCTGACCGACTCAAAGGCCATTGGTTGATACACCACACCGGAAAGGGTATCCGGAAATTTGGGACTGTCTACCCGGTTTAGAATAACCGCCGCCACCGCCACCTTGCCGATGTAGGGCTCATCTGCCGCCTCACCCATCACTACCTTTGACAGCAGCCATAAATCACCCCGGTTAACGGTACTGCGGGAAACGGTGGTTTTTTTATTGCTTTGTTTTGCCGCGTAAGCGGGATTAAACCCCAACGCCCTCCATGTGCTGGGCCCTACCACCCCGTCCACCCGGAGGCCGTTTCGGGCCTGAAATTTTTTCACTGCGTTAAAGGTTTTCGGGCCGTAAATCCCATCTACCACGCCGTCGTAATAACCCCAATTTTTCAGCTTAACCTGAACGTTAATCACGTCATTACCCCGGCTGCCCCAGTAAAGAGTTTTGTTTTGGGCATCGGCGTTATTAAATACCACTGTAACGGCTGCCAACGCCATCACAGCCAGCAGCATAATTACCAATGGCTTCCATGGTACTTTGAAGTTATCCATCATATCCCTCACCCCAATTTTGTTTTTTGCTAGTGTTATTTTTCTAATTTTGGGGAGGTTTTATGTAGAAATATTTAAATTCTATTTCTCAAAAAGAAGGGAAGGGGCGCGTAAAACACGCGCCCCTTCCCTTCTTTTACAGTGCACACTTAGCATTTTTCATTTTATATTCCCCTGCCCGCTGCACCAGGTTTTCCGCCCATCCCGGCACAGCCAGGGCATGCAGGTGGTTGTAGGAGGCCATTACGTTTTTATATACCAAGCCGTCCCGGCACCCGTCTATTCCCCAACCGCGCTTAACCCGGTAGGCAAAGTAAACTTTACTTTTATCCAGGTTAATTACCTTGGAGTGATGAAACTCATGTCCCTTTATTTTACTGCCCACCGGGAAAAAGGGGTTTTCCCGGTGCACTTCCACTTCCATATACCCGTGACCCTGGGGCTTTTGGGTTAACTCCACATCAAAAGGCAGGGCACCCACCATTTGATACACTTTATCCTGCCAGTTAATGGTACGGCCCAGGTACATCAGACCGCCGCACTCGGCGTACACCGGCAGACCCTGTTCAATGCGGCGTTTTATTTCTGAACGCAGCGAAGCATTTTTCTCCAGCTCACCGGCCATCACTTCCGGAAAACCGCCGCCAATAAACAGGGCATCCACACCGGGCAGAGAAGCGTCATTTATGGCATCAATGGCCACCAGTTCCGCCCCGCACCCGTACAGCGCCTCCAGGTTTTCCGGATAGTAAAAGGTAAATGAACGATCCATCAGCACACCAATCAGCGGCCGCTGGGAAGAACCGGTTATTTCATGGGGCCGCTTTACAGCCGGCAGCGCTGCCGGTACAGTTGTTTCCACATCTAAAGCAGGAGCCTGGGCAGCCACGGCCATTATTTTGTCCAGATCCAGGTATTTTTCCGCCGCTTCCGCCACCCGTTCCACCGCTTGATGCAGCAATTGGTCTTCCCCCGCCGGAACCAACCCTAAATGCCGGTCGGGAATGGTGTACTGTTTGCCCTTGGGCATGGCACCCAGTACAGGTAGATCACAATATTTTTCTATCGACGCGCGCAGCATGTTTTCGTGCCGGCTGCGGGCAACATTGTTCAATATCACCCCGGCCACATTGATACCGGGATCAAAATGTTTATAACCGTTTACCATAGCCGCCACACTGCGGGTCATCCTGGTGCAGTTGACCACCAGTATTACCGGGGCTTGAATTATTTTGGCAATTTCCGCAGCACTGCCGCTGCCCTCTACATCTACACCGTCAAAGAGGCCCATGGCCCCCTCAACAATACTGATGTGGGCACCCCGGCTGTGGGTGGCAAAGGAGGCCTTGATTTTTTCTTTGTCCATTAAGTAAGCATCCAGGTTGCGGCAGGTTCTGCCGGCTACCCTGGTTAACCAACTGGGGTCAATAAAGTCAGGTCCCTTTTTGAAGGGCTGCACCTTAACGCCGCGGGCAGTGAGGGCAGCTACCAATCCCACTGTAATTGTTGTTTTCCCGGAGCGACCCTGCGGTGCCGCTATTAATATCCTCGGTACGTTCTGCAGTTTTTGCATCAGCCATCCCTGCCTTCCTAGTTTGTTCTTAGGTGCATTTTACATAGTTAATTGGCTCACCAAGACAGCCGCCGGTAAAAACGCAACCTATTAGAAAAGTACACCCCCACCAGATCGTTGGTGAGGGTGAAGGTTTTTCCTGTTCCTGTGATTATACACAACCGGTAGGCTTGGGCAGACCAGCAATCTTACAAGCACCCTTAGCCGGTCCGGTGGGGAACAATTGATAGATTTGCTTGAGGCTGAAACCGGTTTCTTTGCAAAGCTTACGGATCATGGGAGCAATACCAAACTGGAAGAAATAATCACGCAGGTAGTTGATAACCTTCCAGTGATCTTCTGTCAGCTCGTCAATGCCTTCTTCTTTGGCAAAGTATTTAGCAGCTTCTTCGCTCCACTGATCAGTGTTAACCAGGAAACCATCCTCATCAACTTCAATTTGTTGCCCATTTACCTCGATCATTGGCATTGGGGGACACCTCCATAATGTTTTTTATTACTTACTTGCGGTGCTGCATTGATGATAACGCAGCACCGCATAATAGCACTTTTTAACATGCCTTTATTATTTTAATATATTTCTGGCAATTATGCTAGTCCCTTTTATTTATTTATTGGTGGATATAAAGCTGTTCCCACCAAATCTATTAAGCCTTTTACTTCTACTCCCAGTTTATGCTCTTCTACCATCGGATACAGCTGTGCCTTACAGATGGAGCAGGGAGCTACCAGGTAACCGTCACCGTTTTCACCCACACCGGTGGCCCGTACCTGCTCGGCCTTTTTGGCGGAGAACTTGATGCGCAGGTCGTACATCACCGGATCATCGTAGAGAATAGCAGAGCCGCCGCCGCAGCAGAAGTTGCGCTCGCGGTTCGGTGTCATTTCCCTGAAGTCGGTTACGCAGGGTTTCAGTACTTCGCGCAGCTTTTCCGCCAAGTTGCATGCCCGGGTAAAGTTGCACGGGTCATGCAGTGTAGTGGGATGATCGTTTGCCTCGGGATGCAGTTTCAGCTGACCGGTGCGAATGTAATAAGCAGTTTCATCGTGCAGGTGCACAATGGGCACCGGAATGGGACGGTCTGCCATGCTGGGCACGTACATTTTACCGGTCCGCCAGCCGTGACCGCATTCACCCCAAACAATCTTCTTGACACCCAGTTTAACCGCTTCGTTTAACAGGCGCATGGTGTTGTGGCGCATGGTATAGCGCTGGTCAAACAGCAGCCCGAAGTTGCCCGCTTCGGCAATCTCACTGCTCATGGTCCAGTTAATTCCCAGGTAGTGGAAGAACTTGGCCGCACCCATCATGGTGTTGGGGTTGAGCAGGAAGTCCGCAGAAGACGGAATGTACAGCACATCAGAATTGGGCTTGTCAATGGGAATTTTAATTTCCACACCGGTTTCTTCCAGCATTTCTTCTTCCAAGAATTCACAGGTATCAACCAAGCCCGGCTTGGGCAGACCGGTGTGGTTACCGGTACGGTACATGGCCGCACCAACCTGGGCCTGCAGTTTGGGCACCATACCCAGCCAGTGCAGAAGCTGGCGTCCGGCAAAGGTTACTTCACAGGTGTCAATACCAAAGGGACAAACCAAAGCACAACGACGGCACTCATTGCACTGGTAGAAATATGAGTACATTTTATTAATGGTATCCAGGGACAGCGGTTCCGCACCCACCAGCTTGCCAAACAACCTGCCCTCTAAGGTATAGGCGGCTTTCCATGCTTTTCTGAACAAATCTGCCCGGTTGGTTGGAATGTTATTGGGGTCACGGGTACCCAGGTATGTGTGGCAGTTCTCGGCGCAGTGGCCGCACTTGGTACAGGACTCCATGGCCAACATCAACGGGCGGTATTTTTCCACCAGGTATTTCAGGTGTTTAAGCGCCTCTTTAACCTTACGATCATCAGGAACAGGGTTTATAAACAGGGCACGCATTTCAGATTCGTTTGCCATTGCCGGAGCTTTATATTTTTTTTCAGTCACGCGCTACACCCCCCCTGAAGCTGTTTTCCCGGCAGTAACGACGCCGGTGGCATTTGTAGATACCGCCGCTTTTGCACCTGGCAGACCGGGCGCGGGCTCAACATAAGGACGGTCGACAATCCAGCGCTCGGCAAACATGCCAAATACGTGCATCAGCTTGCTGAACGGGAACACAATCATCAGAATTTGTACCAACAGCAGGTGGAGTGTAAACACAAAGTTAAAATGACTGAAATCCACCGGCTGGAAGGTAGCCAGTTGAATAATGTACGCCTGGGCAGTTTCATAGTGAATACTGTACTCGGGAACTAAACGCATAAAGTTACCGCAGCTGACAATACCGAGTAAAAGTAATAAGTGCAGGTAATCTGCAGGATTGGATACCATCTTAACTTCATTGACTGCCAAACGCCTGTACAGCAGGTACAGCAGGGCAACCCAAATAATAATACCCATCGAAGTACCCAACACGTTGGACAGGTATTTGCTCAATTCTGCAGATGTACCGATGTACTTAAACTGCTCTCCTAAAAAGGCAAATCCCACAATGTGCCCGCCGATAATGTTCAGCAGCGCAATATGCATAATCCAAGCGCCGGCCCACAAACTTTTGTCTCCTTTAAATAAACTGCGGAATAAAGCCACCTCTGCAGCATAATTTACCGCCGCGCCCCCCAGTGTTTCGGGTGCGGGAGTTAAAACAATATTGTGTACAATCCGCGCGTGTGCCCACTTACCAACGCGGTACAGCACACCAATTGTAAACACTGCCACAGAAATATAAGGCAGAACTTGTAGTACAAAATATTCCACAGGTACACCTCCTTGGGGTGATCCCCGATATTATTTTTAATTTTGGGCAGGTGATGTCATAAGACAGCACCTGCTCAATGCCGGTAAATTTTTTGTTGGCTGCTTACAGTTCCTGAACAGAGGGTGCTCCGTGCGGACAGGTTACTACACAGGTTTCACAGCCCATGCAGTCTGTTTCGCTGCCGGTTACAACAGCTTTGCCGTCAACCATCTCTAAAATGGCAGCCGGACAAGCATCTACGCATTCCCCACAACCTTCACACTTGTCAGGATCAATTGACACCATGTACATGCCCCAAGACCTCCTTTTATTTTATTATTAACATCCCACTCCTTTTCCGGAGAGGTTTTGCACCCCGGTGATATTAAAAAATCAGTTAACTGACAACCCATATTGTAGCATAAGATACCAATGCAAAAAAAGCACAAGTACACTTAATCTTTATATAAAGCAATATTCGTTGTATCTTAAATTATTCCTTCCGAAAACAGACACTTTTTTTCAGAATATACTAATGTTTTTCTTTTCTATATCCAAATGGTAGCACCATATATATTCGACAGTAAATAATATAATTTTTCAAACTTTGCACATAAATAGCCGGGTTGGAATTTTTTATTTAAACGTATAGAATAAAATAGGATTTTTTTGTACCTCTGGAGAAACTACAAAGAGGGGGTGAATAATATGACTGGTAAAAACAGGTCTATCATAGAGCTGGCCGAAAAGCTGGGACATGCACTGGCTGAAACCGAGGAATTTAAGCTGAAGCAGGAGGCAGAAGAAGCGCTGCGGCAGGATGAACAGGCCCGCAAGCTGGTAAAGCAGTTTAAAAACTTAAAGAACTCCTTTGACCGGATGGAAAAACTGGGCACACCGTTAAGCGAAAAAAACCGCAAGCAGTTGAAGGATGCTGAAGAAAGGGCAATGCAGCACCCTCTAATTAAAGACTGGTATGATAAAACCCAGAAGTTTTATGATTTAGTAATTGCCGTTAATAAAAAAATGCAGGAAGGTATGGTGGGCAAATAATAAACCGTGCTGAAAAAATGGTGGGAAATTCCCATCATTTTTTTATTCCTTCCAAGCAGCAGGCTAAAATCTGCATTTCTGTGGTTATGATATTGTTCAGCAGCTTAATATCTTCCGGCACGCATACATCCACCGGCGAAAAGTTTAAAATTGCTCTGATACCGGATCGGACTATTATGTTGGCCGCCACCTGGGCATCCAAGTCCGAAGTGGCCAAAACGGCCATCTTTATATCCCGGTCTTGAACAAATTTAGGCAGTGCTGACAGCGGCTGCACGGTGAGGTGCTCCACCATCATGTTTTCAGAAACTGTACCGGGGGCAAAGGCTGCCACTATGCGAAAATTTCTTCCATATAAGCAGTTATATTCCACCAGCGCAGAAGCCATTTTTCCTGTACCAACAATTATAACTTCCCAGTGCTGGTCCAAGTTCAAAGTTCTACCAATGGTGCGGTAAAGCAGCTCCACGTTATAACCCACTCCACGCTTACCCAACTCACCAAAGTAGGTGAGGTCTTTCCGGATCATGGTGGCCTCTACACCCACTTCTCTGCTCAATTCCTTTGATGAAACGGTATATTTGCCCTGTTCTCTCAGCTTGGCCAGGCACCGGTGGTATAAAGGAAGCCTTTTGGCAATGGCCTTGGGAATGCCGCCAGCAGAAACCATTCTGGAATCCACTCCTTCACAAACTAGTCAGAAAAATGATATTTTTCAATAATTTAACTATATCACTTTATCATTATTAAGTAAATAGTTGTCTAATTATTTACTATTATTATTAAAAGAAAAATTTTTATTCCGATAATTTTTTCTGCAGTTAAAAGGGGCGTTTTGCCACTGCCAAAACGCCCCAAACTTGATTTTTTATTTTTTTAGGTCTGCGGGTGAAAATGCCCCCGGCAGCAGCTCTTTAACGGTCATTTCTTGTATATCACCGTTCATGTTGGCTAAAATAACTTTCATGTCCGGCGGGCACAGTTCCGAAATTACTTGGCGGCAGGCCCCGCAGGGGGGAACCGGCCGCTCTGTATCGGCCACAACTGCCAGCATGTCATATTCTTTGTCTCCTTCTGAGTAGGCTTTGAACAGGGCTGTGCGCTCAGCACAGTTGCACAGGCTGTAAGCGGCGTTTTCAATATTGCAGCCGCGATAGATTTTTCCATTCTTTGTTAACAGCGCGGCCCCCACTTTAAATTTGGAATAAGGGGCATAGGCCATTTCCCTGGCCGCTTTAGCTTCTTCAACCAGTGTTTCTTTGCTCATAAATCACTCAACCTTTCTACCGTCTTCGCTAAGTTCGACAGCTGCTCACTCAAAAACGTTTGCTCCTGCAAATGCTGCCGGGGTTTCATTTCCTGTTGGTACAGGTTTAATAATCGGCATTAGACTCTTCGCCCTTCACAATGGCAACGCCGGCACTGGCACCGATGCGGTTGGCCCCCGCCTCTATCATGGCCAGGGCATGCTGGCGGTTTTTAATGCCGCCCGATGCCTTAACACCCATGTTTTCCCCCACTGTTTTCCGCATCAGAGAGATATCCTCAACCGTTGCCCCGCCGGTAGAAAAACCGGTGGAAGTCTTTACAAAATCCGCTCCGGCCCGGGCGGCTATTCTGCAGGCCCGCACCTTTTCTTCCTCGCTTAAAAGGCTTGTTTCGATAATTACTTTTACCAGCGCCTTTCCACCGGCAGCATCAACAACCTCTTTAATATCCCGTTCCACAAGTTCATCGTTTTTATCTTTCAGCGCGCCGATATTAATCACCATATCCACTTCTGTGGCTCCGTTTTTAACAGCCTCTTTTGTTTCAAAGGCTTTAACCTCCGGTGTGGTGGCACCCAGCGGAAAACCAATAACGGTGCAAACCCTTACTGCCGGCGTATCCTTCAGCATTTCTGCCGCTGTCTTTACCCAGGTGGGGTTTACACAAACCGATGCAAATTTATATTCCTTCGCTTCTTCCACCAATTTAATAATTTGATCTTTTGTGGTGTCGGCCTTTAATAATGTATGGTCAATCATACTAGCCAGTTCTTTACTCATGGTCAAAAATCTTCCTTCCTTTGGTTTGTTAAAACAGCATCCCCGCAATAGAGGCATTCAATAAAGAAGCCAATGTTCCTGCCAGAATTGCCCGCATGCCGAACCTGGCAATGTCACCCCGGCGGTTGGGGGCAAGGTTGCCGAGACCGCCCAGCAGTATACCCAGGGATGAAAAGTTGGCAAATCCACAAAGGGCAAAACTTACAATAGCCACTGTTTTGGGTGTAAGCTGGTCAATCTGCGGTGCAAAGGAGGCGTAAGCAACGAATTCGTTTAGTACCAGTTTTTGTCCAATAAATCCACCGGCCTGAACTGCCTCGGCCCAGGGCACCCCAATGGCAAAGGCAAGGGGCGAGAATAGTATCCCCAGTATACCTTCCAGCGACAGCTTATAATTAAACAACCCGCCGATATAACCTAAAATGCCGTTAATCAATGCGATCAAAGCAATAAAAGCCAGCAGCATGGCAGCAATATTGAGGGCCAGCTGCAGGCCCACACTGGCTCCCCGGGCTGCCGCATCAATTACATTGGCCGAGTCTACATCTTCTTCCATTTTAAATTTATCGTCCTCATCTAGAGGCTGGGTTTCAGGCATCACCATTTTTGCCATCACCAGGCCGGAGGGAGCGGCCATAAAACTGGCCGCCAGCAGGTATTCCAACGGCACACCCAGCAGCGAGTAACCAATGAGCACAGACCCGGCAACGGAGGCCAGCCCGCCGGTCATAACGGCAAATAATTCCGAACCGCTCATTTTGGCCAGGTAGGGGCCCACCACCAGGGGTGCTTCCGTCTGGCCCACAAATATGTTGGCTGCCGCCGACATGGATTCCGCCTTGGTGGTGCCCAGTAATTTAGACAATCCCCCCCCGATAATTTTAATAATCCACTGCATTATTCCTAAATAATAAAGTACAGAAATTAAAGCCGAAAAGAAAATTATCACCGGCAGCACCTGGAAGGCAAAAATAAAGCCAAACTGCTCCTGAAATTTCGGGCCTATAAAGGGACCGAATAAAAACCTGATACCTTCATTAGAATAATTTATAATTTCGGTAATGGCAAATGTCAACCTTTCCAGCACCGCCCTCCCTGCCTCCCACTTTAAAACAATAAAGGAAAATGTAACCTGAATAGCCAAACCGCCTAAAACAGTGCGCAGGTTAATGGCCTTCCTGTTGGTGGAAGCGAGAAAAGCAATGGTAAAAACAACCAGCATTCCTAAAAGGCCCCATAAATAATTAATAGTTATCACCCCTTTTATGTATTGCTGTATTTCTTCCTTTAAATTCTCCCTTATACTTTGAAAATATTCTTGGTAAACATGTAAAGAGCGTGAATAATGCAGCAGCGATTTTAACACCGATTCCGGCAGCTGCTCACGGGATGAAAACCACCCGCCTAATAAATAAGCGGTACCCCATTAGACCAGGGTACCGCACCGGCAAACCTTTTTCCGCATATTTTCTCAGCAGCATATTACCAGCTGTACATGCTCATAAAAAACGAATATATTTATTCACAAAATGAATATGTTTTGTAATTCCAACCTCATCAAATTCCTGTTATTTCTTATTCAGTTCTAAGGATTAATAATGCTTACCCTTCTTTCTTTTGTTTTTAACCCCTCCTGATTTCTTTCTGGCCTCGAATTTTTTCTTTTTCATGCGCAGAGGCGCTTCCTCGGTTAACTTCACAGGCATTGTGTTCGGTTCTTTCGTCAGCATCTTTAAGGCAGCGGAAATCAATGTGGCGGAATCAACTTCTTCAAGCAGCTGTTCGGCCATCGCTTTATAAGCGTGAAGATTACCTTCCTCTACCACTCTCAGCAGCTTTTCAACAGCCAAGCGCTGCTGTCCCTCAATAGCCTCAGCCATCGTTGGAATGGGCTGGCGGCCCAGCTTTCGTTTGGTAATTTTTTCGATGGTTCTTAGAAGATTCATTTCCCGCGGGGTAACAAAAGTAATGGCCAATCCCATTTTACCTGCGCGTCCTGTTCTCCCGATCCTGTGCACATAACTTTCCGGATCTCGAGGAATATCAAAATTATAAACATGGGTCACTCCACTGATATCAAGCCCTCTAGCTGCCACATCGGTGGCCACCAGCACTTCAATAGCACCTTCTTTAAACCTGCGCAGAACGCTATCCCGTTTTGCCTGACTGAGATCCCCGTGAATCCCTTCAGCCCCAAAGCCGCGTTTATTTAATGCTTCCGATAACTCATCCACCCTTCGCTTTGTTCTTCCAAATACAATTGCTAATTCCGGGGACTGGATGTCCAATAAGCGGCAGAGAACATCAAATTTTTGTTTTTCCCGTATTTCCATATACCGCTGTTCAATGTTGGGAACGGTAACTTCTTTGGGTTTAATGCTGATTATGTTCGGATCTTTCATAAACTTTCGGGCCAGATCCTGTATGGGCTTGGGCATCGTTGCTGAAAACAGCAGCATTTGACGTTCCCCGGGAATTTCCTGCAGAATAGCTTGAATATCTTCAATAAAGCCCATATTCAGCATTTCATCCGCTTCATCCAAAACCACCATTTTGATGGCATCAAGCTGAATCGTTTTTCTTCTCATATGATCCATGAAACGGCCCGGCGTGGCCACAATAATATGCGGCTTTTTCTTTAAAGCCCTAAACTGGCGATTAATATCCTGCCCTCCATAAATTGGTAATGTGCGTATTCCCTTATATTGGGCAATTTTATTTAATTCCTCCGCTACCTGTACCGCCAGCTCTCGGGTTGGGGTCAAAACAACTCCTTGAACCTGTTTCTGCTCAACACTTAGTCTTTCCACCAGAGGAATTCCAAAAGCAGCTGTTTTCCCCGTACCGGTTTGAGCCTGCCCAATCAAGTCGTTTCCTTGTAACGCTGTGGGAATGGTTCGCTCCTGAATGGGAGTAGGTTCTTCAAATCCCATATGACTGAGTGCACGAATCACTTGTTGATTAAGTCCAAATTCATAAAATGTTGCCAATTACAGTTAATCTCCTTTATTTCATTTTTTATCTTTACTTAAAATTACCGAAAAAAAGAGGCATTATTCCTTATTTATGGAATATGCCTTCTTTTTTAGGCTTATATAAAGAATTATAGTCGATCTGCATTCTGCGGCCTCCTTAAAAATTATTGCTAAAAAGCCGAAACCGTAACAACGACTTCCGTCCTAAAGCAATTTCAACAAGAGGCCGTAAAATCGTTCTTCGATATCCATGACATTTTAACTGGAAATAAGAATATCATACATCTCACAAAAAAGCAAATAATAAATTAATACACAAGCATAAATTATCTAGAACAGGCAATAAATTCACTTCATTTATGATATGGTTCATTCTATCACTGCAGCTGCAGTTTTTATATAAACAACAAAACAAATAAGCCATAAACTCATTCGTCTATATGAAATTAACAATCTGTTGAAAATAATGTTTCCAAACTACAAATAAGGATATCAATGCTTTACCTATATCAATTAATACAAATATTGCAGCTAGTATTATAATGAATAAAACAGATATAACCAATAAAAGACGTAAATATCTTGATACTGCATTCATTAATTCCAATAAAAATGGCCTTCGACAAAAGTAGACTGTTTGCTTAGAGTAAAAAAACCGGATTCTAGGTAATATTTCTCGTCTGACTTTTTTCTTTAACCAAATTAGGTTATATCTAGTTCTAATTCCAAAAATCTTAAAATCATAAAACTCCCCTAGATTTAATTCAAAAAAATATGTTCTTATAAAATGGTTTCCTTCTATTGTAAAGTTGTTATCTATTTTATCACCAACCTGAATTTGATACACATAAATATCAAATCCATCCCAAAATAACTTTTCATGGTCTATAAAATCATAAAATACTCTTTCACTAAACAATTCTCGGAGATTATTAATTTCAAAGTCAATTTTACTTACTCTCGTGAGACGCTTATATAATGATATATACCCTTTTATATAGTTAATGTCATTATCAGACTCATTTTTTATTACAATATCAAGCACCCTCCCATCCACATTGTTTAGTTTCTCATGTCTTTCAATTAATTTCACACTAATATATTCTCTACCTTTTGATTCAACTTCTAAAGGTTTATTATATTTATCAATTTCTTCCTGAGACTTTCTGTCGCTTAATTTAAATAAATATCTAACTATAACAAATAAGACCACTATAAATAGCATACTTTTCCAGTGTAAAAATAAAATTATTATTGATTTAAATAAACTTTTCCCTGTTAAAACTACTAAATCCAAAAACTTAACCATTAAAAAGCAAGTAAAAATCAGAAGTATAATTATATATATAACTACATTTCTTTCTTTAATTTCATCAATAATTCTATCAAACATGTTCAAGCACTCCATAAAATTACATCACAACATATTTCCATTTATTATAATTATATTGCATAAAAGTTCAAGTAATATATAAAAATACTGTATTTGTTAACATAAAGCACAAAGCAATGGTATATCATTCCAATACTCTATTAATACCATTCTTGTATATACCATTATTCACAATATATAAGTATCATTTCCAGCAGATACAAACTAACAAAAAACCGCCGTTACTTGTGGTACGGTTCACCGCGGTTGATTTTGAAAATGCGGTAGATTTGTTCCAGTAAAATTAAACGCATTAACTGGTGGGGAAAGGTTAGTTTGGAAAATGATAATCTCAACTGGCATCTTTTCAGCAGGCCGGCACTTAAACCCAGGGAACCGCCTATCAGCATGGTTATATCACTTTTTCCCTTTAACATGAGCTTTTCAAAATAACCGGCCAGTTCCTCCGAGCTGTACATTTTACCTGCCGCATCCAGTGCAATTAAAAAAGTGCTGCTTTTAATATGTCTCGACACCCGCTCCGCTTCTTTCTGCCGTACCTGTTCCGCCGCCTGTTCAGATATTCCATCCTGGTGGGGTTCGTCGGCCACTTCTATGATTTCTATTTTGGCATAGGGCTGCAGGCGCTTTAAGTACTCCTGCACACCCTGTTTCAGGTATTTTTCTTTCAACTTCCCCACTGATATTATGGTAATGCGCATGATAACACCTCAATTAAATATAGGGCGCAAGCTGCCGCATCAGCAAACACTTACGCCCTAAAAGTTAATTTATTATGCTCATGTATTAATATAATAATTCTTTTTTACAGGCATCTTACTTCGGCCCCCAGCAGTTTTAATTTGTTTTCTATGTCCTGGTAGCCGCGGTATATATAAATGGCATTGCTGATATGGGTTTCACCGCTGGCAGCTAAGCCGGCAATCACCAGTGCCGCCCCGGCTCGCAGGTCCGTGGCTTTGACGTGGGCGCCGTGCAGTGAAGATCCCCCTTCAATTACCGCCATCCGTCCTTCTACCTTTATTTTGGCACCCAGGCGTTTTAATTCATCGGCCACCTGAAAGCGATTTTCAAAAATATTTTCTATTATTACACTTGTTCCCGGAACGGTGCTTAAAAATACCATCATTTGTGACTGCAGGTCGGTGGGAAAACCGGGATAGGGTAATGTCTTAATATCCACAGGTTTTAACTGCTTTCCTGCCGTTACCGTAATGGTATCTTCGCTTTCTTCCACATCCACATTCGCTTCCCGCAGTTTGGCAATCAACGGTTCAACATGTTTGGGAATAACGTTTTCAATTAAAACATTTCCCCGGGTGGCGGCAGCAGCCACCATGTATGTTCCCGCTTCAATACGATCGGGAATGATTGAATACCGCTGGCACTTATCCAGGGAAGTAACTCCTTCAATTTTTATTATATCGGTTCCGGCACCGCGTACTTTGGCTCCCATGGCATTTAAAAAGTTTGCCAGGTCCACTATTTCAGGCTCTTTGGCCACATTCTCTATTATCGTCTGCCCTTCGGCCAGGCAGGCAGCCATCATGATGTTTTCCGTGGCACCAACACTGGGAAAGTCCAGGTATATTTGGGTGCCGGTTAATTTACCCGCCCGGCCTATAATGTGGCCCCGTTCCAAAGACACTTCGGCTCCCAGCCCCCTCAGCCCTTTAAAGTGCAGATCCATCGGCCGGCTGCCAATATTACAGCCGCCGGGCAGGGATACCTTGGCACAGCCGAATTTGGCCAGCATCGGCCCCAGCAGCAGGTTTGATGCCCGCAATTTTTTTACCAGCTCGTAAGGAGCATCCCCATTAATTTTTTCCGGCGGTTCAATATACAGGGATTGATAATCCTGCCAGTAAATTTTGGCTCCGATTGTGCCAATTATTTCAATTAATACTTTAACATCATTGATGTACGGTATATTTTCCAGCACCAACGGCTTATCCGCCATTAATGACGCGCACAGTATGGCCAATGAAGCATTTTTGGCCCCGCTGATTCTAACTTTTCCTTCCAGCGGGCGCCCCCCTTTTATAATCACTTTATGCAAGATAATATGCCTCCTTTTATGTCACAAAACCATTATTCTCCGGTTTTAGGTAATTTTCCTTCTTTAAAATTTATAAATCGAGTAGGAGGGAGTGATTAACTCCCGTCCTCTCACACCACCGTACGTACCGTTCGGTATACGGCGGTTCATGTTGTGGAACGAAGTTCATCGTAGCGCTTGACTAAGCTCTTAAGTCCTTGTTCTCGCCA
>NZ_JAFBCW010000002.1 GCF_016907915.1 Desulforadius tongensis
GACTACCAGGTAGATAGGCCGGGAGTGTAAGCACAGCAATGTGTTCAGCGGACCGGTACTAATAGGTCGAGGGCTTGACCTGGAGAAAGGTAATAACACTGTGCAGTTTTGAGAGAGCGAGGAAATAAATATTTCTGGTGGCGATACCGCAGAGGACACACCCGTTCCCATACCGAACACGGAAGTTAAGCTCTGCAGGGCCGATGGTACTTGGGGGTTGACCCCTGGGAGAGTAGGTCGCTGCCAGAATTAATTTTATAAAAACTTTATAAAAGCCCGGCTTAACCGGGTTTAGCGTTCCGCGATAGCTCAATGGTAGAGCAACCGGCTGTTAACCGGTAGGTTGCAGGTTCGAGTCCTGCTCGCGGAGCCATTTTATTTTATTAATCAAAAGCCCGCTGGATTACCCAGCGGTTTTTTGTATTTTTAGTCAAATTTAGTATAACTGTGAAATAATGACTTAATTTTAAATAATGAGCTTAAAATAAAAATAAAGTTTTAAAATAAAAAAATATCGAATTTGAATAATTGCGGTATGACGGTGGTATACTTTAGTTAAGGTCAGTCAAAGTCAAAGTCTATAAAGGTCAAAGAGGTGGAGTGACTAATGCCCAATATATCTGACCTGATAGAGGCATACTTGAAGAAAATGCTTGAACAAAGCCCAAAGGGGTATATAGAAATTCAGCGCAATGAATTGGCCGGTGAATTTAATTGTGTACCATCGCAAATAAATTATGTGTTATCCACCCGCTTTACCGTTAATCACGGGTTTGTGATAGAAAGCAGGCGCGGTGGAGGTGGTTATGTACGAATATCAAAGGTTCCCCTTGAGAGCGGTTGTGATTGGCTGGAAGAATTATACCGCCTGATGGGGAACAGTGTAACTCAAAGCGTTGCCACCGGTATACTGCAGCGCCTGCTGAGTGAAGAAAAAATAACAAAGAGAGAATTTAAAATTATGAAGGCCGCGGTAGACAGGTCGGTATTAAAAATTGAACTGCCATGGAGAGATAAACTGCGGGCTCAAATTCTAAAAGCCATGATAACAGCGGTGGCGGGTGAAAAAAAGTAATTAGCAGGATAACACTTTCAGGGCAGACTCTCATGCCCAGCGTTTATGAATGAACCGCAGCCACCGGCTTTAGAACCGTAACATTTTTCAGGGGAAACAATAATTAAAGGGGGGGTTGCTTATGAAGTGTGAGCGGTGTAACCAGCGTCCGGCCACAGTGCATCTAACCCAGGTAATAAACAATCAGAAAACCGAAATGAACGTTTGTGAGTATTGTGCCAGGGAATTACAGCAGGAAGCATGGGGATTTGCCCCGCAATTTGATTTACATCACCTTTTAGGCGGCTTAATGGGTTATGATTACAGCCCCAGCATTAAAACCGGAATGAGCCAGACATGTCCTAAATGCGGTATTTCCCAAAGCAGGTTTGTCAAAGTGGGGCTGTTGGGCTGCACGGAGTGTTATGAAGCCTTCGAAGGGCAGATAATACCGCTGGTGAGAAGAATTCACGGTACCGGCCAGCACACCGGAAAAGTACCTAAGAGAACGGGCGGCAGGGCCAGAATAAATAAAGAAATCAAGATGCTGAAAGAAAAATTACAGGAAGCGGTTAATAGAGAGGAATTTGAAAAAGCGGCGGAAATTCGCGATCAAATAAAATCACTGGAAAAAAAGCTGCAGTAAGGAGGGGAGAAGCGTGGGAGTTAGAGAAGCGGTAAATAACATTGCTGCCAGGTGGATGGATGGTGACGGCCCGGAGCACGATATTGTTATCAGCAGCCGCATCAGGTTGGCCAGAAATTTACAAGGGATGGCTTTTCCCAATCAAATGTCACATCAAGAAGCCGATTCGGTCTTTCATGCCGTTCAGTTGGCGCTGTCTGACCGCCATTTTAGACAGCAGTTTGGAGATATGGAACTGGTTAGGTTGGGCGAATTGTCCCCGGTGGAGAGACGTATACTAATGGAAAAACATTTGATCAGCCCGGACCTGCTAAAAGATCACGAGAAAAAAGCGGTGGTGTTGAGCGATGATGAAGTAATCAGCATTATGCTCAATGAAGAAGATCATTTAAGAATGCAGTGTCTGCTGCCCGGGCTGCAGCTGCAGAAGGCTTGGGAGATAGCTAATAAGCTGGATGATGGGCTGGAAGCGATACTGGACTATGCCTTTTCGGAACAGCTGGGTTATCTAACCGCTTGTCCTACCAATGTGGGTACCGGGCTGAGGGCGTCGGTAATGGTGCATTTGCCCGGCCTGACTATGTTAAACCAAATAAATCAAGTTATAAACGCAGTATCTAAACTGGGACTTACCGTACGGGGGTTGTATGGTGAGGGAACTGAAGCAATGGGCAACCTGTACCAGATTTCCAACCAGGTGACCCTGGGTCTTACCGAAGAGGAAATAATTAACAAGCTCACCTCTGTTATTAAACAGCTTATCGATCAGGAACGATTGGCCAGAAAAGCTCTGCACCGTGATCAAAAGTACCGGTTAGAGGATAGAATATTCCGGGCCTACGGGACGCTGAAGAATGCCCGGCTGCTGACCTCTGACGAGGCGATGAAATATATATCTGATGTGAGATTGGGTGTAAATTTAAACATTGTTGACAGTTTGTCAAACAAAATATTGAATGAACTGGTTGTTATGACCAGGCCGGCTTATTTGGTAAAGCAGGCGCGGAGAGAATTAAGTTCCCAGGAAAGGGATATAATGAGGGCGGAAATTGTTAGAAATAAATTAAGTAAACAAAATTAATTTCGGGAGGTGTTTGGCAATGTTTGACAGATTTACCGAACGGGCACGGAAGGTGATTTCGCTGGCTCAGGAAGAAGCCAGAAATATGAGATATCCCTACATAGGTACAGAGCACATTCTGCTGGGATTGATAAGGGAAGGTCAGGGTGTTGCTTCTAAGGTACTGCAGGAGCTGAATATTAAGGCGGAAAAGGTAAGAGCGGAAGTGGAAAAAATGGTGGAGAAGGGGCAGGGTGAAGTGCCTAAAGAACTGCCTCTGACACCGCGGGGAAAAAGGGTAATAGAACTGGCGGTTTTTCATGCCCGCAGAATGGGGCACAATTACGTAGGCACGGAACACCTGCTGCTGGGATTAATCAGTGAAGGCGAAGGTATTGCGGCCAGGATATTATTAACCATGGGTGCTGATTTGAACAGGGTGCAGCAGCTGTTAATTAAGATGCTTGGCGGCCAGTATGGTGAGGCGGCCCAAAATAATCAGAGCCCGGTGGGCGGGTGTGCCGGAGGTGCCTGCGGAACCGCTAAAACGGCAACCCTGGATGAATTCGGACGGGATTTAAATGCCCTGGCCAGGGAAGGTAAACTTGATCCCGTGGTTGGCAGGCAGAAAGAAATTGAGCGGGTAATTCAGGTTCTCAGCAGAAGAACCAAAAATAACCCGGTGCTGGTGGGAGAACCGGGTGTAGGTAAAACAGCCATTGCCGAAGGCCTGGCCCAGCGTATTGTAAATGGCGAAGTTCCGGAAACACTGGCGGACAAAAGGGTGATTACCCTGGATCTGGCTGCCATGGTGGCCGGTACCAAATACCGGGGTGAGTTTGAAGAACGGCTGAAAAAAGTTATTGACGAAATTACCCAGGCCGGAAATATCATAGTATTTATTGACGAGCTGCACACGCTGATAGGTGCCGGGGGAGCAGAAGGAGCCATTGACGCATCTAACATATTAAAACCGGCCCTGGCCAGGGGTGAGCTTCAAACCATCGGCGCCACCACGCTGGATGAGTATCGCAAATATATTGAAAAGGATGCGGCGTTAGAGCGGCGCTTCCAGCCAATTATTGTGGAAGAGCCATCGGTGGAAGAAACGGTTAAAATACTGGAGGGATTGCGTGACAAATATGAGGCCCATCACCGGGTGCGCATAACCGATGAAGCGCTGAAGGCGGCAGCCAGGCTGTCAGACCGCTATATTGCAGACCGGTTTTTACCTGACAAAGCCATAGACCTGGTGGATGAGGCGGCTTCCCGGGTACGGGTCAATGCTTATACCGCTCCGCCGAACATGAAAGAATTAGAAAATAAACTGGAAGAAATTCGCAAGGAAAAAGAAGCGGCAGTAAACAACCAGGAATTTGAAAAAGCTGCTGAGCTGCGGGATAAAGAAAGAGAGATCCTGAATAAATTAGAATCGGAGCGAAAAGAGTGGGAGCAGCAGCAGGAAAACAAAGAACTGGTGGTAGATGAAGAAGAAATTGCAGAAATAGTTTCCAGCTGGACCGGTATTCCGGTACGCAAATTGGCCCAGGAAGAGTCCCAGCGTTTATTGAACCTGGAGAAAGTTCTGCATGAACGAGTTGTCGGTCAGGATGAGGCGGTTAAAGCAGTGGCCAAAGCAGTTCGGCGTGCAAGGGCCGGGTTGAAAGATCCCAAGCGCCCCATCGGATCCTTTATCTTCTTAGGTCCCACGGGGGTTGGGAAAACAGAACTGGCCAGGGCGCTGGCGGAAAGCTTATTTGGCGATGAAGATGCCCTGGTAAGAATTGATATGTCCGAGTACATGGAAAAACATGCTGTATCCCGCCTTGTGGGTGCCCCTCCCGGATATGTGGGATATGATGAAGGCGGTCAATTGACGGAAGCGGTTAGACGCCGCCCCTACTCGGTGGTGCTGCTTGATGAAATTGAAAAAGCGCACCCGGAGGTGTTTAATATACTGCTGCAGGTGCTGGAAGACGGGCAGCTTACCGAAGCAAAGGGCCGTACCGTGGATTTCCGAAATACCGTCATTATCATGACCTCCAACGTGGGGGTACAAAAGCTCAAGCACACACCGGTGGTGGGCATTAAGACCGGCGAAGATGAAAGCAATAGAACAGAAGAAATGCGCCGGGGATTAAAGAAGGAGCTGGAGCGCGCATTTAGGCCGGAATTTTTAAACCGCATAGACGAAATTGTATACTTCCACCCCCTTAAACGGGAACACATTAAAGAAATTGTGGGCTTAATGCTGGATAAAGTTGCTAAAAGAATAGCCGACAGGGAAATCTACCTAGAGTTTACAGAAGAAGCTAAAGAACTGCTGGCCGAAAGGGGCTACAGTGAAGAATACGGTGCCAGACCGCTGCGGCGGGAAATTCAAAAGGCTGTGGAGGATAAACTTTCGGAAGAAATTTTAGAAGGAAATATTAAACACGGTGATAAAGTTCTGGTGACAGCTGCCGATAATGAAATAACAATACAAAAAGCAGATTAACATAGCAAAAAGGGCAAAAGCACTAGCTTTTGCCCTGTACCCTTTTAACAGGCCGTGGTATAATTTAATTTTAGTAGGTTAAAAACGGACATAAGAATTGAGGGAGCTGGTTGCTATTCGTAATAAAACCAGTTTCTGGTGTCAAGAATGCGGTCACCGGTCACCCCGGTGGATGGGTAAATGCCCGAACTGCGGTGCCTGGAACACTTTGGTGGAAGAACCTTCCACAACTAAAAGCCCCAAAAATAAAATTACTGGAAACAGCCAATTTCCTAAACTAATTTCCCAGGTAGATTTATCCCAGGAAGAAAGATATTCTACCGGAATAGGGGAATTGGACCGGGTTCTCGGCGGCGGAGTGGTGCCCGGTTCACTGGTTTTAATTGGTGGAGACCCGGGTATCGGTAAATCCACCCTTTTGCTCCAAGCGGCCGGCAGTTTAAGTGCCGGCGGAAAAGTGCTGTATATAACCGGGGAAGAATCCATGAGACAGGTGGGCATTCGAGCCCAAAGGTTAGGGATAGATACCAAGAAACTGTATTTGGCCTGTGAAACGGATTTGGAAATTATTACTGGTTATTTAAAGGAATTTTCTCCTAAAGTGGCGGTGGTTGATTCCATACAGACCATGGTGCACCCGGACATCAGCTCGGCCCCGGGCAGTGTGTCCCAGGTTAGAGAAGCCACTGCAAAACTGATGCAGTATGCCAAGGAGTATGGAATTTCTATTTTTATAGTTGGTCATGTTACTAAAGAAGGAACGCTGGCTGGTCCCAGGGTTTTGGAACATATGGTGGATACGGTTTTATATTTTGAGGGAGACCGGCACCAATCCTTTCGGATTTTGAGAACGGTGAAAAACAGGTTTGGCTCCACCAATGAATTAGGGATATTTGAAATGCGGCATCAAGGACTGGTGGAAATAGAAAATCCATCGGCCATGTTTATGGCCAGGCATCCCCTGGCTTCTGCCCCCGGTTCGGTGGTGGTGCCCAGCATAGAAGGCAGCAGGCCGCTGCTGGTAGAAATACAGGCTTTGATTTGTCCCAATTCATTCGGCGTTCCCAGGCGCATGACCACAGGTGTGGACCACAACCGGGTGGCTCTGATTATGGCGGTTTTGGAAAAGCGGGTGGGACTGCGCATGGGGAACTGCGATGCCTATGTTAACGTGGTTGGTGGGGTGCGCTTGACGGAACCGGCGGTGGACCTGGCAGTGGCACTTTCACTGGCATCCAGTTTCAAGGAGGTAGCAATTTTCAACGATATGGTAGTGGTTGGAGAAATCGGGTTAACCGGTGAAGTAAGGCCGGTAACCGCATTGGAAAGAAGATTAAAGGAAGCGGAAAGCATGGGATTTAAAAAGGCGCTGGTTCCCGGTACCGGGATTAAAAAAATGACCTTGCCCGCCATAGAAATTTACCCGGCGAATACAGTTGCGGAAGCCATTGCCGCGGCACTGAACAGGTAAGGGGGTAGCAGCATGGTTAAAGACGAAAAAGTTGAAGCTGAATTACTGCAGGTGCTGCGCAAAGTTGCTCCCGGTACACCGCTGCGGGATGGCATGGAAAATATCCTGCGGGCCAAAACAGGGGCGCTGATAGTGATTGGCGACGGCCCCGAGGTGATGAACATTGCTGAGGGCGGGTTTTTAATTGATGCCGACTTTACACCTGCGGCGATGTATGAACTGGCCAAAATGGATGGAGCTATTATACTGAGCGAAGATACCAAAAAAATAATTGCGGCCAATAAGCAGCTCATTCCTGACCTGCTGATACCTTCATCGGAAACGGGCATCCGGCATCGTACTGCCGAAAGGGTGGCCAGGCAGAGCGGAGCGCTGGTTATTTCCATATCCCAGCGCCGGGGTGTAATCACTTTATATAAAGATACCATTAAATACGTGTTGAGAGACATTGGGGTAATACTGGCTAAAGCCAACCAGGCGATACAAACTTTAGAAAAATACCGCTCTGTTTTAGACCGGGTGGTACTGGAATTATCCAACCTGGAGTTTTTGGATGCGGTAACCCTTTACGATGTTACCAAAGCCATCCAGCGGGTGGAAATGGTGATGCGGGTGGTAAAGGAAATCGAACGCTACACCAGTGAACTGGGTACAGAGGGCCGCTTAATTACCATGCAGATGGAAGAACTTGTATCCAATGTTGAAGATGAAGGGTTGTTAATAATTCAAGATTATGCTGCCGATGCAGATAAATCGCCGGAAAATATTTTAAATATGATCAGCAGCTGGCCGGCGGAGGACTTACTGGATTTTGCCTTAATTGCCCGGGCGCTGGGATACTCGGGAGGGCAGAGTATACTGGAACAGAATGTTACTCCCCGGGGATACCGGGTGCTGCGTAAAATACCCAGACTTCCCGTACCGGTGATTGAAAACTTGGTAGACACCTTTGGAACCCTGCAAAACATAATGGCTGCCAGCATAGAACAGCTGGATGATGTAGAAGGAATTGGTGAAGTGCGTGCCCGTTCAATTAAAGACGGTTTGCACCGCTATAGAGATAAGATATTGCAGGATAGAAACACCACTTAAATAAAGATTAATATCCAGCTAAATTGCTTAAAACCGGGGCTTTAAACCCCGGTTTTAAATTAAGTTAAATTATAATGCCCCAGCAGCTTCATTTTATTGTGTTCTTTAATAATAATGTCAAATAAATTGACATCCAATAGATTGCACAGGGCAGCTAAATAAACCATTGCCCGCCCGATTTCGATTTCAATTGTTTCCCTGCACTGGGGGCAGAGCTTTCCGTACAGGTGAGAATCCATTATATTTTTTAGGTCGGCCAGCGATGCATCTTTGGGAATGGTATTTTTTTTAGTTTCTATTTTCATACAACCGCAGGTGGTTACCGTTTTTACTATCGATCTGTTAATTCGTGCCCCGCACTCCTGGTGTTTGCTTAAAATATCTAAAATGCTGCGGCTGCATATCAATTGCTCTGAAACGGTGTATTGAAATTCATCTGTTAAGAGGTCTTTTAACAAGCGCACCCACTCCTTTAAAGTGTAATACTTAAACAAATTATAGTCATCGCTTGAGGTGTTTGTCAAACGAACACGCATTCAAAAAAATGTTGACACTAGATAGCGCCTATGCTATAATCATAATTTTAATTTGACAGCCAAAGCCCTTTGTGGTATACTGTTGAGAGGATAATAAGGGGGGGATGCTTTTGTTTAATATAGGAGATAAAGTTGTTTATCCCATGCATGGCGCCGGTATTATTGAAGCCATTGAGGAAAAAGAGGTGCTGGGTGAGAAACGCAAGTATTATATACTGCGTCTTCCCATGGGGGATATGAAAGTAATGATACCTATCAACGGTTCAAATGGTACGGGGCTGCGGCAGGTAATAGACGATAAAGGTGTACAGCGGGTTATAGATATACTGAGTGAAGATACCACCAGCATGTCATCCAATTGGAACAGACGCTACAGGGCTAATTTGGAAAAAATTAAAAGCGGCGATGTTTACGAAGTGGCTGAAGTAGTACGCAACCTTTTTAAAAGAGATAAGGAAAAAGGGCTGTCATCGGGGGAACGAAAGATGCTGGAAAATGCCCGGCAGATTTTAATTAGTGAACTGGTACTGGCTGCAGAAATGGAAGTGGATTCGGCGCAAACGCTGGTTGACAGCGCTCTGGCATAACTACGCCAGAACTTTGTTCTGGCGTAGTTTGTTTTAGTTTTAGGTATATATTTTACTAAAAACTGGCAGAAATGACTTGAAAGATATTGAATTTATTAATACTAATTCACTATAATGTATATAGCGTCCTAAAAATGCTTTATATTATCAACGGGGGGGTGAAGTGTATGATTAAAAAGGCTATCAAAGGACTGTTGGTTTTATCGTTTTCGGTGATGAGTTTATATTTGGCCCTTTATGTTTTGGAACATGATATCGTATCTCTGCCCGGCGGCCTATCCCAATGGCTGAATATCGGTTTTATCGGTGTTGTTACTTTATTAGGGGCGCTGGCGGGTGTGCTGTTAACACCCTTTATCATGAAGTTGGCCCTTTGGTTCACCGCGCATATAGATCAATACCTGGCTAAAACCCCCACCTCGGATCTGATAATGGGTACAGTGGGATTGATTTTTGGACTTATAATTGCTAATTTATTAGGTTCTATTTTATCTTTCATGGGTCCTGTTGGTAAAATTGTCTGGCTTTTAAGTACAATTTTATTTGGTTACCTTGGTCTTTCGGTGGGAATTAAAAAGCGTGAAGAAATACTTGGTTTGATATCGAATCTCCTGCGGTTCGGCAAAGAAAAAACTTTTAAGACAGAAGCAAAGGGCGGCGGTTCGGTTAAGATACTGGATACCAGTGTTATTATCGACGGGCGCATTGCCGATCTCTGTGCCAGCGGCTTCATTGAAGGGGTTTTACTGGTGCCCACATTTGTGGTTGACGAGCTGAGGCATATTGCCGACTCTTCGGATGTATTAAAACGCAATCGCGGGCGCCGGGGGCTGGATATTTTAAACCACATGCGCAAAAACATGCCTGATGTTAAAGTGCAGATATACGATAACGTACGCAGTTTGGATGACATAGCCGAAGTGGATGCCAAACTGGTGAAATTGGCGGAAAAATTAAATGCCAAGATTATGACCAATGACTTTAATCTCAATAAAGTTGCAGAGCTGCAGGGCGTTAAGGTGCTGAACATCAATGAGCTGGCCAATGCCGTTAAGCCCGTTGTACTGCCCAATGAAGAAATGGACGTTCAAGTGGTTAAAGATGGTAAGGAGTTTGGTCAGGGGCTGGCCTACCTGGATGACGGGACCATGATTGTAGTTGAAGGTGGGAAACGTTATATGAATCAAACCATCACGGTGGTGGTTACCAGCGTTCTGCAGACTGCGGCGGGGAGAATGATTTTTGCCAAACCTAAAACGGATGATCGCCGCGGCGAGTCTTCCCCCCATTACAACAATGGAGTGAATGCCCTTGGCTAAAGTATATGCGATAATTCCCGCTGCCGGTACCGGCAGCAGGATGGGTTCTAAAATAAAAAAACAGTACCTGCAGCTGCAGGGGCTGCCGGTGCTGGCTCATACTATAAATATTTTTGAAAAATGCCCCTTTGTAGATGGTATAGTGGTAGTTGTGGGTAAAGAAGATGTTTCCTGGTGCCGGCAAGAGATAATTGAGAAATATTCCTTTCAAAAAGTGCTGTCGGTGGTTCCCGGTGGGGACTGCCGGCAGCATTCGGTATATAACGGCCTGGTGTCGCTGCCGGCGGGCGAAGATGATGTTGTTATGGTACATGACGGGGCGAGGCCGCTGGTGACGGCGGATATACTGGCAGATGCCCTTTCGGCGGTCCGAAAAAACGATGCGGTGGCTGCTGCCGTGCCGGTGAAGGATACTATCAAACTGGCTGACGCTGAACAAAAAGTGATTGATACCCCGCCCCGGGAAAAACTTTGGGCGGTGCAAACACCGCAGGTATTTAAGTACCGGCTTTTAATGAAAGCCTACCGGCATGCCGCGGATAATGATTTTGCGGGAACAGACGATGCATCGCTGGTGGAAAAGCTGGGACATGCTGTTCACCTGGTTTCCGGCAGTTATGAAAATATAAAAATAACCACCCGGGATGATATGCTGCTGGCTGAGTTAATACTAAAAAGGAGAGGGTGTGCTTGCGAGTAGGTATTGGTTACGATGTTCACAGGCTGGCTCCCGGCCGCCTGCTGGTTATTGGCGGGGTGGAGATACCATATCCGGCCGGTTTGGTCGGCCACTCCGATGCGGATGTGTTAACCCATGCCATTATGGATGCCCTGCTCGGTGCCGCCGGTGAGGGGGATATCGGCAGGCACTTTCCCGACAGTGATGAGAAGTATAAAGGAATATCCAGCATTAAACTGCTGCAGCGGGTGGGGGAAATAATATCGGCGGCAGGGTACGCGGTAAACAACATAGACGGAATTATTATTGCCCAGGCCCCCCGCATGGCCCCTCATATACGGGCAATGGAGCAAAACATTGCCGGTGCGCTGGGAATTGAAATTAACAGGGTAAATATAAAAGCCACCACCACAGAAAAACTGGGCTTTGTGGGGCAGGGACAGGGGATGGCGGCCCAGGCCATTGCATCTTTAAATGAAGAATGATTACAGCAATGCCCGGGCCCGGCAGGGTAACGTTTAGTTAAAGTTGATTGGCTTAAACCAATAATGTTATAATACTCTACTAGAGTTAGTATATACTGTTTATTTTGGCAGCCAAAGGAGGAAATGATTTTGTCTGTTCGTGTAAGATTTGCGCCAAGTCCCACCGGGCCGCTGCACATTGGCGGAGCCCGTTCAGCTCTTTTTAACTGGCTTTTTGCCCGTCGTAACGGCGGCCAATTTATTGTCCGTATTGAAGATACCGATGTGGAACGCTCCAGCAGGGAATCGGAACAAAATATTTTAGATTCCTTAAAGTGGCTGGGATTGGACTGGGATGAAGGTGTCGAGGTGGGCGGCGAAAACGGCCCCTATCGTCAAATGGAAAGGCTGGATATTTACCGCCGCTATGCCCGCCAGCTTTTGGATTCCGGTAAGGCTTATTACTGTTACTGCACCGAAGAAGAACTGGCCAGGGAACGGGAAGAACTGCTGGCCAAAGGAGAGATGCCCCGCTACATGGGAAGGTGCCGCAGCCTTTCCCGGGAAGAGCGTGAAAAATTAGAAAGGGAAGGCCGCAGGCCGGTGCTGCGTTTTAAAGTGCCGGGGGATAAAACCGTTACCGTTAAAGATATGGTGCGGGGTGAAGTGGATTTTGACTGCAGCGGTATTGGCGACTTTATAATAATGAAGTCCGAAGGAATACCGACGTATAACTTTGCGGTGGTGGTAGATGACCACTTAATGAACATAACCCATGTTATAAGGGCGGAGGAGCACCTGTCCAACACCCCCAGGCAGATTTTGGTATATGATGCGTTGGGGTGGGAAGTGCCTGTATTTGCCCATGTTTCTTTGATACTGGGGAAAGACCGCAGTAAAATGTCCAAACGTCACGGCGCCACATCCATTGAACAGTATAAGTCCATGGGCTACCTGCCGGAAGCACTGGTTAACTTTTTAGCCCTGCTGGGGTGGTCCCCGGGTGGGGAAGAAGAAGTTTTCTCCATAGAAGAGTTGAAGAAACTGTTTTCGCTGGACAGGGTTTCCAAGAGCCCGGCGGTATTTGACATGGAAAAACTGAACTGGTTAAACGGGATTTATATTCGTCAGGGCAGCATTGAAGATATTACTAAAATCTGCCTGCCCTATTTACAAAAGGCCGGGTATGTTCCCGCTGACCCCGCTCCGGAGGATATAGAACATGCTCAAAGGATTGTGGCGGTCACAAGGGATTATTTGATCAATGCTTCGGAAATAGTTGACCATGTGGATATTTTTTATGCCGACAGTGTAAAACTGGAGGATGAGAAGGCGAGAGAGGTAATTGCCCAGGAACAAGTACCCCAGGTGATGCGTGCTTTAAAGGAAAAACTTTACGCAGCGGGTACGCTGGAAGAAGATGTGGTTAAGAAGATGCTGAAGGAACTGACCAAAGAACTGGGCTTTGGCGGTAAAAAAGTTTACATGCCCCTGCGGGTGGCTTTGACAGGAAAAACCCACGGCCCGGAACTGTATCAGATAATTCCTATTTTAGGGATAGAAGGTACTGTGAAGAGGCTTAATGCGGTGCTTGAAGGCAGGCTGCAGTAATAAATAAGGACAAACATTCGGTTCATAAGTGGCGCTATCAGAGGATGAAAATTTCAGGGTAGTAAAGCTAAATGAGAGGGGTTGCGCCATGTTTGAAAGGATTAAAAAAGACATTAAAGTTGTTTTTGAGCGTGACCCGGCGGCAAAAAGTGTGCTGGAAGTAGTGCTTACGTACCCGGGCTTACATGCTATTATGCTGCACCGGGTTGCCCACTGGCTGTATAAAAGAAAGAGGTTTCTTTTAGCCCGCATCATTTCCCAGTTCAGCCGCTTTTTGACCGGGATTGAAATTCACCCCGGGGCTAAAATCGGTGAAGGCTTGTTTATAGACCACGGGGCCGGTGTGGTAATAGGAGAAACGGCAGAAATTGGGGATAACGTGACCATATACCAGGGGGTAACCTTGGGCGGCACCGGTAAAGAAAAGGGCAAGCGCCACCCCACCATTGGTAACAATGTGGTGATTAGTTCCGGCGCTAAAGTACTGGGCTCCTTTACCGTGGGTGATAACGTTAAGATTGGCGCCGGTTCGGTGGTGTTAAAACCGGTGCCTCCCAACTGCACTGTGGTGGGCGTGCCGGGGAAAGTGGTGGTAAGAAACGGCGAAAAGGTACCCAAGGTACCGGAAATTGATCTGCGGCATGACCTGCTGCCCGACCCGGTGGCTGATGCCCTTTCTGCAATGAACGAAGGGATACGGCAGTTAGAAAAAAGGGTGGATGAACTGGAAAGAGAAAATGCTGTTTTGAAATCCAAACTTCAAGGGGGCCAAGGTTTGTGATAGAGGTATACAATACTTTAACCAGGCAAAAAGAAAAACTGGAACCCGGGCAGCCTGGCCGGGTAAGTATGTACGTGTGCGGCCCGACAACATACAACTATATACACCTGGGCAATGCACGGCCTTTGGTGGTATTTGACACTGTGCGTCGTTATCTTTTGTATAAAGGATATAAAGTGACATACATACAAAACTTTACCGATGTGGATGACAAGATAATCAAAAGGGCCGGTGAAGAGGGAGAGGAACCCCTTGACCTGGCCCAGCGGTATATTAATGAATATTTTACCGATGCCGACGCCCTGCATGTGATGAGGGCGGATAAGCATCCCAAAGTGTCGGAACACATAACAGAAATTATAGAACTGATTCAAAAATTAATAGCTGACGGTTATGCTTATAACGTTGACGGGGATGTATTCTTTGAAGTGCGGAAATTTCCCGGTTACGGTAAACTGTCCGGGCGTTCCTTGGACGAAATGCAGGCCGGGGCCAGGGTGGAAGTGAACGAAATAAAAAGGGATCCCATGGATTTTGCACTGTGGAAAAAGGCCAAACCTGGTGAGCCCAGCTGGCCCAGCCCATGGGGAGACGGGCGTCCCGGCTGGCATATAGAGTGTTCGGCCATGGCATTAAAATACCTGGGGTCCGGGTTTGACATACACGGTGGGGGGTATGATTTGATTTTCCCGCACCATGAAAATGAAATTGCCCAGTCGGAGGCGGCAGCAAAGAAACCCTTTGCCCGGTACTGGATGCACAACGGTTTTATCACTGTAAACAAGGAAAAGATGTCCAAGTCCCTGGGCAATTTTTTCTTGGTAAGAGAAATACTGGACAAATTTCCCGGTGAAGTGGTGCGCTTTTACCTGCTTTCCACCCATTACCGCAGCCCGCTGGATTTTGATGACGAAAAACTGGCTGCCAGCCAGCGCGGGTTGGAGCGGTTGAAAAACAGTTATGCGCGGCTGAGTGAGGCGCTGGCCGGCACCGGGGCGGATGATGGGGCGGCGGGGGAAGAAGAGCGGCAGTTTGCTCTCAAGCTGGATCAGTTGAAGGAATCCTTTGAAGCAGCCATGGATGACGATTTTAACACCGCTTTGGCCATCGCCGTTTGGTTTGACCTGGCCAAGGAGATAAATGTATATTTAAATAAGTTTTCGCCCGGCGGACCTGGGGCATCCCCGGAATTATTAAAACAGGCAGAAAAGCTGTTTGCCGTTTTTAACCGGGTGCTGGGTGTTTTTAAAGAAGACCCTTCCACCGGCAGGGTGGTGTTGAACGAAAACGAAGATTCCGGGAATAATGATTTAGTGGATAAGTTAATAGAGTTAATTGTTGACATCCGCCAGCAGGCCCGTAAAAAGAAGGATTGGGATACCGCTGATGCCATAAGGGACGGTCTGAAAGAACTGGGTATAACTTTGCAGGACACCCCCCAAGGCGTTAAGTGGAAAAAGTAACGGTGATTTATGAATAAAATAAATTTTACTGATCAATCTATGGAAAATCCTCACCTGCTGCCGCCCCAGGCCCTGGCCTATATTGGGGATGCGGTGTATGAACTGGCGGTGCGGCGGTATTTAATAGCTAAAGGTACGGTGAAGGTTAATCAACTGCACACCCAGGCGGTTGAGTATGTCCGGGCCGGCGCCCAGGCGGAGGCTTTATTGGCGTTGGAAGATGTGCTCACAGATGAGGAGAAAAGTGTGGTGCGGCGGGGGAGAAATACCAAGTTATTGCATATCCCCAAGGGAGCCGGGGTGATGGAGTATCGCTACAGCACGGCCTTTGAAAGTTTAATCGGCTTTTTGTATTTAAAGGGTGATATACAGAGATTAAATGAAATTTTACAGCTGGCCGGAGAGGTTATTTCCGGTGCTGGCAGCAAAAAAGCATAGCATTTGACAAACTTTGAATTTTTTACTGGGTAGGAGTTGATGTGCCCTGCAGAAATAATGCCCTTTTTCTGTGGGGTGCAGTTTGCTAAAACCCTTAAAATCAAGATACCATTTTTCAGGTTAGGATAAGGAGAGTAATATGGGAAGTACATTTGCAAAAGTTAAACTGCTGCGCCATACCCCGGACCCGGAAGAACTGGTGGCCATGAGCGCCAGGCTTTGTTACTCCGCTGCTTCCATTGAAGAAATAGCGGAGGGAGTAAGCCGGGAAAATCAAGCCGGGTTTATAAAAAAAATAATGAGCATGGGGCATCTAACAGTGCTGGAGCATGTTTCTTTCACCTTCGGTATTGAAGGTGTATCCAGGAGCATGCTGGCGCAGATCACCAGGCATCGCATTGCCAGTTTCAGTGTGCAATCCCAGCGCTACGTAGGTGAAACCACCTCTCAAAACCGGGGGGATACCTTTGGATTTATAGTGCCGGAAAAGGTAAAGCAGCTGGGGGAAGAAGCGGTGGAGGAGTTCTGCAGTCAAATGAGTCAAATCCAGCGCTGGTATGACGGTTGGGTGGAGAGTTTTGGCGGCCGGCGTTCCGGTTATGAGGATGCCCGCTTTGTACTGCCGAACGCTGCCGAAACAAAAATTATCGTCACCATGAATGCCCGGGAGTTAATACACTTCTTTAAACTGCGCTGCTGCAATCGTGCCCAGTGGGAAATCCGGGCGGTGGCCAATGAAATGCTGAGACAGGTGAAAAAGGTAGCTCCCACCATTTTTAAAGAGGCCGGGCCCGGCTGCGTAAGCGGTCCCTGTCCCGAAGGGCAGTTTAGCTGCGGGAAGGCCGAAGAGGTAAGAAATTATTATTTGAATGATGCGGAAGAAATATAGTTTATAAAGAAACTGGTGAGGTTTATGTCGCAAGATATTATTATTGGCCGCAATGCGGTGCGTGAAGCCCTGCGCGCCGGGCGATCCATAAATAAAATAATGCTGGCTTCCGAAAATAAATCCGGCCCGGTGAAAGAAATAATTGACCTGGCCAGAGAAAATAAAGTGCCGGTACAAAATGTTGATCGAAAACAGCTGGACAAACTGGCCGGCGGCCGGCACCAGGGTGTGGTGGCCGTGGCGGCAGCAAAAGATTATGCTGATTTGGATGATATGCTGGAGGCGGCAGAAAAGCAGGGTCCGCCTTTTTTAATCCTGCTGGACGAGATTAACGATCCTCACAACCTGGGGGCGATAATACGTACAGCCGATGCCGCCGGCGTGCACGGTGTGATTATTCCCCGGAGGCGCTCGGTGCAGCTGACGGCTGCGGTGGCCAAGGCTTCCGCCGGTGCTGTGGAACATGTACCGGTGGCCAGGGTGACAAATTTATCGCAAACCATTAAAAAGCTGCAGCGCAGGGGCATTTGGGTAGTGGGTGCGGATATGGATGGCCAGCAGCTGCACTGGGACGCACCGCTGGATGGACCGGTGGCCCTGGTGATCGGTGGAGAAGGAAAGGGTTTGGGCCGGCTGGTTAAAGAGAACTGTGATATGGTGGTCAAGCTGCCCATGCGGGGCAGGATTAATTCATTAAATGCCTCGGTGGCCGCCGCTTTACTGGCATATGAGGTTGTGCGGCAGCGGACAAAGGGAGCAGACAATGCCTGATTACTATGTAATTGACGGTTACAACATTATTCATGCCTGGCCGGGTTTTAAAGCAATAAGAGAAAACTCCCTGGAACACTCCAGGGACAAATTAATTGAGATGATGTCTGACTTTGCCGCTTCCACCGGCAGTAAAGTAACCATAGTTTTTGATGCCCATCAAGTAAAGACCGGCATTGAACATACGGAAAAAGTATACAATATTGAAGTTTATTATACCGGTAAAGATGAAACTGCCGACAGCCTTATTGAAAGATTGGTTGGTGACCTTTATAAAAAGGGCAAAGTTTATGTGGCCACATCTGATTGGGACGAGCAGCGAATAATTTTTGGACGGGGGGCTTATCGATTAACGCCGAAGGAATTATTAAAACAGGTAAATGATGTAAAAAAAGAAGCCCGACGTCACGCCAGGCAGTCTTTGCCCGCGGAGGATTACCTGGAAAATCGCCTGCAGGAAGAGGTACTGCGCAAGTTCGAGCAGTGGAGACGGCGAAAAAAGTGACACCGGCGGCGGACTTAATCTTTTCTAGTTGACTACTGTTTTTGTTTTCGGGTATAATTGTAAGCGGTATAGACTTGTCTGCAGAAATTGTTTACGTACTTAATCTGTCGAATTATTGCGGCAGTTTAAGTGATTTTTTGTTTTCAATGCTTTTAAGGTTTTTTCTAAATGAGAATAGAAAGCGGGGCGATGTGATGAGTGCTAATGCACAAAGAGATGTTGCGGCAGATTATCACCTGTTAGTTGACGAGGAAGTGGTGGAGTATGCCCGGAAAGGTGATGACCTAGCGCAGGAGTACTTGATTAACAAGTACAAAAACTTTGTGCGTGCCAAAGCCCGCAGTTATTTTTTGATTGGGGCGGACCGGGAAGATATTATCCAGGAGGGTATGATTGGCCTGTACAAGGCAATTCGCGATTTCAGGATGGATAAGCTGTCATCCTTTAGGGCTTTTGCAGAATTGTGCATTACCAGGCAGATTATTACGGCCATTAAAACAGCCACCAGGCAAAAACACATACCCCTTAACTCATACGTTTCATTGAACAAGCCCATTTACGATGAAGATTCCGATCGTACCCTGCTGGATGTTATTTCGGGTTCCAAAATTACAGACCCGGAAGAATTGATTGTAAGCAGAGAAGAATTTGACGATATTGAAGAAAAGATGGGTGAGATTCTCAGTTCGCTGGAGTGGAAGGTTCTAATGTCCTACCTGGAGGGAAAGTCATACCAGGAAATAGCGGCGGAATTAAACCGCCATGTTAAGTCCATTGATAACGCGCTGCAGAGGGTTAAGCGCAAGATCGAACGCTATTTAGAAAAACGGGAAGTATGATTTTAACAGTAGATAAATTTGTTAATAAAAATGGTGTTGACAGCCAAAGACAGACATGTTAAGATAGAACTTGCGTTGAGGGGTGGGAATGAATCGCCTCTCCAGCGCAGATAAAAGGTGTAAGCTGGCGTAGCTCAATTGGTAGAGCAGCTGACTTGTAATCAGCAGGTTGCAGGTTCAAGTCCTGTCGCCAGCTCCATAAATAATACTGTGGAGGAGTGCCCGAGCTGGCCAAAGGGAGCAGACTGTAAATCTGCCGGCAATCGCCTACGTAGGTTCGAATCCTACCTCCTCCACCAAAGCAAAAAAGGTATTGACATAAAGAACAAGGTATGATAAAATAATCCTTGCTGACGCGGGGTGGAGCAGCTGGTAGCTCGTCGGGCTCATAACCCGAAGGCCGGGGGTTCAAATCCCCCTCCCGCAACCAATGCCGCCGTAGCTCAGTAGGTAGAGCGCATCCTTGGTAAGGATGAGGTCACGGGTTCAAACCCCGTCGGTGGCTCCAGTTAAAACATGGCGGTGTAGCTCAGCTGGTCAGAGCACACGGTTCATACCCGTGGCGTCGCTGGTTCGAATCCAGCCACCGCTACCAGAAAGCCGGTCTTTAAGGCCGGTTCTTTTTTGTTTTTTCAGCAGCTTTTAAGCAGGATTTTGTGTTTTAATATCGAATGCTACATACTGGTGTTTATTAAAGGCCCTGTGGCAAAGAGGGGCGAAAAGTATATTTGCTGTAACTTATGGCAATAACTTAAAAGAGTGTTAAAAGATGTTAAGGGGGAAGAGTGAAATGGCAAAGGTTAAATTTGAGCGCACTAAGCCGCACGTGAACATCGGTACCATCGGTCACGTTGACCATGGTAAAACCACTCTTACTGCCGCCATTACCATTACACTGTCTAAGTCTTTTGGTGGCGATGTTAAGAAATACGACGAAATCGACAATGCTCCGGAAGAGCGTGAACGCGGTATTACTATTAACACAGCTCACGTGGAGTATGAGACCGAAAAACGTCACTATGCCCACGTGGACTGCCCGGGACACGCTGACTACGTTAAGAACATGATTACCGGTGCCGCTCAAATGGACGGTGCTATTCTGGTGGTATCCGCTGCTGACGGTCCGATGCCCCAAACCCGTGAGCACATTCTGCTGTCCCGCCAGGTAGGCGTTCCTTCCATCGTTGTATTTTTAAATAAAGCCGATATGGTAGACGATGAAGAGCTGCTGGAACTGGTGGACATGGAAGTACGTGAACTGCTGAATGAATACGAGTTCCCCGGCGATGACACTCCCATTGTTGCCGGCTCTGCTTTAAAAGCTATGGAGTGCGGCTGCGGCAGCCGGGAGTGTGAATGGTGCGGTAAGATTTGGGAACTGATGGATAAGGTGGACGAGTACATTCCCACCCCTGAGCGTGACACCGATAAAGACTTCTTGATGCCTGTGGAGGACGTATTCTCCATCACCGGTCGCGGTACCGTTGCCACCGGTCGTGTGGAGCGCGGTATGGTTAAGCAGGGTGATGAGGTAGAAATCGTAGGTTTGGCTGACGAGCCGAAGAAGACCGTTGTAACCGGTGTGGAAATGTTCCGCAAGCTGCTGGACTATGCGGAAGCCGGAGATAACGTTGGCTGCCTGCTGCGGGGTATCGACCGTAAGGAGATCGAGCGCGGCCAAGTGCTGGCTAAACCCGGCAGCATCAACCCGCACACCAAGTTTGATGCGGAAGTATATGTACTGACCAAAGAAGAAGGCGGCCGTCACACCCCGTTCTTTAACGGATACCGCCCGCAGTTCTACTTCCGTACCACCGACGTTACCGGTACAATTCAGCTGCCGGAGGGTGTGGAAATGGTAATGCCCGGTGACAACACCAAATTTACCATTGAGTTAATCACCCCCATTGCTATTGAAGAAGGTCTGCGTTTTGCTATTCGTGAGGGCGGCCGTACCGTAGGTGCCGGCGTTGTAACAGCCATTCACGAGTAAAAAGGAACACGGTTAAAAAAGTGGGGACCCCCCACTTTTTTAACTGTACCAGGAAAAGATAAAATGCAAGCAGCATTTGAAAAGCATAAATGTCCTGGTATATAGTGGCAGGTAAGGTGTTAAACTAGAAATATTAACTATTGAACATAAAGGCTATTGACATGTAATAATACTTGTGATAAATTTGATAAGGTGAAATTCAATAAGCTGCTTGAGGTTTTTTTATTTTTGGGAGGTGGCAATGGTGAGGGTAGGTGTTACGCTGGCTTGCACAGAGTGCAAGAGAAGAAACTACACTACTACTAAGAATAAAAGGAACAACCCCGATAGGCTTGAATTGAGGAAGTATTGTCCCTTCTGCAAAACTCATACCATGCATAAAGAAACCAGGTAATCGGGCTGGAAGGCAGTTGTTATCAGTACATTGGTTTAAGGATGTGGCATAAATGGTAGTTTCTAAAAAACAAGCCGCAGAGAAAAAAGGTGCAGCGGTGGCCCAAAAAGCCCCGGCTAAAGCTGCAAAAAAGGATAAAGCGGCTAAAGGTCGCCTGCAGGTAGTTAAAGACTTTTTTGCAGGGGTTAAAATGGAGTTAAAAAAGATACATTGGCCGACACGCCGGGAAGCGATGGTTTATACAGGTGTTGTTTTAACAACAGTAACCCTTGTTGCCATGATTATATGGATTCTAGATTCCATACTTAGTGGAGGCATGGCCCTGATTATAAAATAAGTGAGGTTCCGTTCTCCATGGAAAAAAAGTGGTATGTGATACATACCTACTCCGGATATGAAAACAAAGTTAAAGCCAACCTGGAAAGACGAATAGAGTCTATGAATATGGAAGAAAAAATCTTCCGTATTTTGGTGCCGATGGAAGATGAAGTGGAACTGAAAAACGGCAGGAAAAAGGTGGCCAAGAGAAAGGTCTTTCCCGGTTATGTGCTGGTGGAAATGATAATGACTGATGACTCATGGTATGTAGTGCGCAACACTCCCGGTGTAACAGGGTTTGTGGGTTCTGGTACCAAGCCTATTCCTTTAAGTGATCAGGAAGTTAAAGCCATTATGAGGCAGATAGGCGCGGATGAGCCGCGGCCCAAAGTTCCTTACTCTGTAGGGGAACAAGTGCGGGTTAACACCGGTCCTTTTGAAAATTTTGCTGGTGTGATAGAAGAAATATACCCTGAAAAGGGTAAATTAAAGGTTATGGTATCTATGTTTGGACGGGAAACTCCCATAGAATTAGATTTTTCCCAAGTAGAAAAAATTGACTAGATATCGTGTGAGGAGGTGTGAGTAGTGGCTAAGAAGGTAGCTGCTGTTGTAAAATTACAGATTCCTGCTGGTAAGGCGAGTCCTGCACCCCCTGTGGGACCGGCCCTTGGTCAGCATGGGGTTAATATTATGGGGTTTGTAAAGGAGTTTAATGAAAGAACCGCTAAACAGGCGGGTTTGATTATCCCGGTGGAATTAACCGTGTATGAAGACCGCTCCTTTACCTTTATTTGTAAAACCCCGCCTGCTGCGGTGCTGCTGAAGAAGGCAGCCGGCATTGAAACGGCATCGGGTGAGCCAAACCGCAACAAGGTAGCTCAAGTGCCGCGCTCTAAAGTGAAAGAAATTGCTGAGCTGAAAATGCCGGACTTAAATGCAGCGGATATTGAAGCGGCAATGCGCATGATTGAGGGTACTGCCCGCAGTATGGGCATTGAAATTGTAGAAGGCTAATATGCTGCTGACACCATAGCAGTGGTGTTGGGTTGTGGGAGGATTTTTCCGTTAATACCACTAAGGAGGTTTGAACTATGCCCAAACATGGCAAGAAATATCAAGAGGCAGTGAAAGCTGTTGATGGCAGCAGGCTGTACGATCTGCCGGAAGCTGTAGAGCTGGTTAAGAAAACAGCGCCGGCTAAGTTCGACGAAACTGTTGAAGTGGCCGTTCGCTTGAATGTCGATGTTCGGCACGCCGATCAGCAGATCCGCGGTGCCGTTGTACTGCCCCACGGCATTGGTAAAAGCAAAACGGTATTAGTTTTTGCTAAAGGCGACAAAGCCAAAGAAGCTGAAGCTGCCGGAGCAGATTTCGTGGGAGCAGAAGATCTGGTGGAAAAAATTCAAGGCGGCTGGCTGGGCTTTGATGTGGCCATTGCCACTCCTGATATGATGGCTGTAGTGGGTAAATTGGGGCGTATACTTGGTCCCCGGGGCTTAATGCCCAACCCGAAAACCGGCACTGTAACCATGGATGTTGAGCGTGCCGTGAAAGAAGCTAAGGCAGGTAAAATTAACTACCGTACCGACAAAGCCGGTATTATCCACGCACCCATTGGTAAGGTTTCTTTTGATGCAGAAAAGCTGCAGGATAACTTTAAAACCCTGCTCAGTACATTAATTAAAGCCAGACCGGCTGCGGTAAAAGGTACTTTTATAAAGTCCGTTACTTTGTCCAGTACCATGGGACCTGGTATTAAAGTGAATCCCCAAAATATTTCAGGCTAATTTTAGCCAGTACTCACACGTTAAAATTTGATAGGGTAAAATCCTGCTGTAGACCGTTGGTGTTTTAAACTTAATGACAGCAGTCGCCAACGCAGGCCGGAGAATTCCTGTGCAGTGATATTGTGCGGGGCCTCTGTGCGTGTCTACAGGGGCCCTTTTCTTTTAACTTGTTCTGAAGGGAGGTGTTGTGCAAATGCCCACCAGACAAGAAAAGGAACAAATGGTAGCTGAATTAAAAGAAAAAATGGAAAAGGCTCAAGTGGTTATTTTGGCCGATTACCACGGTATTACTGTGGATAAAATCACCGAGCTGCGTTCCCAGCTGCGCAAAGCCGGCTGTGAATTGAAAGTGGCCAAAAATACATTAACCAAAATTGCTGCTAAAGAGCTGGGTATTGAAGGACTGGATTCATATTTGGTAGGTCCTACCGTATTAACCTTTGGCTACCAGGATCCTGCAGCGGCAGCTAAAATCTTATCCAAATTTGCTAAAGAAATTAAAGAAGGTTTGGATATTAAAGTCGGCGTGCTGGAAGGTGCAGTGGTAGACAAGGGTCAAATTAAGGAGCTGGCAAACCTGCCTTCCCGGGAAGAACTGCTGGCCAAAGTTGTGGGTGGAATGCAGGCCCCGCTGTACGGTTTCGCCGGTGTGCTGGCTGCAAATCTCAGAAATCTGGTTTATGTGCTTGAGGCTGTTCGCAAAAATAAGGAAGAACAAGCTGCTTCATAAAACGGGAACATTATTACCAATAAAATTAATCAAGAAGTATCAAGGAGGTAACATAGAATGTCCAAAGTTAATGAAATTTTAGAAGCGGTAAAAGAAATGACTGTTTTAGAACTGGCTGAGCTGGTTAAAGCTTTTGAGGAAGAATTTGGTGTTAGTGCTGCTGCCCCGGTAGCTGCTGTAGCTGCTGTTCCCGCTGCTGGCGGAGAAGCTGGTGGTGAAGAAGAAAAGACTGAATTTGATGTTATTCTGAAATCAGCTGGTGCTAAGAAAATTAACGTAATTAAAGTAGTGCGTGAAATCACCGGTTTAGGTCTGAAAGAAGCAAAAGAATTAGTAGATAATGCTCCCAAGCCGGTTAAAGAAAAGGTTGGCAAGGAAGACGCTGAATCCATTAAAGCCAAACTGGAAGAAGCCGGTGCTGAAGTAGAAGTTAAGTAATAATTGACAAGGCTGAAATAACCAAAAAGTGCCTGGTGATTTATACACCAGGCACTTTTTGGTTATAATCCTTGGCGGAAAACCGAAAAAATGTCGGCGGCAGATAAAAAGTATTGACAATATTATTGTTTTGTGCTAGTATTTAAAAATGCCATTCTATGGTTGTATAATCCCTTTTTTGTACCTAAAGCAAGGGTGAATGTATTGGTAATAATTAGGGTAAAATATAGAAGATAAGGGTTGTGTAAAAAGCGAGGTTGTGAGGTTATAAAACCGTAGCCTTGCTTTTCGCTTGTTTTTAATTTTATAAGGGGTGTGATGCACTAGATGGTCTTTCCGGAAAAGGTTGGTGCCAGGGTTAGGTGGAACTTCGGTAAACTTAAAGAAGTGCTGCAATTGCCCAACCTGATAGAAATTCAAAAGGATTCCTACCAGTGGTTCCTGGGTAGAGGTTTAAGAGAGGTGTTTCACGACATATCTCCCATCCAGGATTTTACCGGCAATTTGGTGCTTGAGTTTTTGGATTACACCCTGGGTGAACCCAAATACTCGGTGGAAGAATGTAAAGAGCGTGATGTTACCTATGCTGCGCCGCTAAGGGTTAAAGTAAGGCTGATTAACAAAGAAACCGGTGAAGTGAAAGAGCAGGAGGTCTATATGGGGGATTTCCCTTTAATGACCGAAAAGGGAACTTTTATTATTAACGGTGCTGAGCGGGTTATAGTCAGCCAGCTGGTGCGCTCGCCAGGGGTTTACTTCACCGAAACCGTTGACCCCAGCGGTAAAAAACTTTACGGTGCAACAATAATTCCCAACCGGGGTGCTTGGTTGGAGTTTGAAACGGATGTAAATGACCATCTGTTTGTACGGATAGATCGTACTCGTAAAATCCCGGCTACGGTGCTGATAAGGGCACTGGGGTACGGTTCAGATCAGCAGATACTGGAGCTGTTTGACAATGACAAAAATATCAATGAAACTCTCAGCAGGGATAACACTGATACGGAAGAAGATGCCCTGGTGGAAATATACAAGAGATTGAGGCCGGGTGAACCCCCTACCGTTGAAAGCGCTCGTTCTTTACTAGAAACTTTATTCTTTGATCCCAAGCGATATGACTTGGCTAATGTGGGTCGTTACAAAATACATAAGAAATTAAAGCATGGAGTGTTATACCGCTATAAAAACGAAGAAAACGGCGCTAAAGAATTTGACCGGTACCTGCAAAAGGAAGTGCCGGTGGAAAGGGAATATATAAGGGAATTAACCCCGGAAGATATTATTGAGACCGTTCGCTACCTGCTGGGCTTAATGCAGGGTAAAGGCTATGTGGATGATATAGATCACCTGGGCAACCGCCGCCTGCGTTCAGTGGGGGAACTGCTGCAGAACCAATTCCGGATTGGCCTGTCCCGGATGGAGAGAGTGGTACGTGAACGGATGACCATTCAGGATGTGGATGTTATAACACCGCAGGTGCTGATAAATATTCGCCCGGTGGTGGCGGCGATAAAAGAGTTTTTCGGTTCCAGCCAGCTGTCTCAATTTATGGACCAGACGAACCCGCTGGCCGAATTAACGCACAAGCGCAGGCTGTCTGCTTTGGGCCCCGGTGGTCTTTCCAGGGAGCGGGCAGGATTTGAAGTGCGCGACGTGCACCACTCGCACTACGGCCGCATGTGTCCCATTGAGACGCCGGAAGGTCCCAACATCGGCTTGATCGGCTCGTTATCCACCTATGCCAGGATAAACGATTTCGGCTTTATGGAAACCCCGTATCGCAAGGTGGATAAAGAAAACAAGCGTGTTACCGATGAAATTGTTTACCTGACGGCGGACGAAGAAGAACATGTCGTTATAGCCCAGGCCAACGCGGCGTTGGATAAAGATGGCTGTTTTATCGAGGAGCGGGTAAACGCCCGCCGGGGCCATGATATTTTGGTGGTACCGGTGAGCAAGGTTGACTACATGGATGTGTCGCCGAAACAGGTATTTAGTGTGGCCACATCATTAATCCCCTTTTTGGAACACGACGATGCCAACCGGGCCCTGATGGGTGCCAACATGCAGCGCCAGGCTGTGCCCCTTTTGCGGCCCCAGGCGCCGCTGGTGGGCACGGGTATAGAGCACAAAGCCCTGCGGGATTCCGGGGCGGCGGTGGTGGCGAAGCGAAACGGCGTGGTGGAAAAAGTTACGGCCACTGAGATACGTGTACGGGCGGAAGACGGCTCTCTTGATGTTTATAAGCTGCTTAAATTTGCCCGTTCCAACCAGGGTACGTGTATCAATCAAAAGCCAATAGTGGACAAGGGGCAAAAGATTTACGCGGGAGAAATTATTGCCGACGGTCCTTCTTCCGACAACGGGGAACTGGCCTTGGGGCGTAACGTGCTGGTGGCCTTCATGCCCTGGGAAGGTTACAATTATGAGGACGCCATACTGGTAAGCGAAAAAATGGTGAAGGAAGATTACTTTACATCCATTCATATTGAAGAATATGAGTGTGATGCCCGGGACACCAAGTTAGGCCCCGAAGAAATTACCAGGGATATACCCAATGTGGGTGAAGAAATTTTAAAAGACCTGGATGAACGGGGCATTATCCGGGTGGGAGCTGAAGTTCGCCCGGGAGATATACTGGTGGGTAAGGTTACTCCTAAGGGAGAAACCGAGCTTACTGCTGAAGAGCGTCTGCTGCGGGCTATTTTTGGTGAAAAGGCCAGGGAAGTACGGGATACATCACTGCGGGTGCCCCATGGGGAAGCGGGTAAAATTGTTGATGTTAAAGTATTTTCCAGGGAAAACGGTGACGAGCTGCCCCCGGGGGTAAATCAACTGGTACGGGTTTATATAGCTCAAAAGAGGAAAATCTCTGAGGGCGATAAAATGGCCGGCCGTCACGGCAACAAGGGTGTTATTGCCCGTATTCTGCCGGAAGAGGATATGCCCTTCCTGCCTGACGGCACACCGGTGGAGATTGTTTTAAACCCCCTGGGGGTTCCTTCCCGGATGAATATCGGTCAGGTGTTGGAAACTCACCTGGGATGGGCAGCTAAGGCCCTTGGTTTTCACGTTGCCACCCCTGTATTTAACGGTGCCTCTGAAGAGGATATTGTGGAAAGCCTGCGCAAAGCCGGTTTGCCGGAAATAGGTAAAATTACTCTTTATGACGGCAGAACAGGGGAGCCTTTTGATAATCCTGTGACGGTGGGTTATGTATATATGTTAAAATTGGCTCACCTGGTTGACGATAAAATACACGCCCGTTCCACCGGACCTTACTCGCTGGTTACCCAGCAGCCCCTGGGCGGTAAAGCCCAGTTCGGCGGCCAGCGGTTCGGTGAAATGGAAGTTTGGGCGCTGGAAGCTTACGGTGCCGCTTATACACTGCAGGAAATACTTACTGTGAAGTCCGACGATGTGGTGGGCCGGGTTAAGACCTATGAAGCAATAGTAAAAGGTGAAAACGTACCGGAACCGGGAGTTCCGGAGTCCTTTAAGGTATTGATTAAAGAGCTGCAGAGCTTGGGACTGGATATTAGAGTGCTGTCGGAAGATGAAGAAGAAATTGTGATCAAGGAAACGGAAGAAGACGTTGACGAAGCGGCCAAAGATTACGGGTTGGATGCACAAGAAGGACCGCCTGCTGGATCAAATGACGACGGTTCCAATGGTGATGATGAAGGTGATGATGCGCTCGATTTGTCGGTTATGGAAAAAGATTTAGAGATAGATGATTAATAATCACCGGTAAAACCTGTTTAAAGGGGGAAAAATCCTTGCTGGATTTAAATAATTTTGACCGGATCCGTATTGGGCTGGCTTCTCCGGAGCAAATTAGGGCCTGGTCCAGTGGTGTGGTTAAAAAACCGGAAACTATTAACTACCGCACTTTAAAACCGGAGCGCGACGGGTTATTCTGTGAAAGGATTTTCGGGCCCACCCGTGACTGGGAATGTCACTGCGGTAAATACAAGCGGGTGCGTTATAAAGGCGTGGTTTGTGACCGCTGTGGGGTAGAAGTTACCAGGTCTAAGGTGCGCCGGGAAAGAATGGGTATTATCGAGCTGGCTGCTCCGGTATCACATATATGGTATTTTAAAGGAATTCCCAGCCGGATGGGATTAATACTGGACATGTCTCCCCGGGCGTTGGAAAAAGTACTTTATTTTGTATCTTATATCGTAATAGATCCGGGCGAGACAAATCTGATTAAAAAGCAGCTGCTTACCGAAACGGAATATCGTGAGTATTATGAGAAATACGGCGACAGCTTTAAAGCCGGCATGGGAGCAGAAGCCATCAAGGAGCTGCTGAAAGAAATTGATTTGGAGGAGCAGGCCCGGGAGCTGCGGCAGGAGTTAAAAGAGGTTTCCGGGCAGCGTAAAATTAGGGCTATTCGCCGCTTAGAAGTGGTAGAAGCTTTTCGCAAATCCAAAAACAGACCGGAATGGATGATTTTAGATGTGCTGCCGGTAATTCCGCCGGAGCTGCGTCCCATGGTTCAATTGGACGGCGGACGGTTTGCCACATCGGATTTGAATGACCTGTACCGCCGGGTTATAAACCGCAATAACAGGCTGAAAAAGCTGTTGGATTTAGGGGCACCGGATATTATTGTCCGTAATGAGAAAAGAATGCTGCAGGAAGCGGTGGATGCCCTTATTGACAACGGCCGCCGGGGCAGACCGGTTACCGGCCCCGGCAACCGCCCGTTAAAATCTTTATCTGACATGTTAAAGGGCAAACAGGGGCGTTTTAGGCAGAACCTGCTGGGTAAAAGGGTAGACTATTCCGGTCGTTCGGTTATTGTGGTGGGGCCGAGATTAAAACTGCACCAGTGCGGACTGCCTAAAGAAATGGCACTGGAACTGTTTAAACCCTTTGTGATGAAAAGCCTGGTAGAAAAAGGGTACGCCCATAACATCAAGAGTGCCAAACGGATGGTGGAGCGGGTGCGCAGCGAGGTGTGGGATGTACTGGAAGAAGTAATCAGCCAGCATCCCGTTATGCTGAACCGTGCCCCCACCCTGCACCGCCTGGGCATTCAGGCCTTTGAACCGATACTGGTTGAAGGGCGGGCCATTAAAATTCACCCCATGGTATGTACAGCCTACAATGCCGACTTTGACGGGGACCAAATGGCGGTGCACGTGCCGCTGTCCGCTGAGGCCCAGGCTGAAGCCCGGCTGCTGATGCTTTCGGCCCACAACATTTTGAACCCTAAAGACGGTAAACCGGTGGCCACGCCAACCCAGGACATGGTGCTGGGGTGCTATTACTTGACCATGGAAAAGCCCGGTGCCAAGGGCGAAGGAAAGGTGTTCCGGGATGCTGAAGAGGCCTTCATGGCCTATGACAACAAAGCGCTGTCGCTGCATGCCAAAATAAAAGTGCGCCGCAGCGGCGAGCTGCTGGAAACCACCGTTGGCCGGTTAATTTTTAATGAAGTTATACCGGATGGGCTGGGGTATTATAACGAAGTAATGGGTAAAAAGAAACTGGGCAGTATTGTCGATCAGTGCTACCGCAAACTGGGTTATGCAGCCACGGCAAAACTGCTGGACGGTCTTAAAAAATTGGGTTACAGGTATGCCACCCAGGCCGGTGTGACCATTGCTATGTCGGATATTACCATACCGGAAAAGAAAAAGGAAATTTTAGAGCGCTCTGAGGCCAAGGTTAATGAAATAGAAAAGCAGTACCGGCGGGGTTTAATTACCGATGAGGAGCGTTACCGCAAGGTTATCGGTGTGTGGACTAAAGCCACTGAGGAAGTAACCGAAGCTTTGATGGAAACGCTGGATAAGTTTAACCCGGTTTACATGATGGCCAATTCGGGTGCCCGGGGTAATAAACAGCAGATCCGGCAGCTGGCCGGCATGAGGGGCCTGATGGCCGATCCCTCGGGGAGAATTATCGACCTGCCCATTAAGGCCAATTTCCGCGAGGGCCTGACGGTGCTGGAATACTTTATTTCCACCCACGGTGCCCGGAAAGGATTGGCCGATACCGCCCTGAGAACTGCCGACTCCGGTTATCTCACCAGGCGCCTGGTTGATGTGGCTCAGGATGTTATTGTTCGCGAAAGTGACTGCGGTACGGAAGAAGGTGTAACGGTAACCGAAATTAGAAATGGCACCGAAATTATTGAAAAATTAGAGGATCGTATCGTAGGCAGATTCGCGCTGAAAGATGTTGTTCATCCCGAAACCGGCGAGGTGATTGTTGAGGCCGGCCGGGAAATAATGGAATGTGACGTTGAAAAAATTATCGCTGCCGGGGTAAAAGAAGTGACAATTCGCTCGGTGCTCACCTGCCGGACCCGGCACGGCGTGTGCAAAAAGTGTTACGGGCGCAACCTGGCCACCGGCCAGGAAGTGGATATCGGGGAAGCGGTGGGTATTATTGCCGCTCAGTCCATTGGTGAACCCGGTACCCAGCTGACCATGCGCACCTTCCACACCGGAGGTATTGCCGGGGACGACATCACCCAGGGTCTGCCAAGGGTAGAAGAACTGTTTGAAGCGCGCCGTCCCAAGGGGCAGGCTGTCATTGCCGAGAATGACGGTGTGGTTACAATTAAAGAAGTTAAAGGACGCCGGGAAATTGAAATTACCGGTGATGATGGAGAAAAAAGTACCCACCAGATACCCTACGGAATGCGCTTGAAAGTACAAGACGGTGACCGGGTTAAAGCGGGGGATGAACTGACAGAGGGTTCCGTTAACCCCCACGACCTGCTGAAGATAAAAGGCCCCCGGGATACACAGCTGTACCTGCTGCAGGAGGTGCAGAAAGTGTACCGGATGCAGGGTGTGGAAATCAGCGACAAACACATTGAGGTTATGATCCGCCAGATGTTCCGGAAGGTGAAAGTGGAAGAAGTAGGGGATACAGACCTGCTGCCCGGAGGTTTGGTAGATATATTTGACTTTGAAGAAGAAAACCGCAGGGTGGAGGAAAACGGTGGAGAACCGGCAACCGCTAAACCGGTGCTGTTGGGAATCACCAAAGCATCACTGGCTACCGATTCATTCCTGTCGGCGGCTTCATTCCAGGAGACCACCCGGGTGCTTACCGAGGCGGCCATTAAGGGTAAAACGGATCCGCTGCTGGGCTTGAAAGAAAACGTTATTATCGGTAAGCTGGTGCCGGCGGGAACGGGAATGGCCCGCTACCGGGCTGTGGAACCGCTGGCAAGGGGCGGTAAAAACGCCGGCGAGGAAGCTGCTGTGGAAGAAGAAATAGATATTTAATCAGCAGAGGGTGTGTACCGGTTTTACATGAGCATGGTGGAATGTATAGTTTCACCATGCTTCTAATCTATAAAAATGTTGACAATGTAATGCCCTAGTGTTATTATATACAAGTGTGCGGATTTCTGGAGGTATTTATTATGTCCTATGAGAGAATATCCAACGCTCGACAAAAAACAGTAGGTGCCAAACAAACTGCCAAGGCGGTGGAAAAGGGTCGGGCCAAAGTTGTGTTTGTGGCTAAAGATGCTGAACGGCACGTTGTGGAACCGGTTATCAGGGCCTGTAAAGCAAAGGCTATTCCGGTGGTTGAAGTGGACAGTATGAAGATGCTGGGAAAGGCGTGCAGTATTGACGTTCGCTGTGCCGTGGCTGCAATTCTTGAAGAATAGCCGTTTGAGGCTTGTCATATTACAGTTTTTACTGGGGAAGGGAGGTGTTGTTTGGAAATGCCGACCATTAATCAACTTATTCGTAAAAACAGGAAAATGGTAACCGGGAAGTCTGACTCACCGGCCCTGAGAGGCTGCCCGCAAAAGCGTGGTGTTTGCACCAGGGTTTACACAACCACTCCCAAGAAGCCGAACTCGGCTTTGCGTAAGGTGGCTAGGGTGCGTCTGACCAACGGTATTGAAGTAACCTCCTACATTCCTGGCATCGGCCACAACCTGCAGGAGCACTCAGTGGTACTGGTTCGCGGTGGCCGGGTTAAAGATCTTCCGGGTGTTCGTTACCATATTGTACGTGGTGCGCTGGATACAGCCGGAGTGCAGGATCGCAACCAAGGGCGTTCAAAATATGGAACAAAACGGCCCAAAAAATAAAGAAGTAATTATAGTAAATAAATATGTTTATACTGCAAGATTATACCGATAAACCTGTGTAAAAGGGGGGAAAGTGGTGCCGAGAAAAGGTGAAGTTCCCAAGCGTGAAGTACTGCCTGATCCGGTATACGGCAGCAAGGTTGTAACTAAGCTGATAAATCAAATCATGCTGGATGGCAAAAAAGGATTGGCAGAACGTATTGTTTATAATGCTTTTGATATAATTCGCGAGAAAACCGGCAAAGATCCGGTTGAGGTGTTTGAAGAGGCAATGAAAAATGTAATGCCGGTATTGGAAGTTAAGGCGCGCCGTGTGGGCGGTGCCAACTACCAGGTTCCGGTGGAAGTGCGCCAGGAACGCCGTCAAACCCTGGGTATTCGCTGGATAACCAATTATGCCCGCCAGCGTTCCGGCCGCAACATGGCGGAAAGACTGGCTTTCGAAATTATGGATGCTGCACAGGGTACTGGCGGTGCAGTTAAAAAACGTGAAGATACACATAAAATGGCTGAAGCCAACAAAGCATTTGCGCATTACAGGTGGTAAGGAGGATAAAGTATGGCTCGTAGGTTTCCATTAGAGCGCACACGCAACATAGGTATTATGGCTCACATTGACGCTGGCAAAACAACAACCACCGAGCGCATTTTGTTCTACACCGGTAGGGTGCATAAAATTGGTGAAGTGCATGACGGTGCGGCAACCATGGACTGGATGGTGCAGGAACAGGAAAGGGGTATTACCATTACCTCTGCTGCTACCACCTGTCAGTGGCGGGATCATCGTATCAACATTATAGATACGCCAGGCCACGTGGACTTTACGGTGGAAGTGGAGCGTTCGCTGCGCGTGCTGGATGGTGCTGTGGCGGTGTTCTGCTCAGTGGGGGGCGTGGAACCCCAGTCAGAAACTGTTTGGAGGCAGGCAGACAAGTATCGCGTGCCGAGGATTGCTTATGTAAATAAGATGGACCGCATTGGTGCTGATTTCTTCAGATGTATGGACATGATGCGGGAAAGATTGGGAGCAAACCCCGTAGCCGTTCAGCTGCCCATTGGCGCAGAGGATGAGTTTAAGGGGATTGTGGATTTAATTAAAAACAAAGCAGTTATATATGTAGATGATTTGGGCACCAGAAGTGAACTGTCAGAGATACCCGAAGAAATGAAGGATCTGGTGGAAGAGTACCGGGAAAAGCTGCTGGAAGCGGTGGCTGAAACCGATGAAGAGTTGATGATGAAATACCTGGAAGGGGAAGAACTTACCGAGGAGGAAATACGCCTCGCTGTTCGCAAAGCTACCCTGGCGGTGGAAATGATTCCGGTGCTTTGTGGATCTTCATTTAAAAACAAGGGTGTACAGCTGCTTTTGGATGCCATTGTTGATTATCTGCCGGCTCCCACCGATGTCCCTGCCGTTAGTGGAATCAATCCTGATACGGGGGAAGAAGATCGCCGGGTGGCCAGGGATGACGAGCCCTTTTCTGCTTTGGCCTTTAAAATCATGGCTGACCCTTATGTGGGTAGGCTGGCGTTCTTCAGGGTATATTCCGGTAATTTGAAATCCGGATCATATATTTTCAACAGCAGCAAAGGCAAGAAAGAACGGGTGGGGCGCATTTTGCAAATGCATGCCAATCACCGGGAAGAAATTGACGAAGTGTATGCCGGCGACATTGCTGCTGCTGTGGGGTTAAAGGTTACCGGTACCGGTGACACCTTGTGTGATGAAAAACACCCCATAATACTGGAAGCAATGGAGTTTCCCGAGCCAGTTATCGATGTAGCCATTGAGCCAAAAACCAAAGCTGACCAAGATAAATTAGCTGTTGCACTGCAGAAACTAGCTGATGAAGACCCCACATTTAAAACGCATACCGATCACGAGACGGGTCAAACAATCATTTCCGGTATGGGTGAACTGCACCTGGAAGTTATTGTTGACCGTCTGCTGAGGGAATTTAAGGTAGAAGCCAATGTGGGCAGACCCCAGGTGGCGTATAAAGAAACCATCAAAAAGGCTGTTAAGGCTGAAGGTAAATTTGTACGTCAATCCGGCGGCCGCGGGCAGTACGGTCATGTTCACATAGAACTGGAGCCCCTTGAGCCCGGCGGTGGTTATGAATTTGTGAACAAAATTGTTGGTGGGGTAGTGCCCAAGGAATATATTCCTGCCGTTGATGCGGGAATAAAGGAAGCTATGCAAACCGGGGTTCTTGCCGGTTATCCCATGATAGATATTAAAGCTACACTGTTTGACGGGTCATATCACGAAGTGGACTCTTCTGAAATGGCCTTTAAGGTAGCCGCTTCCATGGCTTTGAAAGAGGGGGCTAAAAAAGCTGACCCCGTAATACTGGAGCCGATTATGAAAGTTGAAGTGGTTATGCCGGAAGAGTATATGGGCGATGTGATGGGAGATCTTAACAGCCGCCGCGGTCGGGTGGAGTCTATGGATCAAAGGGGTAACGCGAAAGTTATCGTTGCCAATGTTCCCCTGGCAGAGATGTTTGGCTACGCCACTGAGCTGCGTTCCCGCACTCAGGGACGCGGGCAGTATACAATGCAGTTCTCCCATTACGAAGAGGTTCCTAAAAATATAGCCGATGAAATTATTTCTAAAAATGCTTAAAAATTTCTGATTGATTAAGGGGGAATAGTGAAATGGCAAAGGCTAAATTCGAGCGCACTAAGCCGCACGTGAACATCGGTACCATCGGTCACGTTGACCATGGTAAAACCACTCTTACTGCCGCCATTACTATTACACTGTCTAAGTCTTTTGGTGGCGATGTTAAGAAATACGACGAAATTGACAATGCTCCGGAAGAGCGTGAACGCGGTATTACCATTAACACAGCTCACGTGGAGTATGAGACCGAAAAACGTCACTATGCCCACGTGGACTGCCCGGGACACGCTGACTACGTTAAGAACATGATTACCGGTGCCGCTCAAATGGACGGTGCTATTTTGGTGGTATCCGCTGCTGACGGTCCGATGCCCCAAACCCGTGAGCACATTCTGCTGTCCCGCCAGGTAGGCGTTCCTTCCATCGTTGTATTTTTAAATAAAGCCGATATGGTAGACGATGAAGAGCTGCTGGAACTGGTGGACATGGAAGTACGTGAACTGCTGAATGAATACGAGTTCCCCGGCGATGACACTCCCATTGTTGCCGGCTCTGCTTTAAAAGCTATGGAGTGCGGCTGCGGCAGCCGGGAGTGTGAATGGTGCGGTAAGATTTGGGAACTGATGGATAAGGTGGACGAATACATTCCCACCCCTGAGCGTGACACCGATAAAGACTTCTTGATGCCTGTGGAGGACGTATTCTCCATCACCGGTCGCGGTACCGTTGCCACCGGTCGTGTGGAGCGCGGTATAGTTAAGCAGGGTGATGAGGTAGAAATCGTAGGTTTGGCTGACGAGCCGAAGAAGACCGTTGTAACCGGTGTGGAAATGTTCCGCAAGCTGCTGGACTATGCGGAAGCCGGAGATAACGTTGGCTGCCTGCTGCGGGGTATCGACCGTAAGGAGATCGAGCGCGGCCAAGTGCTGGCTAAACCCGGCAGCATCAACCCGCACACCAAGTTTGATGCGGAAGTATATGTACTGACCAAAGAAGAAGGCGGCCGTCACACCCCGTTCTTTAACGGATACCGCCCGCAGTTCTACTTCCGTACCACCGACGTTACCGGTACAATTCAGCTGCCGGAGGGTGTGGAAATGGTAATGCCCGGTGACAACACCAAGTTTACCATTGAGTTAATCACCCCCATTGCTATTGAAGAAGGTCTGCGTTTTGCTATTCGTGAGGGCGGCCGTACCGTAGGTGCCGGCGTTGTAACAGCCATTCACGAGTAAAAACTGGTAGTATAAATTGGGAGGTGGGTATTCACAGCCCCCACCTCCTGTCATGTGTCTGCAGTAGTAATTAAAGGCACTAAAAGTCAACTGGTAGCGATGAAGTGAGAGGTTGCCTGAAAACAGGGGAATTTTCACCGAGTAGTCCGCTTCAATCGGGCGATAAGGAGGATGTATTGATGAAAAAGCAAAAAATTCGCATTAGGTTAAAAGCATATGATCATCAAATGCTTGATCAGTCTGCGCTGAAAATTGTGGATACAGCAAAGCGCACCGGCGCTTCGGTGTCCGGTCCTGTGCCGCTGCCCACTGAAAAGACTATATACACCATTTTGCGTTCTCCCCACGTTAACAAGGACTCCAGGGAACAATTTGAAATGCGTGTACACAAGAGACTGATCGACATTGTTGATCCCACTCCCAAGACGGTGGATTCATTAATGCGCCTTGACCTGCCGGCCGGGGTGGATATTGAAATTAAGCTTTAATTAAATTTGGCAAGTGAAACACCCGGGTCAGTGTTCCTGGGGTTTTAGAAAACGATTAAGTTCGAGCAGTTCGAACCGCTGATCGTGATACAGGAGGTGCTTGGAGCTATGTCTAAAGCAATTTTGGGTAAAAAAGTAGGTATGACACAAATTCTTACACCTGAAGGCAAAGCTATCCCGGTTACTGTTATCGAAGCCGGCCCGTGTGTGGTAGTGCAAAAGAAAACTGTTGACACCGACGGGTATAACGCTGTACAGATAGGTTTTGGTTACAAACCGGAAAGACTGGTAAATAAGCCTTTAAAAGGTCATTTCGCTAAATATGGTGTGCGTCCCGTTCGTTATTTAAAAGAATTAAGAACGGATAATATAGATGAGTACCAGGTTGGTCAAGAAATAAAGGCTGACATCTTTGCCGAGGGTGAGAAAGTGGACGTTGTCGGCACTTCAAAGGGACGTGGTTTTGCCGGTACCATCAAGCGCCATGGCTTCCATCGCGGACCTATGAGTCACGGCTCTAAAAATCACCGCCGGCCTGGTTCCTCAGGTGCGTTGGGGCCGCAGCGGACTTTTAAAGGTAAAAAAGCCCCCGGTCACTATGGGGTGGAGCGGGTTACCGTGCAGAACCTCGAGCTGGTGAGAGTTGATGCCGAGCGCAACTTGATCGCTGTAAAAGGTGCTGTTCCCGGACCGCGGGGTGGCCTGATAATGATTAAAAACAGTGTTAAGGCCAAGTAGCAGCCGGTAGCGAAAGGAGGAATAAGTGATGCCCAAAGTAGCAGTTTATAATATTAATGGCCAACAGGTCGGCGAAACAGAGCTGAACGACAGCGTATGGGGTATCCAGCCAAACGAGCATGTGCTGCACGCGGCAGTGGTTATGCAGTTAGCCGGCCGGCGGTTGGGCACCCACGACACCAAGACTAGATCTGAGGTGCGCGGTGGTGGCCGTAAGCCTTGGAGACAGAAAGGTACAGGTCGTGCAAGACATGGTAGCATTAGATCACCTATTTGGCGTGGTGGCGGTATAGTCTTTGGTCCTCATCCCAGGAGTTATAAGTATTCACTGCCCAAGAAGGTAAGACGACTGGCCATGAAATCAGCTTTATCCGCCAAGGTGCAAAACGGTGAAATCTTGGTAGTGGATAGTCTGACACTGGATCAGCCGAAAACAAAAGAAATGGTGAACATTTTAAATAACCTGAATGTGAAAACCAAAGCTCTGGTGGTAACTGCCGAGCGGGAGGACAATGTTATAAAATCTGCCCGCAATATTCCGGGAGTTAAGCCTTTAAGAGCTGAAGGGTTAAATGTTTACGACATACTGCACCACGACAAGTTGGTCATTACTAAAGATGCGGTGGCCAAAGTCGAGGAGGTGCTGGCATAGTGAAAAACCCCCGTGATATCATCATCAAGCCGGTGATATCTGAAAAAAGTACAGACCTGCTGGCTGATAACAAATATACTTTTTGGGTTGACAAAAAAGCCAACAAAATAGAAATCAGACAGGCAGTGGAAAAGCTGTTTAATGTTAAGGTGGTAAAGGTAAACACCATGAATGTCAAGGGTAAAACCAAGCGTGTGCGTCAATACGTTGGTAAAACCCCGGATAGGAAAAAAGCTATCGTAAAACTCGCTGAAGGCGACAAGATAGAGATATTCGAAGGACTGTAAGGAGGGATGCCAGGTGGCGATTAAAAAGTTTAAACCAACCTCCCCTGGTCGCCGCTTTGTAACGGTTTCGGATTTTGCCGAAATTACTAAAACCGAACCTGAGAAGTCCTTGCTGCAACCTCTGAAAAAAAATGCCGGCCGTAACAACCAGGGACGTATTACAGTAAGACACCGCGGCGGCGGGCATAAGAGGATGTACCGCATTATTGACTTCAAACGGGATAAAGACGGAATTCCGGCTAAAGTAGCCGCTATTGAATACGATCCAAACCGTTCGGCGCTAATTGCATTACTGCATTATGCTGACGGAGAAAAACGTTATATAATTGCACCTAAAGATCTGCAGGTGGGAAGTTATGTTGAATCAGGTCCCGAGGCTGATATTAAAGTGGGTAATGCTCTGCCGCTGGCAAATATCCCGGTGGGTACCATGATTCATAATATTGAATTACACCCGGGACACGGCGGCCAGCTGGTGCGCTCCGCAGGCGCGGCAGCACAGCTGATGGCTAAGGAAGGCAAATATGTTACCATCCGCATGCCGTCTGGTGAAATGCGCTTGATTTTACAAACATGCCGGGCAACCATTGGCCAGGTGGGCAATGTTGATCATGAAAACATTACCATTGGTAAAGCCGGTCGCCAGCGTTGGTTGGGCAGACGTCCCACCGTACGTGGTGTGGTAATGAACCCTGTTGATCACCCCCACGGTGGTGGTGAAGGCCGTTCACCCATCGGACGTCACCCTGTTACTCCTTGGGGTAAACCGGCACTGGGTGCACGCACCCGTAAGAAAAAGCATAGTGATAAGCTGATTATTAAGCGGCGTAAAAAGTAATTAAAAGGGGGTCCAGATATGGGTCGGTCACTCAAGAAAGGACCATATGTAGATAAAAAACTTTTGGCCAGAATTGAAAAGATGAACGAAACCGGTGAGAAAAAGGTTATTAAGACCTGGTCCCGCAGTTCTACCATTTTTCCTGAAATGGTAGGGCACACCATTGCGGTACACGATGGTCGCAAGCATGTACCTGTGTACATTACCGAAGATATGATTGGGCATAAGTTGGGAGAATTTGCTCCCACACGTACTTTCCGTGGCCATGGAGACCATACAGAAAGGTCTACTGCTCTTAAGTAGTCCAGAGAGGGGGGCAATAAGTTATGGAAGCAAGAGCTATTGCCAGGTACATTCGGATATCCCCGCGCAAGGTGCGTCAGGTGGTGGATTTGATTCGCGGCAAAGATATTAATGAAGCCTTGGCAATTTTAAAGTATACACCTAAGCGGGCATCAGAAGCAGTAGCAAAGGTAATTAATTCTGCTGCAGCAAATGCTGAGCATAACTACGAAATGGATAAGGATAACCTGTACATTGCCGAAGCCTATGTGGATCAGGGTCCCACCCTCAAGCGCTATCGTCCCCGGGCCTACGGCCGGGCAGATATGAAGCGCAAACGCACCAGCCACATTACCGTTGTGGTAAAAGAGAAGAAGGAGGGATAACTTAGTGGGACAAAAGGTTAACCCTAAAGGATTGCGGGTCGGCATCATCAAAGACTGGGACTCAAAATGGTTTGCCAACAAGCGTGATTTTTCCGCTTTATTGATTGAAGACGTTAAAATTCGGGAGTATATTAAGAAAAAACTGTACCCGGCCGGCATTTCTCGTATTCAAATAGAGCGTGCTGCCAACCGGATTAAAATAACCATTTTCACCGCTAAACCCGGTATTGTAATCGGCCGTGGCGGTGCCGAAGTGGAAGCTTTAAGACAGAAGTTGGAAAAGATGACCGGGAAGAAAGTTAACGTTAACATTCAAGAAATTAAAACCCCGGAAATAGATGCCCAGCTGGTGGCTGAAAACGTGGCCGCTCAGTTGGAGAGACGGATCGCTTTCCGCAGGGCAATGAAGCAGGTTGTAAACAGAGCCATGAAAATGGGAGCCAAGGGTATTAAAGTTGCGGTAAGCGGCCGCCTGGGTGGGGCGGAAATTGCTCGCACCGAGTGGACCAGTGAAGGTAAAGTTCCTTTGCACACCTTACGTGCAGATATTGATTATGGATTTGCAGAAGCTGACACCACTTACGGCAAAATAGGTGTAAAAGTTTGGATATATAAAGGAGAGGTGTTGCCCCAAAGGGCAAAGGCGGTTGCCAAAGAAGGAGGGGAATAGGTAATGTTAATTCCGAAAAGGGTTAAGTATCGTAAACAACACCGGCCCCGCAAACTGTCTGGTAGGTCCAAAGGTGGTACTGAGGTACACTTTGGTGAATATGGTTTGCAAGCTTTAGAAGCCGGTTGGATTACCAACCGTCAAATTGAGGCCGCCCGTATTGCAATGACCCGTTATATCAAACGGGGTGGTAAAGTTTGGATTCGTATATTCCCTGATAGGCCTATTACAGAAACACCTGCCGAAACCCGTATGGGTAAAGGTAAAGGTACTCCGGAGCATTGGGTGGCCGTAGTGAAGCCGGGCCGTGTAATGTTTGAAATTGCCGGTGTACCGGAAGAAGTGGCTAGTGAAGCCATGAGATTGGCCTCTCATAAATTACCCGTAAAATGTAAATTCGTTAAACGTGGGGAAGTAGGTGAAGCCAATGAAAAGTAAAGAGCTCCGTGAACTGACAAACGAAGAATTAAACAAAAAGCTGGATGAATCAAAAGATGAGCTCTTTAAGCTGAGATTCCAATTGGCCACCGGACAGTTGGATAATCCGATGAAGATAAAAGAGGTTCGCCGGAAAATTGCACGTATTAAAACCATTATTAGAGAACGTGAGCTGGGAATTAAGAGAGCATAGCCTTTGCTCGTGAGAGGAAGGAGGCATAGCTGTGCAGAAGCGCAATTATCGCAAGGTAAGATACGGCCGTGTTGTAAGTGATAAAATGGATAAAACAGCTGTGGTGGCTGTGGAAACCTTAAGCAGACACCCGTTGTACGGCAAGACCGTACGGAAGAGCAAAAAGTACAAAGCCCACGATGAAGAAAACATCTGCCGCATTGGTGATGAAGTAAAAATCATGGAAACCCGCCCCTTATCAAAGGATAAGCGCTGGCGTGTGGTAGAAGTTATTCGCCGGGCTAAGCAAATCTAATCTAATAAACTCCTTTTATGGAGCCAACGGCGTTGAAAGGAGGGAATCACCTTGATTCAAGTAGAAACCAAACTCAACGTTGCTGACAATACAGGTGCACGCAAGCTGCAGTGCATTCGTGTGCTGGGAGGTTCGACAAGACGCTATGCTTCCCTGGGAGATACCATTGTTGCTTCAGTAAAAGAAGCCACACCAGGCGGCGTTGTTAAGAAAGGTGACGTAGTTAAAGCGGTGGTTGTGCGTACTAAAAAGGAAGTACGCAGGGATGACGGTTCATATATAAAATTTGATGAAAATGCAGCAGTAATAATTAGAGACGACAAAAGCCCCAGAGGTACCCGTATCTTTGGCCCGGTGGCCAGGGAATTACGTGAAAAAGACTACATGAAAATTGTTTCTCTGGCCCCTGAGGTTCTGTAAGATTGGAGGTGCATAACAGTGCCAAAAGTGCATGTGCGTAAGGGAGATACAGTTGTTGTAATAACCGGTAAAGATGCCGGCAAAAAAGGCAAGGTATTGGAAGTACACCCCAAAACCAGCCGGGTTGTGGTTGAGGGGGTTAACATCGTAAAACGCCACACTCGCCCCAATCCAAAGATGCCGCAGGGTGGTATCGTAGAGAAACCTGCTCCCATACACAGTTCCAATGTAATGCCGTTTTGTTCCAAGTGCAATAAGCCTGTTCGCGTAAGCAAGAAAATAGAAAACGGCAAAAAAGAACGTGTTTGCAAGGTTTGCGGTGAAGTGTTGAGCTAATCCACAAGCGGGAAGGAGGTATCCACCTGTGCCTAGGCTGAAAGATAAATATAGCCAAGAAGTAGTTAAAGCAATGATGGAGAAGTTTGGCTATAAAAACATAATGGAAGTACCCAAGTTAGAAAAGGTTACCATCAACATGGGGCTGGGAGAAGCCACACAAAACTCCAAAATTATCGACTCTGCTGTTGAAGATTTGATGATTATTACCGGCCAGCGCCCGGTGGTGACAAGAGCCAAGAAATCTATTGCAGGATTTAAACTGAGAGCAGGTATGCCCATTGGTGCAAAAGTAACCCTGCGTGGAAATAAAATGTGGGAATTTGTTGACAAACTGTTCAACATCTCCCTGCCCAGGGTTCGTGACTTCCGTGGGGTATCCCCCACCGCCTTTGACGGTAGAGGCAACTATACGCTGGGTATTAAAGAACAGCTTATTTTCCCTGAGATTGACTATGATAAAGTGGACAAAGTGCGCGGCTTGGAAGTATGCTTTGTAACCACTGCCAAAACAGATGAAGAAGCTCGGGAACTGCTCAGGCTGTTGGGTATGCCGTTTAAAAAGGCCAGCTAGAACCCGTCGTTAATCCGGCAAAATACAGCGTCCGGTAAAGGAGGGAAATTTAATGGCTAAAAAAGCTATGATTAACAAAGCTAAGCGCCCACCGAAATTCAAAGTACGGGCGTACAATCGCTGCAAATTATGTGGCAGACCCCATGCATATATGAGGAAGTTCGGTATTTGCCGTATTTGTTTCCGGGAACTGGCATACAAAGGCGAGATCCCGGGTGTTAAAAAGGCCAGCTGGTAGAAAGGAAGGAGGTAGGGGCAATGGTAATGACGGATCCCATTGCGGACTTCTTGACTCGTATTCGCAATGCTAACATGGTATACAAGGGTGTAGTTGAGGCTCCTGCATCCAATGTAAAAAAGGCAATTGCGCAAATTCTTAAAGAAGAAGGTTACATCAAGGAATACGAATACATTGAAGACGGTAAGCAGGGCATCTTGAGGATTTATATGAAATATCCCGGTGAAAAGGAAAGAGTAATCACCGGGTTAAAAAGAATATCCAAGCCGGGCCTGCGGGTTTATGCTAAAAAAGACAGCATTCCAAAGGTTTTAGGCGGCCTTGGTATTGCTATAATTTCCACTTCCAAAGGAATTATGACCGACAAGAAAGCCCGTCAGCTGGGCGTGGGCGGCGAGGTCATTTGCTACGTCTGGTAATGATGGCTAAGGAGGTGTAGAACTTGTCTCGTACTGGCAGAAAACCAATTCCGGTGCCCGAAGGTGTTGAAGTGAAAATTGAGGGTAACGTAGTTCGGGTAAAGGGCCCTAAGGGTCAATTGGAAAAAGAAATGCACCGGGATATGAATATCAAAATAGAAGATAAGCAAATCATTGTTGAACGCCCGTCAGATAGCAAACAGCATAAAGCGCTGCACGGAACCACCCGTTCATTAATTGCCAACATGGTTGAAGGGGTCACCAAAGGTTTCCAGAAGAACCTGGAGCTGGTTGGTGTGGGATACCGGGCGCAAAAGCAGGGTAAAAAACTGGTGCTGAGCATGGGGTACTCCCACCCGGTGGAAATGGAAGCCCCTGAAGGCATTGAAATAGAAGTGCCTGCAGCAAACAAAATTCAAGTAAAAGGTGTAGATAAGCAACTGGTAGGTATTGTTGCTGCCAAAATCCGTGAGGTACGCTTACCTGAGCCGTATAAGGGTAAGGGCATTAAGTACGAAGGCGAACACATTCGCCGCAAAGCTGGTAAAGCAGGTAAGTAATTGGGGAAGGAGTGAAATCAGTTGATAAAAAAGCCTGACCGGAAGGCGATACGTGCCAAGCGTCGTCAGAGACTGCGCAATAAGCTGCGTGGTACTGCTGAGCGCCCGAGGTTAAACGTTTACCGCAGTCTAAACCATATTTATGCTCAAGTGATTGATGATGATAAGGGTGTAACGCTGGTTGCTGCTTCATCCCTCTCGCCGGAGCTGAAAGGAAAATTAGAAACAGGCGGCAACATTGAAGCTGCTAAAGAAGTGGGTAAACTAATTGCTAAAAAAGCTCTGGATTCAGGTGTTAAAAAAGTAGTTTTCGATAGAGCCGGGTATATTTATCACGGCCGGGTAAAAGCTCTGGCTGAAGCGGCCAGAGAAGGCGGGCTGGATTTCTAGTTAGGGTTATTTAAGGAGGGAATTCAAAGCGTAATGTCAAAAATTGACGCCAGCAAATTGGAACTGTCCGAAAAGGTTGTATTTATTAACCGCGTAGCCAAGGTGGTAAAAGGCGGCCGGCGTTTCAGTTTTTCTGCCTTGGTGGTGGTTGGTGACGGAAACGGCCACGTTGGTGCCGGTCTTGGCAAGGCTGCCCAGGTTCCCGATGCCATTCGCAAAGGGGTAGAAGATGCCAAGAAGAATATGATTAAGATACCCTTGAACGGTACTACCCTTCCGCACGAAGTGATGGGTAAGTTTGGTGCCGGCAGGGTGCTGTTAAAGCCTGCTGCTCCCGGTACCGGAGTTATTGCCGGTGGTCCGGTAAGGGCTGTCTTGGAGCTGGCCGGGGTACGGGATATTTTGACCAAGTCGTTGGGATCAAACAATGCCAACAATATGGTTAAGGCAACCCTGGAAGGGTTGAAATCACTGAAAACACCGGAAGAAGTAGCACGGCTCAGAGGAAAATCCGTGGAAGAACTGCTAGGTTAGGAGGGCGGATATGGCCAAGTTAAAAATTACACTGGTGAAAAGCCCAATTGGCAGGTCGGCAAAACAACGCATAACTGTAAAGACACTGGGTCTGAAGAAAGTTAACGGTTCAGTTATTCAAGAGGACACCCCGCAGATCCGGGGCATGATTGCCAAAGTATCACACATGGTTAAGGTAGAAGAATTGTAAGGGAGGTGCGACGGTGAAACTACACGAGTTGAAACCGGCTCCTGGTTCAAGAAAAAAACCAACCCGTAAGGGTCAAGGCCCTGGCTCAGGTTTAGGCAAGACTGCCGGCCGCGGTCAAAAGGGTCAAAAAGCCCGTTCCGGCGGTGGCGTTAGACCGGGTTTTGAAGGTGGCCAAATGCCCTTACAACGCCGCTTGCCCAAACGAGGCTTTACAAATATCTTTAAGAAACAAATTGTAGCTATAAATGTGCAGGAATTAAACAGGTTTGAAAACAATACCGTTGTTACCCCGGAATTGCTTAAAGAAACGGGAGTAATCAAAAAAATTGGTGATGGGGTAAAGATATTGGGTAACGGTGAGCTGGAAAAATCCCTAACCGTTAAGGCACACGCCTTTAGCAAGTCAGCGGAGCAAAAGATCACTGCTGCTGGCGGCAATATCGAGGTGATTTAAGCTTGCTTAATAGCTTAAAAAATGCGTTAAAAGTAAGCGAATTGAAAAACAAGCTGCTGTTTACGTTGGCCATGCTGCTGGTCTTTAGGGTTGCCGCGCACATTCCTGTGCCCGGCGTTGACCCGACAGTATTTGAGGAACTGGCCAACAGTAATGCGCTGTTGGGTTTCTTTGATGTTATTTCCGGTGGCGCGTTTAAAAATGTTTCAGTGGTTGCCATGGGTATTTTCCCTTACATTAACGCATCAATTATTATGCAGTTACTGACGGTGGTTGTTCCCCGCTTGGAGCAGCTGGCCAAAGAAGGGGAAGAGGGACGGAAAAAAATTACCCAGTATACCAGGTACTTTACAGCGGTAATTGCCTTTATTCAGGCTATCGGGTTATCCATCTACTTAAAAGGTGCGCTGGAAAATCCGGGACCCTTTTCCTATGCTGCTGTAGCCATTACCCTGACCGCAGGTACGATATTTTTGATGTGGTTGGGGGAACAAATTACGGAAAAGGGAATTGGCAACGGTATTTCACTGATCATTTTTGCGGGTATTGTATCCCGTATTCCGTCGGCACTGGTAAACCTGTATAAACTGTTGGCAGCGGGTACCATAAACATTCTCAGCATCCTGCTGCTGGTAGTAATAGCCCTGGCTGTTATAGCTGGTATTGTCTTTGTACAGCAGGGGCAGCGCCGTATTCCGGTACAGTATGCCAAGCGGGTTGTGGGCCGCCGGGTTTACGGCGGGCAGACAACACACCTGCCGATTAAAGTTAACCAGGCCGGTGTTATTCCTGTAATTTTTGCCTCATCATTGTTAATGTTTCCGCAGCAGCTGGTTCAGTGGTTTGGCAGCGCCGGCTTAGCAGAGTGGTATGCTAAATATTTGGGATTCGGCTCAGTTCTGAATACCATTGTTTATGCTTTGTTAATTATTGGGTTCACATACTTTTACACCGCTGTAATTATGAACCCGCTGGATATGGCAGAAAACATCAAGAGAAACGGTGGATTTATTCCCGGCATAAGGCCGGGCAGACCCACTGCTGAGTATATTTCCAAGGTGTTAAGCAGAATTACCATGGCCGGGGCGGTGTTCCTGGCATTTATAGCCATCCTGCCCAATTTTGTGCTGGCATTGACCCAAATACCCGGTATATGGTTTGGCGGTACGTCACTGCTCATTGTAGTAGGTGTGGCCCTTGATACTATGAAACAGATTGAGTCTCACTTACTGATGCGCAGCTATCAAGGATTTATTAAGTAAGGGATGGATATGTATGATTAGCTGTAAATCAGAAAGAGAACTTAATTACATGCGTGATGCAGGCAAATTGGTAGCGGAAACACACAGGGAACTGCAGCAGGCCGTAAAGCCGGGTATAAGTACAAAGGAACTGGATACCGTGGCCGAGGACTTTATAATCAAGCACGGTGCCAGGCCGGCCTTTAAGGGTTTATATGGATTTCCCGCTACCATTTGCGCCTCTGTTAATGAAGAAGTGGTACATGGGATACCCGGTTTAAGAAAACTGGAAACTGGGGATATTATTAGTATTGACCTTGGAGCGGAAATAAATGGATACTACGGGGATGCCGCCAGAACTCTGCCGGTGGGGTCGGTAAGTGATGAGGCGTTGGAGCTTATGAGGGTAACCGAACAGGCCCTGTATATTGGGATAGATAATGCGGTAAGTGGAAACCGCCTGTCGGATATATCCCATGCCATACAAAGTTATGTAGAGGCTCATGGCTTTTCGGTGGTACGTGATTATGTGGGCCACGGTATAGGCAGTAAGCTGCATGAGGAACCACAGGTACCCAACTTTGGCCGCCCTGGACGTGGGCCGCGGCTCAAACAGGGTATGACATTAGCTATAGAACCGATGGTTAATGTGGGCACATTTGAGGTGCAAACTCTTCCCAACAACTGGACGGTGGTCACCAGAGACAAGAAATTGTCAGCCCATTTTGAGCATACTATTGCCATAACAGATGATGTGCCTGAAATTTTAACGAAATTATAAGCCTGCGGACCACTGACCGAAGAGGTTGTGGGAGGTGCCTAAAATTAAGGACGTTGATTTTAAAGTAGGGCAATTAGTTTGCTCAACTGCCGGACGGGATAAAGGTAAACTTTATCTGGTTATAGGGTCGGCTGAAGACAACCGTGTGTGGGTTGCAGATGGGAGCGTACGCAGGGTTGAAAATCCCAAGAAAAAAAATATTAAACACTTGAGAAAACTTCCCTTTATTGCCGGCATACCAGCCGGTGGGAAAATCAGGAATGGGGACATTAGAGATAGTATTACAAAATATAGGGAGAGCAGTGAGAGTGTTTAACCAGGGAAGAGTAAAGGGGGCGTATATAGACTAATGTCAAAGAGTGATGTTATTGAAGTAGAGGGTACCGTGATAGAACCTCTTCCGAATGCCATGTTCCGGGTGGAACTGGCTAATGGTCATAAAATACTGGCGCATGTATCCGGTAAAATTCGGATGAATTTTATTCGCATACTGCCCGGTGATAAAGTAATGGTGGAATTGTCTCCTTATGATTTAACAAGAGGAAGAATAGTATATCGGTATAAGTAACACCCAGTGAAGGAGGGTGCAACATGAAAGTAAGACCGTCGGTGAAACCAATTTGTGAAAAGTGTAAAATTATTCGCCGTAAAGGTAAAGTTATGGTTATTTGTGTTAACCCCAAGCATAAGCAAAAGCAAGGGTAAATTGGAGGTGTTCATAACAGATGGCACGTATTGCCGGGGTGGATTTGCCCAGGGATAAACGGGTGGAAATTGCCCTGACCTATATATATGGTATTGGTCATTCCACATCCAAAAAGATATTAGCTCAAACCGGTGTGAACCCGGACACCAGAGTGCGGGATCTGACCGAAGAAGAAGTTAACAGGTTGCGTGAATATATTGATAAAAACCTGAAGGTTGAAGGTGACCTGCGGAGAGAAGTTGCTTTAAATATTAAGCGGTTGATTGAAATTGGCTGCTATCGCGGTATAAGGCACCGTCGTGGGCTGCCGGTGCGGGGTCAAAAGACAAAGACCAACGCACGTACACGCAAAGGTCCGAAGAAAACTGTTGGTGTACGCAGAAAGAAGTAGGCTAGGAGGGAAGTGTAATACATGGCCCGTCGTGCAGCACGTCCTAGAAGACGTGAAAGAAAAAATGTTGAATCAGGTATTGCATATATTAAATCTTCATTTAACAATACCATTGTAACTATAACTGATCCAAAGGGAAACACTATTGCCTGGGCATCAGCCGGCCAGGTGGGCTTTAAGGGATCCCGGAAAAGCACACCTTTTGCTGCTCAGATGACAGCGGAGAAAGCAGCCAAAGCGGCCATAGATCACGGTATGAAAACCGTTCAAGTAAAGGTTAAAGGCCCGGGCGCCGGCCGTGAGGCGGCAATTCGTTCACTGCAAGCAGCAGGTTTGGAAGTAAACATGATTCAAGACATTACTCCCATTCCGCATAACGGCTGCCGGCCGCCAAAACGTCGGAGAGTTTAAGGGAGGGTGAGTAAATATGGCTAGATATACTGGTGCTCAATGCAAACTTTGTCGGCGTGAAGGCGTTAAGCTTTACCTAAAAGGGGATCGTTGCTATACAGGTAAATGTGCCATCGACAGACGCAGTTATGCACCCGGTCAGCACGGTCAATCTCGTAGAAAAGTTTCTGAGTATGGTTTGCAGCTGCGTGCAAAACAAAGAGCGCGCCGTTTATACGGTGTTCTGGAAAAGCAGTTTAGGAACTACTTTAAAGAAGCAGCCCGTCAGCCTGGTGTAACAGGTACCAACCTGCTTCGTTTGTTAGAACGTCGTCTGGACAACGTAATATACCGTCTTGGTTTGGGTGCTTCCCGTAACGAGGCCCGTCAGCTGGTTTTACACGGGCATTTTGAAGTTAATGGTCGCAGGGTTAACATACCGTCATATCTGGTTAAGGTTGGCGATGAAATTACAGTCAAGGATAAGAGCAAAAATTCCCCGAGAATCAAAGAGTTGATGGAGCGGGCCGGTGAAAAGACCCCTCCGGCATGGCTTGAGTATGACGCAGAGCAGGCAAAAGGTCGAGTAGTGGCCCTCCCCACCCGGGAACAAATTGATGTTCCCATTGAAGAACATCTTATCGTTGAGCTTTATTCCAGGTAGGTCGGCATGTTAAGCGGTTTGCTTCTTTCCGGCCAAAGGAGGGTTACCGTAAATGTTGGAAATTGAGAAACCAAAAATTGAATGTGTTGAAGTAAATGAAGAAGGCAATTACGGAAAATTCGTGTTGGAGCCCCTGGAACGGGGTTACGGTATCACGTTAGGCAACAGCCTGCGCCGTATTTTGCTGTCATCGCTACCCGGGGTAGCGGTGACATCGGTTAAAATAGACGGCGTGCTGCATGAATTTTCAACAGTTCCAGGTGTTAGGGAAGATGTAACGGACATTATTCTTAACCTTAAAGGTCTGTGTGTTAAATTAACCGGGGAAGAAGACGAAAAGATCCTGCGGATAGAAGCTCAGGGTGAGTGTAATGTTACCGCAGGGGATATTATAGCTGATGCCGATGTGGAAATATTAAATCCTGAACTGCACATTGCCAGTTTAGCGGAGGATAGCCGCCTGTACATGGAAATTACTGTGGCCAGGGGCCGGGGTTATGCATCAGCTGAAAAGAATAAGAAAGGTGAGCATGTTATAGGGGTAATTCCTGTGGACTCGGCGTTTACTCCCGTTAGAAAGGTAAATTATACCGTGGAGAATACCCGAGTGGGACAGATTACTGACTATGACAAACTAACACTGGAAGTTTGGACTGACGGTAGCATAAGCCCGGATGAAGCAACCAGCTTAGCTGCTAAAATAATGAGTGAGCATCTGCAGCTGTTTATCAATCTAACTGAAGCAACCAATGACGTAGAAATCATGGTAGAAAAAGAGGAAGAACAAAAGGACAAAATTATGGAGATGTCCATCGAAGAGCTGGACCTGTCTGTACGTTCATATAACTGCTTAAAGCGTGCTGGCATCAACACGGTGGAAGAACTGACACAACGTTCGGAAGAGGAAATGATGAAAGTGCGCAACTTGGGTAAGAAGTCCCTGGAAGAAGTTGTTAACAAGCTCAGTGAGTTGGGACTTAGTTTAAGGAAAGACGACGAGTAAGGGAGGGAGAACGGTGAGCTATCGCAAGTTAGGTCGCAACACCGGTCACCGTAAAGCTATGCTGCGCAACCTGGTAACTTCCCTGTTCCGGGACAACCGCATTGAAACCACAGAAACCAGGGCTAAGGAAGTTAAGAGTATAGCTGAAAAACTGGTAACCCTGGCTAAGCGGAATGATCTGCATGCCAGACGCCAGTGCTTGGAATATATTTACGATAAAAAAGTTGTGCGCAAGTTATTTGACGATATTGCACCAAGACATGCCGATCGTCCGGGTGGATACACTCGTATTGTAAAGATTGGATTCCGCAGGGGCGACGCAGCGCCGATGGTGATTTTAGAACTGCTGTAAAGGCGGCCTCACCAAGTGTGGTCGCCCCAAATAGTATTTGTTTTAAGTCGTGGGAAATCGCTTTGCGATTTCCTTCTCGGCGTTTAGGGGTGTTTGAAAGGTGGGAAATCTGTGCCGCCATCCGCAGCAGGTAACAATGAACCGCTGATAATTTTAGAAAATGTGGATTACTCATACCCGGTGGGTGACGGCGGTTTTGTGCGGGCATTATCCGGCTGCAGTTTGAAAATTAAACGCGGGGAGTTTGTAACCATTGCCGGCAGCAATGGCTCGGGAAAATCGACTTTAGCCAAGCACTTAAATGCTTTGCTCCTTCCGGAGAAGGGTAAAGTGCTGGTAGACGGCTTGGATACAAGCTGTGAAGACAATGTCTGGGAGATACGCAGGCGGGTGGGGATGGTATTTCAGAATCCTGATAACCAGCTGGTGGCGGCAGTGTCTGAAGAGGATGTTGCTTTCGGCCCGGAAAATTTAGGTTTACCCCCGGGGGAAATAAGAAAACGGGTGCGGTATTACCTGGATCTTTTAAAGCTGACAGAGGTTAAAGACCGCCCGCCCCATTTACTGTCCGGGGGGCAGAAGCAGCGCCTGGCCGTTGCCGGGGTGCTGGCCATGGAACCCCTGTGTATTGTGCTGGATGAACCCACGGCCATGCTTGATCCTGCCGGCAGAAGGGAGCTGCTGCAGGCCGTTACCAAACTTAACAGGGAGCTGAAAGTAACCGTTATTTTAATCACCCACTTGATGGAAGAAGCGGTGTTTTCTCAGCGGATGGTGCTGCTGCATAAGGGGAAAATAGTTATGGATGGCACCCTCAGGGAGATTTTTGCCCGGAGAGAGCGGGTGGAAGGGTACGGTTTAGTGCTGCCGGAGGCAGCACAGTTGGCTGAAAAACTAAAGGCAGTGGGGTTTCATTTTCAACAGCTGCCGTTAAGTATTGATGAGCTGGTGGATGGTTTATGTGGGCAATTGAAGTAGAAAACCTCTGCTATACACACAGCCGGGGTACGCCTTTTGAAAAAGCTGCTTTACAAAATGTATCTGTAAAGATTGCCCGGGGACAGACTGCTGCTATAATTGGCCCCACCGGTTCAGGCAAATCTACCCTGGTGCAGCATTTTAACGGCATTTTAGCTCCGCAGAAGGGTACCGTTAAAATTTTGGGCCGCAACGCCGCGGATAAAGCTGTGAGAACAGGATTATGGCGGCAGGTTGGCCTGGTATTTCAATACCCGGAACAGCAGCTGTTTGAAGAAACTGTTTATGATGATATTGCCTTTGCTCCCAAAAATTTGGGTTTAAGCAAAGAGGAAATTAAAAACAGGGTGTACAGGGCCCTTAATGATACCGGACTGCCGGAAAATATTTTAACCCGCTCACCCCTCAGCTTAAGCGGTGGTTTAAAAAGGCGGGTGGCCATAGCCGGGGTGCTGGCCCTGCAGCCGGAGATACTGGTGCTGGACGAACCAACTGCCGGGATGGATCCGGTAAGCAAAAAACAGTTTTTAAATACCCTTAAAAAACTGCAGCAGCGTAATGATATCACCATTATAATGGTTACTCACAGTATGGAAGATGCTGCCAGATTAGCGGATTGGGTGCTGGTGCTGGATGATGGAAGGGCTGTTCTGGAAGGAACAACCCGGGAAGTGTTCAAGCAGGCGCACAAAATAATCAGCATTGGCCTGGATGTGCCTGTAGAAGTCAAGACGATGCTGAAACTGCGGCAGCGGGGTATACCTGTACGCAGTGATGTGCTGGGGCTGGATGAAGCGGTGAAAGAAATTGTTAAGGTTAAGGAACAGTTGAAAAAACCGGGAGGCTAGTGTATATGCTGGGGCATATTCCCCTGGGACAATTTATACCGGGACATTCACCGGCACATCGTTTAAGCCCGGTAAGTAAAATTGTAATCGTGATAGTAAGCGCGGTGGGAATAATGCTGCTGCCCGGTTTTTATGGTCTGCTCATCGCCGGGGGTTATCTGCTGTTAATGATGTTATTTACCGGTGGAACGGCCGTTTATGCCTTTAAGGGATTGAAACCGCTGTGGATATTAATAGCTTTTACCTTTATTTTTCAGGCTTTGGCCGTACCGGGGGAACCGGTGTTTACACTGGGCGCTTTTGATGTTACCAGGCAGGGGCTGGAAAAAGCGGGGTTGATGACCGGCCGGCTGCTTTTTTTGGTACTGCTGGCATCTCTGCTTACCCTTACCACATCGCCCATAGGCCTGACCCGGGGATTGGAAAAACTGCTTAGTCCTTTGAAGAAATTTGGCCTGCCCGTTCATGAATTGGCCATGATGATGACCATTGCATTAAGGTTTATTCCCACTTTAATAAATGAAGCGGAAGTAATTATCAAAGCCCAGCGCTCCAGGGGTTCAGACTTGACCCGGGGTAACCCGGTGGATAGAATTAAAGCCCTGATCCCCTTTATCGTTCCCCTGCTGGCCGGTTCACTGCGCAGGGCTGAAGAACTGGCGGTGGCCATGGAAGCCCGGTGCTACCGCGGGGGAAACAATCGTACGGCTATGAAACAGATGAAAATGGGCAGAATAGATTTTGCCGCCCTAACGCTGGCATTGCTTTTTTTGTTGATATCAATCAGCGCTCGTTTGGCAGGTTGGTGATAACACATTGAATATAAAATTGACGGTAGCCTATGATGGGACAAATTATCATGGTTTTCAAGAGCAGCGCGGTACAAAATATGTTACCATACAGGAACTGCTGGAAAAAAGCCTGTCCAAGCTGGCCAAACAAAGGATACAGGTTATCGGGGCCGGTCGCACAGATTCCGGGGTGCATGCCAGGGGTCAGGTGGTAAATTTCAAGTGTGACTCTTGGCCTGTGCCGCTGAATAAAGTACCTTTAGCAGTAAATGCCCTGCTGCCCGGGGATGTGGTGGTGCTGAAGGCTGAAGAAGTACCGGCGGATTTTCATGCCCGTTTTTCAGCACTGGGCAAGACATACACCTATACTATTTACAACCATCCCCTGCCGGATCCCTTCAGCCGGAGGTTTGCCCTGCATGAACCACGGCCGCTGGACGATAAAGCGATGAATGAAGCGGCACAGTTTTTAGTGGGTAAACATGACTTTAAATCCTTTCAAGCCCAGGGTACTCCTGTGAAAACAACGGTAAGGGAAATTACTGCCGCTGGAGTAAAACGGGAAAGGGATTACCTGTACTTAAAATTTACTGCCAACGGTTTTTTGTATAACATGGTGAGAATAATGACCGGCACACTGATTCAGGTGGGGTTGGGAAAGATCAAGCCGGCGGATGTTAAAACCATTTTGGAAAGCAAAGACCGCACCAAAGCGGGCCCAACTGCTCCGCCGCAGGGGCTGTGCATGGATGAAATATATTATTAACTACCGTCTAAGGGTAGAATAGCGGTTTCGGAATAATGAAACGCCAGGTAACGTGTTTTTCTTGACACTATTTTCACCATATATTAAAATACAAATATGTGGCCGGAAGCAGTTGCCCCGTTCTGCTGGCGGCCCAGGTAGCAAGGAGGGAAATAAATTATGAAGACTTTCATGGCTAAGCCAGAAGAAGTACAGCGCAAATGGTATGTGATTGATGCCGAAGGCAAACCCCTGGGAAGGCTGGCCGCTGAAGTAGCTCGCATTCTGCGGGGGAAGCATAAACCTACTTTTACACCTCATGTAGATACTGGCGACCATGTTATTGTAGTTAATGCTGAAAAAGCAGTATTAACCGGTAATAAATTGAAAAAGAAAATGTACTACCGTCACAGCGGATATCCCGGTGGATTGAAGCAGATGGCTTACGGTGAGTTTATGGAGAAAAAGCCGGAAAGAGCGGTGGAAAAGGCAGTAAAAGGAATGCTGCCCCACAATCGCTTAGGCAGAAAAATGTTTAAAAAGCTGAAAGTATACCGTGGTTCTGAACACCCGCATCAGGCACAAAAGCCTGAGGCTTGGAATTTCTAAGAGAACGTGTTTGATGGAAGGAGGCTTTTTGAGTGGCCCAAGTACAATTTTATGGTACCGGTCGTAGAAAGAATGCAGTAGCCCGGGTTTACCTGGTACCTGGTGAAGGTAAGTTTTCAATTAATAATAAAACACTGGAAGAATACTTTGGTAGAAAAACCCTGGAGATGATTGTACGTCAACCGATGGAAATTACCGGCGTTACCGGCCGCTTTGACGTGAAGTGCAAAGTTCACGGCGGTGGTGTGAGCGGTCAAGCCGGTGCAGTGAAAATGGGTATTGCCAGGGCGCTGGTACAAGCAGATCCTAATCTGCGTCCTGTGTTAAAACGGGCCGGTTTCTTAACCCGTGACCCGCGGATGAAGGAACGCCGCAAGTACGGTTTAAAGAAAGCCCGCCGTGCACCTCAGTTCTCCAAGCGTTAGACAAATATCAAATTGTCAAACAAATTTGCTGTGTTTGTTATGGCACAAAACCGTCGGGGGATACTGCCCTTGGCGGTTTATTTTATGCAGCAATACGCATACATATGCAAAACCCCGTTGGTTTAATCAGGAGATCTGTATAAAGAAATAAATTTTACCGCCCCCGTAAAATGTATTGATGCATTTTACGGGGGCTTTTTGCATACCATTTGTTGAGAAGTTTCCCTGCCGTCCTGCGCATTTTATGGATCAGCCGCAGCCAAATTAAGGGAAGGGCGGCGGTGAGGCAGGGAAGGCGAATATGCCGGGCTTGGTAAGATACCATTTTTCAGGATAGTATAAGGGGTGGTAGTGAATGTCAATACACTTTAAAGTGATACGCTTACGCAAACGTTACTTAATTTACGGAATTTTAATAGCTGTTTTAGCAGTGAAACTGTACGGAATGACACAGGTACGCGTGGAACAAAAATCTATTTCAACTATGTCCTGGTCGGTGGCCAATAAAGTAATAGTGATAGATCCCGGGCACGGGGGCATGGACCCGGGAAAAATAGCAGGCAACGGGGTGGAAGAAAAAGAGATTAATTTGGAAATTTCCAAACGCCTGGCCACAATATTAAGCCAGGCCGGGGCGGCGGTGCTTTTAACCAGGGAAAGCGACGTGCACCTGTCAAGCCCGGATACTAAAGGATGGCCGGCCAAACACCGGGAGGATCTATCAAAAAGAGTTAAGCTGGCCAATGACCGCGGCGCGGATTTATTTATCAGCATCCACTGCAACAGTTTTTCAGACCCCAAACAGCATGGGGCCCAGGTATTTTACCAACCGGGTTCAGAAGAAAGTAAAATGCTGGCTGAATGTATCCAGGACGAAATTATAAGGCTCTTGGACAATACCAAACGCAGAGCCAAGGGCGTGGACTATTATGTAACCAGGAATACCAACATGCCCACAGTAATAGTGGAAACCGGTTTTATTACCAACCCCAAAGAACAAAAACTGCTGCTGGACCCGGCTTACCAGTCTAAAATGGCCTGGAGTATTTATGCCGGTATAGTCAAGTATTATGCGGATAAAGCAGAAAAGTATGAAAGTAATTAATCCTCTATTACTCTGCCAATGGTTTTAATAGTAATATCGTGCAGGTTAAGCATGTATATTTTTGGTTTTTCCTCTATGGTGGCAAAAAGCATGGTTCGCTCATTTTTGGCATTTTTACTAAAGGCAAGCAGAAAGGAAAAGGCTTCCGGAATCAGTGTACAGTACATTATAAACACCCCTGTAAAACAGCATAACTTTAATATTCTGCCATTTAAAGCTGCGGCAAATAACACTACCGCTGCATAGCTTTAACGGTTAAAACAGCACTGGTCCATGATTCATTATATTAACTTTTAAATTTTGAGGTGACAACAATGGGGTATGTTTATTTTGACAATGCCGCAGCATCATGGCCCAATGGATATTAATAAACAGCTGCCGGTGGGAAAGGCTCTATAATATAGTCTGCAGGAGATTGCTGCTAATTTACCGGAGAATTAAATTGTTTTGCAGTGCTATTCATGGTAAACTATTCAATGTAATTTAATACCTAACGGGGGGAGAATAGTAAATGGCAATCAGTGTGTTGCTGCCTACGGACGGTTCCAGAAGTGCCTTGGGGGCAGCGGAATATACCGCTTCACTGATGAAGCTGGTTCCTTGTATGAAGGTAACCCTTTTAGCCGTTGAAGATGATCAGGTTGATGGGGAAAAGGTTATTCAGCGTACCAAAGCCATCTTTGCTCGAGAGGGGTTAGCTGTTAAAACAGTGGTTAACAAAGGCGAGGAGGAAGTGGGAAAGATTATTTCCTATTACGCTAATAACGGCCCCTATGACCAGGTGATAATGGGCCGCCGTGGTTTAAACCGCTTACAGGATATTTTGCTGGGCAGTGTCAGTGAATATGTAATTCACCATGCCAAATGCCCGGTAACAGTGGTGCCGCAAAACGCAAAGACACTGGACTGCGGCAAAGAATAAGATAAGAATAAAAAAATTCAGCCTATATCTTTAATGCAGCAATTAAAGATATAGGCTTTTGTTTTGGTATGATTAAGTTAGTTGAAGCCGTCCAAATTTAGCTCCTGAGCTGCTTTTTTATAAAGCTGATAACCTTGGTCAAGTATTTTATGGTCTATTTTAAAATTGTTTTTTTCTATGAGCTGAAGATATTCAGAAATAATTTGGGCGGTACCGGTTTCTTTGTGCTGGGAAATTGTCTTTTGATAGCTGTTTAAAACCTCACTGCTTAATTTTTTCGTTTCCCAATCAAAGATGGGGGTGTTGTCTAAACCATGCATATATGCCCCGAGATACATCATATATAAATCCGCCATTTGTTTTTGCCTTGCTGATTCCGGGTACTTTAATAAAAACCTGTCAGCTTTTAATGTTCTATAAGCCAGCTGATCCCAGGAGATAACCAGCCCGGCATCGTTGGCCATGGGTTTGTTTGACTCTAAGGACATAACTTCAATATAAGCTATCATGTCCTCTGGTAAATAGGGTATATATTTTTTAAAGTATTCATAATCTATGATGGGGTAAAGTTCCCCTTCAAAGCTGGCAAATTTATACCCGCCGTTGACTATTTCCGTAACCAGAGATTTTAAATCTTTATTCTCAATAGCGTTTATTTTATCCTTGTCAAAGCGGTAATGGAAAAGCTGGTTCAGCTTCTGCTGGTTTTCGCCGTTTCCTTGGAACAGTGCGTATGTATATTGTTCTTGGTATTGAATTTGCATTTCTTCCAGCTGCCTAATCATTTCCCCCGCATTTACCTGCGGTAACCGGGCTATATTTTCATCAATGAAGCGAATAACTTGATAGGGTTTATTATTCTGAAGCAGTTTTTTGTATTCAGACATAATTTCTTCTGCTTTTTCCGGGGGCAGCGGTACATTTTGTTGTTGATTGGCGGTTATATTTTGACTTGTTTTAGTATTCGGGCCGTTATCCCCGGCAGTATTAGCTGCGGAGCAGCCGCCCAGTATAAGGGCTGCTGTTAAAATAGGTATTATTATCTTCTGCATAATTTTTTCTCCTTCGTATGTTTTATCTAATTAATATATCACTTTTGTAAATGAATTTGGTTACAAAATTGTTACACCGGTTAGTGACCGCTCCCTCTGCTGTGGATATTCCTATCCAGCCTGGCCACTTGAATTAGAATTTTGGCCACCGCCTCATATAATTCCGGTGGAATTTCTGCACCGATGCCCAGTTCCGCCAGGGCCTGGGCTAAAACTTTGTCCCGGTGGATGGGTATATTTTCCTGCCGGGCCAGTTCCTCAATTCTCTGGGCCACGGGGCCATACCCGGCGGCCACCACCTTGGGGGCGTCATCTTCCCCCAATTTATATTTCAGCGCTGCCGCCACTTTTCTGGCCGGTTTCTTTTTGTTATCCAAACTTACACCTCCCAATCAACCAGCGATTTTATCACTCCGGCATTGGCCGCTGCCGGGTCGATATCCTGGCACCGGCTTACGTTGGGCTGTACCAGGCAGGAGACTGCAGCTTCCCGGTAGCCCGACTTTTTCAGCTCAGCCTTGACTGCGGGAAGTATATCGTTGATGGCCTGGCGGGTGGATTGATTTTCGGCAATAAACCGTACCACTATACCTTTACCCGGTACAGAAAAAAGTCCTATCCACAGCAGACCCAGGTTGGAGGTTTCCAGTTTGATAAAAACCCCGCTGCGGTCACTGCTTGGGCCTGCTTTTTTTTCTTTATACTGCCGGATAAAGAATAGTGCGGACTTGAAGCAGTCGCTTTTTAACGGCAGCGGTATGTAAAGTATCTCCCCGGAAGACCGGGCCTGTTTATTACCGGTTTCTCTGCTTTCAGCGGCCCTGGTGGCTGACAAAGATGCCCGGGGTGTTTTAACGGTTTCCTTTACCTGTTGATTTTGCACATTTTGTCTGCCCGTTTGTTTTTGGTGTTTGGGCTGATGTTGTAACTTTAAAATTATGGGTAAAATACGGTTAATATTCAGGTCAACCACCTGCTTTTACATCTGCGGTATATATTAATGTTATCGTTAATACATACGGCAGGACTTTAGGGTTTAGAAAAGAAAATAAAAATAAAATTTATGCAGCATGTGGCATAAAAGGAGGTTGGTGCCTTGAGCATTGTGCACTGCGGTGTTGTTCCACACCCGCCCGTTGCCGTGCCGGAGGTGGGAAAAAGGGAAGCGGATAAAGTTAGTGATACCCGGCAGGCACTGCTGGAACTGGGGCGGCGCATTAAAGACAGCGGTGCCGGGGTGCTGGTGATGATATCTCCCCACAGCCCGGTATTTGCCGATGCCATAGTGATCAATATGGCAGAGAAACTGAGGGGTGATTTGGCGGCTTTCGGTGCTCCGGGGGTTACCTTTGAATGCGATAACGATTCCCGGTTGGCCAATGAGATTATTGCCCAGTGTGAAAAGTTGAATCTCGTTTCAGCGGCCCTGGATGAACGGTTGGCAGGGGAATTTAACGTGCAGCTGTCATTGGACCACGGTATAACTGTTCCGCTGTATTTCCTGCGCCAGGCGGGATTGGAACTGCCGCTGGTGGTGTCATCCATGTCGATGTTTTCTTTTGAACAGTTATACCGCTTCGGTATCGCGGTGGCCAGGGCTTCTGAAACCCTGCACCGCAGGGTGGCCCTGCTGGCCAGCGGGGACCTGTCCCACCGCCTTACTCCCGGTGCTCCGGCAGGTTATGAACCGGAGGCATTTAAATTTGATGAAGAAATTGTGCGGCTGGTTGGCTCTGCCGATGCTTTGAGCTTAATTAATTTAGACCCGGATATGGTGGAGAAAGCCGGGGAATGCGGGCTGAGGCCGATCATTATGATGATGGGGGCGCTGGATGGTAAATCAGTACAGCCGGAGGTGCTGTCTTACCAGGCCCCCTTTGGGGTTGGCTATATGGTGGCCTCACTGCAGCCCGGTGGCGATGATGATGGAAGACTGCTGCTGCAGCCTATGGAAAAAAATCGCCGGGAGAAATTAAAAGCCCGGCGGGAAAAAGAGAGCTTTCTGGTAAAACTGGCCCGGGAAACACTGGAAAATTACGTGCTGGGCAAACCCAAACCGGAGATTAAATCGGAAGAAATTCCCCCCGAATTTAAACGCCGGGCAGCTGTTTTTGTTTCCATTAAGAAAAACGGCCAGCTGAGGGGATGCATAGGTTCCGTATACCCCCAGCAGGAAGACTTAGTACAGGAAGTAATGCACAACGCCATAAATGCCGGCATACATGACCCCCGGTTTTACCCGGTGCGGCCGGAAGAGCTGGATGAATTGACTTATTCAGTGGATGTTTTAACGGAACCGGAACCTGTTTCCGGCCTGGAACAGCTTGATCCCAAGAAATACGGTGTGATAGTGAGAAAGGGAAATAAAAGCGGCCTGCTGCTGCCGGATTTAGAGGGCATTGACACCGCCCGGGAACAGGTAGACATTGCCAAAGAAAAGGCGGGGATAGGCCGGCACGAGGATGCGGCGCTGGAAAGATTTGAGGTGGTTAGATATAAGTAAAGGGCGGCTTGGCCGCCCTTTTCCCCATGCCCTAAAGGGCAGCAGCGGGAAATGAAAAGCCCCGGCGGCCATCTGCAGGAGCGAAGGTTTTTTCAGTGAGCAGCTGCCGGGCTCAGCAGGATAACATTTTTTCAGGAGGTATTTGAAATGCAGGAAGCAATGTTTTGGCGTTCTGAAGAAAACAATTCAGTGCATTGTGAACTGTGCCCCAAACACTGCACCATCCGCCCGGGCAAAACCGGTTTTTGCCGGGTACGTAAAAATGTGGACGGTAAACTTTATACCCTTAATTTTAACCGGGTGGCCGCCCATGCCATGGATCCCATAGAAAAAAAGCCCCTTTACCACTACTACCCCGGTCAATACATACTTTCCCTGGGCACCACCGGGTGCAACCTGCGCTGTGGATTTTGTCAAAACTGGACCATTGCCCATGCCGACCCTCAAACCATTGAAGTGACTCCGGAGCACGTGGCAGAGGTGGCGGCCAAACAAGATCCTTACCCCAATGTGGGCATAGCTTACACCTATTCCGAGCCCTTCATGTGGTACGAGTTTGTCTTTCATACCGCCCGTTTAGCCAGGGAGAAGGGCCTGAAAAACGTACTGGTAACCAACGGCTACATCAACGAGGAGCCTTTAAAGGCCCTGCTGCCCTATATTGATGCCATGAACATAGATGTAAAAGCCTTTACCGATAATTTTTATCGAAAAAACTGCACCGGGCACCTGGAACCGGTGATGCGCACGGTGGAAATGGTTCATTCCCACTGCCATGTGGAGCTGACCACCCTGCTGGTGCCGGGGCTTAACGATTCGGAGGAAGAAATAAGAAAACTGGTGGACTGGGTGGCCGCCCTGGACCCGGAAATACCGCTGCATTTCTCCCGCTATTTTCCCAATTTTGAATTTGAACTGGATCCCACCCCGCCGGAAGCATTAAAACGGGCCCAGCAGATAGCTCTGGAAAAACTGGACTATGTGTATATAGGAAATTTGGGCGACCCCAGGGGTATGAATACCTACTGTCCCCGGTGCGGCAAGATTGTTATCAACCGGACCTGGTATAACGGAAAAGTGGTGGGATTAACTGCGGAAAACAACTGCAAGCACTGCGGCAGAAAAATTAAGGTCATTCGCTAATCACCTATTGATTTTTATACAGTTTAATGTATAATTATAAATAATTATTTTATCCATAGTTAACTAGTCACCGGGGGTGGTTGTTTGATTAAAGCTGCGGTTGTTGGTGCTACGGGATATACCGGGGCAGAGCTGGTGCGCATATTGTCCCGGCACCCAGGGGTTGAACTGGTGGCGCTGACCTCCAGAAGTTATGCGGGTAAACCTTATTATCAGGTCTACCCGCATTTGTATAACTATATTGAGTTGGAATGTGAGGAACTAAACCTGGAGCAGCTGGTGGCCGGGGCAGATGTTATTTTTACCGCCTTACCCCACGGTCACTCCATGGATATTGCTGCCCAAGCGGTTAAGCAGGGGAAAAAACTGGTGGACCTGGGGGCGGATTTTCGGCTGAACAGCGTGGAGCACTATCATAACTGGTACAAAGTGAAACACACGGCACCGGAACTTCTGTCCCAGGCAGTTTACGGGCTGCCGGAGATTAACCGCGCTGCAGTTGCCGGCAGCACGCTGGTGGCCAACCCCGGCTGCTACCCCACCACCGTCATTTTGGGATTGGCCCCCCTGCTGAAAAACAACTTAATCGATGCCGGTACCATTATCATTGACAGCAAGTCAGGGGTTTCCGGGGCCGGCCGCGGGTTGTCGCTGAAAACACACTTTTCAGAGGTCAACGATAATTTCCAGGCCTATGCAGTGGCCGCCCACCGGCATATTCCCGAAATGGAGCAGGAGCTGTGCAAACTGGCCGGCGGTGAAGTTACAATCAGCTTCACGCCGCACCTGGTGCCAATGACCAGGGGTATGCTCAGTACAATTTACGCCAACCTAACATGTCAAATGGACAGCGAGCAAATTAACCGGTTGTACCGGCAGTATTACGCTGGTGAATATTTCGTGCGGGTGCTGCCGCCGGGCATGCTGCCCCAAACCAAGGCGCTGGCCGGCAGTAATTTTTGCGACATAGCGGTGACGGTGGACCGGCGCACCGGCCGGGTAATTGTTTTGTCGGCCATTGACAACCTGGTGAAGGGAGCCTCCGGCCAGGCGGTGCAGAATATGAATGTGATGTTTGGGCTGGATGAGAAGAGCGGGCTTGATGTGGTGGGGATGTATCCTTAAAGACACTTAAGCCATAGTAAAATAATTTTTCATGGTGGGAGAGAAACAGATAATGAGCACTATCAATGTAAAGGAAATTACCGGCGGTTTTACCGCCGTACCCGGCTTTCTGGCCAGCGGCATTCATGCCGGCCTGAAAAAAGAAAAACCCGATCTGGCGCTGCTTTATAACCCCAGGCTGTGCAGCGCGGCGGGGGTATTTACCACCAATGCGGTCAAGGCGGCACCGCTGTTGTTATCCATGGAGCGCCTGAAAGAAGGCTGTGCCCACGGGGTGGTAATTAATGCCGGCAACGCCAATGCCTGCAACGGCTCCCGGGGGATGGACGATGCCAAAGCCATGGCACTGGCGGCGGCTAAAGAGTTGGGGGTGGATGAAAAATACATGCTGGTGTCATCCACCGGGGTGATCGGCGTGCCCATGCCGATGGATAAAATTTTACCCGGCATTGCCAGGGCGGCCCGGGAACTCAGCGCTGCCGGAGGCCGTAAGGCGGCTCAAGCCATTATGACCACCGACCTGATAACTAAGGAACATGCCGTTAAATTAGAAATTGCCGGGGAAACGGTTACCATCGGCGGCATGGCCAAGGGTTCGGGAATGATTCACCCCCGTATGGCCACCATGCTGGCCTTTATTGCCACCGATGCGGCGGTGGATGCGGGCACGTTAAAAGCCGCTTTAAAACAGGTGGTTGATGATACCTTTAACATGATTACGGTGGACGGGGATACCAGCACCAACGACAGTGTGGTGATACTGGCCAGCGGGGAGGCCCGGAACCGGCCGATAAAAGAAGGGACGCCGGAATACAATATTTTTTTAGCCGGCCTGACAGCGGTATGTACCAAACTGGCCCAGGATATAGCCATGGACGGTGAAGGAGCCACCACCCTGCTGGAAGTGGTGGTTAAAAATGCCCCTACTTTAGCAGATGCCCGCCTGGCTGCCAGGGCGGTGGCCGGTTCCAACTTGTTTAAATGCGCGGTGTTTGGCCAGGATGCCAACTGGGGCCGCATATTGTGTGCGGTGGGCTATTCCGGTGCCCGCTTCGACCCCCAGCGGGTGGATATTTACATCGGTGACGAACAGGTGGCCAAAGACGGCGGCGGGCTGGCCTTTAACGAAGAAAGGGCCGCCGAAATTTTGAGCAGTGACAGGGTTACCGTTACAGTGGATCTGAAAGAAGGGGAATACAGCGCCACCGCCTGGGGCTGCGACCTAACCTATGAATATGTACGGATTAACGGCAGCTACAGAACTTAAAGAGTGGGGAATTTAAACAGAATATATCTTTTTAGAAAGGCGCGAGTCACTATGTTAAGTGCTTTGGACAAAGCGGAAATTCTGGTGGAAGCTTTACCTTATATAAAAAAATTTTATGGCTCCACCGTGGTGATTAAGTACGGCGGCCATGCCATGGTTAACTGCGATCTGAAAAAAGCGGTGATTACCGACCTGGTGCTGATGAAATTTGTGGGCATTAACCCGGTGGTGGTTCACGGCGGCGGGCCGGAAATAACCACCATGCTGAAAAAGGTGGGTAAAGAGAGCACCTTTGTGGGCGGACTGAGGGTGACGGATGAAGAAACCATGGAAATAGTGGAAATGGTGCTGGCGGGCAAACTGAACAAAGAAATAGTGGCGCTGGCCAACAGTCTGGGCGGCAGGGCGGTGGGTATTTCCGGTAAAGATGCCGGCCTGATAGAAGCCGCCAAAAAAATGGGCACCCTCCGTCACCCCGACGGTCATGTGGAAAACTGTGACCTGGGCTACGTGGGGGAAGTAAAGAACATTAACCCGGCCATTGTACACACACTGATAAACGAGGGCTATATCCCGGTAATATCCCCGGTGGGTGTGGGCGCTGACGGTGAGAGCTACAACATTAATGCCGACACAGTGGCGGGTAAACTGGCCGAGGTCTTAAAGGCTGCCAAGTTAATGATACTTACCGACGTGGAAGGAATATTAAGGGATAAAGAAGACAGTTCTTCACTGCTGTCGGTGATCCATACCGGCGAAATAAACCGGCTGATTGAGCAGGGAATTATATCCGGGGGCATGATTCCCAAGGTGGAATGCTGTGTTTCGGCCATAAACAACGGTGTGAAATCCACCCATATACTGGACGGCAGAGTTCCCCATTCACTGCTGCTGGAAGTGTTCACCGACAAAGGAGTGGGTACCATGGTGGTAGCCGGTGACGGAGGTGATGACCGTTGAAAACTAAAGAAATTATAGCCGAGGGTAACAAATATGTAATGAACACCTACGGACGCCTGCCCCTGGCCCTGGTAAAGGGTAAAGGAGCCAGGGTATGGGATGCGGAGGGGAAGGAATACTTAGATTTCGTCAGCGGCTTGGCAGTGAACTCCCTCGGTCACTGCCATCCCCGGGTGGTTAAAGCCATCTGGCGCCAGGCCGACACGTTAATGCACGTTTCTAACCTGTACTACATTGAACCCCAGGTGCGGCTGGCCCGGCTGCTGGTGGAGAACTGCTGTGCAGACAGGGTATTCTTCTGCAACAGTGGAGCCGAGGCCAACGAAGGGGCCATTAAACTGGCCCGCAAGTATGCCAAGCTGCACCACGGGCCGGACAAATTTGAAATTATTACCGCCAAACGGTCCTTTCACGGCCGCACGCTGGCCACCATTACCGCCACCGGGCAGAGCAAGTTTCAAAAGGGATTTGAGCCGCTGCCCGGGGGATTTAAATATGTACCCTTTAATGATTTAGAGGCTCTGCAGCAGGCCGCCGGGCCCAATACCTGTGCGGTGATGCTGGAACCAATTCAGGGTGAGGGCGGTATTTACCCGGCCACCAGAGAATACCTGCAGGGGGTGGCCCGGTTATGCCGGGAAAAAAACCTGCTGTTAATTTTTGATGAAGTACAGTGCGGTTTGGGCCGCACCGGTAATTTTTTAGCCTATCAGCTGTACGGGGTGGAGCCGGACATCATCACACTGGCCAAAGCCCTGGGCGGCGGTTTTCCCATTGGGGCGCTGCTGGCCAAAGAGCATGCTGCCGCTGCTTTTCAGCCCGGGGACCACGCTTCCACCTTTGGGGGCAGCCCGCTGGCCTGCACCGCTGCCCTGGCAGCGGTGCAGGTGCTGCTGGAGGAAGGAGTAATAGAAAACGCCCGGGTGATGGGAGAATATTTAAAAGATAAATTAAACCAACTGGCTCAAAGGCACAGGCAGATAAAAGAAGTGCGCGGTGCCGGTTTGATGCTGGGCGTGGAAGTGGAAGACAAAGGCCCGGACATTGTCAACCGCTGCCGGGAGAGGGGGCTGTTAATCAACTGTGTTAACAACAACGTGCTGCGATTTTTGCCCCCGCTGATTATTAAAGAAAAGGAAATTGATGCGGCCATAGAGATACTGGATAAGGCATTGGGAGGATAGCTATGCCGGTTAAGAAAGATATTAAAAAAGTGATGGTCATTGGTTCCGGGCCAATCGTCATTGGCCAGGCGGCAGAATTTGATTATGCCGGCACCCAGGCCTGTAAAGCGCTGAAGGAAGAAGGAGTGGCGGTGGTGCTGGTGAACTCCAACCCGGCCACCATTATGACCGATGCCGGCGTTGCCCACCGGGTGTATATCGAGCCGCTGACCTGGCAAAATATAGAACGGATCATCAGGCGGGAGCGCCCCGACGGGATTCTGCCCACCCTGGGAGGCCAAACCGGGTTAAACCTGGCGCTGGAACTGGCCGAGCAGGGAGTGCTGGAAAAATACAGCGTACAGCTGCTGGGCACCTCGCTGGCCACCATCAAGCGGGCGGAAGACCGGGAACTGTTTAAAGAAACCATGCTGGCCATTGGCCAGCCGGTGCCGGAAAGCACCATTGTTTCCAGTTTGGAAGAGGCGCTGGAGTTTGCCGCTGCAATAGGCTATCCCGTCATTGTGCGCCCGGCTTATACCCTGGGCGGCACCGGCGGCGGTGTGGCGGAAAATGAGCAGCAGCTGAAAGACATAGTGCACCGGGGCTTAAAAATGAGCATCATCGGCCAGGTGCTGCTGGAACGCAGCGTGGCCGGTTGGAAGGAAATAGAATACGAAGTGATGCGGGACAGTGCCGATAACTGTATCACCATTTGCAACATGGAAAACATCGATCCCATCGGCATTCACACCGGTGACAGTATTGTGGTGGCGCCTTCCCAAACCCTTTCGGATAAAGAATACCAAATGCTGCGCACCGCAGCCGTTAAAATAATCCGGGCGCTGGGGGTGGAGGGGGGCTGCAACATTCAATATGCCCTGGACCCCCACAGCTGCCGCTATTACGTCATTGAAGTAAATCCCAGGGTGAGCCGCTCATCCGCCCTGGCATCCAAGGCCACCGGGTATCCCATTGCCAAAATTGCAGCCAAAATAGCCATCGGCCTGACGCTGGATGAAATGGTAAACCCCGTTACCGGCAAAACCAGTGCCTGCTTTGAACCGGCATTGGATTACGTGGTAACCAAAATACCCCGCTGGCCCTTTGACAAGTTTGGCAGCGGCGACAGGGTGCTGGGCACCCAGATGAAAGCCACCGGGGAAGTAATGGCCATTGACCGCTGTTTTGAAGGCTCGCTGATGAAAGCACTGCGGTCGCTGGAAATTGGCGTAGACAGCCTGCAGCTGAAGGGTTCCAACAGCTGGTCGGAAATGGAACTGGAAAGCAAGCTGCAAAAGGCTGATGACGAGCGGATTTTTGCAGTGGCCGAAGCCTTCAGGCGTTACTGGACCCTGCGGGAAGTACACCAGCTGACTAAAATAGATTATTATTTTTTGGAAAAAATAAAAAACATCGTGGTGCTGGAGGACGAACTGCGCTCCGCCGGTTCCGGGCCGGCCCCGGAACTGCTGCTGCGGGCCAAGACCTGGGGATTCCCCGACAGCTGTATCGGCCGGCTGATCGGGCTGGATGAACTGGAAGTAAGGGAACTGCGCCGGCAGTTTGGTATCTGCCCCACCTACAAAATGGTGGACACCTGTGCGGCGGAATTTGAATCGGCCACGCCGTACTATTATTCCAGCTATGACAGCGAGGATGAAGTGGCGGTCAGTGACCGGCAGAAGGTGCTGGTGCTGGGCGCGGGTCCCATTCGCATCGGCCAGGGCATCGAGTTCGACTACTGCTCGGTGCATTCCGTTTGGGGACTGCAGCAGGAAAATGTGGAAGCCATTATTATTAACAACAACCCGGAAACAGTGAGCACCGACTTCGACACCGCAGACAAACTCTACTTTGAACCGCTGACGCTGGAAGACGTGTTAAATATAATAGATAAAGAAAAACCGCTGGGAGTGGTGGTGCAGTTCGGCGGTCAAACGGCTATTAATTTGGTTAACCGGCTGGCAGCGCTGGGAGTGAAGGTGCTGGGTACACCGGTGAAGAGCATTGACACTGCCGAAGACCGCAAAAAATTTGAGCAGCTGCTGCGGGATTTAAATATCCCCCAGTCAAAAGGAAAAACTGCCGCCACCGTAGAAGAAGCTAAAGGTATTGCCGAAGCATTGGGGTACCCGGTGCTGGTGCGTCCATCCTACGTGCTGGGGGGCCGGGCGATGGAAATTGTGTACAACACCGGGCAGCTTTTAAAATACATGGAAAGCGCGGTGCAGGTTTCCCCCCAGCACCCGGTGCTGGTGGATAAATACATCCAGGGTAAAGAGGTAGAGGTGGACGCCATTGGTGACGGGAAGAACATCTTTATCCCCGGCATTATGGAACACGTGGAGCGGGCGGGGGTGCACTCCGGTGACAGCATTGCTGTATATCCTCCCCAGTCTCTCAGCGAGGAAGAAACAGCCTGCCTGGTGGATTACACGCTGCGCATCGGCAGGGCGTTGAATATCTGTGGGTTAATTAACATTCAATACGTGGTGGGCGAAGAAGGGGTATTTGTGCTGGAAGTGAACCCCAGGGCATCCCGTACCGTACCTATTTTAAGCAAGGTTACCGGGGTGCCGATGGTGCAGATTGCCACCAGGGCCATGCTGGGCAGAACACTGCCCCAGCAGGGGTACGCCAGCGGTTTAGGGCCGGCGTCTGAGCATATTGCTGTTAAAGCACCGGTGTTTTCCTTTGAAAAATTGGGCCTGGTGGAAATATCCCTGGGACCGGAAATGAAATCCACCGGCGAAGTGATGGGGGTGGACAAATCCTTCGCTTATGCCTTTTACAAAGCCATCACCGCTGCCGGGATTAAAATATCCCCTTCCGGCACGGTGCTGATTTCAGTGGCTGACCGGGATAAACTGGAAGCTGTACCGGTGGCCAGGCAGTACGCCCAGCTGGGTTTCAAACTAACGGCCACCGCAAACACTGCCCAAGCCCTTAAGAGCGCCGGGCTGCAGGTGGAAACTTTAACCGACCCGCTGGAGGCAGTGCGTTCCGGCGGTATTCAACTGGTGGTAAACACCCCCACCAAGGGAAAAATACCCACCCGGAAGGGCTTTAAACTGCGCCGCACGGCAGCAGAATATAAAGTACCCTGCCTGACATCACTGGATACCGCCAGGGCGCTGGCAGCAGCGCTGAACAGCCTGCAGCAGGGAGCATCATTGACGCCGGTCAGCCTGGCGGAATACGGGGCAAAGAGCTGTTCTAAAAAATTAACGGGCTCGTGTAACGCAGCCCGCTGACCGAACCGAACAACAAAGAAAAGGGGTATGGACAGGTGCTTGCACTACAAAACAAATTCAAAGGCCGCCACCTGCTCACACTGGCAGATTACAGCGGCGACGAAATAAAAACCATTCTGGAAGTGGCTGCGCACATAAAGCAAAAACATAAAAGCAGCATTCCCACACCGTACCTGCAGGGTAAAACCCTGGCCATGATTTTTCAAAAGGCCTCCACCAGGACCAGGGTTTCCTTTGAAGTGGGTATGTACCAGTTGGGCGGCCGGAGCCTGTTTTTATCCAGTAAGGACATTCAGCTGGGCAGGGGTGAAACGGTGGCCGACACGGCCAGGGTGATGTCCCGGTTTGTGGACGGGATTATGATTCGCACCTTTGCCCAAAGCGATATGGAAGAACTGGCGCGGCATGCCGATATACCGGTAATAAACGGGCTTACCGACCTTACCCATCCCTGCCAAATACTGGCTGATCTGCTGACCATAAAAGAACACAAGGGTAAACTGGCAGGGCTGAAACTGGCCTACGTGGGAGACGGCAACAACATTGCCCACTCCCTGCTGCTGGGAGGCAGTAAAGTGGGCATGCATGTGGCAGTGGCATCACCCCGGGGCTATCAGCCCAACGATACCATTGTTCGACTGGCCAAAGAAGCCTGTGCCGGCAGCGGCGGCCGGGTGGAAGTGCTCACTGACCCGGTGGCAGCAGTTAGCGGTGCCGATGTAGTGGTAACCGATGTGTGGACCAGCATGGGGCAGGAGGCAGAGGCAGAACAGCGGGTGAAAGTGTTTACTCCTTATCAGGTAAACAGCCGGTTAACATCCCACGCCAAACCGGATTACATATTCCTGCACTGCCTGCCCGCCCACCGGGGCGAGGAAGTAACGGCAGAAATAATCGATGGTCCCCATTCGGTGGTTTGGGACGAGGCAGAAAACCGCCTGCACGCCCAAAAGGCTGTACTGACCCTTTTAATGGCTGACTAAGGAATTTAAGCGAACACCGGCTTAGAACTGCAGCATTTTTCAGGGTAGTAAAACTGACGATGATATAGTATAATTTATAATTGTTGTGAATAATTATTACTTTTGTAAGTCGAGGGAGAGAAATATATGGCTAAAGTGGTACTGGCTTATTCAGGCGGCTTAGACACATCGATAATTATAACCTGGTTAAAAGAAACCTACGGTTATGAAGTTATTGCCGTGACCGCCGACCTGGGTCAGGGCGAAGAACTGGCCCCGCTGGAAGAAAAGGCAATCAACAGCGGTGCCAGCAAAATTTACATTGAAGATTTGAGAGCAGAATTTGTTAAAGACTATATCTACCCGACCCTAAAAGCGGGAGCGGTGTACGAAAGTAAATACCTGTTGGGAACATCAATGGCCAGGCCGTTAATCGCCAAAAAACTGGTAGAAATTGCCGAAAAAGAAGGCGCGGTGGCCATTGCCCACGGGGCCACCGGCAAGGGAAACGACCAGGTGCGTTTTGAACTGGGGATAAAAGCACTGAACCCGGATTTAAAAATTATCGCCCCCTGGCGGGAGTGGAATATCCGTTCCCGGGAGGATGCCATTGATTATGCCCAGTCAAGAGGTATTCCGGTACCGGTAACCAAAAAGAGCATCTACAGCCGTGACCGCAACCTGTGGCACATCAGCCACGAGGGCGGGGATTTGGAAGACCCCTGGTTGGGTGCCCCCGATGATGTGCTGGTGCTGACGGTTCCGCCGGAAAAGGCCCCGGACAAGCCAACTTTAATTGAACTGGAGTTTGAAGAAGGGATTCCGGTTAAATTAAACGGGGAAGGTTTAGACCCGGTGACCATGCTGGAAAAACTAAATGACATTGGCGGTGCCAACGGGGTGGGAATTGTAGACATGGTGGAAAACCGCCTGGTGGGAATGAAGTCCCGGGGCGTGTATGAAACCCCCGGCGGTTCCATACTGGTGGCGGCCCACCGCGAGCTGGAACTGCTGACGCTGGACCGGGCTACCATGCATTATAAAGAGCAGGTGGCTTTGAAATATGCAGAGCTGGTATATGACGGCCTGTGGTTTACTCCTTTGAGAGAAGCACTGGACGCCTTTGTAAATGTAACCCAGCGGAACGTCACCGGCACAGTTAAGCTGAAGCTGTACAAGGGCAGCATCATACCGGCCGGTGCCAGGTCGCCTTACTCACTATACAACGAAGAGTTTTCCACCTTCGGAGCCGATGAAGTATACAACCAGGCCGATGCGGAAGGATTCATCAACCTCTTTGGCCTGCCGTTAAAAGTGCGGGCTCTGATGGAACGGAAGAATAAAAGCGGGGAGTAACATCATGAAACTCTGGGGTGGTAGATTTCAAAAAAATACAGACCGCTTGTTGGATGACTTTCATTCTTCCATCTCCTTTGACCAGCGGTTGTACAAATATGACATCACCGGCAGCATTGCCCATGCCAAAATGCTGGCTAGGGTAGGGGTTATCAGTGACCGGGAGGCAGAACAAATTGTGGCCGGTCTGAAGGCCATACTGGCGGATATTGAAGCGGGCAGCGTGGAATTTGACGTGGCTTTTGAGGATATACATATGAACGTAGAGCAGCTTCTTATCCAGCGCATTGGTGATGTGGGTAAAAAACTGCACACCGCCCGCAGCCGCAACGACCAGGTGGCCCTTGATATCCGCATGTTTATGAAGGATGAAATTAAACAAATACAGCAGCTGCTGAAAGAACTGCGGGAAACGCTGTTAAATATAGCGGAGCAAAACAAAGATACAGTTATGCCCGGGTATACCCACCTGCAGCGGGCCCAGCCCGTCACACTGGCCCATCACCTGCTGGCCTACGTGCAGATGTTTGAGCGGGACAGTGAAAGACTGCAGGACTGCTACAAGCGCACCGACGTGATGCCCCTTGGTTCCGGGGCGCTGGCCGGTACAACCTTCCCGTTGGACAGGCAGTTTGTGGCCCGGGAGCTGGGCTTTAGTAAAATCAGTGAGAATTCTATGGACGCGGTGAGTGATAGGGATTTCGCGGTGGAATTCTGCTCGGCCGCTGCATTGATTATGATGCACCTCAGTCGTTTTTGTGAAGAGATAATCCTCTGGTCTTCGGCAGAGTTTAGCTTTATCGAGCTGGATGACTCCTACAGCACCGGGTCAAGCATTATGCCGCAAAAGAAAAACCCCGACCCGGCGGAGCTGATCCGGGGCAAGAGCGGCAGGGTGTACGGGGATTTGATGACGCTGTTGACCATGCTGAAGGGACTGCCCATGGCCTACAACAAGGACATGCAGGAGGATAAAGAGGCCCTTTTTGATGCGGTGGACACAGTGAAGAAATGCCTGATGGTATTTAAACCCATGGTGGCCACCATGAAGGTAAAAAAAGAAAATATGGCCGCTGCGGCCGGGGGTGGTTTTACCAACGCCACGGACCTGGCGGATTACCTGGTACAGAAGGGTGTTCCCTTCCGCCGGGCCCATGAAATTGTGGGCCGGGCAGTGCTGTACTGCATTCAGCGGGGCAAAACGCTGGCAGAAATGTCACTGGCAGAGTACAGGGAACTGCACCCCGGCATAGAAGAAGATGTATACACAGCCATCAGCGTGGAGCAGTGTGTCAGAGCCCGCAAAGTGGCAGGGGCCCCGGCACCGGAAGCGGTACAGGCGGCCATCGATGCTGCCCGGAGTAGATTATAAAGCGAAATGTAGACACTCATGCCGCTTTGCGGCACCAACAGGGAATGAAAACCCCGGCAGCCATCTGCAGGAGCGAACATTACAAAAGCCGCCGGCTTAGTAAGATAACATTTTTTCAGGGCAGCATAATAAAGAGCGTTTTTGCCTCCGGGCAAAAACGCTCTTTATATGTGCTGAACTTTTTAGTTAGCCAGCAGCATCCGGTCATTGGTTATGCTTTGGCCGCTGGCTTTTTTAAACATTTCCAGCAGATCGGAAATGCCGGTATTTTTTCGTTTGGTGCCGCTGATGTCTAGAATGATCTTTCCTTCATGCATCATAATGGTGCGGTTGCCAATGCGCAGGGCATCCTCCATGTTATGAGTTACCATCAAGGTGGTTAACCGGTTTTTTTCAATGATATTTTCCGTCAGCTGCAGCACCTTTTGGCCGGTGTTGGGGTCCAGGGCGGCGGTGTGTTCATCCAGCAGCAGCAGTTTCGGGGTTACCAGTGTGGCCATCAGCAATGTCAATGCCTGGCGCTGGCCGCCGGACAGCAGCCCCACCTTTGTGGTAAGCCGGTTTTCCAATCCCAGGCCCAGCAAACTGAGCTGTTCACGGAAAAAGTTTCGGTCTTTGTTTTTAATACCCCGGCGCAGCCCGCGCTTGGCACCCCGTTTAAGGGCCATGGCCAGGTTTTCTTCAATGGTCATTGAGGCGGCGGTGCCCATCATGGGATCTTGAAACACCCGGCCTATATATGATGCCCGGGCGTGTTCCGGCAGTGATTCCACCGCTTGGCCGTCAATAATTATTTTTCCCTCGTCGGCGGGAAACACCCCGGCAATCATATTCAGCAGTGTAGACTTACCGGCACCGTTGCCCCCGATTATCGTTACCACGTCACCGGGCTGCATTTCCAGGGATATTCCCGCCAGCGCCAACCGCTCATTAACACTGCCGGGATTAAAAGTTTTTTTAAGACCGGTTATTGACAGCACCCTGCCCACGCTCCTTTCCCCGGGATTGTAATGTCGAAACCTTTTCTTTAATAATCGGTGAAGACATGGCCAGCACCACCAGCACGGCGGTAAACAGTTTTAAATCAGTGGTGGGCAGCCCCAGGCGCATTACCAGTGCAATAACCGCCCGGTAAACCACGGAACCCAAAATCACTGCCACCAGGGATCTGAGCAGCGTGCCCTGACCAAATATAACCTCACCCATAATGACGGAAGCTAAACCTACCACAATCATACCGATCCCCATACCCACGTCGCTGTAGCTCTGATATTGAGCCACCAGCGCCCCGGATAGTGCCACCAGGCCGTTGCCCAGTGCCAGGCCGGTAATTTTGGTGGTGTTGGTATTTACCCCCAGGCTGCGGATCATCTGCTCGTTGTCCCCGGTGGCTCTGAGGGCCATACCCACTTCGGTTTGTAAAAAAGTATACAGCAGATAACATATCAGCGTTACCGCCACCGACCCCAGGGTGACCACCGCCAGGTTTTGGGGCACCCCGAGGCCGGCAACACCGGTAAAAATGGTGTCCATGCGCAGTAAAGACAGCATGGATTTATTACCCATCACCCTTAAATTGATGGAGTACAGCGCAATCATCATTAAAATACCGGATAACAGCGGGGCAATGCGCAGTTTAGTATTTAAAAACCCGGTTACACAGCCGGCCATTATCCCGCAGGCCAGTGCCAACGCGGTCCCCAGCCAGGGGTCGTAACCGTCGAAAATAACCCGGGCCGCCACCGCTGCCCCAAGGGTAAAACTGCCATCCACCGTCAGATCGGGAAAGTCCAGCACCCGGAAGGTGATGTACACCCCCAGTACCATTACCCCCCACAACAGTCCCTGTTCCAGTACGCCTAGCCAAACACTTGCTGTCAATTAAATCACCTTACTTAATTATTTCTTTAGCTTTAGCAATTACTTCATCGGGAATGGTTACACCCATTCGCTGGGCAGCTTTCAAATTAATTACTACATCGCTGCCCTGTTGACCTTGAATGGCCATTTCGGCCGGGTTCTTACCGTTAAGCACCTCCAGCGCCATTTCACCGGTGGTGCGGCCCAGCCGGTAATATTCAATGCCGATGGTGGCCAGCGCCCCGTTCTTAACGGCGTTGATTTCACCGGCTATAACCGGTATTTTGTTTTCTTCCGCCACTTTCAGCACCGCCGGCAGTGACGATATCACCATATTGTCGGTGGGCAGGTAGATGGCATCCACCCGGCCAACCAGTGACTGGGCCGCCTGCATTACCTCACTGCTGGTAGTTACGGTTACCTTTTCCAGTTCCAGCCCCAACCGGGGAGCGGCCTTATCTGCCATATCAACCTGAACCTTGGAATTGATTTCACTGGAGTTATAAATGATACCCACTTTTTTAGCTGCGGGAACAATGTCTTTAATCAACTGCAGCTGGTCTGCCACCGGGTTTATGTCGGTGGTACCGGTTACATTGGTGCCCGGTTTTTCCATGCTCTTTACCAGCTTGGCACTTACCGGGTCGGTAACCGCGGTAATCAGAATAGGAATTTCATCGGTTTCATTGGCCATGGTCATGGCCGAAGGGGTGGCCACCGCCAGGATTAAATCTTTTTTGTCCTCTACAAACTTGCGGGCGATGGTTTGTAAATTCCCCTGATCGCCCTGGGCGTTTTGATAATCCACAACCAGGTTTTCCCCTTCTTTGTAGCCGTTTTCAGCCAGCACATCCAAAAATCCCTGCCGGGCTGAATCCAGAGCCGGGTGTTCAACTATCTGAATAATACCCAGCTTTACCGCCCCCGCCTTTGGGGATTTTTCGGCATCGCTGCCGCTTCCGCATCCCACTGCCGCCACCGTCAGCAGTACCACCGTCATTAACAGTAAAACTTTTTTCCAGCTTTTCAATTTTCTCTCCCCCTATTTTTTAAAATGCTGCGCTTTTAAGCCGGCAGCACTTGTACGCACCGCCTCAGCGCCTATGTAATTGTACTGATAAAAAATAAAAACTCCCGGACGGGAGTTTTTTATCACTCAAAAAAAGTAAAAAATAACCTGTATTAATAAGGATATAAGCTTCTCCTACCGTAACTACCGTCCTGACCTGCTGAACATATTCATTTTTTGATTTACAAACTACCTATCCATTCTGCCGCTGCTTAAATGTTAATACACAACTGATTAACTGTCAAGAAAATGTATTATTCTCATCACCCGGCAGCGGTGTGATAATTGACAATATTTAAACATCTGGTTTTAACATTTTTTTAACACAAAAGATCCTTGACACCCCATAAATCAGTAAGTATACTTGTTAGTAACTTTATAGGCAAAGGTGATGAAAGGGATAGTTGTTTGAAACTGGGCTGCAGAGAGCCGGGGGAGCTGGGAACCGGTGCCAAAGACAAACAATGATCACCCTGGAACTGCCCGCTGAAAGGCGATGCTTAGTAAGTGGGGCCGGGTTGAAGGAACCCGTTAGCAAATCCGTGTCTGTTAAACAGGCGTACGAGCGGCATCTCCGGTGGAGGTGCAAGCAGGGTGGTAACGCGCAAGGTATAATACCTCTCGTCCCTGGCAGTTGTATAACTGCGGGCGAGAGGTTTTTTAATTACCGGCGGGAATTTTTTCTTGACACCCCCTTCATGAATAGGTATACTAGTTACTAAAATTTTCAGCAGTAACTGTGATGAAGGGGATAGATGCCTGGTAATTAAGCCCCAGAGAGCCGGGGTTGCTGGAAGCCCGGTGCTTAAATCAGGCGTTGGTCACCCCGGAGCTGCCCGCTGAAAGGTACGGCTTAGTAGGCGAGGCCGGGTTGAAGGAACCCGTTAGCAAATCCGTGTCTGTTAAACAGGCGTACGAGCGGCATCTCCGGGTGGGGGTGCAAGCAGGGTGGTAACGCGCAAGGTGTAATACCTCTCGTCCCTGGCAGTTGTATAACTGCGGGCGAGGGGTTTTTTAGTTACAGCCCGCAGGGGCACATTCTAAATATTCGCAACAGGCATATGTCTAAAAATTAGACATTGACATAGGGGGGAAGGGTATATGCGCAGCGATGTAATGAAAAAAGGTTTAAATAGAGCGCCCCACCGCAGTTTGTTTAAAGCACTGGGGTTAGAGGATGAAGAAATCAACCGCCCGCTGATCGGGGTGGTAAATTCGCAAAATGATATTGTACCGGGGCACCGGCACCTGGATGAAATAGCCGAAGCGGTCAAGGCGGGAATCAGAATGGCCGGCGGTACGCCCTTTGAATTTGGCACCATCGCTGTTTGCGACGGCATTGCCATGGGACACAGCGGTATGAGATACTCGCTGGCCAGCCGGGAACTTATTGCCGACAGTATTGAAATTATGGCCCAGGCCCATCCCTTTGACGGCCTGGTGCTGATACCCAACTGCGATAAAGTGGTGCCGGGCATGTTAATGGCGGCGGCCCGGCTGAACATCCCCGCGCTGGTGGTCAGCGGTGGGCCGATGCTGGCCGGTAAATTTGATGGCCGGGCCGTTTCATTGAGCAACATGTTTGAAGCGGTGGGGGCATACCAGGCGGGCAAAATGACCGCCCATCAGCTGGCGGAGATGGAAAACAGTGCCTGTCCGGGATGCGGTTCCTGTTCCGGCATGTTTACCGCCAATTCCATGAACTGCCTGTGTGAAGTGCTGGGTATGGCCCTGCCGGGCAACGGCACCATACCGGCGGTGACGGCGGCCAGAACCAGGCTGGCCAAAAGGGCGGGTATGAAAGTGATGGAATTGGTGGAAAAAGATATCAAACCGGCGGACATTATTAATGAAAAATCCATCACCAACGCCCTGCGGGTAGATATGGCTTTAGGCTGCTCCACCAACACCATACTGCACCTGCCGGCCATTGCCCGTGAGGCGGGTATAGCGCTGGATTTGGATAAAATTAATGAAATCAGTGCTTCTACTCCCAACCTCTGCCGCCTTTCACCGGCCGGGAAACATCACATCGAAGATCTGGATGCTGCCGGCGGCATCCCGGCGGTGATGGCAGAACTGGCCAGAAAGGGCCTTTTGGAAGAAGAAGTGCTCACAGTAACCGGTAATACCGTTAAAGAAAATATACGGGGATGCAGAGTATTAAATTATGACGTTATTCGCAGTATAGATAACCCCTATGCCCCAAGCGGCGGCATTGCAGTGCTGCGGGGCAACCTGGCGCCGGAGGGGGCGGTGGTAAAACGCTCGGCAGTGGCTGAAGAAATGCTGCGGCACAGCGGGCCGGCCCGGGTGTTTAACTCTGAGGAGGAGGCCCAGCAGGCGCTGATGCAGGGGCGGATTAATAAGGGGGATGTAATAGTTATTCGCTATGAGGGCCCCAAAGGAGGCCCGGGAATGAGGGAAATGCTTTCCCCCACCGCCACGGTGGCCGGCTTGGGGCTGGATAAAGATGTGGCACTGCTCACTGACGGGCGTTTTTCCGGGGCCACCAGGGGTGCCTCCATCGGTCACATCTCGCCGGAGGCGGCGGAAGGGGGTCCCATTGCCGTCCTGCGTGACGGCGACATCATTAATATTGATATTCCCAATTGCAGGCTGGATGTTGATTTAAGCCCGGAGGAACTGCAGCAGAGATTGAGCAGCTGGCAGCCGCCGGAACCGAAAGTAAAAAGCGGGTACTTGGCCCGGTACGCCCAAATGGTATCATCGGCCGGTACCGGGGCGGTGTTCAAAAAATAGCAGGCGGGAGTGGTATTAATGAAACTTACCGGAGCGGAGGCGTTAATAAAAGCCCTTCAAGATGAGGGGGTAGACACCGTTTTTGGCTATCCTGGCGGAGCGGTGCTTCCGATATACGACGCGCTGTATGATTCCGATTTAAACCATATTTTAACCAGGCACGAGCAGGGGGCAGCCCACGCAGCGGACGGTTATGCCCGGGCCACCGGCAAACCGGGGGTCTGTTTTGCCACCTCCGGCCCGGGGGCAACCAACCTGGTGACCGGCATTGCCAACGCTTACATGGACTCCGTACCGCTGGTGGCCTTCACCGGCCAGGTGGTTACCTCCCTGCTGGGACGGGATTCGTTTCAAGAGGCTGATATTACCGGCATTACCATGCCGATAACCAAGCATAATTACCTGGTGGAGGACCCGGCGGATTTAACCAAAATAGTGCGGGAAGCCTTTTATCTGGCCACCACCGGGCGGCCGGGACCGGTGCTGGTGGATATACCCAAGGATATTTCTTCCGGTGAAACGGAGTATGAAAAACCCGCCCCCCTGTGTATGCCGGGATATAAACCTCCCACCTCGGGGGATGAAGACCTGGTTAACCAGGCTGCCGCTGCCATTATGGCCAGTGAGCGCCCGGTGATATATGCCGGGGGCGGTGTGATCAGCGCCGGCGCCCATGAAGAATTAAAGCAAATTGCCCAGCTGATGGTGGCCCCGGTAACCACCACTTTAATGGGGCTGGGCGGTTTTCCGGAGGATCATCCTCTCTCCCTGGGGATGCTGGGAATGCACGGTTCCCGGTACGCCAACTACGCTGTGTGTGAATGCGACCTGCTGCTGGCGGTGGGAGTGCGTTTTGACGACCGGGTAACAGGCAAAGTGGAAAGTTTTGCTCCCAATGCCAAGATTATTCACATTGATATCGACCCGGCGGAGCTGTCTAAGAATGTACCGGTGGACATCGCTATTGTTGGCAACTTAAAAATAGTGCTCAAACAGCTGCTGGAGCGGCTGACAGCCAAACTGCCCGGGGCATGGCAGGATAGAATTAAGCAGTGGAAAAAAGAGTACCCGCTGCAGTTTGAAACGGGGAAAGATACCATCAAGCCGCAGCAGGTAATTAAGGAAATATATAACGTTACCGGCGGCCGGGCCCGCATTACCACCGAAGTGGGCCAGCACCAGATGTGGGCGGCCCAGTATTACACCTATACCAGACCCCGTTCCTTCATTTCTTCCGGCGGTTTGGGAACCATGGGCTATGGTTTTCCGGCGGCCATCGGGGTGCAGGTGGGCTGTCCCGATGAAGTGGTCTTTGACATAGCCGGGGATGGCAGCATTCAAATGAACATTCAGGAACTGGCCACCGCGGTAAACTATGAACTGCCGGTTAACGTGGCCATAATGAACAACGGGTATTTGGGTATGGTGCGCCAGTGGCAGGAAATGTTTTACAACCGCCGCTATTCCCATACCGAAATGATTAACCCCGATTTTGTAAAACTGGCCGAAGCCTATGGGGCTGAGGGTTACCGGGTGGAAAAGGCGGCGGATATCAAGCCGGTGCTGGAGCAGGCGGTAAAAAGCAGCAGACCGGTGATGATGGACTTTGTGGTGGAACAGGAAGAGAACGTAGTACCTATGGTGCCTCCCGGTGAGGCGCTGAACAATATGTTGGGTTAGGGGGGACCGCTGTGCTGCATACGCTGGCAGTGTTGGTAGAAAATAACCCGGGTGTACTGGCCAGGGTGGCGGGTTTGTTCAGCCGCCGGGGCTTTAATATTGACAGTTTGGCGGTGGGCCGTACCGATAACCCGGCCATATCCCGCATGACCATAGTGGTGGAAGGCGATGAACGTACACTGGAGCAGGTGACCAAGCAGCTGCACAAGCTGGTGGATGTAATAAAAATAAACGACATTACCAAAGAGCCCCATGTGGAAAGGGAATTGGTGTTGATTAAAGTACAGGCCGACAGGGCGGCCAGGCTGGAAGTAATGCAGATTGCGGGGGTCTTCCGGGCCAAAATTGTGGACTGCGGGCCCAAAACTTTAACTGTTGAAGCCACCGGGACGGAAGATAAGATTAACGCTTTGGAGGAGGCTCTTCGCCCCTACACCATTAAGGAACTGATGAGAACAGGTAAAATCGCCATGTTGAGAGGCGCTAGATATACAACAGTAAAATAACATCTTGGGGAGGAATAATAATGGCTAAAGTTTTCTATGATCACGATGCAAATTTAGATTTGCTGCAGGGGAAAAAAATTGCAGTGCTGGGCTACGGCAGTCAGGGCCATGCCCAGGCTTTAAACCTTAAAGACAGCGGCCTGGATGTGGTGGTGGGCCTGCGCCAAGGCAGTGCCAGCTGGGCCAGGGCCGAAGAAGCGGGCTTGGAAGTGGACACAGTGGCCGGAGCATGTGCCCGGGCGGATATTATTCAAGTATTACTGCCCGACGAAGTACAGGGTCAAGTTTATACCCGGGAAATTGAGCCTCACCTTACTGAAGGGAAGGCACTGATGTTTTCCCACGGCTTTAACATTCACTTCAGCCAGATTGTACCGCCTAAGAATGTGGATGTGTTTATGGTGGCTCCCAAAAGCCCGGGTCACCTGGTGCGCCGGATGTATGAAGAGGGCAACGGTGTACCCGGGCTGGTGGCAGTACACCAGGACGCCACCGGCAGGGCCCGGGAACTGGCTTTAGCCTATGCTAAAGGAATTGGCTGCACCAGGGCGGGGGTTTTTGAAACCACCTTTAAAGAAGAAACAGAAACAGACCTTTTTGGTGAGCAGGCGGTACTGTGCGGCGGCTTAACCGGGCTGATAAAAGCAGGTTTCGATACCCTGGTGGAAGCGGGCTATGCGCCGGAAATGGCTTACTTTGAGTGCCTGCATGAAATGAAACTGATTGTGGATTTGATTTACGAGGGCGGCCTGGAAATGATGCGCTGCTCGGTGAGCAACACCTGCGAGTACGGGGACTACACCAGGGGCCCGCGGGTAATCACCGAGGAGACCAGAAAAGAAATGAAAAAAATTCTGCAGGAAATTCAAAGCGGGCAGTTTGCCAAAGAATGGATGCTGGAAAACCAGGCCCACCAGCCGATGTTTAAGGCCATGAGAGAACGGGAACGGCAGCTGCAGGTGGAAAAAGTAGGGGCAGAACTGCGCAAAATGATGCCCTGGCTGAAGAAGTAAGGGCGGGTAGTAAAGGGTTTTGGTTTAACGAATTGAACTGCTGGATTAAACTTTTAACTTTGAACCACTAGTGTGGGGGGTTATAGCTTTGGAAATTACCGCGGCCGAAGCGCTGGTGCGCTGCCTGGAACTGGAGGGCGTGGAGCTGGTTTTCGGCTATCCGGGTGGTGCCATCCTCCCTGTTTACGATGCCTTATATAACTCCAAGCAGATTAAGCATATATTAACGCGCCATGAACAGGGGGCGGCCCACGCCGCCAGCGGCTATGCCCGGGCCACCGGCAGGGTGGCTGTTTGTATGGCCACATCCGGGCCCGGTGCTACCAACTTGGTTACCGGTATTGCCAACGCCTATATGGATTCCATTCCGCTGGTGTGCATTACCGGTCAGGTGCCCACCGTTCAGGTCGGCACCGATGCCTTTCAAGAAGTGGATATTACCGGCATTACCATGCCCATTGTAAAACACAGCTATTTAGTTAAAGACCCGAATCAGCTGCCCTGCATAATGAAAAAAGCCTTTCATATTGCCTCCACCGGGCGCCCGGGGCCGGTGCTGGTGGATCTGCCCCGGGATGTGCAGGATAAAAAGATAAAATTCCGGTATCCCCAGCAGCTGGATTTACCGGGTTACAAGCCCACCTACAGGGGGCACCCCTCCCAGGTGGCAAATGCTGCCAAATTAATCCGAAAATCCCGGCGGCCGGTTATTTACGCCGGGGGCGGCATTATTAACTCTAACGCTTCTGAAGAGTTGATAAAGTTTGCCGAGACCATATCCGCCCCGGTGGTGAACACATTGATGGGGCTGGGCAGCATACCGGGGGATCATCCCCTGTCCCTGGGGATGCTGGGACTGCACGGTGCCCGCTATGCCAACCTGGCGGTAACCAATTGTGACCTGCTCATAGCGGTGGGAGCCAGGTTTGACGACCGGGTGACCGGTAAGCTGGAGTCCTTTGCTCCGGAAGCCAAAGTGATTCACATAGATATTGACCCGGCGGAGATCAGTAAAAATATGATCGCCCACCTGCCCATTGTAGGGGACACCAAAACGGTGCTGCGGGCGCTGCTGGAGAAAATTGAGCCCCGGGACAATGGGGAATGGGTAAAGCAGGTGCAGAGGTGGAAAGAAGAATACCCGCTTACCTACGATAAAAACGGTCATTTAAAACCGCAGTATGTTGTTGAACAAATATACCGGTACACCAAGGGCCAGGTGGTGGTATCCACCGACGTCGGCCAGCATCAAATGTGGGCGGTACAGTATTTCAAATTCAACCGCCCCCGGGGGCTGATTACCTCCGGCGGCCTGGGCTGCATGGGCTTTGGCCTGCCCGGGGCCATTGGGGCTCAAATCGGCCGGCCCGATGAAACGGTGGTGCTGATAAGCGGAGACGGCAGTTTTCAAATGACCATGACCGAACTGGCCACCGCAGTGGAGCAGAACCTGCCCCTGAAAATCTTTATATTAAACAATCACCGCTTGGGCATGGTTCGGCAGCTGCAGGAATTTTACTGTGATAAACGGTACATGGCGGTGGACTTCCAGTTTGATCTGGACTTTGCCGCTCTGGCCGGAATTTACGGCCTGAGAGGTTACACGGTAACCAGCGCCCAGGAACTGGGCCGGGTGCTGCCCCGGGTATTTGATGAACCGGGGGCAGTGATTGTCAACTGCTTGGTAGATGAAGATGAAAATGTAATGCCCATGGTGCTGGCCGGGCGGGGAATAGACCAGTGTATTGATTAGTACCGCCGCTTTGCGGCGCCACCAGGGAATGAAAAACTCCGGCGGCCGTTTGCAGGGTTGAAGGCAGGCGGCTGCCAACTTAAACTTCAACTTCTTATTCCCAATTATTAACTAAAAAGGGGTGAATTGGTTGAATAACCGGGTTTACTTATTTGATACCACCCTGCGGGATGGGGAACAATCGCCGGGAGTGAGCCTCAATGCCGCAGAAAAAGTACAGATTGCCCGTCAACTGGCTAAAATGGGTATTGACGTGATAGAAGCCGGTTTTCCCGTCACATCACAGGGAGATTTTGCCGCGGTACAGGCGGTGGCCAGGGCAGTAAAGGGGTCGGCGGTGGCAGCGCTGGCCAGGGCCAACTTTAACGACATCGATAAAGCCTGGGAGGCTGTTAAAGATGCCGAGCAGCCGCGCATCCACACCTTTATAGCCACCTCTGACATCCACCTGAAATACAAACTGCGCAAAGATCGCTGGCAGGTGCTGGAAGCAGCGGTGGCAGCAGTAAAATACGCCTGCAGATACACCTCCGATGTGGAATTCTCGGCCGAGGATGCTTCCCGCACCGATTTGGATTACCTGTGCCAGGTGCTGGAGGCGGTTATCGATGCCGGGGCCAAAGTGGTAAACATACCGGATACAGTGGGCTACGCCATGCCGGAAGAATTTAAACAGTTTATCGAAAGTATCATCCAGCGGGTGCCCAACATAGATAAAGCCATTATCAGTGTGCACTGTCACGACGACCTGGGCCTGGCGGTGGCCAACTCGCTGGCTGCGGTGGCCGGCGGGGCCCGGCAGGTGGAGGGCACCATTAACGGCATCGGCGAGCGGGCCGGTAATGCCGCCCTGGAAGAGGTAGTGATGGGTTTATACACCAGGAAAGACAGATACAACCTGGTTGCCAATATCACCACCGAAGAAATATACCGCACCAGCCGCTTGGTTTCCAGCCTCACCGGCATGATGGTGCAGGCCAATAAAGCTGTGGTGGGTAAAAACGCCTTTGCCCACGAGTCCGGCATTCACCAGGATGGGGTGCTCAAAGAACGCACCACTTACGAAATCATGAACCCGACCATGCTGGGCATCTCCAAAAGCAGCATTGTACTGGGCAAACACTCCGGCCGCCACGCCTTCAGGCAGCGGCTGGTTGAACTGGGATACAACCTCAGTGAAGAGGAAATAAACAAAGCCTTTCAGCGGTTTAAAGATTTGGCAGACAAAAAGAAAGAGCTCACCGACCAGGACCTGGAAGCCATTGTGGAAGAAGAAACCCGCCAGCTTCCCAACACCTATGATTTAAGCTACCTTCATATTTCCAGCGGTACAACCATCGTACCAACAGCCACCGTGGGGCTGAAAATAGAGGGTAAAACGGTGGAAGAAGCCTCCTGCGGCGACGGCCCGGTGGATGCCATTTATAAGGCGATAGATAAAATTACCAACCTGCACCTGGTGCTGGAGGAGTACATTATCAACGCCGTTACCGGCGGCAGAGATGCCCTGGGCGATGTGACGGTAAAACTGCGCCGGGCTGACAGCGGCAGAACATACATCGGCCGGGGGGTAAGTACAGACATACTGGAAGCCAGCGCCAGGGCCTACATCAACGCGGTGAACAAAGTAGTTTATGAAGAGTCGGAATTACAGGGTGAAGATTAACATGCCTGCAGTGCTGCCGCCAATAAAAAAATCTAATTTCCGATACCGAAAAAGGGGTGACATCAATGTCCATGACAATAACTGAAAAAATCCTGGCGGCCCATGCGGGTAAAGACCGCGTGGAACCGGGAGAACTGGTAAACGCCAGGGTGGACATGGTGCTGGGGAACGACATCACCGCCCCGGTGGCCATTCGCGAATTTAAAAAAATCGGTGTAGAAAAAGTTTTTAATCCGGACCGCATTGCTCTGGTGCCGGATCACTTTGTACCGAACAAAGACATTAAATCCGCCGAGCAGGCTAAAATACTGCGGGACTTTGCCCGGGAACAGCAGCTGACCAATTACTTTGAAGTGGGGAGAATGGGTATTGAACACTGCCTGCTGCCGGAGCAGGGGCTGGTGGGACCCGGTGACGTGGTTATCGGTGCCGATTCCCATACCTGCACCTACGGGGCGCTGGGGGCCTTTGCCACCGGGGTGGGAAGCACCGACCTGGCGGCAGCCATGGCACTGGGCGAAACATGGTTTAAAGTGCCGGAAAGCATCAAGTTCTATTATTACGGCAGGCTGAACCCCTGGGTGGGGGGGAAGGATCTGATTCTCTACACCATCGGTAAAATCGGTGTAGACGGGGCGCTGTACAAAGCGATGGAATTTACCGGCCCGGTAATTAAAGAGCTGTCCATGGACAGCCGGTTTACCATGAGCAACATGGCCATTGAGGCCGGCGGCAAATGCGGCCTCATTGAGCCGGATGAAAAAACCAGGGCCTATGTGGAGGGCCGGGCTAAATTCCCCTATACCTTCTACCAAAGTGATGAAGATGCCAGGTATTCAGAGGTATATGAGTTTGATGTCAGTAAAATTGAGCCCCAGGTGGCTTTTCCCCACCTGCCGGAAAACACCAAGCCGGTGAGCGAAGCGGCCGGTATAAAAATAGACCAGGCGGTAATCGGTTCCTGCACCAACGGCCGATTGGAAGACCTGCGGCTGGCCGCCCGGGTGCTGAAAGGCAGGAAGGTGCATCCCGAAGTGCGCTGCATTATCTTTCCGGGCACCCAGGAGATTTACCGCCGGGCCATGAGGGAAGGGTTATTTGAAATATTCATTGAGGCCGGGGCGGCGGTGAGTACCCCTACCTGCGGGCCTTGTTTGGGCGGCCACATGGGCATTTTGGCCAAGGGAGAGCGGGCCATTGCCACCACCAACCGCAACTTTGTGGGGCGGATGGGGCACCCGGAAAGTGAAGTATACCTGTCCAACCCGGCGGTGGCAGCAGCATCGGCGGTGCTGGGACGTATCGCCAAGCCAGAGGAGGTGGTTTAGGTGAAGCTGAAGGGAACAGCCTGGAAGTTTGGCAGCGACATTGACACCGATGTGATTATCCCCGCCCGGCACCTAAACACGTCAGACCCGGCGGAATTGGCCAAACACTGCATGGAAGATGCGGACCCGGAATTTGCAGCTAAAATCAGTGCCGGCGATGTAATTGTGGCCGGGAAAAATTTTGGCTGCGGCAGTTCCCGGGAACATGCTCCCATAGCCATTAAAGCGGCGGGCATATCCTGTGTAATAGCCAAGTCCTTCGCCCGCATCTTCTATCGAAATGCTTTTAATATAGGGCTGCCCATATTTGAATGTGCTGAGGCGGCAGAAAAAGTACAGCCCGGCGACAGGCTGGAAATAGATGCAGACAGCGGTTTGATTAAAAACATTACCCGGGATGAAACCTACCGGGCCACCCCGGTGCCGGAGTTTATGCAGCAGATCATTGCTGCCGGTGGCCTTATCAACTACGTATCGAAAAGGGTGAAGAACAATGGCTAAAATAGCGGTACTGCCCGGTGACGGTATCGGTGCGGAAATAGTACCCCCGGCGGTGGAAGCATTAAAGGCGGTGGGCCGAAAATACGGGCACAATTTTGAATTCACCACCGGCTTAATCGGTGGCGCGGCTTACGATGAAACCGGTCACCCGCTGCCGGAAGAAACACTAAACCTGTGCAGAGAAAGTGATGCCGTGCTGTTGGGAGCGGTGGGCGGCCCCCGGTGGGAGCACCTGCCGGTGCACCTGCGCCCGGAGGTGGGGGCGCTTTTACCGCTGAGAAAGCAGCTGGGATTGTATGCCAACCTGCGGCCGGTAAGGGTTTTTCCCCAGCTGGCCGGCGCCTCCAGTTTAAAAACTGAACTGGTGTCCGGTTTAGATATGCTGATTGTGCGGGAACTGACCGGCGGCCTTTACTTTGGCGAAAAGAAAAAAGAACCCATTGCCGGGGGATACCGGGTTATTGACACTTTGGTTTACACCACACCGGAAATAGACCGGGTAGCCAGGTTGGCCTTTGAACTGGCCCAAAAACGGAGCGGTAAACTTACCTCGGTGGATAAAGCCAATGTGCTGGAATCATCCCGTCACTGGCGGGAACATGTACAGAGCCTGGCCCCGGAGTACCCCCGGGTGGAATTAAGCCACATGTATGTAGATAACTGTGCCATGCAGCTGGTGCGGGAGCCGAAACAATTTGACGTTATGGTTACAGAAAATATGTTTGGAGATATATTGACCGACCTGGCGGCCCAGCTCACCGGTTCCATTGGCATGCTGCCCTCTGCCAGCATCGGCGGGGAAGTGGCCCTCTATGAACCGATCCACGGTTCCGCGCCGGACATTGCCGGTAAAGACCTGGCCAACCCGCTGGCCACCATCCTTTCTGCGGCCATGATGCTGCGGGTAACCTTCAACATGGAACGGGAGGCGGCGGAGATAGAACAGGCGGTAACAGCGGTGCTGGAAAAGGGGTACCGCACCGGAGATATAATGCAGCCGGGTATGAAGCAGGTAGGCACCGGGCGGATGGGTGAACTGGTGCTGGAGCAGATTTTAGGATAGACATAGATGCTGCCGGGCTCGGTAAAACAGCATTTTTTAAAGGGCAGCCACTAGTACGGGAGTGATGGAACTTGTTGGCAGCGGTGAAAATATATGACACCACACTGCGGGATGGCACCCAGGGAGAAGGAATTTCCCTGTCGGTGGAGGATAAAATAAAGATAGCATTAAAACTGGATGCCATGGGTTTTCACTATATAGAAGGCGGGTGGCCCGGTTCTAACCCCAAAGACATGGAATTTTTCCGGAAAATTTCCCGGTATAATTTAACCCATGCCACCATTACCGCCTTTGGCTGCACCCGCAAACCGGGAACAGCCGTTGAACGGGATGTCAACCTGAACGCCATATTACAATCCGGGGTAAAAGCTGCGGCAATCTTCGGCAAGTCCTGGGATTTTCATGTCACCCAGGCTTTAAATACCACGCTGGAAGAAAACCTGGCCATGATTGAGCAGTCGGTGGCATATCTTAAAAAACACGGCTTAGAAGTTATCTACGACGCGGAACACTTCTTCGACGGCTATAAAGCCAACCGGGAATATGCTCTGGCCACTGTGGAAGCGGCCCAGCGGGGCGGGGCGGACACAGTGGTGCTCTGCGACACCAACGGCGGCACCATGCCCTGTGAAGTGCAGGAAATAATAGCAGATGTTAAAACCCGCATTCACCGGCCGCTGGGAATTCACGCTCACAACGACTGTGAACTGGCGGTGGCCAACTCCATGGTGGCGGTGCGGGCCGGTGCGGCCCAGGTTCAGGGTACGGTGAACGGGTACGGCGAGCGCTGCGGCAATGCCAACCTGTGCTCAATCATTCCCAACCTGGCTTTTAAGTACAATGTAACAAGTATTCCCCGGGAGAACCTGGTGCATTTAACCGAAATGTCCCGGTATGTCAGCGAGGTGGCCAATGTTAATCCCAACCCCCACCAGCCCTACGTTGGTGCCAGCGCCTTTGCACACAAGGGTGGTATACACGTCAGCGCGCTGTTGAAAGAAGCTTCCACCTACGAGCACATACAACCGGAGCAGGTGGGCAACAAGCGCAGGGTACTGGTGTCAGAGTTATCCGGTGTTTCCAACCTGTTTTACAAATACAAAGAGATGAATGTGAATGCAGATGCTCAAAAACCGGCCGCCCGCCGGCTGCTGGAGGAAATCAAGCAGTTGGAAAACAAGGGCTACCAGTTTGAGGCCGCCGAGGGATCGTTTGAATTATTGATGCGCAAAGCCTTTAACGGCTACCGGGAACCGTTTTCCCTGGAGAGCATGCGCATTATCATGGAATTGAAAGAAAACCAACCGGTGCACTCCGAGGCGGTAATTAAAATGAAGGTAAAGGATAACGTGGTACACACCGCCGCCGAGGGCAACGGGCCGGTAAACGCCCTGGATAACGCCCTGCGCAAGGCGCTGGAAGAAGTTTATCCCGCAGTGAAGAAAATGAAACTCAATGACTACAAAGTGCGGGTGCTGGATGAAAAAGCCGGTACCGAATCCGTAGTCAGGGTATTAATAGAAACTGGGGACGGCAAACGTTCCTGGAGTACGGTGGGTGTATCCACCAATATCATAGAAGCCAGCTGGCAGGCACTGGTGGACAGCATGGCCTACGGTTTACTGAAAGCGGAAGAATAAAGCTGAAGCCGGTTACCGCGTTGAAGTGTGTGCCGGCTTTTTCTTTCATAAATGAATTAATTTTTAGAAGGTATATTAATAGTTAAAATAGAATTAATATAAAAAACTTAATGTGCCTGAGTAAGGGGGTGTACCTTGTTAGATCAGTTCAATTGGCTTAACCTCAATTTTGCACCGTTTAACTTAATTAACCTGCTCGATATATTTATTGTAGCCCTGGTGTTGTACAAGTTAATGCTGATCATCAAGGGCACCCGGGCAGTACAGTTGATAAAGGGAATAGTGGTGCTGCTGGTGGCCACCACTGTCAGCAGTTGGCTTGAACTGTACACCATCAACTGGCTGCTGCGTCAAACCATGACGGCACTGGTTGTTGCCCTGCCCATTGTTTTTCAACCTGAACTGCGCCGGGCGTTGGAGCAGTTGGGCCGGGGCAAGTTTTTTGCCCGTTCCTTTATCAATCTGGGCGAAGAAGACAGATCGCGCATGATTAACGAAGTGGTACGGGCAGTACAGGTTTTATCTAAAAACAGTATTGGCGCGCTGATTGTAATAGAACGGGTTACCGGTTTAGAAGAGTACATAGATACCGGTATAAAAATTGACGGCGTCATATCATCGGAATTTCTAATTAACCTGTTCGTTCCTAAAACACCGCTGCATGATGGGGCCTGCATTATAAGGGGCGACCGGGTGGCGGCGGCAGCATGTTTTCTGCCCCTTACCGATGCCCCGCTGGCACATGACCTGGGAACGCGGCACCGGGCCGGGGTGGGAATTACCGAATATTCCGATGCCCTGGCAGTAATAGTATCAGAAGAAACAGGCACAATTTCCTTGGCCCAAGAAGGTGAAATATACCGCATGCTGGATGAAACCACCCTGAAACAAAAGCTGACCGATGGCCTGCAGCCCAAATCATCCCCATCATTCTACAATTTATGGAGTAAAAGTGGTGGTAGCTGATGAAGATAATAAATTTTATCTCCACCTACTGGCGCCGTTATTCACTGATGATCATCTCGCTGTTCATGGCGGTGCTGCTGTGGCTGTATGTTACCAACCTGCAGCACCCGCTGCAGGAGCAGGAATTTAGGGTGTCCCTGCAAACCGAGGGCCTGCCGGAGGGCATGGTTATTGAAGAACTGCCGGAACGGGTTAGTGTAAGGGTGAAGGCAGGCGGTGTAAAGGTGGGCGGGCTGGAAGCGAAAGACTTTAAGGCCCGGGTGGATCTCTCCGCTGTGGAACTGGGGGAAAACAACCTGCCCGTTGAAGTAACGGCACCCCCGGGGGTGGAGATAACCCGGGTCAATCCCAATCAGGTTACCATACAGGTGGATAAACTGGTGGAAAAACAGGTGCCGGTGCAGGTTTTCCTGCGCGGTACACCTCAACCGGGATACTCCACCGGGGAACCTGTGCTGGTGCCCACCGCTGTGCTGGCCAGGGGCCCCAGCAGGCTGCTGAACACCATAAACCAGGTGCCGGTAACGGTGGATGTGGAAGGGGCCAATCAAAACCTGGATTATACTCTGCCCATTTCGCTGCAGCAGGGAGGGGTAAATCAGGTAAAGCTTTCTCCGGAAGTGGTGCGGGTGGTGGTGCCGGTAAACATTACGGTGCCCTATAAAGTTGTGCCTGTACGGGTAAATACCGCCGGAACCCCCGCCGAAGGATATGAAGTGGAGCAAACGGCAGCTGAACCGGCGGTAGTCAAGGTATATGCACCTTCCCACATATTAAACCGCATAACGGAAATAAAAACGGAAACGGTAAACATAAATGGCATTGCCGCCAATCTCAAACGGGCCGTTGATTTGGACCTGCCCCGGGGAGCGGTTTTGCTGCAGCCGAACATCGTTAATATAACGGTAAAGTTAAATAAAAAACCGGAACCGCCGGCAGAGCCACCTGCGGCGGAAACAGCAGAACCGGTATCAGATTAAGTTAACCGGTGATAAAGCAAAAGCCCGGCTATTTTTAGCCGGGCGCAGCTTTCTTAATGTTAATTTAAGTCTTCTTCAAATTCTTCTCCGAATTCTTCGTCAAATTCTTTTTCAAACTCCACTTCAAGATCTTCAACTTCAACAACTTCAACCTCTTCGTCATCTGCCTCTAACAGAGGGGTAATATCTACGCTATTGCTGTCGGTTAAGTTGGGTGCCTTTAAGTGCAGGTATTTCTTTACTTTACTTGTGGAAGTGCTCTTGGCTTCCAGGTCCAGCATTAATTCCCCGGTTGCTGTATCCTCAGCGCTGGCGGTAACTGTAAAATAGTCATCGGCAGCGGGGCCGTGATAATTAAAATTACCTTTAACATGGGCATCAACGATAACGTTTTCTGCACCGTTATACTTAAATGCCGCCTGGTAGTGCCCCTTTAAGTTGTTTTCAGAGCCCACGGCATCATAATTGACGGTGAAATACCCCGTGTCGCCAAATGGAGAGGTAAAGCTAATTTTCATGTTAAAGCTTTTAGTGCCACCGGGAATTAAAGAAGCTTCATATTTTAACTGCTCCATCTTCAGGAATTTGCTGATTTCATGTATTTCTTCCCTGGTGGGGATGGGGTTTTCTTCAATGCCGGCTATTATTGCCGCCCGCATTTCTTCTGCATCCTGCCCTGCATGCATCTGATATTGGTTTATACTAATTATAATGTCGGCAAATCTTTCTTTTTCATTTCTTACTTTGGTTAAAAAGCTGTAAATAAAGTCCTCCATCCCCTGCTGGTCAAGCTCAATTACCACCCTGCTGCCGGATAATTTAAAATACTTATCCGGGATGGCTTCGACCATAAAGAGCAGCATTTCTTTGTATCCTTCAGGCAGCTGCTGATTTTTATAGGTGGCTATCTGCTTCCACAGTTTACTGATCTCACTGTCAACTAAATACAGGTATCGGGGATTTCCCTGCAGCAGTTCCTCGATTTCGGGGTCATCTTCCCCCAAATCCTGCAGCAGTTTAATTACACCTTTGTTAAATATAATTTTATCGTTGGTTATAAAAACGCCGCCGGCGTAATTTTTATTGGCTGCATCAATATCATAATCTAACTGTAGAATGTTTTTAGATTCATCCAGCTGAGTGCTTAAATCCATGGATAAACCATTTAATACTAATCCCTCGGCTTCCAATTCTTCCGCTAAAGAACCTTCGAACTTGGAGATGGTAAAGTTGGTTTTACCGACAGACTTATCGTAAAAATCCTTGTCAACTGGCAGACTAAAGTTTTTGATTTTAGCCAGCACCAAATCTTTTGCTGTGGGCTGGCCGGCTCCGCTGGCAAAAGCTACGCTGAAGCACAGCAGCAGAGTTAATAAAAAAGCAAGTAAAGTTTTTCTTATCATTCCACAACCTCCCAAAAATTTATTAACTAATTATATCATAAACTTGGTTAAAAGATAACAGGTATGAACGTTAGTTTCGCCGGCAACATATAATGGCACAGGATGTTTGACAACTATATTTATATAAAAGTATAATGATGATGATTTTTGTGGCCTTTGATACCATTACTATAGAAAGGTGAATACTGATGGCGAAACTTTTTGGTACCGACGGGGTTAGGGGCGTGGCCAACCGCGACCTGACTCCCGAACTGGCATATAAATTGGGTCGGGCGGGGGCATGTGTGCTTGCCGGCCGGGGAGAAGCAAAAAAAGTGGTGATAGGACGGGATACCAGAATATCCGGGGATATGCTGGAAGCGGCAATGGTGGCCGGAATTTGTTCGGTGGGGGTGGATGTCTACCAGGTGGGTGTAATGCCCACCCCGGCCATAGCCTATTTAACCAGGGAGCTGGGCGCTGCGGCAGGGGTGGTGATTTCTGCCTCTCACAACCCCGTTGAAGATAACGGGATTAAATTTTTCGGCCCCAGCGGGTACAAACTCACCGACCGGGTGGAAGAGCAGATAGAATCCATGGTGCTGGATGATAGTCTGACCTATCCTGCCCCGGTGGGCGGACAGCTGGGACGGGTATATAAAATAGATAATGCGGTGGATAGGTATGTAAACTTTGCCCGCAGTACCGTAGACGTGAACTTAAAGGGCTTAAAAATAGTGGTGGACTGTGCCAACGGCGCGGCATACCAGGCGGCTCCCAGGGTGTTTTCCCAGCTGGGAGCAGAGGTAATACCCATATTTAATACTCCCGATGGGGTTAACATCAATGACGGCTGCGGTTCTACCCACCCGGAAGAATTGATGAAAAAGGTGGTAGAGTACGGTGCAGATCTGGGCCTGGCCCACGACGGTGATGCCGACCGGGTGCTGGCGGTGGACAGCAGCGGGCGGTTGGTAGATGGCGACCAGATTATGGTCATTTGTGCCAAGCATTTAAAGAGTAAAGGTAAACTGCCCGGTAATACCCTGGTGGTAACTGTAATGAGCAACCTGGGATTACATACCGCCCTGAAACAAAGCGGTATTAACGTACTGGAAACCAAAGTGGGCGATCGCTATGTGATGGAAAAACTGCTGGAAAGCGGGGCAGTGCTGGGAGGCGAGCAGTCCGGTCACATAATATTCCTGGATCATAACACCACCGGTGACGGTATAATTACCGCGCTGCAGCTGCTGGCTGTGGTGAAAGAAACAGGACAATCGCTGGATGAGCTGGCCAAACAAATGGAACGCTACCCGCAGTTATTAAAAAACGTGCGGGTTAAAGATAAAGAGGCGGTAATGAACAGCAGCCGGTTAACGGAAGCCGTTACCGGGGCAGAAAAGTACCTGCAGGGCGAAGGCCGCGTTTTGGTGCGTCCTTCAGGCACAGAACCGCTGGTGCGGGTGATGGCGGAGGCTAAAGATACCAAAAAATTAAACGAAGTGGTAGACAAACTGGTGGCAGTAATAGAACGGCTGAATTAAACTGTGCATATTATGTAAGGGGGTGATGCTTTTGCTTGGGTAAAACTGCAGCCAAAACTAAATACTTTAAGCGCCAGGACCAGGCGGGTGCCTGGTTGACGAGGTGGAGGTTTATCGAGTTTTCGGCGGATGCCTCCCGGTGTTGTCACCACCGTTAGCGATACTACAAAACCGCAGGCAACTGCGGCATAAAGGGTATCAGGTGATATCAGCATACCTGGGTTTGCAGGGAAGTGAAAATATTCACAAACGCCGTGGGGATGCCACGGCGTTAATTTTGGCAAAATAAAATAATCTAATATTACCGGGGTCATTTAATTGAGGGAGGAAACTTAGATGTGCGGAATAGTTGGTTATGTGGGCAGCCGAGCTGCGGTGCCCGTTTTAATAGAAGGTTTAAGTAAACTGGAATATAGGGGTTATGATTCTGCCGGTATAGTGGTGTGGGAAGATAATCAGCTGAAGTTGGAGAAGAAACTGGGGCGGCTGTCGGTACTGCAGGAAGCTCTGCAGGGAACAGAATTAAATGCCCGGTGCGGTATCGGGCACACCCGTTGGGCTACCCACGGACGTCCTTCGGATATCAACGCCCACCCGCACACCGACTGCACCGGCCGGTTTGCGGTGGTTCACAACGGGATCATTGAAAACTACCTGGAACTGAAAGAGTGGCTGGAGGCTAAAGGCCACAGGTTCAAGTCAGAAACCGATACAGAGGTGCTGCCCCACCTGGTGGAGCATTATTACCGGGGTGATTTAAAGGAAGCGCTGCAAAAAGTGGTGGAACGGCTGGAAGGCTCCTACGCCATTGTGGTAATCTGCAGAGATGAACCGGGGCGCCTGGTGGCGGCCCGGCAGGACAGCCCGCTGGTTGTGGGGTTGGGCGAGGGAGAAAATTTCCTGGCGTCAGATATTCCGGCGCTGTTGAAACACACCCGCCGCACCCTGATTATAGATGACGGGGAAATTGTGGACCTGACGGCAGAAAATGTGGCCGTGAGTAACGGAACCGGTAAACCGGTAAAGAAGGAAGTTTTTGAAGTAACCTGGGAAGAAAGCCAGGCGGAAAAGGGCGGCTACGCCCACTTTATGCTCAAGGAAATATACGAGCAGCCCCGGGCACTGCGGGATACACTGAGCGGGCGCATTACACCGGAAAACCACCGGGTGATTTTAAAGGAGCTCAATATCGATACCCACCTGGTGAAAAAGATCAACCGTGTTTTCATTGTAGCCTGCGGAACGGCATATCATGCCGGGCTGGTGGGCAAACAGGTAATAGAATCGCTGGTAAGGGTGCCGGTGGAAGCGGATATTGCTTCGGAGTTCCGCTACCGCGGGCCGCTGGTGGGCCCGGACAGCCTGGTGGTGGTGGTAAGCCAATCCGGTGAAACAGCCGATACACTGGCTGCCCTGAGGGAAGCAAAACGCTTGGGAGCCAGGGTAATAGCGGTAACCAACGTGGTGGGCAGTTCCATCAGCCGGGAAGCTGACGATGTTATTTACACCTGGGCCGGGCCGGAAATAGCGGTGGCTTCCACCAAGGCCTATACCACCCAGCTGATATGTATGTACCTGCTGGGCCTGTGGCTGGCCCAACAACGGGGCACACTGCCGCAAAATGAAATTAGAGAAATACTGGTCGAACTGCGGGAGCTTTCAGCAAAAGCAGAAACAATACTGGATAACAACAGTGCCATCGAAGAAATTTCTAGGCAGTATAAGGATAAAGAAAACGCCTTCTTCATCGGCCGCGGTTTAGACTATGTAGTGGCAGAGGAAGGGGCCCTGAAGTTAAAAGAAATCTCTTACATCCATGCCGAAGCATACCCGGCGGGAGAACTGAAGCACGGTACACTGGCCTTAATAGTAAAGGATGTGCCGGTAATAGCCCTGGCCACCCAAAAAGCGCTGTTTGAAAAAATGGTAAGCAACATCAAAGAAGTAAATGCCAGGGAAGCATCCATTATAGCGCTGGCCATGGAAGGAAACACAGAAATAGAAAAAGTGGCGGACCACACAATATACATCCCGGCCACCCACCCGATGCTGGCACCGGTACTAACAGTGATACCCCTGCAGCTGCTGGCCTACCACGTAAGCGTGGCCAGAGGCTGCGACGTAGATAAGCCGAGAAACCTGGCCAAAAGTGTAACGGTGGAATAAGTTAAACATAAACTGTTTGTTAAAGTGCTTGTCGGTTTTATTAAAGGTTGAGAACCTGTCATTAAAGATTGATACTAATTTTAATAAAGTTTTAGACTGAAAAGTCCGCAAAATTAGAAGGCACCGCTTTGATTAATTAAAGTGGTGTCTTTTTTCTTGAAGCTAAAAATAAACTTTAAAAATTAAAGGACAATATTATAACTGCTAATGCTGTAACTTTTTGGCAAAAATATTTACTAAAAATCAAAATTAAATAAGCACCATTATATAAACAAGAGGATTTCCCTGCTGATTGGTATAATCTATATATATATATGTCAATAGAATCATAGAACAAAAATTTTAGAGGGGACAATATAATTGAGAAAGCTAACATTGCAGCAGTTAGAATCTACACTGTGGAAGGCAGCTGATATATTACGGGGTGAGCTCAGCTCCACCGAGTATAAAGATTACATATTCGGTATTTTGTTCCTAAAACGAATGAATGACCAATTTGCGGCGGAGAGGAAACAAAAAAGGGAAGAGTTTATTAAGGCAGGTATGCCCGAAGAAGAAGTAGAGCAGCTTTTAGAAGATGCATCAATTTATGAAACATTCTATGTGCCTAAAAGGGCAAGATGGGAAAAATTAAAGAAATTGAATTTAAACATCGGCCCAGAATTGGACAAGGCTTTTAAATCTATAGAAGATGAACGTACTAACTCTGAGCTGATAGGGGTACTCACCACTGCCAACTACAATGACAAAGAAAAAGTACCTGATAAAAAGCTGTCCCAGCTCTTGTTGTTGTTTGATACCGTAAACCTGGCTAATGATAACCTGGAAAACGATGATGTGCTTGGAGATGCTTATGAATACCTGATTAAGCAGTTTGCTGATGAAGGCGGCAAACGTGGGGGGGAGTTTTACACACCCCAACAAGTTGTACAGGTGCTTGTAAATATAGTTAAACCGAAAGAAGGAGATAGAATATACGACCCCACAGTAGGTAGTGGTTCGTTTTTAATTCAAAGTATTAAATACATAAGGGAGAAAGGTTACAATTGGAAAAACGTATCATTGTTCGGGCAGGAAATTAACCTGTCTACATGGGCTATTTGTAAAATGAATATGCTTCTTCATGGGGCAAAGGGTGCAGATATTCAAAAAGGTGATGCTATCCGTAATCCTATGCACGTTGACGGTGGGGTTTTAAAGACCTTTGACATAGTCCTTGCTAATCCACCGTTTTCACTCAAGAACTGGGGTAAAGAAGAAGCGGAGGCAGACCCATACAACAGGTTCCCTTATGGGGTGCCGCCAAAATCATATGGTGATTTAGCATTTGTATGCCACATGGTTGCCAGTTTAAATTCCAAGGGCAGAATGGGAACTGTTGTTCCTCATGGTGTATTATTTAGAGGTGGGGCAGAAGGAAAGATAAGAACGGGGCTTGTTAAAGATGATTTGATTGAAGCAGTAATCGGCCTGCCCCCAAATTTATTTTACGGAACGGGTATTCCAGCAGCCCTGCTTATAATTAACAAAAATAAACCGCAGGAACGGAAAGGGAAAATCCTGTTTGTTGATGCCAGCCGGGGATATGTAAAGAATGGCAGCAAAAATAAGCTGCGGCCGGAGGATATGGAAAAAATAATTAAAACCTACGATGAATTTAAAGATGTAGATAAATATGCGGCAGTGGTGGATATTAAGACTATTGAAGAAAATGATTACAACCTTAATATCAGCCGTTATGTGGATACCACCGAAGAAGAGGAAGAAATAGATATCGCAGGGGTAATTGCAGAGATACGGGAACTAAAAAAGCAGTCGGCTGAAACGGAAAAAAAGTTAAACCAGTATTTGAAAGAACTTGGGTTTGAGGAGATTTAGAGATAGAAGGTGGAATAGTGTCTTCGGGGTACAAAAATTCTGAGTATGGTAAAGTACCTATAGAATGGAAAATAAAACAATTATCTGATGTAGCTTACGTAAATCCTAATTATAAGCTTATGAAAGGTAATGTATATGATTATATAGAAATGGCTTCATTACCTATTATGGGCAGCAAAATAGGTGAAATTAAAAAGAGAAAGTATGATCAAACTTCTGGTAGTAAGTTTAAGAATGGTGACACTTTGTTTGCAAGAATAACTCCTTGCACTGAGAATGGAAAAATTGGATTTGTTGATTGTTTATCAACTGAATATGGATTGGGATCAACAGAATTTATAGTTCTATCTCCTAAAAAAAATAAAATAGTACCTAAGTATTTATTTTATTTTACAAGTTTAAGTAGAGTTAGGAATTATGCCATAAGTAGGATGGTGGGAACAACAGGTAGACAAAGAGTACCTAAAGAGGTATTTGGAGAAGAGCTGATTATTCCAATCCCTCCTTTAAGAGAACAAGAAAAAATTGTTGACGTATTATCAACTGTAGATGAACAAATTGAACAAACTGATAAATTAATCGAAAAGACAAAAGAACTAAAAAAAGGATTAATGCAGAAACTGCTCACCAGGGGAATTGGGCATACAAAATTTAAAAAGACAGAATTAGGAGAAATTCCTGCTGAGTGGGAAGTTATGAGAATAGACGAAGTTGCAATTGTTAATCCAGAAAGTTTAACTAACAAAACTAATTCGGACTTGGAAATAAACTATATAGACATAGAAAGTGTCAGTACTGGAAAATTAAAAAAGATAAAGAAAATAAAATTTAAGGACGCTCCAAGTCGAGCAAGAAGAAAAGTACAATTTGGTGATGTAATAGTATCAACTGTTAGGCCATATTTAAAAGCTTTTACTATAATAAAAAAAGACATTAATAATTTAATTTGCTCGACTGGTTATGCTGTAATAAGAGCAAATAATCGTATTAATCGGGAGTACTTATATCAATGTACATTAAGCGACTATTTTTTAAATCAACTTCGGAATAAAATGGTAGGTTCAAATTACCCTGCTGTAAATAGTATAGATATAAAAAATAACCTTATCGCAGTTCCTTCTATTGAAGAGCAAATTAAAATTGCACAAATTTTAGATAATGTGGATAAAAGGATAGAGCAATATGAAAATAAATCTAATATGCTACAATCTCTAAAAAAAGCCTTAATGCAGCAGCTGCTCACTGGCAAAATCCGAGTTAAGGTTTCTTAGGTGGTGATGACCCATGTCCTACCTTGGTAATGAAGAAACGCTGGTGGAACTGCCGGCCATAGAATACTTACAAAACAAACTGGGTTACGAGTTTATTCATGGCGATAAACTAACCCCTGAAAACGGGGAGAGGGACAGCTTTACCGAAGTTATTCTTGTTAAGCGGCTAAAAAAAGCTCTAAAACGTATAAATCCATGGATAAATGAAACTAACTTAAACAAAGCTGTGCGGTATTTAACCAGGCCTGAAAACTTAGGCACTAATTTGCTGGAAATTAATGAAAAAATATATGATGCCGTTGTAAATCTAACATTTGCCTTAGACCAAGATTTAGACGGCAGCGGGCAGAAAAAATACCATACAGTGAAATTCATTGACTGGGATAACATTAATAACAACGAATTTCTGGTGACAAGGCAGTTTATGGTTCAAGGTCCCAATGAGAAGGCTGTACCCGATATTGTGGTATTTATAAACGGTATACCTGTTGCGGTGCTGGAATGCAAATCTCCATTTCTTGAAAAAGATAAGAATGAAAAAACAGGTAAGCATAAAGCATTTGAACAGCTGCGGCGGTACATGGATGCCAGGGGTTCTGAAAATATTGAAGGTGCTTCCAGGCTCTTTTACACCAATTTCTTTACAGGAATACTAAATAAATACCATGCCTATCTGGGAACCATCAGTTCCCAGTACGGGCACTATTTAGAATGGAAAGACCCGTATCCTTTTAGTAAACAAGACATTGAAAATGTTGAAGATTATGGTCAAAACTTATTCCTGCAGGGCGTGCTGGAGAAAAATAACCTCATGAATATAATGAGAAACTTTATACTGTTTGAAACTGATAACCAATCCAGCACAAAAATTAAAAAGATCTGCAGGTATCAGCAGTTTAGGGCAGTTAATAAGGCAGTGGAAAGATTGGTAAAGGGGAAAGACTCCTTAAGCCGTGGCGGTGTTATTTGGCACACGCAGGGTTCAGGTAAATCTCTTACCATGGTATTTTTAGCCCGGATGTTAAGAAGAATTCCTGAATTATCTGATTCTACAATTGTAGTTGTTACCGACAGAATTGACCTGGATAGGCAGATTTATAATACCTTTGTAAGAACACTGTCATCTATCACCACACCGGTTCATATCGAATCAGTTAAACAGCTGAAAGAACTGCTGTCCATGGCCCAACCTCAGATTATAATGACCACCATACACAAATTCCAGGCTGAAAAAGAAGAACAGGAGAAATTAAAAGATAATAAACAAAAATCGGGCTTGTATTTGGAAAAGCAGTTCCCCGTACTTACTACAAAATCGAACGTAATAGTTTTAGCCGATGAAGCACACCGCAGTCAGTATAAAGGGCTTGCAAAAAATATGCGTGATGCCTTACCCAATGCTGCCTTTATTGGTTTTACAGGTACTCCCATTGATAGAGAAGATAAATCTACTCCCAGAACCTTTGGTTCATACATAGACAAATACTCTATTCAACAGGCGGTAGAAGATGGGGCCACAGTAAAAATTGTTTATGAGGGCAGAAGACCTGATCTGCATGTAAAAGGGGATACATTAGAGGAGTTATTTGAACAGGCATTCGGAGATAAAACAGATGAAGAAAAGGAAGCAATTAAGCAGAAATATGCCAATAGACGAACTGTTGCAGAAGCAGATGAACGAATTAATGATATTGCCAAAGATATATTGAAACATTACAAAGAGCAGGTGTATCCCAATGGTTTTAAGGCTCAAGTGGTATGTGTTTCAAGGGAAGCATGTGTAAAGTATTATAATGCACTTACAAAATATATGAAAGATATCATTGGTGAATCCTTAGAAGTAAAGATAATTTTTTCAGGGAATTTAAATGACAAACCGCATCTAAAAGAACACTTTACCACCAAAGCAGAGCAGGCAGAGATTATTAAGCGGTTTATTCAGCCCATTGAGAAAGACAAACTGTGCTTTTTAATTGTTAAAGACATGCTGTTAACCGGCTTTGATGCTCCCATAGAACAGGTAATGTATCTTGACAGACCCTTAAAAGAACATAACCTGCTTCAAGCAATAGCCAGGGTAAATAGAACATGCGGTGACAAGAAAAAGTGCGGTTATGTAGTAGATTATTATGGCATCTTCAGCTTTTTGGAAGAAGCACTGGCTGTATTTGATAAGGAAGAACTGGGGCAGCCGATGGTGTCCATGAATAAAGTATATGAGCAGATGATGACCTACCGGGAAGCGGTTATGTCCATATTTGCAGGTGTGGATAAAAATGACTTGGATGCCTTAGTAAATAAATTAAAGCCCGAAGATAAACGGGCAGAGTTTGAGATAGCATATAAAAAATTTGCATCAACTATGGAGCAGCTGCTCCCAAACCACGTTACCAAAGACAATATAAATGACTTGAAGTGGTTGTCATACATAAGGTCGGCTGCCAAGGTAAGATTTGAGCCGGAAAAAGATATAGATATATCTGACTGTGGTGACAAAGTTAAAAAAATTATTAACGAACATCTTAAATCGAAGGGCGTACAGCAGTGGATAAAGCCAATTACACTATTTGATTCCGATTACCAAAATAAAATAAAAACTCTTAAATCTGATGAAGCTGTTGCATCATCAATGGAACACTCTATAAAACACATAATCCATGTAAAAATGGATGATAACCCCACTTATTACACCAGCCTATTAGAAAAACTGCAAAAAATCCTGGATGAAACAAAAAACAGCTGGGAAGAGCGAAGAAAGAAATTGGAAGAATTTATTAATAATGACATTAAAAAAGGTGAACAGCGGGAAGCAGAAGCATTGGGACTAACCAAAGAAGAGTACGCCTTCTTTGAGGTGGTAAAAGAAAACCTGCTGGAAACAGGAGAAGAAACAGGAAAAGTTAAAGAAGCCCAAGCAGTATATATCAGCCGGGATATTATTGAATTATCTAAGGATATTGCAAAGAATGTAGCAGATATTGTGAAAAGTAACTATGTAATTGATTGGACTACAAACATCACAAAAACTGCTGATATTGAACGGGAAATTTACTTAATGCTCACTAAAAGATACTTCAAACAAATTAAAATGGAAGTTAGAAAAAGAATGGTACAACCATTACTGCAGCTGGCTAAAAGACATTATGCGGAAATAGGTAGGTAAAAATGAAACTTTCAACTAATTACGGCACACAAATAATAAACTTTGAAGTAATGTACTCCAAAAGAAAAACCATGGAAATAAGGGTGGAGCCGCCAGGGGTAGTGAAGGTTGTTGTTCCCCAGAATACACCTGAGCAGGTTATATTAGAAAGGGTTAAGAGTAAAGGGGCATGGATAGTACAAAAGTTGTTTTTATTAAGGAGTGTAGAATATCGACCAATTAAAAGGGAGTTTGTAAATGGCGAATCCTTTATGTATTTGGGTAGAAACTATTCACTGCAGCTGCAGCTGGATAAAACAGTAAAAAAACCAGAAGTTAAGCTGTACCAGGGTAAATTTCAAGTAAAAACCCCTACCAACGATGAAGCAGCTATTCGCAAAGCCATGGAGTTATGGTATAGAAATAAAACAAAGGAAAAAGTGGAGGAAAGAATTAAGTATTACCAGCATTTTTTTAATATTAAACCCACAAATGTTAAAGTGAAGGACCAGAAGAAGAGGTGGGCAAGCTGTACTTCAAGAAACGAACTTCTATTTAACTGGCGGTGTGTAATGGCTTCTTCACCAGTGCTTGACTATATTGTAGTGCACGAGATGTGCCACATGGTTTATAAAAATCATTCTCAAGATTTTTGGGGTTTGGTAGCTTCAATAATTCCAGATTATAAATGGCGTAAGGACTGGCTGAAAAAGTATGGGGTTAAAATGGATTTGTGATATTACCTGAAGGGGATCACAGTTAAACAGGATTTAGTGAAACAGGGCTTAAATAATTGCTTTGTAGACATAACCAGCAAGTGAATTTATAGTGTGATATAATTAATTAATTTAGGGTGATAAATGATGGAAATGAAAAAAGAAGGTTTGGTTATTACTACTAATGTTTCATCCTTAAAAAAATTAAAATGTGATCAGATTTGGTTAATAGCTAGAGCAGGAAAAGAAATTCCTGGTACCTTGCGAGTAAGGGAATTAGCTCCTAGTAAACAATTATTTCAAAGATATATAAATGAGTGGCGGTTTAAAGACCCTGAAGAATGGTGGCACCTTTATAGGGAACAATTTTATAATGAACTCAATAAAGAAGAGAAATTAAAGCCACTTAGATATTTATGGAAACTAGTGAAATCCGGTGAAACTATTGCTTTAGTTTGTTTTTGTAGAGACTATAGATATTGTCATCGTTCTTTAGTAGGAGATTTCCTAAGGAATGCAGGTTTAGTAGTGAAGGAATTTTCGAGTAAGGAATCATCTTCAATTTCTAAGTATGAACAAATTAGTTTGTTTTGAAAAGGGGTTTCAGTAATGACGATTTTTACGATAGGTTTTTCAAAGAAGTCTTTACGTGAATTCATTAAAAGACTACAAAAACATAATATTAATCAAGTTATAGATATAAGGCTAAATAATACTTCTCAACTGGCTGGATTTGCCAAAAAAGAAGATTTAAAATATATTCTTGAACTGGTTGGAATTGAGTACAAACATATGCCTGAATTTGCACCAACAGATGCTATTCTTAAAGGTTATAAGAATAAAAAGATTACTTGGGATGAATATGAAAAACTTTTTATAGACTTACTCAAAACCAGGGAACCACTTCCAAATATTGTAGATACTCCTGGGGAAAATATATGTTTACTGTGTTCGGAGGATAAACCTAAGGAATGTCACAGAAGATTAGTAGCAGAATATTTTTTGAGTAAAAATTATTGTAGTTCAATTAAGCATTTATAATTGGAGGAAAATACATGGAAGTTGTTATTGTAGCTATAACTTATATGAAAAATGGTTTCTGTTTTGCTGGTATATCAAAGGACGGGAATTGGGTTCGACCTGTTCTTCCCAATAAAGGTCAATGGAAAAGTCTTTATTATGAAAATGGAAGACCAATTTGCATTGGAGATGTAATTGAAGTTAATGGAAGAGGAAGACCTTATCCACCACACACAGAGGATGTAGAGGTAAAACGGTTTTGTAAAATCAGAAAAATGGAACATAATGAATTGATTAGTTTCTTAACTGATAATGCTGAAAATGAGCCAGACTTAAGAAACACTCTAGAAAGGAATAACAGATCCCTATGCATAGTCAATGCCCAATCTTTTAGAAAGGTATATGTCGATAAGTATGACAAGAAAAAAACTCGTGTAAGCTTTGTTTTTAACAATAAAGAGTATGAAAATACAACTTTAAAAAAAGGTTTTCCTTGCACGTGTTTACATTGGAGGACTATCCAAAGCCAAGCATTAGAATATCCAAAAAAATTTAAAAAAATCTTTATTTCAATTGGCCTTGCAAGGGGGTTTACCGGCGATGATGGAGTGTGGGTACATCCAGCACCAATGATTATATCAATTATTACAGACCCACCTTTGCCAGGTGGGATAAATTATCTAAATCCATAGTATACTGCAAATATTGCCAATAATCAAAAAGTTCTTTCTTAGAGTTTGGTGGATAGCCAGTTAAATGGGGATGCTGGATACAGGCTATAGGTATATTATGTAGAGGCAATGAGCAAGTAAGTTTTCTAAAAAAGGCCTTAAGGGAAGATTTTCATATTGATTCTCAGACCATCAGTAATAATGAAGATGAACATAATAGGGAGTTTAAATTGTTTTGTGTAAATGGGTAATTCCGTTGAATAATGGTTAACCTTATAATGGCTCTTACCCTCTGGGAGGATAGGGCTCTGCTGGAGAGCAACCCGAGCGCCCAGACGGGGTTCTGCCGGGGATACGGTGGGGGGCATCTAGTTATGCCCCCCTTACACAAAACTTTTTACATTCTCAGGGCATCCTATCAGCATTACCTCTCCTTTTAAAATTTGTCTATTACTATTCCCAAAGCTGCTGCTTTAATATAATTTTCATTCCTTAATAGCTTCATAGAAGCAGTATCGCCCGTAACTACCACTCCTATAACTCTAATATCATCTTTAGTAATTTTCCCTTTATCATTGCTCAACCTATCATAGAGCCTTTGGAATTGTGGCTGATAACGGTTTTTTTGATTTAAACCAAAATTAATAGCATTAATGAAGGAACGGCGGGGGTCTTCTATTGTTATTCCCTGGGAAGTAACTCCCTTCATTCCATATACCTCATTAGCAAACAAAATGCTTGGTTCTTGATATACTTTTTCACCGGTTTTTTGCCCATCATTGCCTATTAATTTTTCATAGCGACCTTTCATTTTGTTTAAATCTTCTTCATTGTAAGTGTTGACCCAGTACCAAACTGTTTTTACTTCACCGGGGAGCATTGCTTGCACTTCTTCGAGACTGTAATCCCGGTCAAACGAAAGTGCCATTTCAAGGTATTTGTCTTCTCCAATCTCTTCCAGCATGGCCAGGTCGTTTTGATAGGTTTTATATTCAATGTAGGGGTGATAAAATTTCATTTCTCTATTACCAACTCTATTATAATAACTGTATTCATCTTCAGCTGCAATCTGGGTCAATTGTCCTCTAGCTGAATGTCCGGAAATGCCTGGAACAATTGGAATAATATGATATTGAATTTTGTAAGTTCCATTGTATACAGGCCTACTGCCAACAATTCTATGAGTAACATACTCTAACTCTCCTGTAAGAAAACCATCATTGGTTTGATACTGACTCATATACGTGTTTGGTCTGGCTACTAAATCAAAATTTTGTTCACTTGCTAATTCATTATTGGCGGTACGGTTCAGCATCACCGCATTGATAATAACAAATGCTGCACTTAATAGTAAAAAAACAAGTAAACTAACAGCAGTTGTTCTAAGTAAAGTAAATAATTTAGCCTTTTGTAATATCTTTTTGGTTTCATTGCTGTTAAAATCAAAGGTATCTGTCAATTTTTTTTCATCATTCATAATTTAATTCCCTCCAGATATCCATAAATTTTTGTTTGGCCCTGTAAAGGTAAGTTTTCACTGTTTGCTCATTAATGTACAGCAGCTCTGCTATTTCCCGATAGGAAAGTCCTACTACATACTTTAAAACCAGCAGGTTTTTATATATTGAATTTAAATCGTCTAACACCCGGGATACCTGTTTCTTTTTCTCACTATCCAAAACATAACTTTCAGGAAGATAATCTGCAGCCGGCATATTATTTAAAATGCTTTCAACCTCCAGCGAAGCTAGCGGAAGCTTCTTATTTTTTCTGCACAAGTCATAGTAACGATTTAAGGCTACTTTAAAAAGCCAGGAAACCATTTTATCTGAATCAATGGTTTCCAAATGAATAATGGCTTTAAAGAGAGTATCCTGCACAATATCTTCAGCATCAGCGTGACTGCAGCCTATTTTAATAAGGTATTTGTAAATAATGTTCATTTTGCTTGTGAACATTTTTTCTAATATTTCATTACTCATTTTCGCCCCCTAGAAGTTTTGAGTAATTGGAATGCATTCCTTGTTAGTCATTTATATAACGGTTTAGCTCTAAAAAAGTATACAACTTCTTAGTGAAATTTTTTAAATTTATTTTGTTTTCCGATGGTGTCGAAAAAAATTCCCTATGTATTGATGAAATTAAGCACCACGAATAAACTTAAGGAATTCACTTGCCCGGTGGGAACAACTATGCTATCTATAATATAGATTTATGTAGTTCAAGTCACATTAACAGCGATTTATAATCTCGGGAGCGGGTATGGACAGGACTTTGGCAGTGGCGGCCGGGGAAGATGAAAAAAGGAGTTGGTATGATGTTTGTACAGATTATATTTTCTTTAACCGGCATTATGATGCTGTTTTTTGGCTATTTTATTTGGAAGCATAAAATGTTATCGCTGTTAGCAGGATATGATGAAGGAAAAGTAGCTGACAAGGAGGGTCTGGCCAAATATGCGGGGTCAAACTTAATTTTGATGGGTATTCTTATTTTGCTGATTTCCGTTATAGGCATGATTTTAAAGGCAAATACTGCTGTACCTTATCTGTTAATAGTTGTATTCATAACCATTAGAATGGTGGTTGGATGTAGAAAATTTGAAAAAAGATAGAGAATGAACGGAACCCTTGAAACGGCTGCCGCAGCTTAATAGATGGGTAAAAGTGTTATCTTATATATATATATATATTATGGTAAAGATTTAAACAACTGGCTGGCTGATGAGCCGGTTATTTTTATTTTGGTACTGTATTATGATGAAAAGTATGATGAAATACTTATGCGCCGAGCAGAATTATAGCAGGTTATCCAAAAAAGGGGAGGTTATTATGTTTCAGCTGGAAGGTGTTAAATATAAAAATATATTAGATATCAAGCAGCTCTCTATTCCCGCAAATAAAATCACCTGTATTGTGGGTGAAAGCGGCAGCGGAAAAACAACTTTACTAAAGCTTCTGAACAAAATGATAAGCTGCAGCGAAGGAGAAATTTTTTATAACAATGATGCGATTAGTACAATCAATTCCATAGAATTAAGGCGTAAAGTGGTTATGCTTCCTCAAGTGCCTGCTGTTTTTCCTGGAACCGTTAAAGAAAATTTACTGATCGGGTTGAAATTCTCTGAAAAGCCGGCGGTAAATGACGAAAAACTATCTGCCGTCTTGAACATGGTTCAGCTAAATAAGCCCCTTGATGAAGATGCCGATAAACTTTCCGGTGGTGAAAAACAAAGATTAGCCCTGGGAAGGGTTATTTTGATGGATCCTGAAATCTTTCTGTTAGATGAACCTTCTTCCGCTCTGGATGAAGATACAGAGCAAAATATTATAGAAAAATTGGTTCATTATATAAAAGAAACAAACAAAACACTTATTATGGTTACTCACTCTAAAAAAATAGCCCGGGCCTATGCAGACAATATTATTGAGATTAAAAACGGCAGAGTTTTAAATTAAAAGGGAGAATAGTAAATGGATAAGGTTATTAATCTTCAGATATGGCAGTTGGCTGCAGCCTATATATTTATTGTAATTTTATTGGTTATTGTTAAGTTAAAGGGGATTCCAAGGGAAAAAGAAATTCTTATTTCTTCTGCCCGCATGACTCTGCAGTTGATTCTGACCGGATACATTCTTATGTATATTTTTCAGAACAGTAACCCGGTCTTCACCGTTATTGTTATAGGGGTTATGGAGGCTTTTGCCATTTATAATGTTTTTAAGCGGGTAAAAGTAAAACTTTCACCAAAAATCAAAAGAATTATTGCCATCTCCATGGTGTTAGGTACAACATCCAGTCTTTTATATTTTATTATTGTGGTGATAAATCTATCTCCATGGTATGACCCGAGATATTTTATCCCCATTGCCGGAATGCTTATCGGGAACTCAATGACGGGTATTTCCTTAGGTGTAAGCAGGCTTGTTGATGGAATGACTGCTCAAAAGCATTTGATAGAGTCTGCTCTAATGCTGGGAGCAACACCCAAAATGGCGGCAAAAGAAATTGTAGATAATGCCTTTGATTCAGCCATCCTGCCCACAATCAATTCTATGGTGGGAATGGGCATTGTATTTTTACCCGGGATGATGACAGGTCAAATTCTCTCTGGAGTATCACCTGTTACTGCCATTGAATATCAAATAGCCGTTATGCTTGGTATACTTGGCAGTGTGGCCTTAACTGTTATTTTATTTGTCCAATTAGGGTATAAGACATTTTTTAATGAGCAGCAGCAGCTTGATATTTCCTGAGAACAGGGGTGATACCTGGGAAAAACTGACCCCGCCAATATCGTGTTGGCGGGGTTTTTAATTTGCGGTGTTTTAAGCACTTTGTTCACTTGTTCCAGCTGCAGCCTGTTTGGCACTGCTGCCTTCAATCATGCGCCGCAATACGGGTACTGTTAAAATCATAATTAAGGCAATAACGGCTGTAGCTTCACCGATTTGCAGAAATACCCTGGAATAGATGGGTAAGGTTTGTAAGGGATCGGTAACCCCTTTAGGTGCAGCCGTCAGGGTGGCTACCCAAGCACCGATAACACCGGATGCAGCGGTAGTTAAGAACCATGCTCCCATGATAAATCCTACCATCCGCTGGGGAACGAGCTTAGCTACCATGGATAAGCCCAAGCCGCTGATTAAAAGTTCGCCCACACTTTGGAAGAAGTAGCTGCCAACCAACCACCACACGGAAACAATGCCCTGGGAGTTGGCAAAGTAAGCGCCTAAGGGCAGAATCAGGAAGCTGATGGCACACAAAACCATTCCAAGGGCAAATTTTGCCGGCATGGACAAATCGCGGCCCTGTTTGCCGTAGTGGGCAAATAAATATGCAAAGAGCGGGCTGGCTACAGTAATCCAGAAAGGATTTAACGCCTGAAAGGCTTCCGGATTACTGATATTAATACCTAAAATAGAATGTTCCACATTCTTGATGGCAAAAAAGTTTAATGAAGTAGGCATCTGCTGGTATAAAGTGAAGAACACCACTGCCTGGATCATTAAAATAAAGGCTGCAATCATTTTACTGCGTTCAATACCACGACTTTTAAAAACTTCTTTAAAGAAAATGCCAAATACGGTAACTCCTATGAGCAGCAATAACCAGTGGGCCACGGTAATATTTTGCAGCATATAGGTTGCAAATCCAATGGCAAGCGCTTCACCCACAAGCACCACAGCAAGATTTCGGTAACTTAATGGAGCTAAGCCAACGGGGGAATCAATGTCCTTAACCAGGTGGCGGAAGAAAATAAAGCTGGAAAGAGATATCAGTAATCCTACCGCACAAACATAAAATCCAACATTAAGACCATAAATGCCGGACAGAATGGGTACAAGAACCATAGAAATAAAGGAACCGATATTAATAGACATATAATACAAGGTAAATGCCCCGTCTAAGCGGGGATCGTCTTTTTCATACAGCTTGGACAGCAAGCTGGAAGGGTTAGCCTTAAACAAACCGTTACCTACTGCCACAAAGGCAAGGGCGATATAAACAAGGCTTTGATTAAGAGTTGCCATGCCAATCAATATATAGCCTGTCATCATGGTGAGTGCACCCAAAACAATGGTGCGTTTTGTACCCAGTACTTTATCGCCGATATAACCGCCTATGGCTACAAAACCATAAACCATGGCGCTAAACGCACCGAAAATAGTAAAGGATTCAGCATCACTCATGCCCAGCGATTTAACAAAAAATGATGCCAGTACTGCCTGTAATCCGTAATAACCAAAACGTTCCCACATTTCCAAAAAGAAAATGATATAAAAGGAACGCGGTTGTTTTAACGAACTGGTATTGGTAGCAATTTTTGCCGACATTTTTTCACCTCTTTACGTTAATTAGCATTGGCTGCTGGTTAAAATTCCGGCCAATCCTCTCTGCCTGCCCTACTCAAGCAATACCGGTTACTGCTGATACCAATATAATTTTAAAGGAGTTACTTATGTGGATACTGTACACAAGATACATTGTACTAATATATTCGACAATAGTCGATATATTTTTTAAATGTGGAATTTATTACAAATTTTTTGCATTCTTTGGAGTCATAATTGTTGTATTCCTGCGGTATGCCTGCCTGGGCAGAGGATTTATTGCAGATGAAATATGGAATGTTTTTAACAAATTGATGAATAAGCGGCCTGTGTTCACAATTGATGTTCAAATTGACTTATTAATCAAAGGAGCCTATAATAAAGCTTTGGTGCAAAGATTTTATTAAAGGAGATGTCAACGCTTTGAGTATTTTTGAAATAATTATGCTGACTTGTTTTGGGGCTGCTTGGCCGTTTGCGATTTACAAATCATATACTTCAAAATCCACAGAGGGCAAAAGTTTAAGTTTTTTAATTATCTTGTTAATAGGTTATATTGCCGGTGTTTTGCATAAATTATTCTACAGCTATGACCAAGTAATTTATTTGTATATTATTAATTTCATTATGGTCTTTATTGATATGATTTTATATTTGAGAAATAGAAAAGCCCGCTCAAACTAACTATTATTTTCGCTTACTTTCTTACTAGTTTGATGAATTCTTAAACCCGGCCCACCATTATTTATTATTCCCCACGCTTTAACCCAGCCAATTAGATATAAGCAATTTTATTACCCGGTAATATAAAAGATAAAGAGGAATATAGTAAGTGGAGCAATAATAATTATATAAAAAATAATTATATTGAAATTTAGGTGAATTTTTATGAGATTTAATAGTGAACTGCTGGAGTTCACCGGCTGGATGGGCCTTATTTTACTGGGTATGTGCCTGATTAATTTTTTAGTAAAAGGAAAGAGTGATAGTCAGCTTATATCGTTTGCTAGAAGAAATCATAAAATAATTGGTTGGCTTTCGCTGGTTGTTTTATCTGTCCACGGTTTTTTAGCATACTCTGCAGCATTACCCACCTTGGGGCGAGGTCGTCACTATCACCTGCTGGTAACAATTGGTTGGGGGCAGATAACATGGGCTGTTTTATTGATTATCTGCGTTTCTTCACTGGTGCTATCTTATAAAATTTTTAAACGTGGGCATTTGCTGATGGTAATGTTATTGGCGCTGCTTGTATTTATTCATGTTTTATAAGAGGGAAACTGGAAATGGAACAAACGGTTTTCGCTGCCGGTTTTAAGTTGTATAATATTTTCGTGGAATATAAATCCAATTTGGCACTAAAAAGCAAAGGAGGAGTAGAAATGTCCGAAACAGGAAAAGGGGTCAAAATTAATTTATTTAAAAATGCTAACATCGCTTATTTATTGGTATTTTTGTTTCTTTTGATGTTGGCTTCTTTTGCTTTTTTATCTTTCTGGGGATTAGATTATGTGAGAACCTCTGGGGATAATGCTGCTTATAATCAGGCAAAAAAAGTTTTTATGCCCGTGTTAGCTGTTCTGGCAGCAGCCGTCATAACGGCATCTTATTTATTAATTAGACTGCAAAAAGGCATTAAAGCCGTTACAACGGGATTAAAAGAGAAATCCGAACTGCTGACAAGTAATGCCGAAAGCCTGTCGGCGGTATCAGAGGAAGTGGCTTCATCATCCCAGCAGTTTACAAATACTATGCAGGAAGTGGCAAATGGTGCTTCATCCCAGGCCAAGGATCTGAACAATATTGTTAATCTGCTTGGAAATTTGACAAGCAGTATTGAAGAAGTTTATGTTCAGTTAAAAAATGTAAGGGATGAGACGGATAATACAAGCAGCAAGGCAAATATTGGAGAACAAGAAATGGACAAGCTGATTGAGTCCATAAATGAAATTAAAAATGCGTTTGAAATTGTTTTTAGTAAAGTTAATAATCTAATAGTTTCTGTAGAAAAAATAAGTAAGGTATCAGATGTAATAAATGAGCTGTCTGAGCAGACAAATCTTCTTTCATTAAATGCGGCAATTGAAGCGGCAAGAGCGGGAGAAAGGGGCAGGGGTTTTGCTGTTGTGGCGGAAGAAATACGCAAGCTGGCAGAAGAATCCAAGGAGTCTACTGCAGAAATTAATAAACTTGTTGCTTCCATACAGTCCGATACCGATGAAGTACTAAATACATCTAAAGATGTAGATGGTTTTATAAAAAACCAAACCGTTTCAATTGAGAATACGCTCAATGCCTTTAGGGAAATATTAGAATCCATAGATAAAATTGCGCCGCTTATGGACAAAACATATGAGGGAATGGACAGAATTGTGCAGTCGAAAGATGATGTATTGGCAAAAGTAGAATCTGCAAGTGCGGTTACCCAGGAAAATGCTGCTGTTTCGGAAGAGGTGGCAGCTTCATCGGAAGAGTTATCTGCCTCATCACAGGAAGTGGCTGCAAAAGCACAAGATGTGACGAGAATTGCCGTTGACTTAATGGAGTATAGTAAATCTTTTAAAGTGTAAAAGCAAATGCGGTTTAATGTGTGCTGCCCCGTTATTTGCTGCTCTTTTTAAATTAAGGGGGATAATGTAATGAGTAATGGCTGCTGCTGCTGCCGGGAAAAAAAGGTATCTTTGGGACCAGAAGACAGCAGCACTTTATGCCCGGTGTGCAGAAAACCGGGGGTTAAGGTGAAAAATATAACTGTTAAGCATTTGGTTGCAGATGAATTCATAGATCAGGTTGGAAATGCTGATTATTATTTATGTATGAATGAAGGGTGCGAGGTTGTATATTATAATTTAAAATTGGCGGTTAAGTTTGACAAAAAGCAAATCAGGGTGCCCGTGTGGTTTAAAAAGGATGCTGATCCTAAATATGTTTGCTACTGCAGCAGAGTTACAGAAGAAGAGGTCATTGCTGCAGTGGTAAAGAATGGTGCCAGTACCGTTGAAGATATTGTTAATCTCACAGGGGCAATGAAAAATGCCCGCTGTCAGGTAAACAACCCGCTGGGTAAATGCTGTCACCCGGCAATTCGGGCGGCCATAGAAAAAGGGCTGGCTGTTAATAATCAAAGCAGTGTTTAAATAAAAGTTTCTGCTCAAGGGAATAAGTCTTTAAAGATATAGGGGCTAAAGATGGATGATGACATTAATCCGTCTTGGCCCCTTAATTTTTAAGCGCTGACTTTGAGCATAATGAAATGATGGGTTGCAAAAATGCAATTAAAATGTTACTATATTAATAAATACTTATATAGTTATTTTATAAATAAGGGGGCAGAGGATTTTGGAAATGAAGAAATTAAAAAGGTGATTGCTGAGGAACAGTAGCCTGTAACGGGTTAGCAGAATACATTGGAAGGAGATATAAATGTTTGCTTGGCTGGATTATTTAATGCGGCTGCTTGTAACAGAGGTTTTCGGGCTTTCTATGGATTCAAGACTGGGCTCCAGTGTACATTTTTTCTTTTACGATACGGTTAAAATTATAATCCTGCTGGGGATAATGATTTTTGCTATATCATACATCAGGAGTTATTTCCCGCCGGAACGAACAAAAAAAATACTTACCCGTTTTGGGGGTGTTAAAGGTAACATTATGGCTTCCCTTTTGGGTATTGTTACCCCGTTTTGCTCTTGTTCATCGGTTCCGTTATTTATCGGTTTTGTGGAAGCCGGTATTCCGTTGGGGGTAACCTTTTCGTTTTTAATTACTTCTCCCATTGTAAATGAAGCGGCCTTTGCTATCCTGCTGGGTACATTTGGCGTAAAAATAGCGGCAGTATATGTAGCTGCCGGGGTTTTACTCGGTGTGTTGGGCGGTATAGTTATCGGCAGAATGAAGATGGAAAAAGAGGTTGAAGATTACGTTTATAAGTTAAAAGTGGGCGAGGCTGAAATTCAAGAAATGACTGTGCAAGAAAGAATTGACTTTGCCCTTAACAACGTAAAGGATATTCTTAGGAGAATATGGTTGTTTTTATTCATTGGAATTGGTCTTGGGGCAGCTATTCACGGTTATGCGCCGGAGGCAATATTAGCCAGATATGCGGGGCCTGATAATCCTTTAGCTGTTTTTGTGGCCACAATCCTGGCAATACCCCTGTATTCCAATGCTCTTGGCACCATTCCCATTGCGGAAGCATTGATAAATAAAGGGGTTGGCATTGGTACTGCACTGGCATTTATGATGGCCACAACGGCTTTGTCGGCCCCGGAAATGATACTGCTGAGGAAAGTGATAAAACCCAGGTTGATTGCTAATTTTGTGCTGATAACAGGTATCGGGATTGTTATAGTGGGTTATTTGTTTAACTTTTTAATTTCTCCTGTAACAACATAGTGCAAAGGTTATTCTGCCTGGCGGTTTTAAAGGGCAGATAGATCAATAGAAGATAAACCGGGATGAAAAATCCTGGTTTATTTTTTATATCACCTGTTAACCTTTTAAAATTTATACAGAGGTATAGTAGAGTCTTTGTTTCTTGGTATATAATTATATTAGAATGTGTAGGTGGTGGTAAAAATTAGTGATAAGATATCTCAATTAAAAGCGGATATTTTTAAAGCGCTTTCTCATCCCACGAGAATTCGCATATTGGAACTGTTAAAAGACGGTGAACTTTGTGTTTGCGACATATTTGAACAGTTAGGTGTAGAACAGGCTAATACATCACAGCACTTGGCTGTTTTAAAAAAACAGCATATTCTTGAGAGCAGAAAGGAAGGGCTTCGGGTTATATACAGCATTAAATACCCGGAGATTATTGAAGTGCTGAAAGCGGTTGATAAAATACTTTTTCTACAAGCAAATGAGGCTATGAAGACTTTTGGTGAATTTAGCGGGTAAGCTGTTACAGCTCTGACAGTACAGCTGCAGCCTTTGATACAGTAAAATTACTTAATAAAATGATATATTTAATGAGTATGGGGACGGGTACTTTGACCCTAAAGGGTTAAAGTTTAAAAGGGAAGCCGGTGCAATTCCGGCGCGGTCCCGCCACTGTGAGGGTGAAGTGTGCCGCACAATGCCACTGGGGTGATGCTCAATTTGCCCTGGGAAGGCGCGGTATGCTGGTGAGCCTAAGCCAGGAGACCTGCCCGTTCCTTACAACCATATACCTACGCGGATAGGAGGGGTTGTGATGTATGAAAAAGTGAAATTATTGGTTTAAGTGTGTCCCCTGTCTTTAATGGCGGGGGATGTTGTTGTGCAGCACTGATTAACACTAAAGAAAGGATGTAGAGCAATTGTTTAAGAAAAGATTTGCCGGTTTTACCCTGATATACTGCTTGTTTTTAGCGGTACTGTTATGTAATTTCACTGCGCTGCCTGCCGGTGCAGAAACTTTAGAAGATGCTGCCAATTCGTTAATTAACTATTATAAGACTAACAAAGCCCAGCCGGATAACTGGGAAGAGCTGGTGGGCCTGGAACAGGCAGGAGTAATAGATGAGTTTGACCTGTCGAAATGGTCTGTTGAAATTAATGACAATTCCCAGGCTGTGGACTACGCTTCAGCAATTTTGGGATTAATTTCAGCCGGTAAGGATCCCCAAAGCTATACCGACCCTGAAGGCCGCCAGATCAACCTGGTGCAGCGTTTGGTTGAAATGCAGAGGGACGATGGCGGTTTTGGTGGTTACATTAACAATGTCATATATTCGATTTTGGCGCTGGATAAAGCAGGAGCTGATTATAGAGCGGAAGATGCAGTAAGGTACTTGATTAACCAGCAGAGAGATGATGGTGGCTTTTCCCTTTCGGGGGCCACCGGTGATCCCGATGTCACCGGCATGGCACTGATGGCCCTGGCAAATCACACCGGCCTGGACGGAGTAAATGATGCAGTTGATAAAGCCCTTAATTTTCTTCATGCCGTTCAGCTGGAGACGGGGGGATTTGCTTCTTACGGGAATGAAAATGCGGAGAGTACAGCCAAAGTAATTCAGGGATTGGTAGCCTGCGGCGAGGATGTTAGACAATGGAATAAAAATGATCATAATATTATTCAAGCCCTGTTTAATTTCAGATTAGCGGACGGTTCCTTCAGCCACCTGGTGGGCGGTGCCAGCAGCGAGATGGCCACCCGGCAGGTTTTAATGGCGGTAGCTGATCTTATCAATTCCGGTTATTCTGATTTTCAGCTGGAAGCTGAAGAGAAACAGAGCGATGATGCTGAAAATAGCAATCCCGAAGTAAGCATACGGGTGGAAGGTGCTGACAGCACCTTAAAGAAAGGAACTGTAACTGTTGATGGTACTGCCCTGGATGCTCTAAAGGAATTGGTTGGGGAAGATAATATTGGATATAACCAGTGGGGAATGGTAGACAGCATCCTGGGGGAAAGCGGGCAGGCAAACGTAGTTGAAGGAATTAATACTTACTGGAAATACTACGTAATAAGAGACGGTGAGATAGACACCGGTGCTTTTTCCTCAGGGCCGGGCAGTTACAGTATTCAAGATGGTGATGAGGTAGTATTTTATATCGGTGCTTGTGATGCTGTTACCTGGGCTGATAAGACCTACATACCCGTCATTAATATAAGCCCGTCTGAACCTGAGGTGGGGCAGACGGTAACCATGTCTGTATATGGCGAGTATTACGATTGGAGTAAAAATGATTTTTCAATAATCCCGGTGGACCCTGTAACCGTTGATTTTAACGGTAAGGTGTATACCACTTCTGACAGCCGGGTACAAATTCCCTTGGAAACGGCGGGTACCGTAACTTACCGGGTGTACAAGCAGCATGCCGGCGGCTACCCGGAATTGATTAGAAGTGCTGGACAGCTGACTGTAAAGCCGCGGCAAAGCGATGGCGGTGTAATTGAGCACGGTATTTTAGTTAGTGTTAAAGTAGTAGACAATCATAAAAACCTGCTTTTTGACGGCAGGGTGGAGTTGAGTAAGGATAAAGCTGATGTTTTTCATGCCCTGGTGGAAACAGGTCTTTCATACAGGACGAAATGGGGAAACAAGTATGTTTCTGAAATAGCCGGCCTGGCCGAAGATCTTTCCGGAACTGCCGGGTGGAAGTACAAGATAAACGGCAGTATACCGAGCGTGCCGGCCATTGATTGTCCCGTAAGAGAAGGGGATGATATTATATGGTTTTGGGCGGTTAATGCGGAGGACACCGGCAGCGGTGAACTACCCCCAGCGGTTGAAGAACCGGAAGTGCCTGAGATACCAGAGGTGCCCGCTGAACGCTTGAAAGCAGTGGAACGGTCAAAAGAAAAGGTTAGTGAAGAACTGAAGAACATTGCGCGGGAAATGACTGCTTTAGCACCCGCCGAACAGGAATTGTACAACATAGTGGAACTGTATGACGGTGAAGCGGTTGTTGTGGGAGCAGAAACCCCGCTCACTGAGAAAGAACGAAAACAGTGGGCGGAGATATTGAAAAATAACCAGGTGGATGTAGAAAAAGAATTAAAGGCCGGGCATAAAGATGAAGTGAGCGATGCAGTGGGCGAGGTTAGCCTCTATATAGAAAAAGGTGCCTTGAAAGAGGATACCATCATTAAGGTGAAAAAAGAAGACGGTGCCGGTGTTATCGTGCCGGATGCGCACCGCATGATCTCCCCTGTATACAACTTCGGCCCGGACGGAACCAGTTTTGCAGAGCCGGTTACGTTAAAAATAAAACTGGTGCTGCCGGAGGATGTTACCCCGGGCAATTTAGTTCTGGCATGGTATGATTCCCGGAATAAAAGCTGGGTGCCGGTGCCGACGGTGGTTAACATGGCTGCCGGTGAAATTAGCGGCTTGATTACTCGCTTTACAAAATTTGCGGTATTGGAACGAAAAGAACGGGCTGCATCCTTTGCTGACGTCGATCCCAAAGTGTACCCGTGGGCCGAAAAGGCTATTAATTATCTGGCTGTAAAGGGTATTGTTTCCGGTACCGGTGAAGGTAATTTCAGCCCCGAAAGGCAGGTAACCAGGGCGGAGTTTGTGGCCATGCTGGTGACGGCTCTGGAATTGGAAGACGATCCGGACTATAATGTTAATTTTTCAGATATAAGTGAAGATAGCTGGTATGCCGCTTCTGTAAAAGCTGCCGTAAAGGCAGGGTTGATTAAAGGATATAATGACGGGACTTTTCGTCCCCATGATACCGTAACCAGGGAACAAGCTGCAGCCATCCTGTGCCGGGTGCTAAAGTTAAAACCGGCGGAAGAAGGGCAGCGGTTTAAAGATGCGGGGGAAATTTCTCCTTGGGCGCGGGAATCCGTTCAGGCGGCAGCTGATAATCAGGTAGTTAAAGGATTTGCAGACGGGACATTCCGGCCCAAACATTCTGTCAGCCGTGCTCAATGTGCGGTGTTCATTTACCGTCTGCTTAAACTGGTATAGTTTTTCTTAATCCCGCTCCGGAGGTGGTTTAAATGAAGCGGTTTTACCTGCTGGTTTTAATACTAACTTTACTGCTGTTTGCTGGCTGTGTTTCTTCAGACGATGCCGATCTGCAGAAGGAGCAAATTAAAATTGCCGCTGACAGCAGTTCGCAGGCTGTCAGCCCTGCCGAAGAACCTGCTGAAAGCAGCGGAGAAGAAGCGGCGGCACCGGGTGAACTGTTAGAAGAAAAGCCGGGCAGGCAGTGGGGTTCCGGGCCGGTTTCAAAAGAAGATGCTTCCCAATCTGAAAATAAAGCTGCACGGGCGGCAGCCGGTACGGCTGAAGTACCGGCCGGGCCCACAGCAACCCTGTGGGTAACCCGGGACTTTGCTCAAAAAGAAATAACGGGCAGGGAAATATTACTTCACCCGGGTGATTCGGTGATGGATATATTAAAGGCCAACCTGCAGGTAAAAACCCAGTATGGAGGCGCCTTTGTAAGTGATATTAATGGTTTGGCTTCCGGGTATGTTGGGCCTGATAAAAAGAAGATGGACTGGTTTTACTATGTCAATGGCATTATGACATCGGTGGGGGCCCAGGATTACCATCCCACCTCCGGTGAAATCATCTGGTGGGACTACCACGACTGGGGCAGCGCCCCCTTTACCCCGGCGCTGATTGGCGCCTTTCCGGAGCCTTTTCGCAGCGGCTATCAAGGTAAAAATCCCGGTACAACGGTGCTGGTGACGGCAGGATGTGAGCAGCAGGGGGAAAGGTTGGCCCGCAGCCTGCGTGATTTAGGTGTCAGGCAGGTGGAAGTTAAGCCCTATAGTGAGAATTTACTGGTTGAAGATAAAAAAATTACCCTGGTGGTGGGCCTGTGGAAGCAGCTTGAAAAAGATGAATACTGGCAGGGACTGCAAAAACAGCGCCGAAAAACCGGTTTGTTTGTGGAACTGGCGTCGGATTATTTTGCTGCCCTTGATGCCCAGGGTACGGTGGCCCGGCGTTATGAAAAAAATGTGGGGGCCATAGCAGCTGCCGGTACAGGGCTGGGTGATTTTACCCCGGTATGGCTGGTTACCGGCTTGGATAAGGCAGGGCTGGATAATGCCGTTAATATTCTTACAGAAAATCATCAAAAAATAAAGCAGCACTTTGGGGCCCTGGTGGTGGATGGAAAAGTGGTGGCTGTTCCGGTTACCGGGTAAGTCGATCAGCCGGTACTGGTAAGATGATATGTATAGTTATCAAGATAAAAAATTATTTCTGCAAACTCTTCACCCTGCAGCTGTGCTGGCCCATACCGGTGTAATGTTTTTTCTGTCCTTAACCTGCAGTCACCCGGTATTTTTACTGCTGCTGTATATTATCTTGCTGCTGGAAGTTAAGCTGGTGGATGGGCTCCCGGCGTATAAGAACTGTGTTCTGTTTTCAATTATCATGCTGGTGATGATTATCTTAATTAACCCGTTGTTTGGCAGGCTGGGCAGCACGGTGCTCTGGAGCGGGCCGGTTCTGCCTGTTACGGGGCGGATTGTCTTTACTTTAGAAGCGGTGCTGTATGGCATCAATATGGGGATGCGGCTTTTGGTGGTGATTACGGTTTTCTTTTTATACAACCGGATGATGAACCCGGACCGGGCCTTTTCCTTTTTAGCCCGGTATGCCCCGGGTTCGGTGATGCTGATAACCCTGGCCACCAGGCTGGTTCCTTATTTGGCTGTTCAATTTAAAAATATTAAAGAAGTGCAGCAGACCCGCGGTGTTGAATTTGACTGTCCCGGTATAACGGGCAAAATTAAGAGTTATTATCCTCTGCTAAAGGTGCTGCTGCTGTCTTCCCTGGAAAATGCTTTTAACATAGCCGAAGCCATCCAGAGCCGGGGTTACGGCAGCGGGCCGCGCAGTTATTATACCAGGGAAAAATTTCGCCCCCGGGATGTTATAGTGCTGGCAGCCAGCGGCGGGGCGCTTTTGGGCGGTATGGTATTGATGGCCGGGGGAGGGGCGGAATTTCAGTTTTACCCGCAGTTGGGGCCCCTTTTTGCCGCCCCGGGACAACCGGTTGTAATGATTATGATCGGTGTTTTTCTGATGCTGCCAGCGTTTTTAAATTGGGGGTGGCAGTATTGGCCTTACTTGAAGTGGAGAATTTGACCTACTATTACGGAGGAGCGGGCAGTGCAGCTTTATCCGGGGTGAACTTAGAAATCAATGCGGGTGAATTTGTGCTGCTGGTAGGAAGGTCGGGCGGCGGTAAGTCCACCCTGCTTCGGGCCCTTTCGGGCCTGGTGCCCGATTTTTACGGGGGCACCATAGCCGGGACAGTACGGTATTTGGGAAAGAGTGTTCAGGAGTGGGATAAAGGTAAGCTGGCCGGGGAGATGGGCTTTATCTTTCAGGACCCGGAGCAGCAGCTGGTAATGACCGGCGTGGAAAGAGAAATTGCCTTTGGGATGGAAAACACCGCTGTCTCCCCCGGTGAGATGAAGCGGCGGGTGGCAGAGGTGATGCATTTTTTGAACATTTCTCACCTTAAAAGAAGAAATACCTTTGACCTGTCCGGTGGCCAGAAGCAGCTGGTGGTGCTGGCTTCTGTACTGGCCATGCAGCCTAAAGTGCTGCTTTTGGATGAACCCACCTCCCAGCTGGATCCGGTGGCGGCAGAGGAATTCCTCAACAATATAAGAAAGTTAAATGAAGAACTGGGGCTTACCGTTGTTCTGGTGGAGCAGCGGTTGGAGAGATGTTTGCACCTGGCACACCGGGTGCTGGTCATTGATGAGGGGCGTTTGGTCAGCGATTTTCCCCCCGGCCGGGCTGTAAAGTGGGAGTTGAAAAGAAACAGTGCTTTTTTACCCCCGCTGCCCCGTTTGTTTGCTGCCGCGGGCAGTGCCGCTGTTCCCCTCACCGTTGGTGAGGGGAGAAATAAACTGCGCGCCATGGGTTTCAGCGGTGCTGATTGCCCGGTAAAGGCAGTAACTCCGGAAGCGAATAATAAGTGCTGCCGGGCAGAAAAGCTGCTGGAGGTAAAAAATGTCTTTTATACCTACCCGGGGAGCCGGGAACCGGCCGTAGAAGGTGTTGACATGGCGGTGGAAAACGGGGAGTTTATAGCTGTGATAGGTGAAAACGGGGGCGGTAAAAGTACGTTACTAAAAACCATTTGCGGCTTACTGCGCCCCCAGCGGGGAAAAATCAGTATTTGCGGTGAGGACATAAGTAAAAAAAGCGTTCAGGAACTGGCGGGCACCGTAGGCTACCTGTCACAAAATCCCAACGATTATTTATTTCACGACACAGTTTGGGAAGAAGTGGCCTTTGGGTTAACGGTACGGGGAATTAAGGCCGGGGATACAGTGGAAGAAATTTTAGAAAAACTCCGGCTGACCGGTGTAAAAGATATAAACCCCAGGGACTTAAGCGGAGGGGAGCGTCAAAGGGTGGCACTGGCATCGGTGCTGGTGTTAAAGCCCCGGCTGCTTTTGCTGGATGAACCGACCCGCGGCTTGGATGCATATTTGAAGGAAGAACTGGGATCGCTTTTGCTGAGCCTGGTGGCAGAGGGAGTATCTGTAATAATGGTAACCCATGATATTGAATTTATCGCCGAGTATGCCGGCCGGGTGATGATTGTGTTTGATGGTGAAGTGGTGGCGGATGGTGACAAGCGGCAGGTACTGAACAACTCGCTTTATTATGCTCCTCAAGTAAATAAATTGTTTCGCGGATTTTATGAGGGTGTGATTACCTTTCAGGAGGCCCTGAATTTGTTAAAGCGGTGTAATTATGAAGTGGATTAAAATTTCGTTTCTTTTTAATTTAATGGCCCTGCTTATATACCTGGGTTTTGATATTAAGGCCAATCCGGACTGGGACTTAAACTGGTCGCTGCTTACCCTTGCAGTGGCCCTGTTGGGACTGCACGGGTTCTTTCTGCGCTTTGAAGACAGAAAGCCTTCTTCTAAGGAAATTGCTTTGCTGGCCATCCTGTCTGCCCTGGCCGCCCTGGTCAGGCTGCCCTTTGCAGCTATACCGAGCGTCCAGCCAACCACTTTTTTAGTGATCATATCGGGCTTTGTGTTTGGCCCCGGGGCCGGATTTATGGTGGGTGCTTTGGCCGCTTTAATTTCTGATTTCTTCTTAGGCATGGGCCCCTGGGTACCGTGGCAGATGGTGGCCTGGGGTTTGGCCGGGGCAGCGGCGGGATTTTTGGGGCGGTGGCAAAAAAATTTCTCCCGTTTTCTGTTGGTGCTTTTTGCTGCGGCGTGGGGTTACCTTTACGGTGTAATTATGAATACTTGGCATTGGCTGACCTTCGTTTACCCCCTTACCTGGCAGACCTTTGCAGCCACTTACGCTGTTGCCTTTTGGTTTGACACTTTTCACAGCATTGGCAACGGGATCTTTATGTGGTTTATGGGCCGGGACTTAATAAAGGTTTTGGAGCGTTTTAATAAAAGGCTTTTAGTGAAACGGGTGATTGATGCAAATGGAGATTGTTAAGGCAGAAGGCGGAATATTGAGATGCCGGCTTTCGTTAGAGAAGCGGTTTAAGGAGGGACGCTTTGTGTTTAAAAAGCTGCTGTCACTGCTATTGGTTTCCTGCCTGGTGCTGTTTTCAATGGTTACCGCTCCGGTTTCTTACGCTGCTCCGGCAGCTGATGAAGCGGAGATAGAGAACGCCATAGCGGGTGCTGTTCGGTATCTGCAGAAAGAAATGCTGGCTCCTGATTACGAAGGAGTGCTGGATTGGGCCATACTGGGATTTTATGCGGCCGGCAAAGATGTTGAAATCCTTTCCCGGAAAAGGGAAGCGCAGATTAAAAATGGTGAGATGATTTCAGAGTTTAAAAATACAGACTACCAGCGAACCATTCTAGCAGCACTGGCTGCCGGGAAAAAACCGGATGAATATGGAGGCAGGAAACTTGTGGCCAAGGTAAAAGCCTCTCAAATGGTTTCGGGCAAATTTGCCGATTCAGTGAACGGCACGGGAGAGAGATTAGTTAATGCCCATATTTGGGGTATTATTTCCCTGTATGCGGCGGGAGAGGATATACCGAATGCGGATAAAGCACTGCAGTGGTTGGTGGAACACCAGAATACCGATGGGGGGTTCGGCATTGATACAGAGATACAGGGTTCAGATGTTGACATCACTGCCATGGCCATCATTGCTATGGCCTGCCTGGGGCAGGATGACAGGTATCCTCCGGTGCAGAGGGCCCTTGCATACTTAAAGAAGCAGCAAAACGATGATGGCAGCTTTGGTGCCTGGGGCACACCGGCTGCAGAGTCCTGTGCCCAGGTGGTGCAGGCGCTGGTTATGTTGGGGCTGGACCCTGCTGGGGATGAATGGTCCAAGGGTGGGGGCAACCCGGTAACGGGCATGCTGAAGTACCGGTTAAAAGATGGTTCTTTTTCCCATGGTTCTGAACTGCTGCCCAATGATATGGCCACTGTCCAGGCCTTACTGGCGCTGACCGATTACTACACGGGACAGTCAATCTACAGCAGGCTCCGTTTGGCCCAAAGACCGGTTGTGAACAACCTGCCTGCCGGTAGTGAAACCGATACGATGACAAAAGCAGTGCGCATGAAACCGGTTATTGATTAAGAGCAGGTGGTTGATATAATTAAATCCAGCGGGTTAAAAATATGTTAAAGAGGGTGCTGCAGTGAAGGATAATGCCCAGGCATTAATAGGGAATAAAAATCCGGTTAATGATCGAGGGGAAAATAAAGCTGCTAAAAGGGCAAATAATTTAAATGGAAAAGAGTGGCTGAAAAATTCCATCAGTATTTGGAATGATATTGCCAAAACCCCGGAGGAGAAAAATGCCGGTCATCCGGCTTCCTTTCCCAAAAGCCTTGCCAAACGTATTATTGAAACCTTTACCACTGAAGATAAAAAAAGAATTCTCGATCCTTTTTTGGGTATCGGCACTACTTTATTAGCCGGTCAGGAGTTAAACAAAGAGGGAATTGGTTTTGAGATATCGGAAAATTACATTAAGATTGCGCGGGAACTGCTGGAAAGTAACAAACCGCTGGGCCATCAAGGGCTGCCGCAGAGGATATACCCCTATGACAGCCGCAGGCTGGCTGCATATATAGAACCGGAATCGATAGATTTATGTTTTACATCACCGCCTTACTGGAACGTTCTGGCGCAAAAAAGATCAGCTGACAGAAAGGAAATAAGAAATTATAATACACTGGAGGATAATCTGGGGGAAATTGACAGTTATGAGCGGTTTCTCGGGGAACTAAAGGTTGTTTTTGAGCAGGTTTTTCAGGTAATGAAGCGGGGTTCTTACTGCATTATCAATGTTATGGATTTGCGCAAGAAAAAGAAGTTTTATCCTTTACATATGGATGTAGTAAAATTTATGCAGGAAATAGGTTATATATTTGATGACTTGATTATTTGGGACCGCCGGCAGGATTATAACAATTTAAAACCCCTGGGCTACCCGTATGTTTTTCGCATTAATAGAATCCACGAGTATCTTTTGATTTTCATTAAGGAGTAATATTAATGTCTTTTACCGAGAGCAGAAACCTCCCGGTTTTATCCTGCGGGAGGTTTTGTAGCCCTGTTTTTATTTTTTAGCTTTCTATATTCATCAATGGAGATTTCACCGCGAGCCAGTCTGATATCTAATGTTGAGCTGCAGCTGTCAATTGGCGGCTCTTTTTTATTTACCCGGTCGAATAGATAAAAGGCTGTCCAAACCAGTATTATCAAAGGTAAAGCCATCATTATAATCATCAGAAGACTGTTAAAGAAACCGGCAATGCCGTATCCATGGTGAAACATCATCACTATCAATCCCATCTTAAAATATTTATTATTGACTTAGTGTACCCTTAGGCCGGACGGTTGGCTGTTTATTTTTTGCTTTTTGCTGCTGTCTTCTTGGTAGGGAGGATGATAGTAAATGTTGTTCCGGCCCCCGGTCTGCTTTGTACATTAATACAGCCGCCGTGGGCCTCAATAATTCTTTTTACAATAGCCAGCCCCAAACCGGTTCCGCCCTGTCCCCTGGTTCTGGATTTGTCTGCTTTGTAAAACCGTTCCCAAATCATTGGCAGATCTTCACCGGCAATTCCCGTGCCTGTGTCTTTAACTTCAATCATAACGCTGTCGGCCTTGGGGGAGATATTTACCGAAACCTTTCCCCCTTCCGGAGTGTGGCGAATGGCATTGTCAATAAGATTGATAAATACCTGTTCAATCCTGTCTTTACTGCAGAAAACTTGGGGAGTGCTTCTATCAATATTAAATTCTAAGTTTACCCTTGCTTTTTCTTTAAGGGCACGGAATTTATTTTCCACGGAGCTTACAACTGAGTTTAGGTCAACATACTCTTTTTCAAAATCTCCGTGTCCTTCTTCCATCTTTTTTAGATCCAGCACATCGTTTACCAAACGCCTTAAACGGTGAATTTCTTCATTGATATTTTTTAAATACTCTTTTCGCTCCCTATCACCGGTAACGATATCGTCTTCCAAAGCTTCGGTAAAGGCCTGCATAATGGTTAAGGGAGTTTTTATTTCATGGGAAACATTGGCAACAAATTCGCGGCGCATCTGGTCGAGCCTTTCCAGCTGGGCCAGTTTTTCCTGCAGCCGGGTGGATAAGGTGTTTAAAGAGCTGGCCAGTAAACCAACCTCGTCATTGGAATTTACCGTTACCTGGCGTGAAAAATCTCCGCTGGCCATGGCCAGAGAAACGCGGCTCATATCAAGCAAAGGCCGCGATACCATTTTGGAGAAGAGCAGGCTCAAGATAGTGGCCAGCACTATACCGCTCACAGCCGTATAAATAATTATGATTTTAAATGTGGCAAACTGCCCGGCCAAAGGCTTTAAAGGGGCATGAATTATTACTGCGCCGGCCGCGCTCTTGGGGTCATCAACCGGGATGCCCACCGATAGAACATCGGTCTGGAAATATTCACTTCTTCCCTTGTGGACAATTGTTTCGCCGTTAAACAGTCTATTCAAGTCGTCCTGGGTGAGGGGCCCGTGATGCGGATTGTGTAAATCCATAATCATGTCTTTGGTACTGATCCCCAGGCCCTGGCAGGACAGCACAGTGTTGTTTTTATCAATAATCATGACGTTACCGTCTATCATTTCTGAGATCACAGCCACTTTCATATCCAAAACCTGAGCATCAATTTCAGTGCGGGCAAGTTTAGCAGCTTTATTACCTATGGAAATTAACTGCTCGGACTGCTGCTGATAATAAATATTTTCCATAAAACTGGTTTGAGCTGCACCGGCTATTCCGATAACCAGCAGCACCAGCACGGTAATGGCCGCCCAAAGTTTTGTTACAATGCTGTTCCATCTCATTCTTTCACCTCTAACTTATAACCGACACCCCAGACGGTGTTAATGTATGATGGGGCACCGGTAACTCTTAATTTTTCTCTCAGTCTTTTTACATGGGTATCCACCGTTCTCAGATCACCGTAATAATCGATTCCCCAGACATTTTCCAGCAATTGCTCCCTGGTAAAAGCCCGTCCCGGTTGGCGGGCCAGTAATACTAAAAGGTCAAACTCTTTGGGGGTAAGATGTATTTCTTGATCTAATACCGTAACTTTTCTGGTGATTAAATTAACAGCCATACCGGGAAGGCGGAGGGTTGTTTGCGCTGTTTTTTCTGCTGCCCCGGTCCGGCGAAGTACCGCCTTTACTCTGGCGACTAACTCCCTGGGACTGAAGGGCTTTCCCATATAATCGTCGGCACCCATTTCCAGTCCTAAAACGCGGTCTATTTCATCGTTGCGGGCGGTAAGCATAATCACAGGAACCGCTGATGTTTTCCTGATTTCCTGGCATACCTTAATACCGTCCATCTTAGGCATCATCACATCAAGAATGATCAGATCCCAGTTTTTCTGGTGGAACAGCCTTAAGGCTTCTGCGCCGTCAACGGCTGTTTCTGTTTGATAGCCTTCTCTTTTCAGATACATGGTTACAACCTGCCGAATCTTTTCTTCATCGTCAGCAAAGAGAATGTTTTTATTGTTTTCCATGCATATATCACCCCTGCCCAGGTTATTATTGATATCCAAATGATAATAACATAAAAATATTACAGAAATTTGACAGTAATAAAAATGGCATTATTATCAATTTAAAATATTTAAGTGTCTTACTTATAAATGTGGGATGCTGTAATTATTTTGTTGCAAAATTGTTAAAAATTAGCCATGTTTTTGTCAATTCTTTGGGCTATACTGAACTTGTAAACAAGGAAATAAACCGAGTAAAGGAGGTACGGTTGATTATGATGGGATATGGCTTTGGAGGTATCGGATGGGGATTTTCCATGTTTTTATCGATGCTGCTGCCGTTAGTTCTTATAATTGGCCTTATATATCTGGTGTCGAGGCTGTGGGATTACGGCAAAAAGAACGCTAGTGTGAAAAAATATGAAGATGATCCCCTAACCATTATTAAGCAGCGTTATGCCAGGGGAGAAATTGACAAGGATGAATACAAACAGCTTAAGGCCGAGCTCAGTGAAAAATGAACGAAGCCAGTAAAAAAACACCTGCCGGAATTTGTTTCCGGCAGGTGTTTTTTTAACTTTAAACGCTGGTATCTTTACTTTATATAATAGCACCCGCACAGTACTCTGGCAGCGGCAGCTGATGCCGTGTTGGGGCTTAATTTATGGAATACAATAATAAAGTGGCCTTTAAAAAGGCCACCTGTAAAAAACTAAATGCTTTTTTGTTCGGCCGGCAGTTGAGTGGAGGACTGGTATCCGCCCGGTGCTCCCCAGCAGCCGCCATACCCGTAACCGCCCATCATTCCAAAACCGTTTTGTTCATGAAAATCTCTCATGTAGTTAAAGTGTTTTTTCCACTCTTCAGCCTGCTTGGGGTCCATTTGACCGTCTTTTACCGCCTTGTCCACCCAAGAGTTGTGCCATTCAAACATTTGATCAAACCAGTTGTTTTCCGCTGCCTTCGGGCCGCCGGCAGTGTACGCAATGCCGTGGGCGAAGGCATTAGGTGCTACGACACCTACCAGCAGCAGGGCAGCCATTCCGAGAATGATAAATCTTTTTTTCATCAATACTCAACCTCCCAATTAATTTATTTGGCTATTTCATTATAAAAGCTAAGTTTTACGAATGTGGGTCATAAGTAGTACATTTTTGTCACATTTAAGCACTTCCCTTAACGATACTAACCGGTCTATAAAATTTATTACAATTAATTAATGCCTAAAACCTGCAAATGGATTGGTGCTTGTTAAAAGCCGGTTGATAAGTTATACTCTATCAAAAATGATATTAATAATCGCTATCAAATAAACCATTTGTGCTGAAGGGATGATTAAATGTCTTCTATTCCGCTGTACCTGGCCTTTAGTGCCGGAATAGTTTCTTTTTTATCTCCCTGTGTACTGCCTTTGGTGCCGGGCTATATATCTTACCTGGCGGGAGTATCCGCGTCTGCCAATACAGGGGATATTAAAAAGGCACCGGTTATCAGCAGGGCGGTTTTATTTAATCTTGGTTTTATGCTGGTTTTTGTGCTTATGGGTGCCACCGGCAGCTATATCGGCAAATTATTTTTAGCCCATAAAGCTGCGCTCACTAAGATTGGCGGAGTGATTATATTTATAATGGGGCTGCAGATGACCGGTCTCTTAAAATTAAAATTTCTTTATCGAACGTACAAACTGAATTATAATTTTAATGTCAGCGGTCCCCTGGGGGCTCTGCTGTTGGGAATTACCTTTGCCGCCGGCTGGACTCCCTGTGTGGGACCGGTATTGGGGTCTATACTGGTCTATGCCGGCATGTCGGGAACGGTGATTAAGGGAATGGTTTTGCTGGGGGCGTATTCTTTAGGTTTAGCTGTTCCCTTTATGCTGGCCGCCGTTAGTATCGGTTGGACGTTGAAGTATCTGCCCAAGTTTAATAAACATCTGGCCTTTTTGTCCGCTGCCAGTGGAATAGTGCTGATGACTGCAGGGGCATTACTGTTTTTGAATATATTTCCCCGTTTAAGCGCTTATTTAGCTTTTTAGGAGTGAAGAAGATGCGTAAAAATTTGTTCTTTTGGCTGTTGATAATTGCAGCGGTGATTGCAGTATTTGTCTACCGGGATTACCGGGAAAATCAATTGCTGGACAGGATAGTTAAAGAAAACTCTACAGCAGCTCAGAAATCGGGGTCATTTGAGCCGGGCAAAATGAATGCAGAACGGTGGGAAAAAGCTGATCCGGGGAAGCAGGGAAAGCCGGTGGCCCCTGATTTTACCCTTGATGATTTGGCGGGGAATAAAGTTTCCCTGCAGGATTTCAGGGGTCAGGTGGTTTTGTTAAATTTTTGGAATACATGGTGTCCGCCTTGTAAGGCCGAGATGCCGGAGATAGAGGAAACGTACAATAAATATAAAGACAGGGGTTTTGCTGTACTGGCGGTTAATATTACCGTTCAGGAGGAGTATGCGGGGGCGGTAAAAGATTTTGTAACCGAGAACGGTTATAGTTTTCCGGTGTTAATGGATAGGGATGGGAAGGTATCCCTTCAATACGGTGTCAGAAGCATCCCCACCAGTTTGATAATTAACCGGCAGGGTGAAATTATCGATGCCAAGATAGGTCCATTTGCCCCTATGGAATTGGAAAGTAAAATAAAAGGGATGCTGAAATAAAGTTAAAGACCCCACCGCAGCTGAACTGCTGCCGGGTGGGGTAAATTCTTCATTATTTAATGGATGATAAACGATTCACCGAATAATTAGCAGGAAGTACCACCGTTACTTTGGTTCCCCGGCCCGGGGTGCTTTTGATATTCATCTTGCCGCCGTGAAGTTTTACAATTTCACTGGTTATTGACAGCCCCAGGCCGCTGCCGGGACGATTGGCGTTAGCTTTATAAAATTTTTCCGTCAACCGGGGCAGGTCATGGGGGGCAATTCCCTCCCCGGTGTCTGCAACTTCAATTTTAACGGCCTCCGGGCATCCCGTTGTGGTAATTACGATTTCCCCCTTTTCCGGGGTGAACTTTACTGCGTTGTCCAGCAGGTTAATTAAAACCTGTTTTAATCTATTGAAATCCCCGGTGGTTTCCTGCAATTCCCGGTCTAAGTTAACCTGCAGGTGGATATTTTTTTCCCGGGCTTTGATGACAAACTGGTGACTGACTTCTTCCACAATTTGATTGATGTTCACCTTTTCAAAGTGAATTTTAATTCTTCCCGATTGAAATCTGGAAAAGTCCAGCAGGTCTTCCACCAGTTCGATCATTCTGTCTGCTTCTTTGCAAATAATCCGCAGCCCTTCTCTGGCCTCTTCTTTATTTTCCTGTTTCCCTGAGAGTAATGTTTCTCCCCAACCTTTGATGGATGTCAGGGGTGTCCGCAGTTCATGGGAAATGGAGGACAGAAAGTCATTTTTAATTTTATCGGCTTTTACAATTTCGTCGGACATGTAATTCAGTGTATCTGCCAGCTTGCCGATTTCATCATCTTCGTACTTGGCGGCCTTAATAGAAAAGTTGCCCTTGGCCATCTGTTCTGCCACTGAAGTTACTTGATCCAGGGGCACAATAATGCTCCGGGCCAGCAGCAGGCTCACTGCCACCGCCAGCAGTACAACCAGCAGCCCCACTGCCAGGGCAATGGTGGTAATTTCCGTCACCACTTGATGCAGTTTTTCCATCGAGGCCACATACCGCAGTACCCCGACAATTCTTCCATCGTTTTTTGTTAAGGGGTTGGATACCGCTATTATCCTTTCACCGGTATCTTCACTCTTACCTTTCCATACCCCTGTTTCTCCCTTTAAAGCGGCCTTAAAGTCCGGGGTGTCCACTTTTTTGTTGGATGTAAAGCCGCTGGAATTTACAATTACATTACCCTGGCAGTCTAAAACCTCAATTTTAGCCGGCTCGTCCCTGGCGGTGTTTTCCAGTATATATTTGGCTTTATCTTTTAAAACGTTAACTCTGTTATAATCCGGCAGATACCGGTTATAAAAGTTAGCTGAAACGGTGGCCCGGTTGACCAGGATTTCTTCTACGCTGCCGTAATAGAACTGCCTTACTGCGCCGATGAACAGGCTCTCTAATATCAGCACCGTTAGAAAAATAATGATGCAGTATTGAAAAACCAGCCGCCTTTTGATGCTTTTCAACCTAGTTTCCCCCCTGCCACCGGTAGCCGTATCCCCAGACCTTTTCTATATACCTGGGATTGGAGGGATCATCTTCAACTTTTTGACGTATTCTGCGGATGTTTACGTCCACTATTTTCAAGTCGCCGATATAGTTCAGCCCCCATACTTGATTTAAGATTTCATCCCGGCTGATGGCTTTGCCGGTATTTTCCATAAATATTTTCATAATGGCAAATTCCTTCGGGGTTAAATCAATTTCTTTATCATTTTTATATAATTTTCTTTCATCCAGGCGGATGACAAAGGGTCCCGAGATCAATGTGTTCTGATCTTGAACCTGTTTAACGGCAGGGGGGGTGTTCATCCGTCTGAGCAGTGCGTTCACCCTGGCCACCAGTTCATTGGGACTGAATGGTTTTACCACATAATCATCGGCACCCAGTACCAGCCCTGATACCTTGTCCTCTTCCTGGCCTTTGGCGGTGAGCATGATAATACCCATATGGGGGTACTTTTCTCTTATTACCTTACACACTTCAAAACCGTTTATTCCCGGCAGCATGACATCCAAAATGGCAATGGCAATGTCATGCTGGGCTACTTTTTCCAGTGCTTCTTCTCCTGTGCGGGCTTCTATTACTTCGAACCCGCTGCGTTTTAAATTTATTTTTACAAAACTACGAATGGAGTCTTCATCCTCCAGTACCAGTATTTTCATTATCGAATCCACTCCCATAGCTGTTTTATCCAGCCGGCTTTTAATCTGATAAATAATTAATGGTGGTTTTGGTTTATTAATGCTTAACCTCTGCTTAATGTTCATTATATAAAAATTTTTAGTACAAACAGTAACAAAAAAGTTAAAATAATTTTGCTGTCAAATGCTGTGACAAATAGATTAAATAAACGTCTTCACTGTGAAAAAACGGTTATAGGTGATAATTATTGTAACCATTTTGTAACTTGTTTTTGCCGGGGTTGTGATATACTAATATAATAGAAAAATATTCCAAGGGAGGTGATTTTTATGTCTCAGGGGGACAAAAGTAGGTATTTAGTTATCGCAGCGGCGATATTATCAGCGGCGCTGGTAATTTGTGCTTTTGTGCTGGCTAAACCGCTGGAAAATTATGCAAAAAGCAAATCGTCCATAACTGTGACCGGTTCAGCAAAAAAACAAATTAAATCTGACCTGGTGGTTTGGCGGGGGAGTTTTTACCGGGAGGCAGAACAGCTGGATGTGGCGTACAAAGATTTAAAAGCAGACTTGGAGACGGTGAAGGCCTATCTTGTTGATAAAGGAATACCGGAAAAAGATATAGTGGTTTCCTCTATTAACACTTCTCCACAGTATATTTATAATAAGTACGGCAATACCGGTGAAATTTCCGGTTACAGGCTTTCTCAAGAAATTGAAGTGGAATCTAAAGATGTGGACAAGTTAACGGCCATAGCCAGGGAATCCACCGAGTTAATTGAGCAGGGTATATTATTTGAATCGTACCCGCCGGAATACTTCTATACCAAGTTGAACGACTTGAAGATAGATATGCTGGCAGAAGCCACCAAGGATGCTAAAAAACGGGCGGAAAAAATGGCTGAAAGCACCGGCAGTAAAATCGGCCACCTGCGCTCTGCCCGGATGGGAGTTTTTCAAATCACTCCCGTTCACTCCAACGAAGTGTCTTCTTTAGGTATTAACGATACCACTTCGCTGATGAAGGAAATAACAGCGGTGGCCAATGTGGAATTCAGCCTGGAGTAAGTTAAGTGAACCCACCAACTGTGGTGGGTTTATTTATTCTCTTATTAAGTTGATATCTTTTTTATTAAAACCTAAAAATACTGGTTTGTTTTCAGCCAGCTCCAGTTCAAAGTATCTGTTGGGAGTGAGGTAAGCAGTGAAATCAGCGCTGTCTGTGTGCACCTTGACTTCGGAATAGATACCGTTATTGGAAACTGCCGTTATAATTCCTTTCAGTTGATAGTCTGTCTCCAGCCTTTCATTGCCCACCACAATATCTTCTGCCCTTAAGCCCACGTAATATTGAGAACCGCCGTTGTGATGGTGTTTGTTTTGTTCCAGCAGATCTTTAAAATTGAATTTACCGTTCATCTGCTTCAGGGGGAATATATTTTTCATGCCCACAAACCTGGCGGTGAATTTTGAATTGGGCGTTTTAAAAACTTCTTCGATACTGCCCACCTGCTGAATAATGCCCCTGTGGATAATGGCTACTTTACCGGCCAGTGAAAAAACTTCACTGAAATTGTGGGTAACCATAAGGGTGGTGGTTTTAAGGGCAGAGTGAATTTTTTTAATTTCTTTCTGCACCGTTTCCTTGGTATTGGCGTCCAGGGCGCTGAAGGGTTCGTCAAGCAGCAGAATATCCGGTTCCACAATCAGTGCCCTGGCCAGGGCCACCCGCTGCTGTTCGCCGCCGCTGAGATTATGGGGGTAACGGTTGAGCAGCCTGCTGATGCCCAGCATTTCAACCAGCAGATCAAACCTGCTGCCCGCTCCACGAACATTTTTTTTAAACCTTAAACCGTAATTAATATTATCTTTGACGGTCATGTTTGGGAACAAAGCATAATCCTGATACACAATGGAAATATTTCTCTGCTCCGGTTTTAATTTTGTAACATCTTTCCCGTTGATGATAATTTTTCCCCTGTGGATATCTTTTAATCCCGCAATGGCTTCCAGAAGAAGCGTTTTGCCGGAACCGGTGGGGCCCAGCAGGGCAAAAAACTCCCCTGTATCTATTGATAAGCTGACGTCATCCAGTGCGAATTCCGGTAAAGTTAAACTTAAATTACGTACTTCTATCAACTGCAACCCCCCTCCGGGCAATAATGCGCAAAAGAACAAATATAATCAGAGAAATAAGTATCAATATGGTGGACACCGGTTTGGAGTATTCCAAGCCAAAGGCGTTAAACCGGTCAAAGATCAGTGTCGGTGCAATCATGGGATGGTAGGTAAGAATGATAACCGCCCCGAACTCGCTGATGGAACGGGCCCATGTTAAAATCATCCCGGTTAATATACCCCGCCAGCCAATGGAAAAGGTGATGTACATAAAGGTCTGCCAGTGGGTGGCCCCCAGAGAACGGGATACATTTTCCAATTTCGGTGAAATGGATAAAAACGAATCCTTGGCGGCATTAATTAAAAGGGGCATGCTTACAAAAAGCATGGCTGTAACGATGCCTATTCTGGTGCCGATTACTTCCAGGCCGATGCTTTCCAAAAACCGGCCTATCCAGCACTGACTGCTAAAAATTGTCAATAATATAATGCCCGCTACGGTGTGAGGAATTACAATGGGAATGTCGATGATGCTTTCCACCAGTTTTTTGCCTTTAAAATCGTTTCTGGCCAAAAAGTATGCAAAGGGTACACCGAAAACAAAGGCCACCAGCGTGGTCATAGTGGCGGTAAATATACTGGTCCAAATGGCATTGATAACTTCCTGTTCCTTTAAAGTTTCCAGCAGTATTTCACCGTCAGTGGTAAACAATGAATTGGTAATGGGATACATGATAAACAATATAACCAGCATCCCGAGCAGGGCGGAAATTAAATAAAGTTTATCTACTTTTGAGTTCATAGCGGTTAAACACTTCCTGCAGCAGATTTTAATTGCCGGGATTTTATATAATCCCGGCATATTTGAATTTTAGTTAACTTTATTAATTATCAATGACCTCTTTTAATTCTTCAGGCATTGCTTCTTTACCCTTTATCACCAGGGGATCGATAACCGGCTGACCGTTTTGATCCATAATTTTAAGCCCTTTTTCTTTATCCAGCAGGAACTTTAAGAATTCAACGGCATTTTCCCTGTTCGGCGGGTCATTAGTTAAAGTAACCCCGTATACGATGGGTTTACCCACCTGTGTAATGGTTTCACCGGGTTTCTTACCTGTTGTTTCCACAACGGCCTGCTTATAAAAGTCAGCATGTTTAATGTCACTCAAGTTAATTTCTGCCGGCAGCTCTACAAAGGGCATGTTGTGCTGCTGGGCCACAGAGCGGTATATAAACAGGTAATCCAGGGCGCCGGATTCAACCATGGCAATTAGATCCGTTTCTTTGGGCCGGATATTCCGTTTTGGACAGCCGGCATCAAGTTTCTGGTACAAACCGGGCACTTGGTAGTGTTTTTCTGCCAACTGCCATACCATTAGAGCACGGTAACCGCAGGGATCGGCATTGGGGTCGCTGTGACCGTACTGAACGTCATTCCTGAGCAGGATTTTATACCAGTTATCACCGTTTATTTCGTCTTTGTATTTACTGTGCTCGGAGTACATAATTACCATTTCATTTCTGGCGAACAGCGCATTCCAGCCGGCGTAGTCGGGAATCAGCAGGTTATCGATAACGGTGTAGTCAGCAGAGGCCATTATATCTGCCTTTTTGCCCAGGTCTGTAATCTTTTTGGCGCAGGCCCGGCTTCCGGCAGGCTCCCTTTTTACGTCCACACCGGGATGAAGCTGCTCAAATTCCTTTTCCATCTGCTCAAAGGGTACCGATAAACTGCCGGCGTGGAATATTACTACCTCTCCAGACAGCTCTTTGGACTGCTGTTGTGCAGCGTCGTTTTCACTGCTGGTATCTGTATTTGATGAACAGCCGGCAAAAATAACCGCGGTTAAAATAACCAGCAGGATAACCGGCCATTTTTTAATTAAATTGATCAAGTTAACCCCTCCTAAACTTTATTTATAATATAAGGTGAAACAGAAACAAAAAACCGAAGTGTACAGGATTGAGAACACCCCGGTTACCGGCAGCTAGACATGGCATCACTCTCCTTTCCGCACCGGGAGGCATAAGGGTTTCCCCTTATACCCTGTCGGCTCAAATGCCCTAGTAGAACCTTAGGCCGTAAGAGCTCGGAGAAAATATTTTTATTTTGTTAATTCTTTGACAACATATTCTATAATCAATGTAATTTTACCTTCCTTAAGGTTAAGGAAAATTAGTAATTATTTAAATGCGGTATTTGCGCTTTAACATGTGATAAAATTAATGATAATCAACTGTAACAACAGGGGTGAAGACGGTGAAAATAGCGGTGTTTGCAGATGTACACAGTAATTTTTTAGCCTTGGAAGCGGTATTAAAGGACATCCGCCAAAGGGGTATTAACCGCATTTACTGCGCTGGGGATTTGGTGGGATATGGCCCCAGGCCAAATGAAGTGATTAAACTTTTGCAGAAGGAAAATATACCCACCGTAATGGGAAACTATGATGATGCCGTTGGCAGCATGAGGCTGGTTTGCGGCTGTGATTATAAAGATGAAAAAGCCGTGCAGCTGGGTGAAAAATCAATTACCTGGACCAAGAAGCACACCAGCGAAGAAAACAAAGCCTGGTTGAAGAAACTGCCCCAAAGGATAGAATTTACGGCTGCGGGGCTGCGGTTTTTAATAGTTCACGGCAGTCCCGGGAAACTGAACCGGTATCTTTATGAACATACCCCGGATGAATACTTAAACAAACTGCTGGCAGAGAACCGGTGTGATGTGCTGGTTTGCGGGCATACTCACCTGCCGTATCATAAAACCCTCTCCAAAGGAGATGTAATTAACGTTGGCAGTGCCGGCAAACCGAAGCACGGCGATCCCAGTGCCGTATATGCCGTAATAAATATAGAAAATGAAGATGTGACGGTGGAATTTATAAAAGTCAGCTATAACTTCGAGCAAACCGCCCGGGAGATTGAGGAATTCGGTCTGCCGGCAGAATTTGCCGAGATTGTGAGAACTGGTGTTTCATAAAGTGCTTTTTAATACAGCGGTGGTGCCGCTGCATAATGAAAGCTTATGCTGGAAAATCGAAGGATTATATATAATGAAATGTTATTTTACTTATAACTTATTTTGTGATATGTTAAAAAATGGTTAAATCACATGATTGGAGGAGAGATAGATTTATGAGGAGAAATGTTTTTTTGGCCGTGCTGCTGGTGGTGTTATCACTGCTGGTGTTAACTGCCTGCGGGCAGAGTGAGCAGGCCGGTGTGGATCAATCTAAAGAAAATAATGCTGATACACAGGCTATAAAACTTGGCGGCTCCAGCACTTTGGCGCCGGTGGTTGCTAAGTGTGCCGATGAATTTCATGAACAGTATAAAACATGGAATAAGGTGGATCCCGGGCTGCCGGAAGAGCAGATTGTTATATTTGTATCCAGCGGCGGCTCCGGCTTTGGCGTTAAATCCACCATTGACGGCACGGTGGATATCGGCATGGTTTCCAGGGAAATAAAGGCTGAGGAAAAAGAAAAAATGCCCAACGGAAAGTACTTCCAGGTGGGCACCGATGCTTTAACCATAGCTGTTAATCCCAAGAACCCCATTCTGCAGGTTAAGCCGAATCTGACTACCGAAGAAGTGCGGAAAATCTTTGCCGGGGAGATAAAAACCTGGCGGGAGCTGGATGCCAAACTTCCTGACCGGCCCATTGTGGTAGCTGTGAGAGATTTGGGCGGCGGGGCCAGCAAAGTGTTTGATAAAATAGTTATGAAAGGAACCCCTGTATCTAAGGAGGCAATTCAACTGCCCTCAATGGGGGCGCTGGCCGGTAAAGTGATGGAAAACGTTGACGCCATTGGCTATGTGTCCTACGGCCTGGTAAATCAAAACGAGGGTAAAATTGCTGTGCTTAGTGTTGACGGGGTGGCGCCCACTAAAGAAAATATCACCGGCGGCGGCTATAAAATATCCCGCCCGCTGTTATTGTTAACCAAAGATACTCCCGGTACCAGACAGCAGCTTTTTATAGATTATATGTTATCTGAAGAAGGACAAAAAATTGTAGAGAAAATGGGTTTTATACCTGTTAAATAAGTGTTCAGTGGGTAGTTGACGTCAACTACCCACACCTTTTTATTGGTGAGTTGATAGTGATGCTGGAATTACAAACCCAACGACAACTGGTAAATTTATTAGTTAAGTTGATTTGTTTAACTGTATCTGCCTGCACCACCCTGCTGCTGCTGGCCATTGCTGCTTTTATGGTTGCGGAGAGCCTGCCGGTTTGGTCTGCCCTCGGCCCATTGAAAATTATTGCCGGCACCGATTGGAGTCCCCTGGCCGCTCCGCCCCGGTTGGGAATTGGCACCATGATTTTAAGCACCCTGTGGGTGGCTTTAGGAGCAGTACTGCTTTCTGCTCCCCTGGGTTTTGCCGGGGCCATCTTTCTGGCAGAATTTGCCCCACCCTGGCTGGCCGGGATCATCAGGCCGGTATTAAATATTCTAACGGGAATACCGTCGGTGGTATATGGTTTTGTGGGGGCCGCTGTTTTGATTAAGTTCTTTGAAGTTTCATTTAATATGGCCAGCGGGGAATCGCTGTTCTGCGCTTCACTAATACTAACCGTTATGGTATTACCGTATATTGTGACCAATTCTGAATCCGCTCTGCGATCTGTACCCCGGGAATACAGGCAGGCGGCGCTGGCCCTGGGGGTTTCTAAGCAGTATTTAACTTTAAGGGTATTGCTTCCCCTGGCTAAGAAAGGCTTAACCGGGGCTCTGGTTTTGGCTTTCGGCCGGGCTGCGGGGGAAACCATGGCTGTTTTAATGCTGGCGGGCAATACCATGCTGCTGCCCACTTCCTGGTTCAGCAAGGGTGAACCGCTTTCCGCCCTGATCGCTTTGGAACTGGGCACTTCGGTGGTGGGCAGTGCTCATTATCAGGCCCTGTTTGCCGCCGGGTTAGTGCTGTTAATTTTAGTTATCTGCATCAACCTGTTTCTTACGCTGCTGAAGAGAGGATAATAAAGATGGGGTGAAGGAATTGATGCTCCGGCGCTGCTTGGACTTGTTATGGCTGGTTTTGTTTTGGACTGCCGGCCTGTTCATATTATTTGTTTTAGCCGGGATAATGGGTTACCTGGTGCTGCGGGGGGGACCGGTTTTATCCTGGGAATTTTTAACCACAGCCCCCCGGGGGCTGCCGCTGGGAGCCGAAGGCGGCGTATTTCCAGCCATTAAGGGTACGTTTTACCTGGTTTTAATTGCCGTTTTTTCTGCTGTTCTGCCGGGGATAATTACGGCGGTATACCTGGTGGAATATGCTGCACCGTCCAGGTTTAGAGATATAATTAATTTAACTGTACAATGTATGGCCGGTATTCCGTCAATTGTTACCGGGCTGTTTGCCTATGCTCTTTTTGTAGTACGTATGGGTTTTGGTATTTCTTTACTGGCCGGGGGGTTGGCCCTGGGAATAATGATCTTTCCGGTTATTGTGGTTACCTCCAGGGATGCTTTACTGGCAGTGAACGAACAGTACCGCCTGGTGGGAGCGTCACTGGGGGTGTCCCGCTGGTACATGCTGGTGAGGGTAATTTTTCCCCAGGGGCTCCCGGCTGTAATTAGCGGTGTGCTGCTGGCCGCCGGTTATGCCGCCGGGGCCACCGCCCCGGTAATGGTTACCGCTGCCGTCATTTCAGCCGGTTCATCCGGGTCGCTTTTTGAACCGGTAATGGCTTTACCATACCATTTATATATTTTGTTCAGCCAGCAGATATCAATAGAAAGAGCCTACGGCACCGCGCTTTTGCTGGTGCTGCTGCTGCTTATTTTAAATGCAGTAACATTATGGCTGCGCAGCTTAAAAGGAAAAGGGGCTTAGGGTATGGCTGTTTGTATTAATAATTTAAACGTTTGGTTGGGCAGTGCTCAAATATTAAAAGACATTAACCTGCAGTTTAAAAAACAAAGGATTACTGCCATAGTGGGGCCTTCGGGCTGCGGTAAAACCACCCTGTTAAGGAGCATTAACAGGACGGCGGAATTGGAAGAAGGGTTTCGCTGCAGCGGGAAGATTTTGCTCAACGGTAAAAACATATACCAAAGCAGAGATGTGTCCGGTATTCGCCGAAAAATGGGCCTGGTGCTGCAGACCCCCGTTGCCCTGCCGTTGAGCATTAAGGAAAATGTTATCTTTGGAGCGCGGTACTGCAGGGGGAAAAATAAACAGGAACTGGATGAAATAAATGAACGGTGTTTAAAACAGGCCGGTTTATGGGAAGAGGTAAAGAATAAACTAAACAAACCTGCCGCAGAGCTTTCCGGTGGCCAGAAACAAAGACTGTCCATAGCCAGGGTGCTGGCGGTGGAGCCGGAAGTTCTTTTGCTGGATGAACCATGCTCCAGCTTGGATCCCGCATCTACCAAGGTGATAGAAGAACTTTTGATTCAGTTATCCAGGCAGTTAACCGTTGTTCTGGTAACGCACAACCTCTTTCAGGCCCAAAGGGTGGCCCACGACACAATTTTTATGATGGAAGGCACGGTGGTGGAAAGGGGCCCCACCGGCGTGATGTTTTCCAATCCCCAAAAACAGGAAACCAGGGCCTTTTTTTCCGGTTTAATATGGTAGCTCCGGTGCCGCACAGAAAGTGCGGCACCGGCAGCTTAAGCTAAAACGAGATTTTTAAATTTTTCCAAACCTATTCGCTCAATGGTTCTGCCCAACCGTTCCCCCGGCTTGGCCTGTTCGGCGTAAATGTTGAGAACCTTATCCGCCAGCTTTACGGCCTCATCTTTATCTACTCCCTCTGCCAGCACATCTGCCACCCTGGTTTTACCTGAACCAAAACCGCCTACCAGCACAGTCCAGCCTTTGGAAGTGCCAATAAACCCGAGATCCCGGGCATAACTTTCGGCACAGCTGATGGGACAACCGGAAATGCCTATCTTAAACTTACTGGGCAGTTTCCGGCCGGAAAACTTTTCGTCCAATTCCAGGCCCAAGGCAAGGGAATCCTGCTTGCCAAATTTGCAGAGGGCGCTGCCCGGGCAGGACTGAACATTGCGCACACAGGGTCCCACCGCCGGTGCGGGATCCATACCCAGGTCTTCCCAAATGGGTTCAACATCTTCGGCCTTCATACCCACCAAAGCCAGGCGCATGCCTGCGGTGATTTTAACCACCGGAATTTGGTACTTGTCGATTACGTCAGCTAACTTGCGCAGGGTTGGTGCGTCAAGTAAGCCCAGCTTTAACTTAGGTATAATGGCGTAGGTTTGACCGTCCCTTTGGGGCACTGCTCCCCGTGGTGCATTGGACATCTATATCCCTCCTAATTTAATGGTTATAATATTCTTAGTTCATATTAAGCTAACGGGAGATAAAAGGGTATGATTTAAATCATATTTTAAATATTAATTGTTGACAGGGAAGAAAACCTGGGGCTCCCTGGGAGAAATCCCCCTGTTTCGCAATTTTTAAAAGGTATTGTGACAAAAGTGTCGAATAACTTCAGTAGTGCTTGCTGCATTTTTATCTCTAGAATCAATGAGAGCGGGGATTTTGGTGACAAATAACAATTATTTCAGGGCTGGAGACAAGTTTAAGTTTACCTGCCATGATGGACTGCAGTGTTTTAACAGCTGCTGCCGGGACATCAGTATTTTTTTAACCCCCTATGATGTACTGCGGTTGAAAAACAGGCTGAAAATGTCCTCCCGGGAGTTTTTAAACCGGTATACCAGGGTATGGGAAACGTCATCCATGGCTTTTCCCATGGTAATAATAAACATGAGAGCGGAGGAAGATAAAAGATGCCCCTTTATTACCGAACGGGGGTGCAGTGTATACCCGGACAGGCCCTGGTCCTGCAGGATGGCACCGGTGGATATAAAAGGGAAGGATTTATTTGGCTTTTGTTTTGACAAAACCTGCTGTCACGGTATTGGTGAAGGGCGGGAATGGACTGTTGAAGAGTGGGTTAAAAATCAGGGGGCTGATATATATCAAAAAATGGACGAGAAGTTTAAAGAAATCCCCTTAAAGCTTGAATTTACCGGTTTTACCACCATTGATAAACACATTAAAGAAATGTTTTTTATGGCCAGTTATGATTTGGATAGATTTAGAGAATACATTTTCAAGAGCAGTTTTTTAAAAAAATTTGCTGTTCCCACGGAGTTAGCGGAGAAAATTAAAGCAGATGATGTTGAGCTAATGAAGTTTGGTTTTCACTGGCTGGTAAACCTGGATATTAGAAAATCCATGGAAATTAGGGATGAAATTGCTGGTAGGTAATGGGCTTAATGCTCAGAAGATAAAATTAATTTTTTAGGGAGGCGCGGCAATGAACGATATAACTATCAGTGAAACACTGGAACAAAAGGCCAAAGAGCTGGGACAGCTGATTACTGAAACAAGTGAGTATAAGGAAGTAAAGGACAAGCAGGCGCGCATATTTGAAGAACCGGCAGCATTAAAGCTGTTACAGGAATTTAATAAGCTGCAGGCGGAAAAACATAAGAAACAGCAGCTGGGAAAACTAACCCAGGAAGATGTGAAAGCGGTGGAACAGGCGGAATTAAAAATGCTGGAGAATCCATTGATTAAAGAGTTTCACCAGTGCCAGGTTAGGTTTCAAAGGCTTCTTAACGAGGTAATGAGGATACTGGTTGAAGCCAGCAGGTAATGAAAAAATGCCTTCATTTAAACGAAGGCATTTTTTTATTACCTGCTGCGGGGTATTTAATATTGGAAAAGTCATTTTATTAAGCCGGTGGCTTTTGTAACGTTCGATCCTGCAGATGGCTGTCGGGATTGAGCGGCGCGCTGCGAAAATCTGTACATTGTGTACATACGTTTGTACACCGGTGGTGTATTTGTCAAGCGGTAAATAGTTAATTTTAAATTAGAATTCTTGCTGAAAAACAAGCATTACTGAGTTATTGACTTAAAATAGTTAAAATTAACAAATTTGCGAATTGCTTTTTGTGACGAAAAGTGGTAGTTTACCGCATAAGGATATGTATCCTCTGGGGGTGGACAACCGGCGGGTGCATATGAAAATGAGAGAAAAGGGGAGTTGTGGTGATGTTTGGCAAAAAGTTTCTAACGCTTGTGGCCATGGTCATGCTGGTGGCTGTGGCCCTGGTTGGTTGTGGCGGCGGCGAGGAAGCAAAAAGCAACAATGCTGCCAACAATGAATCGGATGTGATTAAGATTGGTGTTTATGAACCTTTAACCGGCATTAACGCTGCTGGTGGTGAAATGACCGTTGAAGGTATTAAACTGGCCAACAAACTGTATCCCGATGTTTTGGGTAAAAAAGTGGAACTGGTTATTGTAGACAACAAGAGTGAAAAGCAGGAAGCGGCCAACGCAGTGGAAAGACTGGTAAATGAAAATGTAGACGTTATCATCGGTAGTTACGGCAGTTCTCTGTCCATGGCCGGTGGTCCCGTTGCCAAGGATGCCGGTGTGCCGGTAATTGGTTGTTCACCAACCAACCCACTGGTTACCAAGGATAACGAGTACTACTTCCGGGTTTGCTTTATCGATCCCTTCCAGGGTACTGTAATGGCTAAATATGCTGTAGAAACCCTGGGTGCCAAAACTGCTGCCATCGTTCAAGACGTGCAGCAGGACTACTCTGTGGGCTTGAGCAAATACTTTGTAGACGCATTTAAAGAGTTAACCGGCGATGAAAATGCCATTGTGGCCCAGGTAAACTACAACACCGGGGACAAGGACTTCTCTGCCCAGTTAACTGAAGTGAAAGCGAAAAACCCCGACGTTATTTTTGCTCCAGGTAACTTCCTGGAATGCGGTATTTTGGTTGAAAAGGCCAGGGAATTGGGCATTGATGTTCCCATCCTGGGCGGTGATACCTGGGAAGCAGAAGAATTCCTGAACCGGGTAGGCGGCCTGAAGGATATTTACTTCAGCACCCACTTTACCGCTGAGGAACCTGTAACTGAACTTTCCAGTACTTTCTTAACCAAATTTGCCGAAGAATACCCGGACAAGCAGGTTAATGCCTTTGCCGCTTTAGGTTTTGACTCTTACCTGCTGGCACTGGATGCCATTAACCGGGCTGGTTCCACCGATCACGATGCCATTAGAGATGCGCTGGCTGAAACAGAAAACTTCCAGGGTGCCACCGGTTTTATTACCTTGGATGAAAACGGTGATGCCAACAAGACAGCAATTATTAAGAAAGTGGCAGACGGTAAGTTTGTATACGAGACCAAGGTAGAACCGAAATAGTTCCTAAAGTAAAAGCTTCTCCCCCCCTGCTGTAGGGGGGGAGTATTCCTGTTATTGACAGTTCTGAAGAATATGGTTTAGATACCAAATAATAACTGTCACTGGTTTGCTAGAGAGGGGTTAACAAATGACGCTGGAAACATTCTTACAAAACATAGCCAACGGTATTTCTTTAGGCAGTTTGTATGCGTTAATTGCCATTGGCTATACCATGGTTTACGGTATTATCAGGTTAATTAATTTTGCCCATGCCGACCTGCTGATGGTAGCGAGCTATGCTGCTTTTTACGGTATTCTTGTTTTTGCTCTGCCGTGGTGGGTTTCTTTTTTGTTAGCCATTGTTATAACCACCATCTTGGGTATAAGCATTGAAAAAATTGCCTACCGGCCTCTGCGGGATGCTCCCAGAATCTCGGCGCTGATTTCTGCCATTGGGGTTTCTTTTTTGCTGGAGAACCTGGGTATTGTCTTGCTGGGTGCCCGTCCCAAGCCTTTTCCCCGGCCGGAGGAAGTTGTTTGGAACATTCACTTGGGGGGAATTTCTTTTCTGTCGCTGGCGATAATTATTCCTGTCATTACCCTGGTGTTACTTATTGCTGTAAACCTCATTGTTAATAAAACCAATGTGGGTATCGCCATGCGGGCTGTTTCCAGGGATTTTGAAACGGCCAGTTTGATGGCTGTGGATGTTAATAAAGTGGTTGTTACTACCTTTGCGGTGGGTTCCGGGCTGGCCGCCGTGGGGGGAATTATGTGGAGCCTGCAGTACCCGCAAATTGATCCCTTAATGGGTGTTTTTCCGGGGTTAAAATGTTTTATTGCTGCGGTGATGGGTGGTATCGGCAGTGTGCCCGGGGCGATGATTGGCGGGTTTATTTTGGGTATGGGCGAGGTAATGCTGGTGGGGCTGATGCCCGAACTATCCGGTTACAGGGATGCCTTTGCCTTTGTAGTGCTGATTTTAATATTACTGTTTAAGCCCGGTGGTATTCTGGGCGAGCATGTGGTGGAGAAGGTGTAGCGGATGGATAGCAGAAAAGGTATTAAAACAGCGTTAACCATTGTCACCCTGTTGTTGGCTGCTGCGGTAATATACTTTGGAGACAGCCATTTATCCCGTTTTCAAATCCGTATTTTAAACCTGGCGGCCATATTTGTTATTTTAGGGCTCAGTTTAAACCTGGTGGTCGGTTTTACCGGAATGTTTTCACTGGGCCATTCCGGTTTTATGTGTGTGGGAGCCTATACCGCTGCCATATTAACCATGTCGCCGGAAAGTAAGGAACTGATTTATTATATGGAACCCATTGTGCCGGTGCTGAAAAACATTGAATGGCCGGTGATTCCTGCCACCGTTATGGGTGGTGTGGTGGCCGCCATATTTGGTGTGCTGGTGGGCTTTCCCGCTTTAAGACTGCGGGATGACTACCTGGCCATTGCCACCCTGGGTTTTGCAGAAATTATTCGCATTATTGTTACCAACACCATCAGTATTACCAACGGCGCCCTGGGGTTAAAAAATATTCCCAGCGAAAAAAGCCTGTGGTTTTACTGGGGTATCTGCATTCTTACCATCCTCATTTTAAAGGCACTGATAAACAGCAGCTGGGGCTATGCTTTTAAAGCCATTCGTGATAACGAAATAGCCGCTGAAGCCATGGGGGTAAGTGTTTTTAAACACAAGCTGCTTTCATTTACCATCGGTGCTTTTTTTGCCGGTATAGCCGGGGCGATGATGTCATTCTTAATCACCTCCATCGACCCCACCATGTTTAGATTTTTGTTTACCTTCCAGATACTGCTGATAGTTGTACTGGGAGGGATGGGCAGTTTAACCGGGTCGGTTATTGCCGGTGTGGTGGTAACTATTGCCATGGAATGGCTGCGGATTGTGGAGAGGCCGATGCACCTGTTTGGAATGGATGTACCCGGTATTCCCGGTATGCGGATGGTTATATTTGCTCTGCTGCTGTTAATTATTATTCTCTTCTATCGCCAGGGCCTGATGGGGACCCGCGAGTTTAACTGGGACTGGGTTTTGGATAAACTGGGCGTGGCTAAAAGTAAGGAAAGGGGAGTGAGCTAGGTGGACGCAGAAAAGGTATTATCCACGGACGATATTACCATCAGGTTTGGCGGATTAACTGCGGTATCCAAGCTGTCCCTTGACATATACCCGGGCGAAATAATCGGTTTGATTGGTCCCAACGGCGCGGGTAAAACCACCTGTTTTAACATCATTACCGGGGTATATGCACCCACCGAGGGTAAAGTATACTTTAAGGGTAAGGATATTACCGGTATGCGTTCTGATTTGATTACTAAGGAAGGTATAGCTCGGACTTTTCAAAATATACGTTTATTCCAGTCCATGACCGTTTTAGAAAATGTGCTGATTTCAAAGCATGTGCGCTTAAAGGCCAATCCCTTGGAAGCAATCCTGCGCATGCCCCGGTATACCAGGGCCCGCCGGCGGCATTATGAAGAATGTATGGAACTTTTACGCCAGGTGGGGTTGGAGGATGTGGCCCACGAAATGGCCACTTCGCTGCCCTATGGTAAACAAAGAAGATTGGAAATTGCCCGGGCGCTGGCCACCCAGCCCACTTTGCTGCTGTTAGACGAGCCTGCCGCCGGCATGAATCCCCAGGAGTCGCTGGAACTAATGAAGTTTATCGAGCAGATTCGCCACCGGTTTGAACTTACTATTTTAATGATTGAACACCACATGGAAGTGGTTATGGGCATATGCGAGCGCATTACAGTGCTGGATTACGGGGTGACCATTGCCCAGGGTACTCCCACGGAAATTCAAAACAACCAGCAGGTGATTGAAGCTTATCTCGGGGCGGTGGAAACCAATGCTTAAAATAGAAAACTTGGAAGTGTACTACGGCGGTATTCATGCTTTAAAGGGCATTACACTGGAAGTGCCGGAAAATAAGATTGTTACACTGGTGGGGGCAAACGGTGCCGGTAAAAGCACCACCCTCAGGGCAATCAGCGGTTTGGTAAGCCCTTCGGCCGGCAGAATAACCTTTAAGGGTGAAGACATAACCGGCAAGAAGACGGTGGATATCGTAAAGGGCGGCATTACTTTGATTCCTGAGGGGCGGCGGATATTTGCCAACCTGACGGTGTTGGAAAATTTAAAAATGGGTGCCTATGCCCGTAAGGATAAAGAAGAAATAAAAAAAGATATGGGCAAAATATTTGAGCTGTTCCCCAGGTTAAAAGAGCGGGAATGGCAGCAGGCGGGAACCCTTTCCGGCGGTGAACAGCAGATGCTGGCCATCGGCCGGGCGTTAATGTCCCGTCCACAGCTGCTGATGATGGACGAACCTTCTCTTGGTCTGGCCCCGCTGCTGGTGAAAGAGGTATTTAACATTATTCAGGACATTTACAACCAGGGGATGACTATATTATTAATCGAGCAGAATGCTGCCGCGGCACTGCAAATTGCCGATTACGGCTATGTGCTGGAAACGGGCAGGATTGTATTGGAAGGGCCGGGTAAAGAGCTGGCGGATAACGATGAAGTGCGCCGGGCCTACCTGGGTAAGGCATAAAAAACGGGGCAGCGCCCCGTTTTTTAATATTATATTGCTTTTTCTTCTGCTACAATATCCAGGTATTCTTCCCCCAGCTTGGTAATTTCACACATTTTACTTTTACCCTCGCTGCTGATTTCCACCAGTCCCAGGGCATACAGCTGGAACAATACATGGTCCAGCACCGCCCTTTTAGTGGTAGACATTAAGCTCAACTCTTCTTTATTCATTTTACCTGCATCGAGCAAAGTGTTCAGCACCCTGTGGGCTTCATCCGGCAGCCGGTTGGCAGCCTGTTTGAAATAATCTTTTAAAGTCACTGTTTTAACAAACCTCCTAATATTTTTTATTTGGTAATATTATTGCCCAAATATTGATTAATTAAACAACAACCCAATTAGTTTTATGGGTAAACTGTTTTTATAACCTTGACATTGACTGGTTAAATAACTATATTAGATTTTAAATTCATATCTGTTATATAGAAGGGAATGTACGACAGTGACTGCAGCTGAAAACATTAAAAATATTTTTTTTCGTGCGGTTGGTCGTTTTTATATTCCCTCAGACCTTTTGCACTGCGGGGATAAAAAGATACTGCATATCAGTGACACACCCACTGTGCTGTATCCGGCCATCAAAAGTCTTGTGGCATCATTAAATCCGGAAGTAATAATTCACACGGGGGATTTGGCCGATGATATAAAATTGGAGCATAATCCTCATCATATGCCGGCATATGACAGGGCGGTGGGCCCTTTTATCAAAATGATGGAACAAAGCCCAGCCGGCCGGGTATATATCGTCCCGGGCAATCACGATAACAGGGAAGTAATAAACCGGCATATAAGCAGGGCCGGCCTGTTGGAAGAAGGACAAATTATAACGGTAGAAAATCTTAAAATAGGGCTGGCTCACAGCGTGAAAAAACTACCTGCCGGTACTCAATTTAATTTATACGGCCACAATTTTAAACCACCGCGGGAGTTTGAAGAAGGAGTGGTGTATCTAAACGGCATCAAAAGTGTCAATATTATACTGATACCATCTGATGAAGTAGTAAAAATTCCTTATCCCTGGGCCACAAATCATCATCGTAAAATGAGTGATAAACATAAACTGCCCGGTACAATCTAGTTATTTATTTAAAAACGCCCGGTACGATATGTGGAAGAGCGCCCTGCCGGGCATAAGGGGGAGTGGCGGTTGATTTTTGTACGAACCGGACCCCGGTTTCTTTTCCTGCGTACCCCGGATACCGGTGGTTTAAAAGATGTTTTGGTAAAGAAACTTTCCGGGCTTCCGGTTGAATTTACCGAGGCCATTGAAACTGCCGGTGAAAGTGATACCATAGTGCTGGTTATTCCCAAAGAAACTGGAAAAGCTAAGGTTTCCGACGCCCGCTATATTGTGCTGCTGCCCATTGGTTCATCGGTGACCCTGTCCAAACTAATCAACTTAAACCTGGGCGAGCTGTTAACCGCTGCCGAACTGGGTGCCGGTTTGCTGGTGCAGCGTTTACCCCAAAATAATACCAAGGTTATTGATATGATTAAAGAAGATTACCGGGCCCAGGCTTTGGGACTGGTGGAAGCCATTAACCTGGGAGGGGCAGACGATACCGTTCTGGTATTTACCGGTGACCGGCTGCAGAAAACTGTGGAAATAGAAAAGGTTATTGAACCCTGCTTATTGATTCACCAGCCGATACCGCAGGTGTATACGGAACTTAGGCGGGAGGCAGTGCGCTACTTTACCCGGAGCCTGGAAAACAGTGAATGGTATGAGGTGCGTATTAACATTTATGATGCCGATGAGAATTATGAAATTCATGCCCGCCGGTTGGAACTGGTGTTAGAAGACCTGGAAGCGGGATTGATATTAGCGGAAATTTGGACCAGAGACCATGCCCTGGCACTTTTTTCGGTAGCGGCTTATCAGATAAGGTTGTTTACCATGATTGAACCGCTGGAGTTAAAAACCCTGCTGATGGGATTGGAATATAATGAACAGGGCCAGCGGTTTGTGGACATGGATTTATACCACCGCCGCAGTAAAATAGACTGGGGAACAATTGCTAAAAAATCTCCCTTTGGGCGGAGAAAATCAGGTTTGCACTACAGGCGCCAGCTGTATTCCCGGCTGAGCTCTAAAACGGTAAAAAAACTGCTGGCATTGGAAAAAGAACTAGAAAATGCAGAATGATGATGCGGTGACCCGCATCTATTTTTTTTGGCATATTATTGACATATGCTCAAATAATAACCATATTCTAATAACATAAATGTGTAATTTCTTCAAAATAATTTTTGAAGGAATATTGACATAGGTTCATAATAGTAATATTATAGTAATGAACAAATGTCAGTAATAATAGGGGGGATTGCGGTGAGACATTTTAAATGTTCATCCTGCGGCCATGAGTTTTCAGTGCCCTTTGGTAACGGTCAAATGGGCAGCCAGATGAAGTGCCCGCAGTGCGGTGGAGTGGTGCACAGGAGTCATTGTGTTAACGGCGGTGGTAGTTTTGGATTCGGCCGGGGCAGCAGGGGGAACTACGGCCGGGGTAAGTTTGCTGGAAGAGGCAGAGGATTCTGCCGGCGCAGTGTATAGAGCAGCTGATTATAATGCCGGTGTGATCGGAGGATGAAAAGCAGCGGTGATTGTGGTTGAACGGCTGCAGGTCAAGCGCAGAGAAGACCGGTGGAGACATGGTGCCGCACGGGAAGTGCGGCACCGCCGGGCTTTCGGAATGAGTAATTATTAAATATATACATGAGGAGGATTTATATATGAAAATAGCTATTTCTTCCCAGGGAGACAGCACCCACAGCCAAGTGAACCCGCGGCTGGGAAGGTGCGAAAAATTTATAATTTACGACACCGATACGGGGAAAAATACAGCGGTGGATAACGGCGGAAGGCTTTCCAGCGGCGGGGCCGGTATTGCCACTGCCAGGATGCTGGCGGATTTGGGGGTAAATGTTGTTATTACCGGCTTTGTAGGTCCCAAGGCCTTTGCAGCTCTGAAAACGGCCGGTATTAAAGTATATACCGGTGCCCAGGGTACCGTGGAAGAATCACTGCAGTTATATCAACAAAACAAGCTGGAAGAAGCACAATCTGCAAATGCAGGAGCTCATAGTGGAATATAAGCCCTTTTAGGTGGTGTGTATAATGCAAATATCTATTGCCAGTGGAAAGGGTGGCACAGGTAAAACCCTGGTGGCCACCAACCTGGCCCTTTCTATACCGGACCAGCCGGTACAATTGATGGATTGCGATGTTGAAGAACCCAATGCCCATATTTTTTTTCAAGGCCAACCGGTAAGCCGGATTACCGTCACCAGGCCGGTACCTAAAGTTGATGCAGAAAAGTGCCGGCACTGCGGTACATGTTCAGAGGTTTGTGCCTTTAACGCCATCGCTTTGCTGGATAAGATGGTGCTTACCTTTGATGACCTCTGCCACAGCTGTGGCGCCTGCTGGTATCTTTGCCCTCATAAAGCCATAGAACCGTTGGAAAAAGAAATCGGTACCGTTGAAAAAACAGACGTCGGTGACATGGTGCTGGTTACCGGTAAATTGAAAATTGGCAGTCACATCAGCCCACCGGTGATAAAAAAGGTAAAGGAACAAAGCCTGCCGGAGGGGATAAACATTATTGACGGGCCGCCGGGAAGTTCCTGCCCGGTAATGGAGACGGTGGAAGGCACCGATTACTGCGTACTGGTAACAGAACCGACGCCCTTCGGGTTGAACGACCTGACACTGGCTGTGAAAATGGTTAAAACCCTTGGCGTACCCTGCGGTGTGGTTATCAATCGGGACGGCCCGGATAGTGTAATGGTGGAAGAATTTTGCCGGGATAATAATATAAAAATACTGATGCGCATTCCGCTGGATGTGGGGATAGCGGAAAGTTATGCTCAAGGGATCCCGCTGGTTAAAGAAAACCCAGCTTGGAAAGAGCGGTTTGAAAAACTTTACCGGTCCATTGTAGAGGAGGTGCAGGCATGAAAGAGTTAACGGTAATCAGCGGAAAGGGCGGCACCGGAAAAACCAGCATCGTGGCTGCTTTTACTACCCTGGCGGAGGATGCTGTTTTTTGTGACTGTGATGTGGATGCTGCCAACCTGCACCTGCTGCTGGAACCGAAAACCGTAAAGGTAACAGAGTTTTACGGAATGAAGAAAGCGTCAATTGATAAGGAAAAATGCATTCAATGCGGCCGGTGTGCAGATATGTGCAGTTTTGGGGCCATAACCGGCAGTACTGTAAATGAATTGGCCTGTGAAGGCTGCAGGTTGTGTTATCACATTTGTCCCGTGGAAGCGGTGGAAATGGTAGACCACCTGGCGGGGCATTGGTTTGTTTCTGAAACATCCCGCGGGCCGTTTGTTCATGCCAAACTGGGTATAGCCGAAGGCAACTCCGGTTTGCTGGTGGCGGAAGTGCGTAAAGAGGCCCGCAGGATAGCGGAAGAAAAGGGCAGGTCGCTGATTATTACTGACGGGCCTCCCGGTATTGGCTGTCCGGTAATTTCATCCCTGGCCGACACGAGCATGGCTTTGATAGTAACGGAACCTACGGCTTCCGGTATCCATGACCTGGAGAGAATAGTGCAGGTTGCAAAGAACTTTGACTGTTATATTGCGGTTTGTATTAATAAATATAATTTAAATGAAGAAAACAGCAGGTATATAGAGGGTATATCACGAAAATTAAAAGTGCCGGTTGTAGGTCGCATTTCCTATGATACTACCATGCACCGTGCAGTGGTAAATAAAAAACCGGTAACACTGGTGCCTGAGGGAAAAGTACAGCAGGAAATTAAAGACCTTTGGGCTGAAGTGTATAATATTATAAAAACTATTAAATAAATCGAGGGAGGAGTAACAAATGAAAATTGCTATGCCGGTTGAAAATGGACAAGTAAACCCACACTTTGGTACCAGTAGGGAGTTTGCCGTTTTGGAATTGAAAGAAGGCAAAGTGGTGGACAAAAAAATTATTTCGGCAGAGGGTTTACAGCACAATCACGGTGGTTTAGCCGGATTAATCAGGAATGAACAGGTTGACGTGGTAATTACCGGTGGTATCGGCGGCCATATGCTGGAGGCGCTGCAGCAGATGGGCTTAAAAGTGGTACCGGGTGCAGCGGGTGAAATAACTGCTGTGGCAGAAGCCTATGCTGCAGGCACGCTGGCCACCAGGCCCAATGTGTGCGGTTGCGGTGGACATGGCCACGGCCACGGCAGCTGCTAAAATTAAAATATATTAAAGAATTATCAATGCCGTCCTCAAGATAGGGACGGCATTGTTTTTAGCTTCCGGGTTATTGTCAGCAGCCGGGTGCCTGCTATATTATAAATTATATTAATTACGGCTTTAATATTATGAGGTGATACTATGGCCGCCTTCTACCACCTGGCGGAACCTATGTCCCAACTGGGGGAAGTGGTAGAATTTCTGCCGGGACAAAAAATTGCCGGCCAGGGTCAGCCGGGCAGTTATTTTTTCTTTATTAAGTCCGGCACTGTGGAACTTGTCAGTGATATAACAGAGAAGATACACGTTAAATACCTTTCCCCGGGGGATTGTTTCGGGGAAATATCCTGTCTTACCGGTGAGCCATATCCAACCTCTGCTGTGGCGGTGAATAAGGTTGTTTTATACCGTGCCAACAGGGATGTATTAATACAGTTAACCGGTAAGTTTGCTGATTTTAATAGGCATATTATAGAGAGTTTGTGTCAAAGGGTTAAGCGCGCGGCTGAAAAACCAGGGAGGGATTTATATACAGGTGACGGCGAGCTGTATCATCCCACCGGGTCGCTGATCTGCTTAAGTCCTGCCATGCGGGCGATAAAGGACCGGGCTGAATTTCATAAAGAATCGGGCCGCCATTTACTGCTGCTGGGTGAGAAAGGGGTGGGCAAGAAGTTTCTGGCCAGATACATCCATGGCAGTTCTTCTGCCATAGAGATCGAGGCCACCGAAACGGCGGAACTTCACCGGGTGCTGCATTCCGCCGCGGGAACAGCGGTGATAATTTTCCGTTTAGATTTGCTTTCTTTTAACCAGGCCTTTGAGCTGGCAGACAGGTTAAAAGAAATTAACGCAAAAAGTAACCCGCCCCGGTTTATATTTACTTCCCGCCAGCTTAATGCCGGGGTGAACTTAATTAGAAATGCACTGTCGTCAAAACTAACGGTCATTGAAGTTCCCGCATTGAGGCAGCGGATAGAGGATATTCCGGCGCTGGCCAAAATGTTTTTAAAACACTACGCCCTGAAACATAATTTAAGGATAACATCCTTCAGCACCGGGGCTGTAAACAAGTTGTGCCGGTACAGTTACCCAGGGGGCAATGTCAAGCAGCTGGCTAAGGTGGTGGAACGGGCGGTAATACTGGCCAGGGATGTGGTGATCGGAGAAGAAGAAATAATTTTTCAAGCTCGAACCACTGCCACCACGGAAAAACCGAAGGTGGGCTTGGCGCTGGGTTCCGGGGCGGTTAGGGGCATGGCCCATATCGGTGCGGCCAAAGTGCTTAAAAAGCACAATATACCCATAGACATGATTGCCGGCACCAGTGCGGGGGCATTGATGGGTGCCTGCCTGGCTGCCGGGGTGGAACCGGAGAAACTGGAACGAATTGTAGAGAATATGAGCTGGTCCAGAATATCCAAACCGCTCTTTCCTAAAAGTGCTTTTTTAAGTAATTCTAAACTGGGGCAGTTTTTAGAAAGGATTATCGGCAAAAAAGAATTTTGTGAGCTGGACATTCCCTTTGTGGCGGTGGCCACCGATGCACACACCGGGGAAGAAGTGGTGCTGAAAAGGGGAAAAGTGTCAGAAGCGGTGAAAGCATCTGCGGCCATACCGGTACTCTTTGAACCGGTGGAATTATTCGGGCGTAAACTTATAGATGGAGCAGTGGTAAACATGGTGCCGGCCAGTGTGTGCAGGTCCATGGGGGCAGATATAGTAATAGCGGTGTCAGTAACCGACTTTTCCTTTGAAACCGGGCCGCCGAAAAATATCTACATGTCGGTGCTGCATTATATGGATATGCTGGTAAAAAAACAGGTGGTAGAAGTGGAAAACCGGTGGGCAGATATACTGGTTAAGGTGGATAAGCCCGGTTTAAGTGCCTACAGTTTTAAGGATACCAGGCAGCTGATTAAAGAAGGTGAGCTGGCGGCGGAGAAGGCGATACCGAGGATAAAAGAACTAATTACAGCCTGGCAGAAATAATACAAGCCCGGCCTGCTTACGGAACCGGTGAACGGGTGCAAATGCTGCCGGGCTCAGTAAAATAACATTTTTCAGGGTAGGTAAAGTTTTAGTCTATATCGTATTCATAAAGATTGTACCGTTTCATAATAGATATTAATTTTTCAGCATACTTGGGGTCGGTGGCATAGCCGCATTTGTACAATTGGTGTGCCGCTTCATCGGCAGAGCAGGCTTCCCTTACCGGTTTATAGCGTTTGGCCATCATCAGTTTACAGTGATCTTCAATGGATTGTTTATAGTTGTGATAGCAGCGGAACTTGGCCATGTGCCACACTTTCCTGCCGTTTTCATACTCCATATGAGGGCAGTTTACATGCCCGCAGGGTCCTTCACCTTTAATGCCAAACAAGTTATAACTGCACTTTTTGGTTTTATGATCCTCCGGCACTTTTTTACCCCAACAGCTTTCCAGGGCTGCTTGAGCAATGATACAGCTGGCATAAACCCCGGTTTTACGGTGACAGCTTTGAGCGTGGGGGGCTATTTCTCTAATAAAATCATATTGATGCATTTTATATCACCTTCCTGTAAGTCGCTGGTATACTATATGTAACGATTACAGGAAATGTGTAATTTTTCCAATAGGGGGTTAACTGTTTTTGTTTAACCAGTTGATGATATCCTGGAAGCTGGTATAAGCTAGGGCTTTAACGTTATTTTTATGGCAGTACCGCAGCAGTGATCCCTTGGCAAAAACAATATCCGCCTCATGGCACACGCAGGTATCCGAGCAGCCATCGCCCACATATACTGTTTGTGTGTTTTGCCCTTTCAGGTGATGCAGAAGATTCTTTTTGCAGGTGCCGCATTTTTGGCAGTGTGGGTTTTTGTAAGTACAGGCGATAGAAAAGCCTTTACTGCCTGTTACCAATTTGTTTGCGTATACCGGTAAACCTGAAAGACCGTGCCTGTTTAGGATATATTGAATTAAAATGTCATAACCGTCGCTGAGAATATAAATGGGGTAACTGCCGGCTTTACATACCCGTACAAAATCCACAAAGAAGTTATCCAGTTCAATGGTATCCAGCAGCCGGTATATATCTTCCATGGTGGCGTCAAATAGGGCAAAGGTTTTATTGGCGCAGTCCTCCGTTGAAAGCTCGCCCCGTTCCCACTGGTTGTTAAGTTCCTCCCAACCCGGGCGGCAGAATTTGATTACCATGGTGGCCACCACATCGTTTTTTGTAATTGTACCATCGAAATCCAGAAAGAATGTTTTACTCATCCTTTAGCTCCCCAGTTTGTGATGTTAATTAAATAGTATTAATTATTAATAAAACAGTCAATGACCCGTGTTTACGGGTGTCGAAATTCTGTACAAAAATTAAATGATAGCTGTTAAAGAATATTTTGTCAGCTGCAGGAGGTTTGATAAATGTGTCGAATAAATAATTATTTAACTCTAAATAAGTATTAGCTGAAATTTATGTCTAACTATTAAATATAAATAAATAATAAACAGAATTGGAGTGAGTTATATGAAGATCTATTTAGAACCGATTCCTGAACGGGAACTGAAACCGTTGTTTGAAGATGCGGGAAAACTGATTTTCGGCAGAATTTTCACCGACCGCATGTTTACCATGAAATATAATGCTGAAAAGGGTTGGCATGATGCCAAAATTGAAAAGTATAAATCCTTTTCCCTGGATCCGGCGGCCTGTGTACTGCACTACTCGCAGGAAATATTTGAAGGATTAAAGGCCTATGTATCGGAAGACGGCCGGGTGCTGATGTTCCGCCCGGAAGAAAACGTGCGCCGCATGAATCGCTCTGCCCGGCGGTTGTGCATGCCCGAAATTCCGGAAGAAGATTTTCTGCAGGCCATGAAAGAACTGATAATGACTGAAAAGCGCTGGATTCCCAGGGCACCGGGCACCTCGTTGTATGTGCGCCCCACCATGCTGGGTACCGAGGCCTTTTTGGGGGTGCATCCAGCGGCAGAATACCTGTTTTATATTATCCTTTCCCCGGTGGGCCCCTACTTCAAGGATGGTTTTAACCCGGTAAGTATTTATGTGGAAGACACGCTGGTGCGGGCTGTAGTGGGAGGTGTGGGTGACATTAAGACCGGCGGTAACTATGCTGCCAGCTTAATGGCCGGTTTAAAAGCCAAGGAAAAGGGCTTCTCTCAGGTGCTTTGGCTGGATGCCAAGGAACACAAATATGTTGAAGAAGTTGGTGCCATGAATATCTTTTTTGTATATGGCGATCAACTGGTAACCCCGTCGCTCAGCGGTTCCATACTGCCCGGAATTACCAGGGCCTCTGTTTTAGAATTAGCTGCCGATATGGGCTACCGGGTGGAAGAGCGCGCCATTGCCATTGATGAAGTTTTGGAGGAAATTAGCAGCGGCCGGATCACCGAAGTGTTTGGTTCCGGTACGGCGGCGGTGGTTTCGCCGGTGGGCTCACTGCATTATAAAGGTCAAAATTATGTTGTAAACAATAATCAGGTTGGTGAAGTAACCAAGGCTATTTATACCCGCCTGATAGATATTCAGTATGGTAAAGCGGAGGATAAGTTCGGCTGGGTATGCGAACTGGGAAGAATATAGCCGGGAAGGGAAAATGAAGATAAAAATTAATATGAATTCTTATGGGGCTTGGTTTATCAAGCCCTTAAAATATTATTTTTTAAGAATCTTTTGTTTTAGAAAATATTTGGAAATAATACCAGTTGAAAATTATTGTTAATTATGATTTACTGTAATAGTTAACATATATCTATGGAGGGAAGTTCGTTGAAATTACCGGAATTGCGTATCGGGGACTTAAAACCTAGATTCCCCATTATTCAAGGCGGCATGGCGGTACGTGTATCCACTGCTTCACTGGCCGGTGCGGTGGCCAAGGCCGGCGGCATTGGTTTAATTGGAGCCACCGGAATGACTTTAGATGAGTTAAGGGAAGAGATACGTAAAGCACGTGCGCTGGCCGGCGGTGGAATTATTGGTGTAAACATTATGTATGCTGCCCGGCAGTTTGCTGAGCTGGTGCAGACAGCAATAAGCGAAGGAATAGATACAATTTTTACCGGGGCAGGTTTCTCCCGGGATATTTTCCGCTGGGGTAAAGAGTCCGGTGTGCCTATTGTATCGATAGTTTCCTCGGTCAAGGCGGCCCGGATGGCTGAAAAATTTGGGGCTGCGGCGGTGGTGGCTGAAGGAACCGAAGCAGGCGGCCACCTGGGAACAGACAGGTCGGTAAAGGAAATAGTGCCGGAAATAAAAGAAAAGGTTAACATACCTGTGATTGCTGCCGGTGGTATAGTTAGCGGCCAGGATATGGCCGATATGGTTAAGCTGGGGGCCAGCGGGGTGCAAATGGCCACCCGGTTTGTGCTGAGTGAAGAGTGTTCTGTATCGGATAAATTTAAGCAGATGTACCTGCAGGCAAAGGAAGAAGATGTGGTGGTAATCAAAAGCCCGGTGGGGCTGCCCGGCAGGGCTATAAAAAATCCTTTTGTAGAGGCCCTGCAGAAAGGACAAGCGCCGGAACCGAAAGAATGTGAGGGCTGCCTAAAAGCGTGCTCCCGGGAATACTGTATTATGAAGGCCCTTACTAATTCCCGGGACGGGTTGGTAAATGACGGGGTCGTTTTTGCCGGTAAAAATGTATTTAAAATTAAAGATATTTTGCCTGTTGCGGAAATATTTAACCGCTTGTTAACCGAATATGCTGCTGCTACCTAGATAAAATTCCTGGTGCATGCCAGGAATTTTTCCCGCCGTTGGGCGGGTTTTTTATGTGTGCCCGGCATGGGCAATGTCTATAGGGTGAAAGTCCCGAACGTTGAAGGTAGCAGTAAACGTTAGCTTAAGGCAAGGGTGTCCGCGGCGAC
>NZ_JAFBCW010000003.1 GCF_016907915.1 Desulforadius tongensis
GCTGTTAACCGGTAGGTTGCAGGTTCGAGTCCTGCTCGCGGAGCCATTTTATTTTATTAATCAAAAGCCCGCTGGATTACCCAGCGGTTTTTTGTGTGTGCGCCTTAAAAACCACCTGATCGCAGGATTGAAACAAGGAACCAAAAACTCATTATTCCGGCGACCAAAAAACCTGCTTCTGCTATTGGTATCTGTCCGAACAAAATATTTTCTTTTTGGGTAAGAAAAGCAGAACCGATAACCAAACCGGTTATTATAGTACTAAAGGCAATCCGATTTGTCATGATGTTTAGTGTATTTAAAACTTCATTAATTTGAGGAAACTGGTGTTTTAATTTTAATTCGCCTTTTGCGGCTAAATCCAGCACTTCACCAAGCTGTTCTGGTAAAAAGGAAAGAATATCACCAAATCCCTGGAGGTTTTTTAATATAGTTTTAGATAATGTTTGAGGTGAAAGCCTTTCTATAAGCAATCTTTTAGCGAAAGGTTCCACTATTTTAACGATACTTAACTTTGGATCCAGTTCTTTAACTAATCCTTCCAGGGTTAGCAGCGTTTTTACCAACATAGCAAATTCCGTTGGCATGCGGATATGGTATTTAAAAGCAATGCCCATGATGTCATTAAGAGCTTCTCCCAAGCTAATTTGGCTTAAGGGAACTTCGTAATACTTTCTTTGCAGCAAGTCAATATCTCGTCGCAGGAGTTTTTTATCAACATTTTTAGCAATTACCCCCATATTTAAAACTGCCTTCATTACTGCATCGGCATCTTTACTTACTAAAGCCAGCATTAAATTACCAATGCTGTTTTTGCTTTCTTCAGTAAGAAAGCCTACCATTCCAAAATCCATAAAGATAATTTTGCCATTGGGAAGAACTGCCAAGTTTCCAGGGTGTGGGTCAGCATGGAAAAAGCCGTCTATTAAAACTTGTTTGAATATTGTTTGAGCCAATTTTCGAGCCAAAATCGATCGATCCAAATTTAGACGATTAATTTCTTGTAAATTATTCAGCTTAACTCCTTCCACATACTCCATAGTTAAAACTCTTCTGGAAGAATACTCCCAATAAACGGCAGGAATAAGTACCTCTGGATTGTCATTAAAATTTTTTCTAAAAGTATCGGCGTTGCGACCTTCGGTGTTATAATCCAGCTCTTCATGGAGAGTGCGGTCAAACTCAGCAACAATTTCGACCAGACTGTACATTTCCGACCAGTTTAAACGGCTCTCAAGAAAGCGCGCTATATCATACATTATTTCGAGATCAATATTAATAATTTTTTCAATATCCGGACGTTGAACTTTAACAACTACCTCCTGTCCACCGGGCAGCATGGCCCGATACACCTGACCGATGGAGGCAGAGGCCAGCGGCTCAGGATTAAACTTAGTAAATAGCTCTGTTAAAGGTTGGTCTAATTCCCTTTCAATTTGTTGTTTTGCTGCATCAAATTCAAAAGCCGGTACTTTATCCTGAAGTTTTTTCAGTTCACCTATATAATCTGGAGGAAGCAGGTCAGGACGGGTACTTAAAATTTGACCTGCTTTAATAAAAGTCGGCCCTAATTCTTCAACAGCCAATCGTACCCTTTGAGCCATAGAAAGTTCTTCTATCTTAGATTCTTTTTTAAATAATATTTTTTTGCGAATAGATAAAAATTCTGCCAATCCCAGCTGATGTAAAATGTGACCGAAGCCGTGTTTTAGTAAAATATTTATAATCTCCCGGTAACGCTTTAAATGTTTATACCGTCTATACATCTGCATATCAGTGTCACCCTTTTTTATCTAATTTACCCCAATAAGGTAATCATTAACCTTTGTGAATTACTACGGGCACAAGGCCGCAAAGCGGTACAGCGACATATACATGTGCGGGAAATGGGAATCGCCGGCATTTGTTCCGGTCCAAACCTGAGCAAGTGCAACCAACAATATAAGGTTTATCCCTACCAGCTCACCGTACATAGAGATTTTAAAAAGCATCGGGGGCCAAATCAGCATGGACAGCAGGGGCAGGGCCGCTGACAGCATCTTTATCAAGCACTTTTGGCTGGCCTCAAGTATGGTGTTATATGATGGATCACCCCGGTGGCTAAAATTTATCACCGGCAGGTATATTGTAATTTTTAAAGAAAATACTTAATAGGCAAAATAATCAAGGGGTGGGGAAATGAAGTAATGAAGAAACAGGAAATTGCTCAGCTGGTAACAGATAAAAAATATGAAACATTACTGCAGTTGGCTGAAACCGATGCTAAAAAATTAATCCGGTATTTAGTGCGGCTAACGTATTCCCAAGATGACTTGTTACGATGGCGGGCCATAGAAGCCCTTGGATTGGCAGCAGGTAAAATAGCTAAAACCGAGCCGGAGGTTATTAGAGATATTATACGCAGATTTTTGTGGTCAATGAATGATGAATCCGGTGCACAAAGTTGGAGTGCGCCCCAAGCCATTGCAGAGATAATTTACAACGAACCGGGTTTGTATGCTGATTTGGGCCCCGTGATGATATCAGCATCGATGGATGAAAGAATATTTCAGCCGGGCATGTTGTGGGCAGTGGGAAGATTGGTGGGTAAAGTAGATTATATCAATGAAATAGTGCCTGACATCATTGCTTTTTTAGATAATCCTAATGCTGTTATCAGGGGCTATGCTGCTTGGGCGCTGGGAGAGATAGGGGTAAGCAGCAGCGTGGATAGGTTGAAAAACCTGGTAAATGATAAGGCGCGGGTAAAAATATATATAAACGGAGAACTTTATGAAAAAACAGTGGGTGATATTGCCCAAGGGAGTATAGAAAAACTTAGTTAGCCTTCCTTAAATTACAGCTAACACTCTTCTTAATGATATTTTATAATTATATAGTCCACTGCAGACAAGTTCTAAGGAAGGGAAAGACATGAAGAAGAGTGTTAGTGCTGCTATTGTGCTGATTTTTTTCGTTTCTGTTGTTGTTATTGCTGCAGCTAGTTATCAAGTTGATATTGCAAATAAAGAAATTAATCAGGTTGCTGCTGATCAATTAACCAGGCAATCCGAAAATAACGTTAAGAATGAAAAGCCAAAGAATACAGTAAAATCAGCGGAAGAAAAGTCAACAGCAGAAAAAAAATCAGGCGATAAAAAGGAAAAGGTTTTAAGTAAACCGGCAGAACAGAAAAAAGTTGTGAAAGAGCCGGATAAACAAAAGGCTGATGTAAATTATAAAAGGGCAACCACTACAACAGTTAACCGTGGGACAAGCCGTTTATCTGATGAAGTATACTGGTTGGCCCGTATTATTCATGCAGAAGCGGAAGCAGAGCCATTTGTTGGTAAAGTTGCTGTGGGTAATGTAATACTGAACCGGGTAAACTCAAGTAAATTTCCCAATACTATTTATGGTGTAATATTTGACAAGCAGTATGGCCGTACTCAATTTTCGCCGGTAATAGACGGGCGAATATACAATACCCCCGGTGATGAAAGTATTAAGGCGGCAAAGGCAGCTTTAAAAGGATACAGACCTGTTGGTTCTGCATTGTATTTTTTAAACCCCAAAAAATCGCAGAACTTTTGGATTGTGAAAAACAGAAAATATATGACCACCATAGGCAAACATGATTTTTATTATTAAACCTGCCGGCGGCAAATCGATACTGTTTAAAATTAAAACCCCCTTTTGGGGGTTTTAATTTAACTCAAGGTCTTCTTTTACTAATTGGACACCGGGTATTGCAGAACCTTCATTGCCGAGCACGATAAAGTAAAATCCTTTTTCCTTGTAATTGTTTATAAAGCCGCGGTAGGAATCTTTATACATACCGCTGTATATCATAGTAGCCTGCTGGCTGAAGATTTTTTGGTGTTTAAATTCAAAAAAGGCTGACGGCAGATTTTTTTTAGCCTTTTCTATCGCGGCCTCATCTAATTTTGCCAATATCTCTGATAATGTTGACCGGCTTTCCACTTTGATATTAATTATTTTTTTCACCTTTGCTACCGATACCGCTAATTCATCATCAATACCCATAACCTCTGTATCTTCACCAAAGAACCTAGGGTGCTGATCTTTAAGAGGTGATAGAGTAGGTTTAATTAACTCCATTATAGCGGCAGTTCTTAAAAGACTATCCAAATCTATATGATCCAGCATTAATACAGCATACTCCCGGCCGTCAATTTCTGAAGTACCAATACCGATTTTAATAACATATTCTTTTATCTGCTTCATATGTACCCTCCTTGTTTTGCTGCATCAATTATAACAAATTATAACATAAAAAAGCTAAAGCTTCTGCTGGCCTTAGCATGCCGGCAGAAGCTTTAGGATTTTTTAGCCGGTTATCTAATTAAAAAGTTTCAGTTTTGCTTTTATATAACATTCCAACCAGAGCCAGTAATACCGCCGGCAGCAGCCAGTCCAATCCCTGTTTGTGCAGGGGCAGCTTATAGAGCAGCTGCTCTAAGGCTGTCAATTCAAATCCTAACGTACGGCTTGTAGAGGTTACTAAAGTAGTTAAAGAAATTATTACCGTGCCGCTGATAGCAGCAATATACACCGCCCGCTTTCCTTTATATAAGTCGTGAAAAAGAGCCAAAAGGATCAATACAATGATTACAGGGTAAACAGTAATCAGCAGCGGAACAGAGACTTCTAAAATTGTGGCTAAACCCATGTTTGCCAGCACTGTACTGATAAGTGCTGTTAATATGCAAACGGTATTGTAACTAACCCGGTTGTTGGTTAAACGACTGAAGAAACTGCCGCAGGTAGCTACCAAGCCGATAGAAGTGGTCAAACAAGCTAGGGCCATAGTTATGGCGATAACAATTTTGCCCGCAGGACCTAAGATGGCTTCAATTATATATGACAGCATTTGGCCGGGATTGCCGCCGGTGAATGTAGTGCCTGTGGTAGCACCTATATATGCCAGCCCAACATATACAGAGGACAAACCTATGGCGGCAATAATTCCTGCAATGATGGTAACTTTGGCTATTTCACCGTTGTCGGTAACTCCCTTGGCTTTAATGGAGTTGGCGATAACAAGACCAAAAATAACTGAAGCCAAGGCATCCATTGTATTGTAACCTTCTAAAAAACCTTGAGAAAAAGGTGAGGTGTATTCACTGGCGTTAACAGTACCCAGTGGGGTGAGAACGCCTTTGAATATAATGATTGCTAAAAAAATAATAATAAACGGTGTAAGAAACTTACCTATATTATCTACTATTTTTGAAGGGCGCAGCACGAAACCCAGGGTGATGGCAAAATACACAACAGTAGTAACGGCCAGAGCCAATTGGGAGTTTGTATCTTGTAAAAAGGGAGCTACGCCTACCTCAAATGTAGTGGCAGCGGTACGGGGAATGGCCAGCAGGGGGCCAATGGATAAAACAACAATGGTGGTAATTATTTTACTAAAGAGGGGGTGAACCCGGTTAGCTAAGTACTGCAAATCGCCACCTGCTTTAGCCACAGCGGTAACACCTAAAAGGGGTAATCCCACACCGGTGACGATGAACCCCAATATAGCCAGCCAAAGGCTTTCACCTGCCTTTAAACCCAGCACTGGTGGAAAAATTAAATTGCCGGCACCCAAAAACATTGCTAGCAGTGCTAAACCTGTGATGAAGATTTCTTTTTTAGTTAAATGCATAGCCAGAACTCCTTTATGATTTAATGTTTTGTCTTGGAGATGAGGTTTAACATCTCCGGGCAATAAATATTGCGTTCGACATATTTTTTAAATCATAAAGTAATTTACCACTAACTAAGAATATATGTCAACCTTAAACAATTTTTGACTCACGTTTTTAAGCTGTTGATAAATATAAATAATTGCATTATACTTGTTGGGAACAAGTTAGATTAGGTTAAAAAGAGGTTTTTAAAGATGTTGAATAACAAATATTGCCATGATTATAGTTATAAAATAATTACTCTGGGCTGCCCGGTTAATCAAGCGGAAAGTGCATCCCTGGATGCTGCTATGCAGGAAGCAGGATACCGTGCGGTAGAAAGCAATGCGGATATTTATATTATCAACAGCTGTGCAGTAACTAAATCGGCAGCGCGAAAATCCCGTTATGAAGTACGCCATGCCAAAAAGGAAAATCCCCGGGCATTAATTGTGCTGGCTGGGTGCTATGCCCAGGTGGATGCGGGAGAAATTAAAGAAATAATACCGGAGGCGGATGTTGTAATCGGAACTGCCGGCCGTTCACGTATACCGCAGATTATTACTGAGGAACTGCAGTATAAAAAACCGGGGAAAAGGATACTGGTGCAAAAACTCCACCGTGACGAGGAATATGAAGAAATGAGTATTACATCCCGGTTTCCGCGCTGCAGGCCGGTGGTTAAGATACAGGAGGGGTGCGACGAGTTTTGCAGTTATTGTGTGGTGGTTCATGCCAGGGGAAAGCCCCGCAGCAGGGATCCGCGGCGGGTGATTGAAGAGGTTTTACGGCTGGCTGAAGCCGGTCATAAAGAAATTGTGCTGGCAGGGACTCACTTGGGTGCCTATGGCCGGGATCTGGGAAGGACCAGTTTGCCTGACCTGCTGAGCAGGCTGGATGATTTAAAGTATCCCTTTAGAATTCGCCTTAGTTCTATAGAACCAATGGTGGTAAGCACTGAGCTGCTTGAAACGATGGCTGAAATTGATCGTGTATGCAATAACCTTTATCTGCCGCTGCAGAGCGGCAGCAGCTCCATCCTTAAAAAAATGAAACGCAGGTATACAGTGGAACAATTTGCGGAAATAATATGCCAGGCCCGGGAATTAATGCCCGATATATCAATAATTTCAGATATGATTGTAGGATTTCCCGGCGAAAAGGAAACGGATCATATGCAGAGTATGGAGACGGTGCGCGGCTTAGCGCTGAGTAAACTGCACGTTTTTCCCTACTCTCCCCGGGAAAAAACACCGGCAGCTCGTTATCCGGAACAAGTACGGCCGGATGTAAAAAAACGCCGGGTGGAAGAAATGCATTCCCTGGGGGAAGCACTGGCCTTAAATTTTCACCGCCGTTTTATTGGTAGTGAGCTGAGGGTGCTGGTGGAGAGAATAAAAGAGCAGCAGGATGGTGTTTGGGCAGAAGGTTTTTCTGATAATTATATCTTAACCAGATTTCCAATAAGAAAAATACAAATTAAAGAGGGCGATATGATAGCGGTGAAACCGGAAAAAGCATACTCCTGGGGTGTGAAAGGAATTGTTATAGATTAGACTGCCGGCAGATTCGGCAGTTTTTTTATTTGTCTGCTAAAACATCATTTTAAGGCCGGAAAAGCACCCGTTATGGGGGAGACTGCCGCCGGCAGCACCGGCTTATTTTTTTGCTGTTCTATATTTGGGCGGGTTGTTCTGCTGTTGAACAGGATTGAACAGGATTATGTATTAAATTAAATCGTTGTCTTGATAAGCAGGCAGAAGAAGTTGTAAAGATACTACCGGATAAATTGGCACAAGAATTGCAAAAGTATCAATACAACAAATATTCAGTTTATTCAAAATATAATTTTAAGGAGGTATTTTTTAATGGCTGTGAGCGCTTATTTTATTCCCACCGTTAACTTGATGGGGGCAGGTTGTGTGAAGGAAGTAGGTGAGCGGGTGAAAGGTTTGGGCGGTACAAGGGTTTTAATAGTTACCGATAAGGGTTTAGCCAAACTTGGTATGGCGGAAAAAGTTAAGGGAATTATTGAAGATGCCGGTCTGCAGGCGGTTGTATTTGACGGTGCAGAACCTAACCCCACTGACCGTAATGTGGAGGCCGGTTTTAAGGTTTGGCAGGATGAAAAGTGTGATGCCATTGTATCTTTGGGCGGCGGGTCATCTCATGACTGTGCAAAGGGTATAGGACTGTTGGCTGCAAACGGCGGCAAAATTCATGACTATGAAGGTGTTGATAAATCCACCAACCCGATGGTTCCGTTGGTGGCGGTGAATACAACTGCCGGAACTGCTTCTGAAATGACCCGCTTTTGTATCATTACCGACACCAGCCGGAAGGTGAAAATGGCCATTGTAGACTGGCGTGTGACTCCGGCTCTGTCTATTAATGACCCGGAGTTAATGGTGGGTAAGCCGCCGGCGCTGACAGCGGCCACCGGTATGGATGCTTTAACCCATGCTGTAGAAGCTTATGTATCCACTGCTGCCACCCCGTTAACCGATTCTGCCGCCCTGATGGCCATTAGGTTAATTGCAAAGTATTTACCGGCAGCGGTGGCCAACGGTACAAATATGGAAGCCCGGGAAAAAATGGCCTATGCTCAATTTTTAGCCGGTATGGCATTTAACAATGCCAGTTTGGGATACGTGCATGCCATGGCTCACCAGCTGGGCGGGTTTTATAATCTGCCCCACGGGGTATGCAATGCTATTTTACTGCCCCACGTGGAGCAGTTTAACTTAATTGCCTGTCCGGAACGGTTCCGGGATATTGCCATTGAGTTGGGTGAGAATGTAGAAGGTTTGTCTGTAAATGAAGCGGCTCAAAAAGCTATTGAAGCGATTAAGAAACTGTCTGTATCAATAGGTATTCCCTCCGGCCTGAAAGAACTGGGCGTTAAGGAACAAGATCTGAAGATTATGGCTGAAAATGCCATGAAGGACGCCTGCCAGCTGACCAACCCGCGTTTAGCCACCTTGGAAGAAGTAATTCAAATCTTTAAAAATGCCATGTAGTTAAAATTAATAAATTAATCGGGGTGAGGGGTATATCCCTCACCTCTTTTTATTTTTAAATGGCTGAAAGGACATTAATTAAAAATGAAGAATTAATATTATGAAATAAATTTATTTTCAAACAATGGGGGTTTGGCATGAAAAACGGAAAGCTTTTAGAAATAAGTAAATTTGCCGCCCCGGAAATTATTTTTGGTTTTGGTGCCATTTCACAAGCAGGGGAAAGCGTGCTGCGTTTAGGTGCCAAAAAGGCATTTGTAGTTACCGATGATGGTTTAATACAAACCGGGTGGGTTGAGCAGGTTTTACGGCACCTCAGAGAAGTGGGGCTTGACTATGAGGTATGGTCCAATATTACCAGCAATCCTAAGGACTATGAAGTAAACGAAGGGGCGAGCTTATATCTAAAATCGGAATGCGATGCCATTGCGGCGGTGGGTGGTGGCAGTGCCATTGATGCTGCCAAAGCTATTGCGGTGCTGGCCACCAATGGTGGTAAACCTCAAGACTTTGAGGGAATTAACAAAATTACTAGGCCGCTGCCTCCCATGGTTATGGTATCCACCACCGCCGGCTCCGGTTCGGAAGTGTCACAATTTGCTATTATTGTAGACAGTGCCAGAAAAATTAAAATGACTATTGTTTCTAAATCCCTTATTCCTGACATAGCGATAATTGATCCCTATTTGCTTTATACCAAGGATGCCCGCCTTACTGCTTCCACAGGGGTGGATGCCCTTTGCCATGCCATTGAATCTTATGTTTCTTTGGCTGCCACTCCCCTGACCGATGTGCATGCCCTTTATGCTGTCCAATTGGTATCTAACAACTTGCGGGAATCGGTGGCCTGCCGTACAAATTTGGAAGCCAAAAAGGCAATGGCTATGGCCAGCCTGCAGGCTGGGTTGGCCTTTTCCAACGCTATTTTGGGTGCCACCCATGCCATGACTCACCAGGTGGATGGTTTGCTGGATTCCCATCACGGTGAAACAAACAGCATTCTACTGCCCTATGTTATGGAATATAATTTAATTGCCTGTGCCGAAAAATATGCCCGGGTGGCTGAGGCTTTAGGGGTTAGAACTGAAGGTATGTCCCGTTGGAAGGCGGCAGAAAAGTCTATCCGATGGGTGAAAAATTTATTTCGGGATATTGGAACACCAAAAACTTTATCGCAAATGGGACTTGATGAAAATGTAATACCCCAACTGGCTGAAAATGCGCTGAAAGATGCCTGTCTGGTAACAAATCCCCGGGATGCCGGGAAAGAAGACTTAATAGAACTATTTAAACGAGCGCTGTAAAGGAGTGAAAGCCGGTGCTGGAACATAAAAGAATGTTAATTGAAAACTTAACCGGTGTAAACTCTTCAAAACTTAATTATTACCTGGAGTTAAAAAAACGAAATGAGGAAATTATTAAGCAAAATAATCGGTTAGAAATTATTCACCAGATTGTAAAAGACATCAACATAGATATGTCCATAGAAGATATTATTAATCGTACATACAGTAAACTTCCCCTGGTTTTGCCCTGTGACTTTTTAGGTTTATCGCTGCTGGAGCAAAATGTGCTGTGCATGACAGCTGTGGTACCCCATCATGAATGTTTAAATAAAAAGCTAACTTCAAAATCACTGCTTTGGCAGTGTATTAAAGAAAAAAGGCACTGTTTATATAACTTTTCTGGTGCTGAAGGGACTTTACAGGAGCTCTGCCAGTGCATAAAAACGGGTAAAGACGAAATACGCAGTTTGGCAACAATACCTTTATTTGTGCGGGGAAAAGTAATCGGAGTACTGGTGATGGGGGCTAAACTTCATAATGCTTATACTGAAAGTGAATTAAAATTCTGCTGCCAGCTGGCTGACCAACTGGCCATATGCATAGAAAATTCCCGTTTATATGAACAGGTACTGCGGGGAAAAAGGGAATGGGAGGAAACCTTTGCCGCCGTTATTGATCCCATCTATTTAATAGATTTAAATTTCAACCTGGTGCGCAGCAACAACAGAAAATTACCCTTTGTTTCCGGTGACAGCAGTTCTAAAAACGGCGCTGATAAGTGCTACCAGATAATTTGGGGCCGGAACAGCAAGTGTTCTACCTGCCTGCTGGAAGAGGTTGTAAAGACGGGACAACCGGCTAAAAGACGGGTACAAGCCAGCGGCTATGTGCTGGATGTGTATTATTATCCTGTGTTTAACAGTGCAAATGAAATATATGCCGTTATACACCATATTCAAGACCTAACAGAGAAAATCAAAATGGAAGCGCAGTTAATCCAGTCTGCCAAGCTGGCAGCCATAGGAGAAATGGCTGCCGGGGTAGCACACGAGCTGAACAGCCCAATGACGGTGATTATCGGAACGGCCCAGATGCTGTTAAGGGAGATGGGAAAAGGTCACCCCCGGGCGGAATTTTTAAATGATATTGTCAATTCCGGACTGCGCTGTAAACGGATTATACAAAACTTACTTACTTTTTCCCGGCAGGAACAGCAGCCGATGGGATCCACCGATATCAATGATATGGTGCACAAAGTTTTAAGTCTTACCAAATATCAAATCAACCGCAGCAAGATAACCATCAAAACCCAATTGGAAGAAGAACTGCCATTAATTACAGCCAATGGCCACCAGATACAGCAGGTGCTGATAAACCTTTTATTAAATGCAAGGGATGCTTTAGAAAATGTGTCCAGGAAAAAAATTATAAAAATAAGTACCGGGTTTAAAGACGGCTCTAAAGACCGGCAGCAGGTGTGGCTGACGGTGGAAGATAACGGTGAAGGTATTGATGAAGATAAAATAGATAAGATATTTAACCCTTTTTATACCAGCAAGGGAGCCAGTAAGGGAACCGGCTTAGGTTTGTCGGTGAGCCTGGGAATTGCCCAGGCCCACCGAGGCACCATTGAAGTTGACAGTACCCCCGGCCAGGGCAGTATTTTTAAACTGGTACTGCCTGTTTACCAAAGCTAACAGTAAAGGTGGTGGATTATGGATTACAAAGCAAATATATTGGTAATAGACGACGAACCCGAGGTGGGTGTATTCTTTCGCCGCTTGCTGGAAAGTAAAGGCTACCGGGTGGGAGTTGCCATCTCCGGTGATGAGGCGGAAGAGTTGTGGAAGAACAACAACTATCAAGTGGCCCTGGTGGATTTGAAACTGCCCGACGTCGATGGGCTGACATTACTGCAAAAAATTAAAGAGCACCAGCCTGCCTGTGAAGTGATAATAATGACCGGCTATGCAACTACCAAAACAGCGGTAAAAGCCATTCAGTTGGGTGCCTTTGATTATGTGGAGAAACCCTTTGAAGATATACTAGAAGTAGAAACCCTGGTGCAAAAAGGTGTTGATTACAGCACCACGGGTGCTGCCAGGGGAGGCCGGCCAAGTTGGGCGGATGCGGCAGAAAAAGTGGGGCTGTATTATGGTCAAAATAAAGAAATGCACCGGTTAATGAATATTGCTGCCAAAATTGCGCCCAAAAACATTAACGTGCTGATATACGGCGAAACCGGCACCGGTAAAGAAGTGCTGGCCAGGTTTATTCACCATGCCAGCCGGCGGGCCGGTAAAGAATTTGTGGCTGTAAACTGTGGTGCCATGCCGGAAAATTTGTTGGAAAGCCAGCTATTTGGCCACGAAAAAGGGGCTTTTACCGGTGCCAGCAGTACACACCGGGGTATTTTTGAGCTGGCCAATAACGGTACACTTTTTTTAGATGAAATCGGCGAAGCCAGTCTAGCCATTCAAGTGAAGTTGTTACGGGTGCTGGAAACCGGGGAATTTTGCCGGGTGGGCGGAGAAAAGCCCATTAGAACCAATGTGCGGATAATTGCCGCCACCAATGTAGATTTGGAACAGGCAGTATTAAATAAGCAGTTTAGAGAAGACCTATTTTACCGCCTGGACGTGATCAGGTTGGTACTGCCCACCTTAAAGCAGCGCAGGGAAGACATTCCCGGTTTGGTACATCATTTTTTAAAACGCCTGGGTATGAAAGAGGGGGCTGTAAATATTTCTGCAGAGGTTATGAATCGCTTGTGCAGTTACTGTTGGCCGGGGAACCTGCGTGAACTGTTAAACACCTTAAACCAGGCTGTGGCCCTATGTGATGGTGATACTATATTACCCAGTCACCTGCCGTCCAAAATACTACAGGCTGGTAAAAGCACCGGGGTAAATACAGAATTAACCGGTACACCGGCTGAATCAAACCCGGTGGAATTAATAAAAAATTTATATCACAGCATCAGCGAAAGTGAAAGCATCTCTACCAAAGAACTGCTGGACATATACCAAATGATAGGTAAACTAAGAAGAAACATTAAAAAAATCCTTGTGGACAAAGGCCTTAAACCGGAACCACCCCCATCACTGCGGGAATTGGAAGCCCAGGCCATTGAAGATGCCCTGCTGCATTTTAACGGCAATGTTACCGCTGCTGCAAAAGCTTTAGGAGTGGGGCGTAATACCCTGTACCGCAAAGTAAAGGAATATAATATAGCAGCTAAAAACTAATTTATTTCCGGTTATTCTTACTGTAAAAGCCAAGATGTACACGGTAAATGCTGGGCAGCCCCGGCGGCACCAGTCCTACCCGGTCACCGGGCTTGATGGGGTGAGTAAGATTATAGACCACACCGTTAATAAATATTGCTTCCAGTTTTTCTTCCGGAATTTGAAGCTGCCTGGCCAGCTGCTTTCCAGTGGTCCCTTCATCCGGTATCTCAAACCGGTGGGGCATGTTCCACCCGTTTTGTTTAAAAATTTTTTGCAAATCTGCAAAAGCCCTTAATTCTATTACGGCCAATTTTACCATCCTTTCATTATTGGTTATTTGGAATATATCATACTGCAAATTTTACGCCCATATTTCAAGCCATTAGAAAAAAACAGGTGTCTTTTTTAACGTTTATATAACCGGTTGAACAAATGTGTCAAAAAGGGAAAATGTTCTAAAATAATTTTTAAAAGTGTCCCGTTCTGACACATAATTCCCCCCTGCAGCAGCTGCTGGTGGGCATGATTCTTGCTTTGATAAATATAAATGATATTAGCGTTTTTTATTATCTAGAAAACTTTTCTGAATTCTATTTATTAGAAGGGAGGAATTATTTACAAAATAGCGAATCATTAATATTAACCCAATTTTTCGAACATTAGCAAAGGAGGGGTTAAAATGTCTAAATTTATAAGACTGGACATGACGACTCAAAAAGTAAAAATTGAAGAGGTGCCTGAAAAGTACCGGGCATTGGGCGGTCGGGCATTAACTTCCCAGTTTGTGCTGGATGAAGTGCCGGCCACCTGTCATCCCCTGGGACCAAAAAACAAACTGATAATTGCTCCCGGGCTGTTGTCCGGTACCAGTGCGCCATCCTCCGGTCGCCTTTCAATTGGCGGTAAGAGCCCGCTGACCGGCGGTATTAAAGAAGCCAATGCCGGCGGTATTACCTCTCAAAAACTGGCCAGTTTGGGAATTAAAGCTATTGTCATTGAAGGCAAGCCGGAGAAGGGAACATTTATTGCGCGGGTAACTGCCGACAGTGTGGAAATTATTCCCGCCGACGATTTGGCAGGTAAGGGAACCTATGAACTAACTGCCATCTTAAAAGAACGCTACAATGAAAAGGCGGGCGTTATCTGCATTGGTCCTGCCGGTGAAATGAAAATGCTCAGTGCTGGTATAACCAACAACGACCCGGAAGGCAACTCCAGCCGTTATGCCGGTCGTGGCGGTCTTGGGGCTGTAATGGGCAGCAAAGGATTAAAGGCCATTGTTGTGGAATGTGATAAAACCTTTGATGCCCCGGTTAAGGATAAAGAACGCTTTAAAACAGCAGCCAGAAAATTTGCCGATATACTGCTGAAGCATCCTGTGTGTGGTGAGGGCCTGCCCAAATTTGGTACCAACGTGCTGATGAATATTATTAATGAAGCAGGTACACTGCCCACCCGTAACTTCAGAACCGGGCGTTTTGATGCCGCCGGCGAAGTTAGCGGTGAAAAATTGGCAGAAGTGGCTGTGGCACGGGGCGGCAAAGCAACCCATGCCTGTCACCCCGGTTGTGTAATGCGCTGCTCCAACGTTTACCCCATGCCCGATGGCAAAGTTTGTGCTCCCATTGAGTATGAGACTGCTTGGTGCTTTGGTCCCAACCTGGAGATCAGTGATTTAGATGTGGTTGCTAAATTAAACTACATTTGTAACGATGTTGGTTTAGATACCATTGAAGCAGGGTGTACCCTTGGTGTACTAATGGAAGCGGGAGTAATTCCCTTTGGTGACGGCCAGGCGGCCATTAAGGCTTTAGAAGAAGTGGTCAAAGGTACCCCGCTGGGAAGAATAATCGGTGCCGGTGCGGCTGTGGCCGGTAAAGTATATGGCGTAACCCGGGTACCGGCGGTTAAAGGTCAGAGTATTCCTGCTTATGACCCGCGGTCCTGCAGGGGTAATGGTGTAACTTATGCCACCACTCCCATGGGTGCGGATCACACTGCCGGTTATGCCGTAACTGCTAACATTCTTAAAGTGGGTGGATATGTGGATCCTAACAAGGATGACGGTCAGATTGAACTGTCCCGCAACCTGCAGGTGGCCACAGCAGCAGTGGATGCCACCGGTCTGTGCCTGTTTGTAGCTTTTGCAGTGCTGGATAACGAAGAAGGGCTGCCAACCATTGTTGAAATGCTGAACGCTCAATATGGTACAGAACTGACCGTGGAGGACGTTACTGCCCTGGGACAGCAAATTCTGAAGAATGAGCGGGAGTTTAATGCTAAAGCCGGTTTTACCAAGGCTGACGATCGCCTGCCGGAATTCTTCTATGAAGAAGAACTGACTCCGCACAAAACTAAATTTGCATTGAAAGAAGAACTGGACGAGGTGTTTAATTTCTAACCGGTTATCCTACCCAGGTATAAACACTGGCAGTTGGTAGTGAAATGTTATATAATACTTAAGAATTATCAAAAAGAGGGTGAAAAAGCTTGCTTCTGGAAGTGAGATTGTACAGCGGGTTAGAAAAATACGTGGAAAATGCCCAATATGGTAAGCCCATACAGGTAGAACTGCCTGAGGGTGCCACTGTGAAACAGCTTTTAGATAAGTTAGGCATTCCACAGGAGCAGGTTTTTTCTGTCCTGGTAAATGGTACGCATTATAACTGCAGTGATGTAATGGAAGACGGTGACCGGGTGGCCCTTTTCCCACCGGTGGGTGGGGGTTAATTAGACAATATTACAGGCGGGTGAGGGCCCGCTTGTAATTAACAACCGTTATGTATATATAAACATAAGGGTTGGCTGTAGTTTCGTATTCCCTTTTGAACATGGGTATGGGTTTCCCGGTGGCCGCCTTCCAACGGCTAAATCAAACATTATCATTTGGTGTCAAGCTGCATAGCCGTTGTTATTGGCGGGTTTGTATTTAAAGAAAGTAAATAGACGGGTAATGCCTTGGTTAAGCGGTTGGTCAACTAATTATAGATTAGAAGGTGAAAATATGTTGGACGGGTACAAGCGAGATATAAACTATTTAAGGGTTTCAGTTACTGACCGTTGCAACCTGCGCTGTGTTTACTGCATGCCGGCCGAAGGTGTTAAAACGGTGAAGCATGAAGAAATACTAACTTTGGAAGAAATATATAAAATTATAAAAGTTTCTGCTGCAGTTGGTATACGCAAGGTACGTTTGACTGGTGGAGAACCGCTTGTCCGTCTGGGTATAGTAGATTTAGTAAAGAATATTAGCAATTTACCCCAAATAGATGATATATCCATTACAACTAATGGAATCCTGCTGAAAGAAATGGGTAAGGATCTGAAAAAAGCAGGTTTAAAGCGGGTGAACATCAGCCTGGACAGTATGCATGCCAAGCGCTACCGCAGCATTACCCGCAACGGGCAGTTAAAAAAGGTTATGCAGGGAATTGAAGAGGCATTGAAGCTGGATCTTAAACCGCTGAAAATAAATACCGTGGTGGTGCGGGGTGTAAATTCAGACGAAGTGGTGGACTTTGCCCGTTGGACTAAGGAAGCACCTGTTCATGTCCGGTTTATTGAGTTGATGCCCATTGGTACATCCAGTCCCTGGGCGGGGGATCGTTATGTACCGGCGGAAGAGATCCGGGATATGATAACGGACAAACTGGGTTGTTTGAATAAAGAAAGTAAAGTGATCGGCAGCGGGCCGGCCAGGTATTACAGGTTGGCCAATGCCCCGGGTACGATAGGTTTTATTACCGCCATGAGCGATCATTTTTGCAGCAAATGCAACCGTTTGCGCCTTACAGCAACCGGTGGGCTGAGACCCTGTCTTTTTGACAAACGGGAAATTGACATTAAAACCCCGCTGCGAAGCGGTGCCAGCGAAGAGTTTTTGGCTAAAATTATATCAGAAGCAGTGCTGTTAAAACCTGATCGCCACCATATGGATTATGGCTGGAGAGATCAAAGGGTTATGTCACAAATTGGAGGTTAGCGATTATGGCCGAAATGACCCATTTTGATGCCCGCGGCCGGGCCCGCATGGTGGAAGTTGGTGCCAAAGAAGATACCAGAAGGGAAGCTGTGGCCCGGGGGGAAGTGAAAATGAAACCGGAAACATTATCTTTGATAGAGGCGGGAAACATGGCTAAAGGTGATGTGCTGGGGGTGGCCAGGGTGGCCGGTATTATGGCGGCCAAGGAAACCCCGCGCTTAATACCCATGGCTCATCCAATAAATATTACCGGTGCCAACGTGGACTTTCGTTTTCAGCATCCTGATAAAGTGGAAATTGAAGCCAGGGTGCGTACCACAGGGAAAACCGGGGTAGAAATGGAAGCCCTTACGGCGGTAAGTGTGGCGGCACTGACCATTTATGATATGTGCAAGGCAGTGGACAAGGGTATGGTAATTGAAAACATCCGGTTAGTAAGAAAAACCGGTGGCAAAAGTGGGGATTTTATACGGGAAGGTGAAGAAACATGGGAGTAATTGTAGCGGTTTGTACCAGCCCCGATAAAGGAATGCGCAAGAAAAATGTTGGCAGCGGCAGGCTGGTTGTGGATTTTGGGTTAGAAGGTGATGCCCACGGTGGGCCGTGGCACAGGCAGGTTAGCTTGTTGGCCATGGAAAGTATTGAAAAAATGCGCCGCCAGGGTTTGGATGTGGGCCCCGGTGACTTTGCTGAAAATATAACCACCGAAGGAATAGATCTGGTATCACTACCCGTTGGCACCAAAATTAAGCTTGGTTCGGAAGCGGTGGGTGAGGTAACTCAAATTGGTAAAGAGTGTCACCATGGTTGTGCCATTCGCCAGCAGGCCGGTGACTGTGTAATGCCCCGGGAGGGAATTTTTATTAAAGTGCTGAAAGAGGGGCCGGTTAAAGTGGGGGATAAAATAGAAATAATGCCGGAAGGGGAAAAGCGGTAAGTGCTTCAAGTACCGGTTATTTCGGTGGTGGGCTGGTCTAATACCGGTAAAACCACGTTTTTGGAAAAACTGATAGCTGAATTAAAAAAACGTGGTTACCGGGTGGGCACAGTGAAGCATCATCATGGCAGTATTGAGTTAGATAAACCGGGTAAAGACACTTACCGGCATGCCCGGGCCGGGGCAGATGCTGTGGTAATAGCCAGCCCCGAAAAGGTGGGATTGGTAAGAACAACCGAACGGGAGTGGTCACTGCAGCAATTAATTGCTTTATTACCCGATATGGATATCGTTATTACCGAAGGATTCAAAAAAGAAAATACTCCCCAAATTGAAGTGTACCGCCACGGCGTTTCCGAAAGACCGGCGGCAAAGGCAGAACAGCTGATTGCAGTGGTCAGCGATATAGATTTGGAACGGGAAGTGCCGGTTTATAACTGGAACGATGCCGCTGGGGTGGCGGATTTGATAGAACACAAATTTTTGAGGTGATAATATTGCCGGCATGGGGTAAAGAACAGTTAAAACGCTATAGCCGCAATATTTTACTGGCCGGTGTTGGCGTTGCAGGGCAGCAAAAACTGTTGAATTCCAAAGTTTTAATTGTGGGCACCGGGGGCTTGGGGTCTCCGGTTGCTTTTTACCTGGCTGCTGCCGGTATAGGAACGCTGGGGCTTGTTGATGCCGATAAAGTGGATTTGTCCAACCTGCAGCGGCAAATAATACACAGCACCCTTGACCTTGGCAAACCAAAGGTTGAATCTGCTGCTGAAAAATTACAAGCCTTAAATAAGGACATTAAAGTTGTGACTTACAGCCGGCCGCTGACAAAAGAAAATGCAGAAGAAATAATCGGCGGTTACCAGCTGGTGGTGGATGCCACAGATAATTTTCCCACCCGGCAGCTTATCAACGGTGTTTGCTTTAAACAGCGTAAACCCTTTATATATGGAGGCGTTCTGGCCATGCAGGGTCAAGTAATGACTTTTATCCCCGGCCGGGGGCCTTGTTTTAGCTGTATTTTTAGAAACGAGCCGTCGAAAAATGCGCCCACCACTTCCACCATAGGAATACTGGGGGCGGTGGCCGGTGTAATCGGTTCGATACAAGCTTCAGAAGCAGTTAAAGTGCTGCTTAATATAGGTGTCCCGCTGGTGGGCAGAATGTTTACTATCAATTTATTAGAAATGGTTTCTGACCAAATTGAGGTGCGCCGGGATGTATACTGTCCCGTTTGCGGCAGCAGTGATTGAGGTGTTTACTAATATAATTTTTGTTCAACCGGCAGTGCCAGCAGCTGCCGGGGGTTATTTTTATAGTAAATAATGGAATAAAAAAGGGATTTTTAAACAATACGCTGCTGGAAATATGGTATAATTAGCTCATATTAAGTTAAAAAAATCACAAGCTGGGAGGGATGCCCTTGAAACTGAAAACAAAGCTGATTTTAAATTCCTTAGTAATACTGCTGTTATTGATATTTGTAGGTGTTTTTTCTGTTGTACAGATTCAAAAAATCAACGATTCTTATAACCGGCTGTTTGAAAAACAGGTAAGAATCAAAGACGAATCTAAAGAATTGGTGATTAATTTTGAATATAGTGCCCTTTACATGCGCAGCTATTTGTTTACCGGCAACCCGGACTACAAAGAAAAATACCGGCGGGCGTTGAAAGCCGCATATTATAACCTGGAAACACTGCAAAATTTAGTTACAGACGAAAAAGGAAAGCAGAAAGTGGTACAGCTTGAACAATCGTTGAATGAATTTACCGCTTATGCCGCTGACGGGATGAAAATAATGGGCAGCGGGCCGGAAGCGGTGGTGGATTTTACCCTTAATAGAAAAGGAACAATTAACGGGTTGATTAAAACAAGCGTCGAGCTGGCAAAAATGCAGGAAGAAATTATGCAGCAGCAGATTCAGGCTAATACCCGGTTAGTGAACAGTATGGGTTCGAAAGTAATGGTAGCGGTTGTAAGTGCCTTTATAATCAGTCTAATTATCACGTTAATTACAGCTAAAAGAATAACCGATCCTGTGGTGCAGTTAGAACGGGAATTTGGTCGTATGGCCCAAGGGGATTTAACTGGTGAGGATATCACCGCTGCCACCAATGATGAAATAGGGTCCTTAACCAGCAACTTCAACAGCATGAAAAAAAGCTTGCAGCAGATAGTACAGGGCCTGAATGATGCATCCCGCCATGTTGTTTCTTCTTCGGAAACACTTTCCGCTGCTGCGCAGCAAACCAGCAGCGGGGTGCAGGAGGTAACGGCTGCCATGAATGAAATATCGGCCGCTGTAATTAATGCGGCGGATAATGCGGGGACGGTGTCAAATGCTGCCGACCAAACTGCGAAATTAGCGGCCAATGGCAGCAAGGGAATAGACAAGATTGAGGTGCATATGGATAATATCAGTGAGGTTTCGTCTAAAGTATCGGAAGCTGTTGACAATCTTAACCAGAGTTCTAAGGAAATAACCAGAATAGTGGATATGATTACTGAAATTGCAGAACAAACTAACTTATTGGCTTTGAATGCTACTATTGAAGCAGCGCGGGCCGGAGAACAGGGGCGTGGGTTTGCTGTGGTGGCGGAAGAAGTGCGGAAGCTGGCAGAGAATTCTGCCCGGGCGGCCAACGAAATATATAGGATGATTAGTGACGTTAAACAGGAAAGTGAGTACGCTGTTTCGGTGATGAAAGCCAACACTGATGAGGTGGCCAACAGCCGGAGGATAATTCAAGAGGTAGGCTCGTATTTTAAAGACATTATAGATAAAATACAGGCCTTAGCAAAACAGGTACATAATATAGCAGAATCCACCAGTGAAATTTCAGCAAGGGTACAAAATGTGTCCTCCGTTACGGAAGAACAATCTGCTTCAATGCAGGAAGTGTCTGCTCTGGCCCAGCAGCTGAACGGCATGGCAGAGGAACTGAATAGGCTGGCCGGTAAATTTAAAATTTAATAGCGTTTTTAATAATCCCCTGCTTGTTACGGGGAATTTTTTTCTGCCCGCGAAGAATAAAAGGGATCTTTTAACGGAGTAAAGGTATTCAACCTAAAATTTTACATTTATGTGTGGTGAAAAAAGTATTGTCACTACTTGGCTGTAAAGGTATAATTATACTATAGGTATTTTAATTTTGATATCAATTAAAACTTACAGAAATTACAGTTTAGTAAAAATTTTATTTTTACCAGGGTTTGTGATAATTAGCACATACTCCGGTTAATTTTTAAAGTTGAAGGAGTGATGCGGAACTGTTTGGTTATAAAAATATTATTGTTGTTATTTAATCAAACTGCTGGTTTTAATTTTTCAGCTGCCAAGTTATTTTTATTAAGCACATTTTAGCACCTGTTAATATTATGTAAGAATCATTTAGGGATTGGTAAATTATATCTGTTTTAATTAACCCCAAGCACCTTTAGTTTGATCTGTTTTTGGAAAAAGAGGTGACCAATTATGACCAGGAAACAGCAAATAGAAAAAATAAAAAAACATTTAAAAAATTATAAAGTATATAAAGTGGGAATGAAGAACATACAGCAGTCACTGGATGAAATTTTACCTAATATTACCACTGATTATTCGTGGAAAGAAAACTCTAAAGAGAGTTTAAATAATAATAGTTCAACGGAAAATACGGCCATATATAGACTGGAAGGGGAAAAGGTTGCTTATTTGCAGCAGCAGCTGGCGATATATAAAACAATTATTAATTCCATTGATGAGGCGGTAAAAGCATTAACTGAGGACGAAGAAAAATTTATTAAATACAGGTATTTTGAAGGCTGGAGCATTGAAAAAACGGCATTGGAACTGGGATATAGTGTACAAAACTGTTTTAAAATAAGAACCCAAGCGATGAACAAGTTGTTAATCAGTTTAAGAAATTTAATTAAATTCCCGCTGTCCTAATATTTAATAATCTATCGTTCATTTTACTGGATAAAATGAACGATTTTTTTTGGCAAATAAAAGAGGGTGTTCGAAAAATCCGCGCGAGATCCACTTCGAATTCGAACATTCAATAAAAATAACTTTTAGTAGATTTTTGGTAGATTTTTAGTAAACTTTAACATGTTTTTTTTTGATATAGAAAATGAAGTTTCCATGAAGTTTTAATAAATAATTAATGGATGTTTTTGAATGAAAAATAAAGTAATATGGTATTGACAAGAAAATTATATAACTAACAAACTATAATGCACTTTGTTTTTAAAAGTGCATTTTTATTTATATTGCACTTGATAGGTGTTGAAATATCAAAGAGGGCATTTTTTGTTAATAATTTTGCAAGGGGGTGATTAAGCTGGTAAGTATTTGTTTTTAAATTATTAATTGTACTGTTATAACAACTAAATGAAAGATTATTTAAGCACCTTATTTATTAGAAAAGAAAACCTTTTCGTTGGGAGGAATTTACTATGAGAAAGCTGTATGATGCTTTCATGGAAGCTGCTGCTGCTCACGCCAAGTGGGATTATGAAGTTTCAATGAATATCCTGCACAATAGGAAAAAGCTCTTTTTATTGCTGCTTATGGCTTTGCCGGTAATACTGCCGGCGGTGGCCCATGCAGCATCCAGTTTACCGGCGGTTTTAGGCGGGAAAAGTGCTTACGCGCCTTCGTTCTTTTCACCTTTTGTCTTTTATGTATCAATTGCCATCGGCCTTTGTGCCGGTTTAATAACCGGCTGTATCGGTGCCGGCGGCGGCTTTATTATCACACCTGCTTTGATGAGTGCCGGTGTAAAAGGTATTCTGGCGGTGGGTACCGACCTGTTCCATATTTTTGCCAAGGCTATTATGGGTACTACCGTACACAAAAAGTTGGGTAATGTTCATGTTGGTTTGGCTATTGCATTCTTGGTTGGTTCCACTGCAGGTGTTACCTTTGGTGGTAAATTAAACAGGGCGTTATATAACGCTAACCCGGTGCTTAGCGATACAGTAATCAGTATTGTTTATGTGGTTATGCTGGGCTTTTTAGGTACTTACGCGTTAATTGATTTCTTAAAGTCCCGTAAAAGAGCTGCTGCTTCCGGTGCTGTTCACGGCGGGGAAGATGAAGAATTAACTGTTTTGGCTAAAAGGCTGCAAAAGAGCAGCATTCCTCCGACCATCAAGTTCGACCAGCATATTGTTCCCGGTGGTAGAAAAATTTCCGCCTGGTTTGTGGCGGTGTGTGGTGCAGTTGTAGGTTTAACAGCAGCAATTATGGGAGTTGGCGGCGGCTTCTTAACCTTTCCCATGTTTGTATATGGTTTAGGAGTTTCAACGGCAACTACTGTGGGGACGGACATTTTGCAGATAATCTTTACGGCCGGTTATGCTTCTATTTCTCAATATGCCCTTTATGGATATATTTTCTATACCCTGGCCATGGGGATGCTTATTGGTTCATTGATTGGTATTCAAATTGGAGCTATCACCACTAAGGTGGTTTCCGGTTCCCACATCAAGGGTTTTTATGCTGTAGCTATTTTAGCCGGCTTTTTCAATCGTTTAATGGCTCTGCCGGGAAAATTAAATAAAATGGAAGTAATATCCATCAGCAAAACTACGGCTAAAGTGCTCACGAACATTGGTAATATAACATTTTTTGCTATTGTAACCTTTTTCGCTGTATGGGTGATTAGTAAATTTGCGTCTAACTTTAAACAGTTGAGAAAAGAAGCTACGCTCACTGGTGTGATTGCTGGAGAAAAAGGGGTGAGCTAAATAATGATAATAAATAAAAAAGATTTTAATATTGGCTTGATTATGCTGGTAATTTTTTTGGGGCTGTTTGTTTATATGTGGACCCCGGCCTTTGATGGAAAAAATGCCTTTCAGTTTTCAGACCAATTTTTTAACTCCATTGCCAAGGGATCCAGCTATCGTATTCCTGCCTTGTTGGCCAGTGCCGAAGATAAAATGGGAAAGGAGATTCAGGCAACTATCAGCGCCGATGATGCTGAATCAGCGCAAAAAGTAGCCATCCTTTATCAAAAAGCTGGTGCAGATGTGGTAATAAAGGGAGAAGAGATACAAATATCCGGTGATTTAGGGAAAATTACCACAGCAGCAATTTTAGATGCAGATGCCATGTATGATAACAACGGTAAATATTTAATTCAAAAATACGGCTTTGAGCCCAAAGAAATAATGTATTACTGGTGGCATTCCTATGGTATGCTGCAGAATTCACTGCAAAAGGTGAAAGAATTTAAAGCAGCGGCATTTTTAAATGAAGTAACTAAAAAAGCTGTGGAACCCGGGTATAATTTTTACGGCATACAAAAAGCCAGTGCCGGTGATAATATGGCCTTGTTGTCGGGGCTGTTGGCGTTCTATGTATTCTATACGCTACTGTGGGGGTTTGCTATTTATTACTTGTGTAATGGTATAGGTATATTAATGAGTAAAAAGTAAAATATAAGGTGGCCTTTATTTTAAAGGCCGCCTTACCTCGCATGGGAGGGGTGCCCAATGCCGGTACTGGCTGGAGATATTATGATGCCCGCAGACAACTGTACGGTTATTTATGAGGACGAAACCGTTCAAAGGGCCTTGTTAAAAATTCAATTTATGCTTTGTTCCGGTAAAGGAAAGTGTAGAGTGCTGTTAGTTTTAAATGCTGAGGATAAGCCTGTTGGCTGGGTGGCATTGACGGATATTCTGGCAGTAATGGAACGCAGTATTAACAATAAAGGTTTTATGATGCTGTCTAATTTAACCGGGCCGTCTGCTTATATTGCCCGGCAGATGATGAACTGGTTTCCCGATGATATATATAGATATGCTGAACACCGGCTGGAAAACAGTGTTGACATTAAAATGAAATCTTTAATGCGGTCTTGGCAGGTAGTATTTGTTTCACCGGATGCGGCACTGAGTACACTGGTGTCGGTGATGTCTAAAAACAGCCTAACTATACTGCCCGTGGTGAAAAATGAGCACCTTGTGGGCTTTGTTTTTGAAGAGGATATTGTTGTTGAACTTGCCAGGTTAGTATTAGGCTTTCACGGCAGAAAGGAAAAATTGCTGTTGTCGCCTGCTCATATTACTTAGCAGTAAGTAAATTTAAAAACGGAAAAAGACAGGTTGTTAAAGTAAATTTAAAACAACCTGTCTTTCATTAGTTTTTGCTGTTGAATTATGTCCAGTAGAAGAAGTACAGGTAAACGGTACACATCACAATAGATAAGATCATCAAGGGAAAGGCTATTTTCATATAACCTAAAAATGATATCCTGGTTCCGTTTTTGTCTGCCAAGCCGGCTACAATGACGTTAGCAGCGGCTCCAATAATGGTGCCGTTACCGCCAAGGCAGGCTCCCAGGGCCAGTGACCACCAGATGGGATCCAGGTTGGTAAAAACGTTTAAGCCTTCGGGCCCCATTTCTTTAATCATGGGAATCATTGTGGCCACAAAGGGGATGTTATCAACAAATGATGAAGCTATTGCAGCCAACCATAATACTAAGAACCCGGTTTTTAGCAGATCCCCGCCGGTTAATTCAATGGCTTTTGCAGCTATAGCGGCAATTACACCGTTTACTTCCAGGGCCCCTACAATGGCAAATAGTCCAATAAAGAAGAAAATGGTAGGCCATTCCACAGTGAGCAGCACTTCTTCCGGTTCTTCACGGGTAATAAGCAGCAGTAAAGTGGCACCGGTTAAAGCAATAATAGAGTTTTCAATGTGCAGTGCACCGTGGAACCCAAAACCGATGATGGTAATGGCCAGTACAAATAGAGATTTTTTCATCAAAGCGATGTCTTTTAACTCCTGCTTTTCGTCAAACTGCATAATTTTTTCTTTTAATTCTTCAGAGGCCTCAATGCGGAAGACAAAACGCAAAATAAAAATAGTGACAATAAATACTAAAATAGCGATGGGGGCTAAGTTATAGATAAATTCCATAAAAGACAGCCCAGCCGGACCGCTGATCATAATATTGGGCGGGTCACCGATCAGGGTGGCGGTACCACCGATGTTAGAAGCCATTATTTCGGTGATTAAAAAAGGAATGGGATTAACATTTAACTCCCTGGTGATAGAAAAAGTCACAGGCACTACCAGCAGCACGGTGGTAACGTTATCCAAAAAGGCTGAACCCACGGCAGTGATAATTGCCAGTGTCACCAGAATACGCATTGGTTCGCCCTTGGCCCTTTTAGCCGCCCAGATGGCTAGGTATTCAAATACACCGGAGCGCCTGGTAATACCCACTATGATCATCATACCTACTAAAAGGCCGATGGTGTTCCAGTCGATGTGATGGATTGCCTCCTCAAAGTGAATAACACCGGCAAAAAGTACTAACATGGCTCCTGCAAGTGCTACCACTGCCCGGTGAATTTTTTCTGACATGATTAAAGCGTACGTTAGCAGAAAAACAATGATAGCATATAAGGAGTGATATTGTTCTGGCATAACGGTTACCTCCTCAAAAAAATACCCGCAGCGATTTATGAAAGGCAACGGGTTCTTGATAAGTATTTTATCAATTAACACCAGTAATTATAATTTGTTTTTTAAATAATTTAGAAGCTCGGTGTTTACCAAATGCCCAGTACTTTCCACCAGAAACCTACCAGACCGAATACTACAAAGAAAAGAGAGAGCAGGAACATTACAGACCCGGCCTTGAGATAGTCTGATGCTTTAAGAAAACCGGGGCCATATACAATGGCGTTGGCTGGCGTTCCAATAATTAACAAGTAGGCAAAGGCTGATCCCAGGGATGTAGCAACACCGATGGCAAAGGGGGAGGTCTCTGCCAGCTCGGCAACTTTTAAGAAGATCGGCCCCAGCACTGCAACGGTTGGACCATCTGCCATGGTATTGGTGGTAAAGGCAGTAATTGTTGTGATAGCGGCCACCAGGGGTAAACCATCTGTTATACCTAGAGCACTTACCCCTGCCAGTAGATTTTCTGCCAGCCATAGTGCTGCCCCGGTTGACTGCAGCATAGAACCCATGGAAATGGCACCGGCGTAAAGAATTACCACACCCCACTGGGTGTTTTTCTGCAGATAGTTCCAATCTACCAATCCCAGTATCATAGCTGCAATGGCCCCCATGACAGCGATGTTGCCGAGACCGATATGTTCACTCATTGTAATCCATAAAGTTAGAACCACTATAAAAATACCCAGGGCCATTTTAGCTTCGGTGGACATTTTGCCTTCAGTGGCCATTTCTTTTTTAATTGCTTCCACCGGCTCCCGCAAATCCGTTACTTCTGGTTTAAAACAGCGAGTCAACCAAAGTACCGTCAGCGGTATCATAATCAAAGTAAAGGGTATGGCCATTAAGACCCATTGACCGTAGCTAATAGAGATATCGTACTGGGAAAGAAAACCGATCATCAAAGCGTTGCGGGCTCCACCGGAGGGGGAAGCCAGGCCGCCGATGATACAACCATAAGCAATGGCGAGCATCAATAATTTACCTAGATTGGGTACTTTTTTAATACCACCACAGAGGGATACAATACCTACACCAATGGGCAGCATAATAGTGGCGGTTGCGTGCTCGGAAATAAATCCGGCACTAAAGGCACAGAAGGTGATAATACCCAGCATAACCCTAGTAACATTGGTTCCCGATATGTTTAAAATAAACAGCGCAATACGGTTGTGTATTTTATACTTTACCAGGATTGAACCGATCATCAGTGCGCCCATGATGAAAGCAACTGCGTCGCCCATAAAGGTTTTGGGAACTTCTCTGAAGGGTGTTAAACCCATTATTACTTGGTACGAGCCAATTATCAGGGCTACAGCCGGCAGGGGAATTGCTTCTGTAAAGAAACACACCACCACAAAAATCATCAGGGCCAGTGCTCTTTGTCCTGCGGTTGTTAGTCCTTCAGGAGTTGGCATTAATACTACCAGGGTTGCCAGTAATGCAGCCAGTAAGAAAAACTTCCGGTTTTTTATAAAGCTACTTAAAAAACTTTGTTGGCTTTGGGCCTGTTTAGATTCAGAAATGGCAATATTATTTTCCATAATCAACTTACCCCCAAACATACGGAATAAATTTACGGAATAAATTAAAGGTGCTTTAGAGTTATCTTAGTCAGTCATTTAATTGTAAAAAATTTAATTGTAAAAAATTTTAAACCATAAGGGATTTTTGGTAAGCATCTCCTCCTTCCCCCCCAGGTAAAAGACTGCTTGATGTAATTTTCACAATCCCCATTACCAAAAAAACCTGGTTTATTATTAAGGTGCTTCATTATACCAAGTTATTGCTAATTTTGGTTATGCTTATTATACATGCATAGCTGTGCGGTGACAACACTTTTGTCATCATGTAGTGGTTTTTTTATCGGTACAGGCTATTTCATCCTTGACCAGTTCTTCTTCGCTAACTATTTTTCTTACCATTTTTTCCAGCAGCATATAATTAATAACTATAACGGTGGGAGTTAATAAAGCGGCTATTATTAACAGTTTGGCAAATTTTATATAACCAAACATAAGTACTGCAATGGCCAAAATAGTTTTCATTGCGGACATCAGTAATAAAAAATCTTTTGTTTTACTGGATACCTTATCCGGTGGAATATAGTTTAAGGCTGCATAACCGATGTAAGAACCGACAATTACACCCACCAGCAGTATGGTGGTAGTTAATACACCCAGTAACCCTGCTGAGGACCAGAGTTTGATACCCGTTGCTGAGGTTACTAAAAATGCGGCTAAATTGCTGGCTAAAATAACGGTATTCGGCAGGTTAGAAAAGTAAATTAAAAATGGAATTTGCAGCAGAAGAATTCCGCTGCCCAGAAAGCTGGCCAAAAAACCGGAAAATATGCCAAATAAAACCGGTATTAATGCGGATGGATTAAATAGCGGGGTTAAATGAATGCTGAATTTTGGCAGCAATGGTAAACGATTATTGTTCTTTAGTATTAATATAATGGCCAGTATTACTAATAAAGCAATATACAGGAACCTTACAACGGTATCGGTGATGTGATAATGTTCCGTAAGCAGTATCAACTTATGGCCGGCAGCTAAACCCATAATGCCGGAAAGGCTTAAGATAGCGGTCAAATGCCAGTTGACAACTTTAAATAGCTTGTAATGGTAGCTGTCAATTATTGTCCTGGTGCAGGCGTGAGCCATATCTGTGCCGATGGCAAATACCATTGGTATACTGTTAATATTTAAAGCCGGAATGGCAAGAAACATGGCTTTAGAACCAAAATATGCTCCCATGACGCCAATACAAAAGCCAATTAATAAAATTACGTAAGGATTTACAAAAATACTGGCACTTTCATAGTTTAATAACATAAATGTCAGCCCCTTTTTTATTGCCCGGGCGATGAAAATTAATTTGTCACTACTTTAAATTAAGACAGGTTAATTGTACAGTTGTATATAAAGTTATTACATACAAATATTTGGCACTTATGCCGGTAATCTTTTTAATATACTGTGTTTTTCTCAGTTACGAAATTTTTTTGTCAGTGTTCGAAAATAAAAAAATAATGACCGCTGCGGCCATTATTTTGGAATTATAAACTTTTAATTTTTAGGAAGATGCTTTTTGTGACAAGTACTTGCTTTGGTGGGTTTTTAATACATTGTTACAAAAATCAATTAGCTTTTTGCGGATTCTTATTGGCTCAATGATTTCTGCTTCACCGTTCCAGTGGAACAACCAGGACAAAATTTCGTTATCACAGGAGGCTCTTAAAGTAAGCAATAAAGAGCCGTCGGGTAAAGGTTCCTGGGAGATGGTTTTAAAATGCTCGGGAGTGTTTCTGTAAATTTCTGCTGCCTTAGGACTCAAAATTACCTTTACTGCTTCTTTTTTGCTTTTGGGTTGATTATTTTTGTTAGCAGTGGGAAGATAAAAAACTGTTCCGGTCTGCTCTTTTGCAGACGGTTGTTTACTATCATTCAACTCGTTGACCGGTGATTGGTGGATTTCAGACATTTTCCATTCTTTGGGTAGGCTTAGGTGGTATTTAGCTGCTAAATATCTAATGAAGATTTCATATAATGCCATCAATAAATTACGGTATTGTGCTTCTTTTTGGGCGTTTAATCCCATTAACATGATTAAGCTGGCATCTGTATCCGATTCAAGCATTGTTTTCTCACTGAGGTAATATTTTCCCCTGCCGGGTGTACCGGGTTTTTGCTGCACCGGTCTGATTATTTCAATTCCCATGTATTCCAGTTCGTTTAAATAGCGATAAATGTTTCTTTTACTTACACCGCATAGACTGGATAACTCTTCCAGAGTAACCCCACCGTCAGGTGTTGATTCCCTTAATTTATTAAGAATTAAATCAAGGTTTGCTGCGTGATTGTGTTTTGTTTTAGCTCTACCCATATATTTTACACCTCGCTGAATTTCGCCGCCGGTGTGGATTGGTTTTTCTTGTTTACAGTGGTATTAATTAGAATTGAAGCCATTTCCATAATAATATCTTCTGCTCGTACAAAGCCTACCAGTTTTCCGTTTTCAACCACCGGTAAAGTAGAGAGATTTTTTTCGTACATTATAGATGCCACCGCATTTAACGGTGTTTCAGCATGAACAGCACCTGATTCAAGCGGCCTAACCAATTTATCTACCCTGAGGTTGGAAATTTTTTGACACTGATCCGCTAAGGAGTTTAAGGTATCATTTGATACCCAATTCATTAACTCGCGGGCGAAATATGCAGATGGGCCGGTTAGTCCCTGTAAATTCCATTTATGCTTGTTTGTATAATCTAAATTGGAAGGATGCACTGCTGCCAAAATATCTCTCAGGGTTACCCAACCAATTGGCTCATCATTTCTATTTAAAACTAACAGGTTCCGCCTTTTTGACTGTTTAGAACATAGGGAAAACTGAAATTTAGACAAAACCCTTTTAATTGTTTCATCTTCGTAAATAACAGGATAACGATCTGAAGGAACCATAATATCTTTAGCAACTTTTTTGTCAGATGACGACATAGATACCTCCTCCCTTTGAATGGAACTTAAGGCGACCTATTTTTACAGGTCGCCTTGAATCTTCCAGTTTGACAAATTAAAGAGTGCTTAATGGCCGCCGGATCCCAATATGCCGGAGGCAGCTAAAACAAGTACAATTATCTCAACTGCAACAATTGTTAGGAATGGGGTATCTTTTTGTTTAAGATAAGCCGGTACTAAAAATGCCAAGTAGGCTATAATTGTCAGCCCTGCCAGCCAGGCAATACCTAACAGGCTGAGGAAATTACCGTACCGCAGCATTCCCAACCATTCCCAACCGTGCGGCATACCATTTGTTTTTAAGAATTCCTCACAGCTTAAATGCCAAGTTTGAGCTACTTCGCTGGGGGGAACGAAACCCGGCATCATTCCGCTCATATAAATAAAGAATGTGATAACCAGTATGCCTACTCCCAGCCACTGTCCGTAATTAATCATATTTGCATATGCAACCTGCTCTGCCGGAACATGCATTTTGGACTGCACTTTTCCCGAACTCTTTGGCGCCTGTTGAGCTGCCAGTTGTTCTTTAGCCATAATTTCTACCTCCTAAAGTCACCTAAAATTAATTTACACTACATTACGCCTAAGCCTTTCAGGAAGGAGTTGATACCTGCAAATAACAGCATTGCAATGACCAGGTATCTTACAGCTTTAGGTTTAGACTTGGATAACAGTTTAACACCAACCTGAGAACCAAGCATAATACCCAGCACTGATGGAACAGCAATAATAGGTAATACCGCACCTTTATTTAAGTAAATCCATGCAGCAGATGTATCTGTAATGGAGAGTAGAAACTTACTGGAACCTACGGCTAATTTCAGTGGTGCGCCCATTAACAGGTTTAATACCGGTACGTTTGCCCAACCGGCACCAAGTCCGAACATCCCGGCAATTAAACCGATGAAAATAAAGGTTAAATACCCTTTAAGAGTACGGTGTACTGTCCAATCAATTTGTCTACCTGTGGATTCTTCAATGTAAGTACCGGAAATTTTAAGTTTTTTGGATAAACCGTCAGGACCCGGTACATTTGGAATATCACTGTTTTTAGAGAATATAAACAAAACGGCGATGGCACAGATGGTTGCCCCTAAAGCCATTTGCAAAATATTTTGAGGCAGTGCAAGCCCGATAAATGCCCCGATAATACTAAAAGTCGATGCAATTAACGCTACGGGCAGTGCCAATCTTAAATTAGCCAGCCCCTTTTTAAGCAGTCCCGGACCGGCAGCCAATGCTCCTGCCAGTGCTACAATCAAGCCGGCGCCCCGGACAAAATCCAGGTGGAAAGGAAAGAAACTACCTACAATGGGTACAAACAGTACCCCGCCACCAACGCCTGCCAATACCGCTACAATACCTAATACAAATGTGGTTACAAACAGCACTGCCGGCCATACCCACCAGGGAGTATCTGGATTTCCCGCTGCAGCGGAAACAGCATTAGCAGCGTCGGGCATAGCCGATGATACAGCCACTGTAAAGGCATTAAATTTTTCAATTAATGTGTTCATCATTCTACTTCCCCCGTAGAAAAAATTTTTTATTCCTAGATGTCTTTACCAAGGTGCTTTTTCTAAAGGATTTTTTAAAAGTATTGAATTTTAACTGTAACGGTTGACTTTGCTCAATTAACCAACTATTTGAAATTGTAAGGTGCTAGCGGGATTAATGTTCACCCCCTTTTAAAAAATTTAAATTTAAATTGTTAAGTTTTTACAGCGCTTTTTTGCTTAAAAGCGGCTAAAATTGTATGTTATAATTAATACAATGTTTTTTAATACTGTTTTGACGGCTTCGTACACTTGTTATTATTTTCTCAAACCTTTTAAAACCAATCAGCGGCATTTTTATACATTTTTATAACTTTGTAAACTTTACTATGCAATTCTCATGCCAAAAGTATGAAAGCGGGAAAAGATTGATTTTAAGGGATTTATTGAAATAAAAACGACAATAATTTTAACGAGGTGTACGAAAACAATCAATTAACTATATTGATTATGTAGTTATTTTCACAAACCCTGGAAGTCAGGGGCTGTAAACAAAGGGGTTTGGTGATGCGGTAAGGGGTTGAAGGTTGTTGTTTGATATTGAACAATAATGTGTTTGATAACATACAATATATTTGATGTTTGGATGGAAAGGTGGGACTATTATGAAAAAATTTTTTTCACACCGTAATTTTGGTTTTCAAATGATTACCATTACTTTGATAATTTTGGTTATACCGATACTGGTATTGTTGTATGAATCCTTTGCCAGTAAAAAAGAAGAGATAATTTTTCTTTCTAAGGAAGAGCGTCTGGGAACAATCGTACAGACTGTTTTATTGGAAGTTAATGCTGAAATAAATGAGAATAAAGAAAAAATTAAACAAATGACCATTGAAGAAAGGAACAATTTTTTTGAGCAAATCTTTTCCCACGCCGCCACCCCGATTATTGAGTTTAACCCCGGGGTAAGATTAAGCTTGTATATTCCGGACAGTGATAAAATGATAGTTAGAGGTTTTCTGCATAACTATCGTAAGTTGTCCCCAGAGGAGCAAAAAAAGAGAGAAAAGAGAATCTACACCAATGCGTATTCAGGGATTCGTAGTGTGCTGGCCAGCGGTGAACCGCTGGCTACCATTGCCGGCGAGCCGGAGGACAGGTTTATTGAACGGTTTGTACCCGTTAAAATAGAAGGGCAGTTAGTTGCTGTGTTGTGGGCGGATGAACGTCTGCATCCAATTTTTAATCAAGCCAGGCAGTTTAGAACTATGACCAGGTATCTTTCAATTGCTGCCCTGCTGATTGGCGGGTTAGGGGTATTTATTGTTGTAAACAATTTGACCAGTGGGGTAAGACAAATAAAAAATGGCTTAAGTAAATTAGAGAATGATATTAACGCCAAACTGCCTGTACTACCGGGGGAATTGGGACAAATTTCAAAAGCCATTAACAAAATGGCTGATGCCTTAATTGAAAAAGAAAAATTAGAAGAGGAAATAAGGAAGCAAGAGCGTTTAGCGGCCCTTGGCCGGATTGTAACCGGGGTTGCCCACGAGCTGCGCAATCCCATTGGGGTAATTAAAGCAACTGTTCAATTAATGGAAGCAGAAAAAAAAGATCCTTCTATTCAAGAATACTGTCAGGTAATAAAACAGCAGGTGGACAGACAGAACAAAGTAATTCATGAACTGCTGTCTTATGGAAAACCCAGTAAGCCGGTAAAAGAGATGGTGCAGATCAATAAACTGCTGGATTCTGTACTTACTTTTTTTATTGCTGCCCAGCTTAGACAAAGCAATATAGAACTTGTAACAAACTTTTCCCCGGAACTGCCGCCGGTATATGCAGATGGGGAACGCATTAAACAAGTATTTGTAAATATAATTTTAAATGCCATAGAAGTAATGCCCGGTGGAGGCAAACTTGATATTACAACTCGACATGATGCAAATAATGTTATAATATCCTTTAAAGACACTGGAACAGGTATAGACAAAGAAAAAATTAAAAATATTTTTGACCCCTTTTTTACTACCAAAGAAACAGGAACCGGTTTAGGGTTGACGATATGCAATCAAATAATATCTATGCATAATGGTGTTATTACGGCTGAATGTAATGAAGATGGGGGAATGACTTTTACTGTCAAACTGCCGTTAAACCAAGAGATGGGGAGAGATGACAGGTGATCCCTAAAATATTAATCATTGACGATGAGGAACACATGTGTTGGGCTTTAAAACGGGCAATGGAACAGGAAGGCTACCAGGCCATAACGGCAACCTCCGGTAATAAAGGGATTAGTCTTTTAAAAAATAAAGGCCCGTCATTGGTTTTGCTGGATTTAAAAATGCCGGGAATGGATGGTATGGAAGTTTTAAAGGTTATAAAAGAAATTCATCCCAAGATCCCGGTAATTATGATTACAGCCCACGGCACCATAGAAACCGCCATTGAAGCAATGAAACTGGGTGCCAATGATTACATTACCAAACCATTTGATTTAGATGAGCTGAAAATGGTGGTTAAACAAGCGCTGAAATACAGCGAACTTGTTTCTGAAGTTTCATTTTTGCGCTCGGAACTGAGTAAAAAATACGGGACTATTATCGGGGAAAGCCCGGCCATTAAAGAAGTTATTCTGTTGATTGAGCGGGTGGCGGCAACCAACGCCACTGTAATGATAACCGGCGAAAGCGGTACCGGTAAAGAGGTTACTGCCTTGGCAATACACCAGGCCAGCGATAGAAGGGACTACCCCTTTGTACCGGTTAACTGTGCGGCCCTGCCGGAACAATTGCTGGAAAGTGAGCTGTTTGGGCATGAAAAAGGTGCTTTTACCGGTGCTGTGGCGTTAAAACGGGGACGTTTTGAACTGGCGGACAAAGGAACCATCTTTTTGGACGAGATCGCAGAAATGTCCCCGGCCATGCAGGCCAAACTGCTGAGAGTTTTACAGGAAAGGTCTTTTGAACGGGTGGGCGGCACGGAAACGCTGCATGTTAATGTAAGGATTATTGCGGCCACCAACAGGGATATTCGTGAACTTATTCGAAAAGGGGAATTTCGAGAAGACCTGTATTATAGATTAAATGTTATTCATATTCACCTGCCCCCCTTAAGAGAGCGCAGGGATGACATTCCGCTGCTGGCTAATAATTTTTTAAGAAAATACATGATGGGAACTTACCCGGTAAAGGATATTGACCCGGAAGCTATGGAACTGCTGGTAAATTATGATTGGCCGGGCAATATACGCGAACTGCAGAACGTTATTGAACGTGCGGTTATAATATGCCGGGGAAACAAAATTTTACCTGAGCACTTACCCATAGAATTACAGCAAAAGGCTGATAATAATCAGTTTGCTGTGGAAACGATAGTAAATTTCCCGGACAGCGGTATTTCATTGGAGCAGGTGGAAAAAGAGTTGATATTAAAGGCCTTGGAGAAAAGTAAAGGTAATCAAACCAAAGCTGCCCAGTTACTGGGCATTACCCGGTCTGCTTTAATTTATCGCAGCCAAAAGTATAACATAAAATTAGGATAAAGCTGGGAAACTTTAGGGTAAAATATTCATGCTGATACATTTTTAACAGGTGGTGGGATTTTGACCAAAGAGTTTCAACCTGCTTACCGTAAAATGTCTATTACCGAGCTTAAGCGCCGTACCAGGCTGGCGGTGGAAAAATTAGCAGATTGTACAGTGTGTGCCCAGCATTGTCATGTTAATCGTTTAGAAGGTCAGTTGGGTTTTTGCCGCGCAGGGCGTGAAGCGGTTGTGGCCAGTTATGGAAGTCATTGGGGAGAAGAGGAAGTGCTGGTGGGCCAAAACGGTTCGGGTACAATATTTTTCAGTTACTGCAGCATGTCCTGTGAGTTTTGTCAAAACTGTGAAATCAGCTATCACGGGGAAGGACGTGATGTAACCGCCAGTGAACTGGCTGATATAATGCTGAGCTTGCAGCAAACGGGGTGCCATAATATCAATTTGGTTTCCCCCAGTCACTTTGTTCCCCAGATATTAGAAGCACTGGTGCTGGCGGTGGAAGAGGGGTTAAATTTACCGCTGGTATACAATACCGGGTGTTATGATGATCTGGAGACGATAAAATTGCTTGATGGAATAGTAGACATATATATGCCGGATATTAAATTTTCCGATGACCAAAACGGTAAAAAATATGCTTCGGCGCCCCGGTATTTTACTGTGGCCAGAGAAGTGGTTAAAGAAATGTACCGGCAGGTAGGGGATTTACAGAAGGACGATAGAAATATCGCCCGGCGTGGTTTGCTGGTGCGGCACCTGGTAATGCCGGAAGATTTAGCCGGCAGTGAGCAGGTGGTGCAGTTTTTAGCCAATGAAATTTCGCCCGATACCTACCTGCATATTATGAAGCAGTATTATCCTGCCCATAGAGCCGGTAAGTACCCGGAGTTAAACCGGCCGGTGTACAATCGCGAGCACAGGTGGGCAGTAAAGAAGGCTAAAGAGGCGGGGCTGCGCCGAATTTTAAGTTAAATAAATAAAAGCCTGGGTTTAACTGGCCGTTCCCAGGCTTTATTATTTAGAGCAGGCCGCTTTTTTTATCACCGCCACGTACATGAGCAGTACTGCAGAATAAACCAGTAGTAAACTTTCTAAACTCCAAATTTCCACCCATCCACCGCCTATCAGCGGGCCAAAAACATACCCCAGGGAAAAAGCAGTGTTGTACAGGCCGAAGGCAGCACCATAACTAATGGAACTTTTGTCACCCATTACCGCGTCGGCCAGCAGAGGACCGCTGGGTGCAAAGATCAACCCGTATGTTATACCCAAAATACCCATTACCAGCACGGCAGCCGGTATAGAAGTGGTGTAAGTTAACAGGGGTATGGTTATGGCGGTGGTTATTAAACCGGCTGTAATCAGCGGGATGCGGCCGCAGCGATCTGACAGGCGCCCGAAAACCGGCTGGGCGATAATGCTGCTGGCGGCGGTTGTTCCAAACAATAAACCGATGGTTCCGGGAGTGGCGGCAAATTTGCTGGCATAATATCCGGGCAGTAACGGGTCCATAAACCCTAAGCCTATGGAAGCAGCTATTACCAGCCCTGTTCCCAGTAACAGTAATTTGTTGCCAAACACGTCGTTGATTTGAATATTATTACCGGTATATTTTTTCTGCTGTGGTTCTTTAATAACTAAAATTACAAGCAGCAGTACCACTGCCGACATTAATGCACATACCCAAAAGGGAAAGGCATACCCACCCCAGTCGTAAAGAAAACCGCCGGCCACCGGGCCGGTTAAAAAGCCAAAATTCATCCCCACCATGGCCAGACCCAGCTTTTCACCTCTTTTTTCCGGTGGAAAAATGTCAGCAATTAATGCCGGCCCGATGGTCCAGCTTGCCGCTGCCGCGGCACCCTGTAGAAACCTGATGGATGCCAGGGCCAAAACGGATTTAGAAAAGGCATAAGCGACAGTGGAAATAGTTAAACCCAGCATACCAATAACCATTAATTTTTTCCGTCCCTGCCTGTCCGACATTATTCCCAGGGGGATGGCCACCAGTAATAAAGCGGCGGGATACATGGAAAAAATTATTCCCAGGTGAAAAGAAGAAGCATGCAGCTGCTCTATATATATTGGAAAAACCGGAACAATGATTCCTTCTATAAAAGTATCAATAAAAATAGTCAGTGCCACTACTACCAGTACTTTGCTGCAGTAACTCAATGTTGTTGGCCTCCCCCGGTACAGAATTTAAACTTTTTCTTAAACTGAATTAGCAAAATTATCTAAGATAATGTTATTATAAATTATACATCAAATTATACATCTGTAATTAAGGCGGTGCTATTTTGGGTAATAGGGAAAACCAAAATATAACCATAGATATAACGGGATTGACGCACAAGGGGGAAGGGGTTGGCCGCCTTCCCGACGGCATGGCTGTTTTTGTCCCCGGTGCTGTACCGGGGGAAAAGGCAGCGGTGCAGGTGGTGCGTCGTAAAAAGAATTATGCCCATGCCAGGCTGTTAGATATTATAGCACAGGCAGATGAACGCTGCCGACCTCAATGCGCTGTTTACGGCAGGTGCGGGGGCTGTACACTGCAGCACATTGAATATCAAGCCCAGCTGCGTTATAAAACCGGGCAGGTAAAGGACAGTTTGAGCAGGATAGGAAAGCTAAAAGATGTCAAAGTTCTTCCCACCCTGGGGATGGAACGGCCGTGGCATTATAGAAATAAAGTACATTTTCAGGTGCAGGAAATTAACGGCCGGGTAACCCTTGGCTATTTTGAACAGGGAAGCCACTGTTTACTGCCCCTTTCAGCACACCGCTGCCTGCTGGTGGATGATGAATTAAATGAAGCGGCAAAAACGGTGGAAGAACTGCTGAATAAATACCGGGTACCGGTATTTAACTGGCAGAATAAAAGAGGTTTGATCCGCCATGTGGTTTTGCGCAAAGGGGCGGTTACCGGAGAAGTGATGGTGGTACTGGTTACCGGCAGCGGCAGGTGGGATGAAGAAAACAGATTGGCCCGAGAAATACAGCATATACACCCCCGGGTGGCATCGGTGGTGCGGAACATCAATCAGTCCGGCAGCCGGGTGGTGATGGGAGAAAAGAACAAAACCCTGGCCGGAAAACCAACTATAACAGACCGGTTGGGTAGGTTGAAGTTTAATATATCCCCCAATTCCTTTTACCAAGTAAACCCTGCCCAGACTCTGGTGCTTTATAATAAGGCCAGGGAGTATGCCGGTTTAACGGGAAAGGAAAAGGTGCTGGACGCCTACTGCGGAATCGGCACCATAGCGCTGTTTATGGCAGGTTGTGCCGGTGAAGTAATGGGACTGGAAATAGTACCGGAAGCGGTGAAAGATGCGGAGGAGAACGCCAAAGAAAACGGTATTGATAACGTCGAGTTTTACCAGGGGGAAGTGGAAAGACTGCTGCCGCTTCTGAGCAGGGAAGGATACCGGCCGGATGTGGTGGTGCTGGACCCCCCGCGCAGGGGATGCGGGCGGGAAGTTTTAAGTGTTTTAGCAGAAATGAAAGTGCCCGGGATAGTATATGTATCCTGCGATCCGGGCACACTGGCCAGGGATTTGTCCTACCTGAACAGTAATGGATTTGAAATAAAAGAAGTACAGCCGGTGGACATGTTTCCCCAGACTGCGCATGTGGAGTGCGTCGTGAAGATAGAGAAGAAATAGCTTGAAATCAAAGACTTTGAAGGTTTTTAACTAAATATGGATGTGTGTTTTATGTTCCCTCAGACTATGGTTTGGGGGATTTTTGTTTGAGGGGGGTAAGGATTTTCGCAGAATTGGATATTTGCGAAATTGTTTGAAAGGAGTAGCTGCATGGTAGGGATAATATGTTTGGGTAGTTTTGAAACATCGAGTGTGTTGTTGTAGATTGTCAAGGAGAGATGTTAATGTCAATATAATTTTTAACATATTTGCAAATATAACTTTTAACACTTTTGACTAAGTATTTTTTGAATTACTTGTAAATATTTTGTCTTTAACTCTGTAAGATTTGCCTGTTATTTTTTCAACAAGCAAGATTCAATTATTTCTTTATTCGGTAAAGGAGAAAGGTATTCTTTTTCTTTTTTTATAAGCATTATAGGTTTTACTCCTGTGGTTTGATTTATTTCATTATTTACTTCATCACTTAATCTATTTATTATTTCAACTAATTCTTCTTCATTCTCGAATTCATAATTGTAAGGGATTAACCTACTTATAAACCTGTTAGCAGACTCTACTTTTCCTTTAGTTTGAGGAGATCGAACATTGCATTTTTCTGGTGTAAATTTAAAATCTTTTGAAAACTGTCTAAACTCCTCAGTAAACTTTTTGTTTTTACATTTACTATACTACTCATGTTATCTGTAAGTAATCTTTTTGGAACTCCTCCATAATATTTAAATGATTCAATAAGACATCTAAATACATCTTCTTTTGTCTTTGATTTACTATAAGTAAATTTATGCATTCTTGAATATCCTAACGTTGTTGTAAGAATATTAAATTTAAATATCTCTCCATTTTTTGAAATCATAGTTATGTCTTCTTTGAAATCAAACTGCAGTTGTTCTCCTGGCTTAGTTTCATATCTTGGATGAACTACAGATTTGTTTTTACTTTTTAATTTATGCTTTCTTATGTAATAATTAAAGTTTGAACGTGTTCCTATAGTCTTATCCTTTGCGTAAAAGTATTTGGAACAATCGAGGGAAAAAATCAATAGTTTGGCGATGTGTTAGTAGATTAGAGAATACAGGTTCATTTTGTGATGCATCAACCATATCTGAAGATATACTAAAAGAGAAAATCATAAAAGCAATTAATCTTGTCATTGGTGAAAAAAGTACCTTTATTGCTACACTAAAAACGAATATAGAAACTGTGCTTAATGAAAACTATGATAAGACTACAACCGATATTGATACTAAATTGGATGAGCTGCAAAACGAGCTTCTCAAGCTAGCAAACTCAAAATCGGATTATAGCGACGTTGCTGATGAAATTTACCGCTTGCGGGAACTGAAGCAAAATGTACTGGTTGAAAATGCAGAGCGTGAAGGAAAAAGGCAACGAATCGCGGAGATGACAGCCTTCTTAAATGAGCAGTCCTATGAGATGGAGGAATATGATGAGCAGTTAGTAAGGCGGCTTATTGAAAAGGTGATGGTCTTTGATGATAAGTTAATTATAGGATTTAAGTCTGGGGTCGTGATTGATATTGAAATATAATTATAAAGATATCCACCGATTATATTAACATATTAACGGTGGCTTTTTGCCCGACACTTAGCTTTGATTTGACAGAGTATAGAGAAAGAACTACAATAATACATGTACATGTTGATGCGATGTTTGGAACGAAATGCATGACTTGAATGTGATAGCAAATTACGTTTTTGAAAAGTGGAAACATGTATCTTCGTTTGCTTGTAGTCTTGGAGCATATTTTTCGCTTAACACGTATGTAGACACGAATTTTGATAAAAGGAGATTGCTGTTTGAAGAAAAACAACACCTTGGAGATTGTAAGCTAACCGGGAGGTTTGCGTAAATACAGTCTCACACAAACCTCCCAGTATTGCAGTTAACAATCATCAGGAGGAAAAATTAATGAATAAAAATGACTATATCATTCGTTTAGAAAGAGAAGAAGAATACCGTGAGGTCGAAAACCTTGTAAGAGAGGCATTTTGGAATGTATACCGTCCGGGATGCTTGGAGCATTATGTATTGAACCAGCTGCGAACTGATGTAGCTTTTGTGCCGGAACTGGACTTTGTAATGGAGAAGGACGGTAAGCTGATTGGCCAGAACATTTTTATGAGAGCGAATATTAAAGCCGATGATGGCAGGGATATTCCCATCATGACAATGGGGCCTATCTGTATAGCGCCGGAATTTAAAAGACAGGGTTACGGAAAAATACTGTTGGACTATTCTCTTGAAAAAGCAGCAGATTTTGGTGCGGGTGCAGTATGCTTGGAAGGAAATATCGACTTCTATGGAAAGAGCGGATTTACTTTTGCCAGTGAGTTTGGCATCCGTTATCATGGATTGCCTGAAGGTGAAGATGCATCATTCTTTTTATGTAAGGAATTGATATCGGGCTATCTTGATGGAATTACCGGAGAGTATGCTACACCGCAGGTATATTTTGTAGATGAAGCAGAAGCCGAGGAGTTCGATAAGGCATTCATACATAAGGAGAAATTGAAACTTCCGGGACAGCTTTTCTAAGCGAAAAACAAATTTAAAGCAAAGATAGAAACGCAACGAGTGCCATTGGCATTCCAGAGCCGGAAGGTAGCCCGGCCGTCCTGCATCTGCAGGGTAAGTAACTTGCCCCTCCGGGTTGTCCGTTCTTTGCTCATCGAAATCTTGTAAGGAGGGATTGTCATGGGCAAAGCAAGTGGCAAGCTGACAGTGTATTTTGAGAAATTGTTCTGGGTAGGCATCTTTGAACGATTCGAAGATGGTAAGCTATCCGTAGCAAAGTGACCTTTGGTGCTGAACCGAAGGATGGTGAGATTTATGAGTTTATTTTGAAACACTATTACAGTTTGCAATTCAGTCCTACTGTGGCATGTGTTGTAAAGGAAACTAAAAGAAATCCTAAGAGAGTACAGCGAGATGTGAAAAAACAATTACAGGATACTGGAATTGGCACAAAATCGCAGTAAGCTCTAAAATTAAAGCAGGAACAGAACAAGCAGGAACGTAAGGTGAAAAGTCGAGAACAGAAACTGGCTGAAGCTAAGCGTATGTTTGAACTGAAAAAGCAAAAGAAACAAGATAAGCACAGAGGACGTTAATTGCGCTTATCAAAAAGGCTCCTCATCACCGGAGAAAATCCAGTGATGAGGAGCCTTGCTTTATGGAATTGCGACGTAGAGTACCTTTTTCGTTTAAGTCATTATCTATCTACATTCACCGTTACACTAGACTTAAATTCCACAGTGAACCGGTCCTCGTAGACGGTGACCTTTTCAATCAGCTGCCGGACAAGCGGTTCGTCGTATTCGGTCAGGGCGGTGGGCTGTTCCTGCAGGAAGGTGCCCATGCCGGCGATACGCATCTTAAAAAGCCTAACAAAAACACATTAAGTGCATATAGAAAACAAGGGATTCTGCGTATTTTGCGAATTTGCAAAATACCAGAACCTCTTGTAAAACGGCTACTCTGAGGGAATTTATCCACATCAATTTAGATATAGATGACAGGCTTATGGCAGGGGATGTGACTTTGGTAAATGATATTGCCAAAGTCAATATGGATAACGGTACAGTGAAAAATTTCTATTCCTTCGCAACAAAATACTGCAGCCATCATAAGCATTTAGACTTCCTTATCTATGATAGTTATGTGGATAGGCTTCTTCGCTATTTTAGAGACGTTGATGGCTTTTATAGGTTTAGCAATGACGATTTGAAGGATTACATTAAGTTTAAAACATATTACTGGAATTCGGCAAGTTCTATAATCTTGCTCCCTATAACCTGAAAGACATAGATAAGTACCTGTGGCAGCTTGGAAAGGAAAAATTCCCTAAAAAGTATTAAGCGATTGTTAAGATGAAAGGTATGATAAATATTGGCTCAAATAGAATTTTTGATGCGGGCTGTGATAAACTTTTATAAATCTAACGACAGAAATGCTCCCGTAGTAATCAAGAGAGTAAAAGAGTACGACAGTGAAGAAATGTTCATGGCCAGATTAGAAAGAGCGATTTTTGACTCATGTGATGAAGACTGCAAGGCAACCCCATCAAGATATGCAATATGGGGAGAAGATATTCGTAGCCTTAGTATTTCTGCAAAAGAAGCAATGAAAAATGGGAATATCGAACAAGCGGAAAAATTAATAAATCAAGTTATTAATAGTATGGGCGCGTTTATAGACGCTCAATTGATACTCAGCAACTTGCCTGGAAACGTTAGCTTTGTCAAATCTAAAGATATTATTAAATCCTATATAACCAGTTTACTAGAAAACAAAGAACCATCAGATCCTGAAAAGGACTATTTAATCGACAGCATGAAGGAGATAATGAAAAGTATCGAGTGAAGCGATTGATTAATGAAAGAACCATTCGTCAAGCAAACAGAAGCCGAATCTAATTCCTAATCAAATAGAGTCTGTGCTATTTTAGGAGGTGAGCAAATGCTAAGTATTGAAGAGTATATTGCCCGTAGAAAAAAAGAGGATAGACTCAATGAATTTGATATTGAAGCACGTTCTCAAAATTTAAAAATCTGTGTGGATTACGTATTTGAGTATTTTAACAACTATTTGAATACTACTGAAGCCGAAGAAAAAACAGTGCTTCATAGTGAAAAATTAGACAAGTATCGTAAGCAACTTCAAAATTATGAGCCTGAAGTTAGAGAATGGGCGGTTGGTATTTACGATGAATATGGAAAACAGATCCACAGGTATATCGGTAATATAATGAGGGAGCATGAACTGTTTTTCCTATATAATACGGACAGCGAGTTTAGAAATATTTCATATGATTGCTATACTAAACTTATTAAGAAACTGCCATTTCTTAAGGATGAGACTGAAATGCTTTTCCTTTTTATCAAAGATTATCATCGGGTTCAAAGCCAAAAGCATTTTGAGTTTGGAGTGCCGACAATTACCGAAGAAATTAGTGATTGGATCAATAATACATGGACAAAATATCAGGTTAATCTCCTCGCATTCGCATATGATTGGATAAATAGTTTTTATGATAATGAGGAAATTTGGCCTTCGACACATAGAAAGAAGAGTCAATATACGTGGAGAAAGTATGACTATGATTATAAGCAGAAAAGTAATCTCTTTAATATTGATTCACTATACAGAAGAATGCCGAAAAAACCTTTTATAAAAGGAAGAAAGCAGGAACTTGAAATTCTGTTTATGTATTATTGGCTTCATGATATGGAAGGCGATGACGAAGGATATTGGCAGCAATATTTGGAGACTGTTTTGGCTGCTTTAAAAAAATAATAATATAGTATTTAGCAGGGGGAATTTAGGTTCATATGAAATCCGTTCTATTGGGAAATGGAATCAACATTCAATTTGGCGGTAAAGCTTATTCAAATGATTTTATTATGAAGAGGATAATATTCAATGCAAGATCTAATAGATACGATCCGCTATTTGGAGGCTTAGTTTCCGGAAAAGAAATTGAGAGAATCTTTAGAGCGTTTGTAGACATTGCGAACAAAATACTAAACGGTGATTACGATGGTATTGGAAATGTCGATGACCAAGAAGCCATCAAAGATTTTAAGAACAGATATATTGCCCCTATCCTAAAATACTATGAGATTATGCTTGAGGATTGGTTTCTATTAATAAGGTTATTCTTTATTACAAATTCAGACATTAAAGATCAGTGGCAGTCAGCTAAGCAAGGATTTGAGCGAATGATTCTTGATGCAATATATAATGAAGGGCTGCTCAATAGTGTTTATCAAAGTATGAATAAAAAGGTAAAAAAGTTTTTGAAAAGCTTCGATTATATTTTTTCTCTCAATTACGATCGTAATATAGAAGCGCTAACAGGTAGAGAGGTGTTTCATCTGCATGGAGATTATTCTTCTCTTGCTGATAGTGAAGACCCGGGTACTATCCAAGGATATATCCGCCATCAGGCAGGAGAACCGACGATTGTCATAGAGGAATTTCGTCATTGCTTTTGTAATGCGCTTCTTGACTATAGTGGTGAACTCAAATTTAAACGAGCATCAGATATTATAAAGTGTACAAACGAATTGAATCGTTGGCTTGAACTATCAAAGCTTAATGTAGATGAATTTAAAAAACAGATAGCGGCTCTGAAAGAAAAAGATAAGAATGCCTATCAGTATGTTATTACATATATTCATAACCCCACGCTTCGAATTGGTACAGATTATCATTTTGAGAAGCTGTCAAATTTAGAAGGTGAATTGCATATCATAGGACTATCTCCAAATAATGATAGCCATATATTTAAATGCATAAATGAAAGCAAATTAGATAAGGTTTGTTTTTACTATTATTCTGAAAAAGATAAAAATGTTTCTATTAATAAACCTTATAAGCTTTTAAGTGTTGAAGATTTATGGAAATCTTTAGACGCTGAAAAGAAAAAATACAATTGTTCATATCCGATACCGGATGATCCAATGATTGATAAGTTCATTGAGGTTTTTAATGCATTATCGTTTGACCTAATTCCGAAAGAGAAGATTATCGATGAAGTAAATTCCATTCCTCAATTTAGAGCGGATCAGCTTTGTGCAATGGTAAGAAAAGAACTGGAAGAACAAAAAGAACGAGGCAATCCTAAAAATGAAGACGAGTTGATGCGAGGCTTTAATGAAATCAGCCGAATCGGGTTACGTGAAGGGGTATTACCTTCAGCTCTATTTATGCTGTACACAATGAATGCTAAAAAATACAAGGATTAAAATTTTAATTTTTTTCTTTATATTATTGATATGTTCCCGTATACCTCGGATTTTCAAAAACAGCCAAAAACCCATTGATATGTTCCCGTAAACGTAAGGTGCAAAAAATCAGCCCAAGACATCAATCCAAGCGGCTCGTGCCATGTGGAAACTGTTTGCTTACTAGAAAAATCAAGGGTTTAGAGTAGTAACTACCGCGGGCACAAGGTCGTGCGGCTTCCGGTGATAACTCCAAGCCTTGTGTGGAACGGCGGCTTCTCATTGCTCCCCGGTTAACCGCCTGCGAGTTTACACCTGGCGGCAGCCTTTTGCAGCTGGGCTGGATTCACTGCAGCCTACTGCAGCCCACATGTTAGCCGGCTGCAGCAATATTCATACTGCATTAAAACCTGCATTTACCTGCTAGCCACAGGCTTCACACTGGAAAGCGGCCTGATTTGGCCGGTTGCCTGCATATATGGCAGCGCTGCGATGTATAATTAAAAGATAATTCAGCGATACAAAATTTGTATGCACCGGAGATAAGCTTATCCAATACTTCCCCTTGAAAGCTGCCATACTTTACAGGCAGCATAACCCGCTTTTGCCGGGTACTCACTGATACAAAGTAAGGAAAACAAGTTTTTGTTTTGTACAGGGTAAAAGTCCTGCTGGAAGGACTTCATTTTAGAGTTCTGTAAAGGAGTGTTTTTTTTGGATCATATTATAAGAGTTCCAATGGGAAAATCTAATTCATATTTGATTAAGGGGAATAAAGGGTATATTTTAATTGATGCGGGTACGCAAAATAAACATGAGAATATTAAATGTGCTTTAAAAAGATTCAAAGCTAATTTATCTGATATTAAACTTATCATAATTACTCATGTTCATTATGATCATGTTGGCAGCCTTTATCAAATTAAAAAAGAATCAACTGCACCGGTTTTAGTCCATACAAGTGAACAAGCTGATTTAGCTAATGGTTTTACATATTTTCCAAAGGGAACTATGGCTTTTTCAAAAGCTATCTCAAATATCTCAAATAAGTTTTTTCTCTCTAAGAAACAATTCCAACCAATTAAGGCTGACATTATAATAGATGATAGTTTTAATTTAAATACGTATGGAGTAGAAGGAGAAGTTATTCATACACCGGGCCATACGAGAGGTTCCATATGTATAATTTTAGAAGGAAAGTACTGTTTTACAGGGGATACCATGTTTAATTTATTACCTGGTTCAGTTTATCCACCTTTTGCCAATGATGAAGAATTACTTATCGAAAGCTGGAAAAAAATAAATAGTTACAATTGTCTAAAATATTATCCAGGACATGGAAAAGAATTTGATAAAGAGAAATTTAAAATTTCACTGGCAAAACGCACTTAAATTGATATTGTAGACTGGTGTTACAGCCCCGTTTAATTTAAAAAAATTAGGTATAAAAAGCGTCTGCACAATAGACAATATGCTTGAAAGGATATTAAAAAAATGAAGGAGTGTTAGTAATGGGTGCTGTAACAGATAAAACTAATAAATTTCAAGCATGTATAGATGCATGCACAAAATGTACACAAGCATGTTATGAGTGCTTTAATGAATGCCTTAATGAAGCAGATTTAAATGCAAGAAAAAATTGTGTAAGTATATTGGTTGAATGTGCCATGATGTGCCAGATGTCTGCAGCGACGATGTCAATGAGCGGTCAATTTTCCAAAGAGCATTGTGAATTGTGTGCAAAAATATGTGATAAATGTGCACAAGAATGTGAAATGTTTAAAGATGAACATTGTCAAAAGTGTGCACAAATCTGCCGTCAGTGTGCTGAAGAATGTAGAAAAATGGCTGCTATGTAATTGAAATTTTGAATTTTGAAGTGCATTTTCCACCTTTCTTCTTTTTTCATCTGGCTCTTCCCCATATGATTTATTTTTTCCAGCTCTATCATACAGGAATCGGCAGTTTGTGATAAATATTGTTCATTTGTTTTTACTTAAATCTGTTTAGTTTGTTTTACTGGTTACACTCCGTTACAGAATAACGCGAAAAGACGGCTTTATCCAGCCGTCTTTACTGTGTTAACGACTTACACCTGTCTGGTTTACTCATCGAAGTTCAATAATTATAATGAACGGTGGTGATTCTAAATTTAAGCGATTCCTAAATACTGAAAATAATTTACACTCACTTTTTAGATACATACTCATCTATTGCATCCGCTACTTTCTTAGAAAATTTTACTGCCTCAACTACAGTTTTAGCTCCAGTTACTACATCACCAGATGCAAAAACACCTTCTCTAGTAGTTCTTCCACACCGATCTGTTGTTACTAAACCGAATTTATTTATTTTTATTCCTTTAGTATGTGAAACTATATTAGCCTTTGGTCCTTGACTAGCTGCAATAATAATGGAATCTGTTTCGAATACCCCTTCGGTATTTTCTAATGTAATTAATTTTTCTTCTCCATCTTCTTTAACTTTCTTTGTTTCTAAGTATTTAACTCCCTTGTCATTTAATTCTATAGGAGTTTTGTAAAACTCAAATTTGACTCCATCTAATTTAGCATATTCTATTTCATGCTTGCTAGCCGGCATATCTTCTTCGCCTCTTCGATACATTATATAAACTTCATTAACACCTTTTCTTAAAGCAGTTCTTGCTACATCCATAGCTACATTTCCTGCACCGATTACACATGTTTTTTTACCTAAATCGTATACATCGGGATTTTTCAAATAATCTATTGCATAATGTACATGTCCTAAACTTTCACCTTTAAGTCTTAGGGGTTTTGGATTCCAAACTCCTGTGCCTATAAAAATTGCCTTATATCCATCTCTAAAGAGATCATCAATTGTAATAACAGGACCTATCAAAGTGTTCGGTCTTATTTTTACACCCATATTAACTAATTGTTCTTTCAGCCTATCTAAAATGTCCTTAGGCAGTCTAAAAGCTGGTATGCCGTACCTTAAAACTCCTCCTATTTTATCACGGAGTTCAAATATCGTAATATCATATCCTCTAGCTGCTAAGATAAATGCGATTGTAATTCCTGCAGGTCCTGATCCTATTATTGCTATTTTTTTATTTGGGTCAATATTTGGCTTCATATTCATTTTATTTAAATAATAATCTGATATATAGCGCTCAATAGAGCTCCATTGAATAGGATTTCCCTTATTTGAAAGTACACAACTACCTTCACAAAACTTTTCATGGGGACAAACTAAGGAACAAATAGATGAAAGAGGGTTATTAAAAAACAGCTTTTCTCCTGCTTCACAAATCTTACCATTTAAAAATAGATTAATTACTTCGTTTATAGGAGTATTAACAGGGCATCCCTTGCTGCATTTAGGATTTTTACACTGTAAGCATCTGTTAGCTTCTGCTATAATATATTGAGCCATAAAATCACATCCTGAGTAAATATTCATTAGATTATATAGTATTATTTTAAGAAAGACTAAGAACTCATCAGAATTCTTAGCCTTTCTTTATAAGCTATTATTATAAAGTTAAAAGTCTACTTTTTTACCGTAATAAACACAAACAAATAGTTTTTTCATTTCTTCTACTGATATTTCTCTTGGATTTGTACCTGTACATGGATCTGATACTGCAGTTGTAGCGATTTCTTCAAGCTTATCGTTAAAGTCTTGTTCACTTACTCCGAATTCTCTTAATGTAAGTGGAATATTCATTTTCCTATTAAAGTCTCTTATCATTTCTATTAATGAACTTACTAATTCATCTTCACTGTTTCCTGCTAGCCCTAATCTTCTTGCTATATCAGCATAAATTTTACCAGCAGCTTTCTTGTTAAATTGAATTACATATGGTAAATATATTGCATTTGCACATCCATGAGGAATATTAAATATTTTTCCTGTTTTATGTGCCATACTATGCACTATTCCTAAAATTGCATTTGAAAATGACATTCCTGCAAGACATTGTGCTAAGTGCATTTCATTTCTTGCATTTTTATTTCCTTCAAATGATTTTACTAGATTTTCTTTCATCATTTCGATGGATTTTATTGCTAGTGCATCTGTAAATACTGTTCTTGCTTTTGAAACATATGCTTCAAAAGCGTGAGTTAATGCATCCATTCCTGTGTGTGCTACTAATGTTGGTGACATTGTCTGTACTAAATCAGTATCTACTATTGCTATATCTGGTGTTATATTATAATCAGCTATTGGATATTTTACTCCAGTTTTATTATCTGTTATAACTGAAAAAGATGTAACTTCTGTACCAGTTCCACTAGTTGTTGGTATTGCTACAAATCTCGCTTTTGTTCTTAACGTTGGTAATGAAAATGGTTTTGTAGCTTCTTCGAATGTAAATTCTGGGTATTCATAGAATATCCACATAGCTTTTGCTGCATCTATTGGTGAACCTCCACCTACTCCAACTATCCAATCTGGTTCAAATTCCTTCATTACTTTTACGCCATTCATTACTGTATCAACTGATGGATCAGATTCTACACCTTCTATAAGTTTTGTTTCCATCCCAGCTTCTTTTAAATAACCTTCAATTTTATCTAACGCTCCACTTCTCTTTATTGAACCGCCACCAATTACTATAACAGCCCTTTTACCATTTAAATTCTTTAATTCTCCTATTGCACCTTCTCCAAAATACACATCTCTTGGTATTGTAAATCTTGCCATTTTAATTCCTCCTCATTTTTGATATAATTTCTCTAGATTTTTTTAATTTATTTTTTTTTGCTTGTGTCTTAGATTATATACACATAGTAAATTTATATGAAGAAGGCACTTTTTCGTAAGGTAGTTACAAAAAAGAAACTAATTAAAAGGTTTTAATTTGGAAAAAATATTAATTTATAATAGGAGTTTTCTCTTGTGTTACATTAGATAAATTTCTTAAAAGTTTTAAAATTTCCTAAAGGGAGGGAGGATAATAATATATGCCTAAAGATAGAACTAATAAAGTGAGTTGTAGTAATTATAGATGTGAAATAGAAATTACTTTAGAATTAATAAGTGGGAAATGGAAAGCCATTATATTATGGAATTTAGGTAATCATGAAATTATAAGATTTAATGAATTTAGAAGAATCATTCCTGAGATTACACAAAAAATGCTAACACAACAATTAAGAAGTTTAGAAGAAGATGGATTGATAAATAGAAAAGTTTATAACCAAATTCCTCCAATGGTAGAATATTCTTTATCAGAAGAAGGAAAAAAATTAATGCCTATATTAGAGCAAATGGATAAATGGGGAAAAAATTATGTAGATAATTATAAAAAAACTAAGCAGTATTAGCTTAGTTTTAGACTGTCGACAAAGTTGACAGTCATTTTTGATGCCGATTTTCTTTTATTTCTTATAAAAAGTTAATAGATTTTATAGAAAAGAGTGGATATAAAATTATAGGAGATGCTTATGAAAGTGAACTGATAGGGTATTTTTCAGTTCAATTGCAAAATGTACAGCGAAATTTATTAGGATGTTAATGCTGCCAAAATTCATAAAGCGTTCAGACATTAATCTAAAACCTCGCAGTATAAGCAGAATAATTTCTGTTTAGCTGCGGGGTTTTACTTTTCATAAAAGAATTTTTAAATCTTTATAAAATCTTTAAAATTAAGCTTTAAATTATAATTGACAGATAAAATTAGAGATTTCAGGAGGCTTAGTTATGAAAGAGAAAAAGATCGAAGTTATAAATGTAACAAAGAAAATTGGCAGAAAAACTATATTAGAAAGCATTTCATTTACAGTATCGAAAGGAGAAATAAGTGCTTTAATAGGACCAAATGGTGCAGGAAAAACAACATTGATAAGAATGCTGACGGGATTAATTGATTTAACTGGCGGGGAAATATTTATATGCGGAAACAGCATAGTTAAGGATAGAAAAAATGCTTTAAAAAATTTAGGAGCAATTGTAGAAGCTCCAATATTTTTTCCTTACATGACAGGAAGAAAAGTACTTCGGAATTTAGCTCGTCTGCATAATGATATTCCTAGAAAGGAACAGCTTCGCAAAGTGGAAGAAGTATTAGAATTGGTAGAATTAAGGGACAGAGGAGACGATAAGGTGAAAACCTACTCATTGGGGATGAAACAGAGGTTGGGCATAGCTCAAGCACTGCTTGGGAACCCAGAGATTATAATATTGGATGAGCCTTCAAATGGTCTTGATCCTTTAGGAATGAAGCAGTTAAGAGAGTTGATTAAAAAACTTAGGGATGAGAAAGGGGTAACTTTCCTTATATCAAGTCATTTACTTGATGAATTACAGTTGTTTTGCGATAAGTTTATCATAATCAATAACGGAAAAGTTATATGGGAAGGAACAAAGGATGAACTTATTACTTTAACCAGCGGCGGGAATAGAATAGAGGATGCATTTATAGAACTTATCAAGGATTAAGCAAGGTGAAATAGAGTGGCAGAACTTATTAAGAGCGAATGGGAAAGACTGTGGTTGAAGAAAAGTACGTGGCTTTGTTTTTCAGCAATTCCTTTTATGGTATATGCAGCAATATCGTATTATACCAAAAAGAATATGGTAATTTCACAAACGAGTCCAGAATATACTAATTTTTTGAATTTTCCTGTGGCTGCACTTCAAGAACAGCTTATAAGCGCTGTAAATGTTTTTCTGATATTGTTTGTTGTGTTATCTATAACTGAGGAATATAGAAGTGGTCAGCTGAGAATGGTTATGATACGAAGATATAATATTCGTGAGATACTGTCTGCAAAGTATATAGTCATACTTACAGCAATGTTTTTGTTTCTATTATGCTATTTTATTTTCAGTTTTATAGAAGGTTATATTTTTTTGCCTAAAAATAACACGACAAGGTTTTTCTTTAGAGAGGATATATTTCTTGCAAAGGATGCAGTCATATATTGTTTAAAGTACTATCTTTTAGCTTTTGCAACCATGATAGCTGTAGCCAGTATGTGTATTTTTGTATCTTTGATAAGCAGGAGTACTACAGTTGCAGTGGGAGCTAATATTGCTATTGTATTGTTTTTAGCTATGGGTACAGAAATAGTTAAGATTTTTGCCCAGATTTTAGGATGTGCACCGCCGGCAAAGATTATGTTTTCGTCTATAATTCATATTCAATATAAGGGCATATATTTCTTATTATCAGGCAGCAAATTAAATTTGTGGATTATGTTTATTATTTTAGTGTATACAGCGGTATTTTCTATGTTTTCATATTTATATTTAAGAAGAAAAGATTCATTTATGTAAAATGGGGGTATTTATCATGAAAGCGTTGATTTTAAGTGAGTTGGAAAGAATATGGGGCAGAAAGAGAACTGGTATTTTATTCATATTAAATATAGTATTTATATTTATAATATGTGCGTTTATTAATTTTTATAAAGTAGGGTTTTATGGGACAGATGCTTATATTAAATTAAATTCCTTGAATTTTTCACCTTTTGTACTTAGAGAAGGACATATAATTCTTGCATGTATAATTTGTCCTATTATTTTTATTGACTGTTTGAATTATGAAAAAACGTCAGGTGGATTTAGACTTTATATGATTAGAGCTTATGACAAATTTGAGTATATCGTTTCTAAGTGGACTGCACTTAGTATAACACTTTTTATATTTGTGCTAAGTATTTTCATTGTAAGTACCGTATTTGGATTTACTTTAATGCCGCAAACTGAATATACAGAGCTTATTAATGTTCAAGGTAAACATGGACTAATTTCAGCACTGATTTATAATATAAAATTCTATATGATTGAATATATGATTTTACTTTGTATTCTCGGAATAGCAAGTTTAGTGAGTGTTTTAGCACCAAATGCAGTTTTAGCTGTTATTGCGACAATTGCAGTAATAGTTGGTTCTATTTATGTGTGGGATGGATTTTCATTTTTGTTGTTTAGTACAGATGAGATTTTTAAAGTATTAGGTGGAATTAATACAGCCCAATTTTTCATAAATTCAGCCGGAATAATTCTGATAACAGCATTATCTAGTGAGATTATATGGAATAAAAAAGGATACTACTTTTAGTGAAAATTATGATAAAATGATAAAACATGATATGTTTTATAATACAGCAGTTAAATTAAGTATCATGAGTATTGTTTTAATGCTCATGATATTCTTTTATTTATAATGGTTAATTTTTAGGAGGAATATTTAATGAAGGAAAAAATTTTAATTGTTGATGATGAAGAAGATATTGTTTTCTTTATCAAGGATTTTTTAAAAGAGAATTATGAAATTCTTTGTGCTTATAATGGTAAGGAAGCAATTGAAAAGGCTAAATGTAATCCTGATTTAATATTGCTCGATGTTATGATGCCAAACTTAAATGGATATGAAGTATGCGGCAGTATAAGAGATATAGTGAGCTGTCCAATAATATTTTTGACAGCTAAATGTGAGGAGCAGGATATAATCAAAGGACTTACTATTGGAGGAGATGATTATATTACTAAGCCATTTAGTCTTAGACAGTTAAAAGCAAGAATAGAGGCTCATCTGAGAAGAGAAAAACGGAGTTATAATAATAAACGATCAAGTTTGTATTTTGGTGATTTATCTATAGATTTAAAAGGCAAAAAGGTATATTTTAAAAATGAGATAATACACATGACGAAAAAAGAATATAAGATAGTTGAGCTTTTGGCAATTAACTGCGGACAAGTATTTTCGAAGGAACAGATTTATGAAAAAATATGGGGCTATGATGCTGAAGGTGATGCAGCAGCGGTAGCTGAACATGTAAAAAAAATAAGACGGAAAATCAGCGAATATGATTCTAAAAGAGATTACATTAAAACAGTATGGGGAGTAGGGTATAGATGGGAAAAATAGCTCATGTAGATGATGCATCTTTAAAGAAACAATTAATTATTTATATATTAGCGGTAATAATTTTAAGTTTTATTTGTACAGCTATATTGGTTACAATTAATTTAGTTCTTTTGTCAAGAGGAATTGTACTTAGAGCTGATTACTATGAGTCTAAAGTGCCGTTTATTGAAAAATATTTAGAGGAAGCCGGTGATAAAATACTGGATAAAGGTTTCAAAACTGAACTTGAAAAAGTAATACCGGTACAAGGTATGGAGTATCAAGTTTTAAATTCTCGAGGAGAAATGATATATGGAAATTACAAAAATAATATTGTTGATTTGCCGTTTAAAGATATAAGTAAAAGAGATAAATCGGTTGAGGGATATTTTGATGGAGAAGTTGTTGAGTATATACCTATATCGAAAAATGGAATTGATATAGGGATGGTTATACTGAGATATTATATTAAGCCATCGGCTAAAAATCCGAAATATAATTTTTTGGTTCAATATTTGGAATATGTCGTGGTTGTATCACCATTTGTATTTATAACATTATTTACAACTATTTTTGTTTCAAGGTTTAATAGAAAATTGAGTGGGCCTTTGAATGAACTTTTGGAAGGGGCTAATAAGATAAAGAATAGGGATTTGGAATTTGAAATCAGCTATAAAAGTAATAATGAACTTGGAAAATTGTGTTCTGCCTTTGAAAATATGAGAAGTGAGCTTAAAGTAACCCTTGAAAATCAGTGGAAGCTGGAACAGGATAGACGAGATATGCTTGGAGCAATTGCACACGATTTGAGAACGCCATTAACTATAATAAAAGGATATATAGAAGGTATTTTATATTCTGATAAATTTGATGAGGATAAAATTATGCGATATTTAAATCTTATGGATAAAAATGTGGATAGAATCATAAAACTTATAGAAAAAATAGATGAAGTAGTAAAGCTGGAGCAGCAAGAATTCAAGTTAGAAATTAAGAAGTATGATATAGTAGAGTTTTTAAATGAGAAATCAAGTGATTTTGATAGAATTTGTAATCTTAGAAAAGTAGATTTCATAATGAAAAAAGATAAAAAAATAAGTGATGAATTTGTAATTTCCACAGATATAAATGCGTTAAGTCAAATTTTAGATAATATAATCTCTAATAGTTTAAGGTATACTCAAATCAATGGCAAAATAATATTAAAGGTTAATATAGAGCAAAATATGCTGAGTTTTTTAATAGATGATACAGGGTGCGGGTTTAGCAGCAGAGATATTAAGAATGTATTTAAAAGATTTTATCAGGGTGATGAATCTAGGTCGAAGGAAAAAGGACATTATGGATTAGGATTATATATTGTAAAAACTCTTGTAGAAAAATTAGGCGGCAGCATTACAGCAGGAAATAATGAGATGGGTGGGGCTAGAATTAAGTTTAATATTCCTATTTAAGTAAAATAATAAAGCCGAGGTCTATAAGGTTAACCGCTATTCAACGGAATTACCCATTTACACAAAATAATTTACACTCCCATTCAAAAGTTTCAATTCCTCATAGGTAGGCTAGAAACTGCCACTGGGCGGCCGCCACGTCTTTTGCGATTTTGGTTTCAATTCCTCATAGGTAGGCTAGAAACTGGCCGGTCATGAATGTGTCGGCCACTGTGAAATCGAGTTTCAATTCCTCATAGGTAGGCTAGAAACTCAGCGGCCTGGAAGCAGACAAGCGCAAAGCCAAGAGTTTCAATTCCTCATAGGTAGGCTAGAAACCCATTAAAAAGCGCTCAGTACCTGTATTTTAGTTTACACAATACTAATACCAAAAACAAGCATTTCATCTTAGATTTTTCCAACATACCAGTTAAATCAATACATTGGAGCTGCTGAAAAATGTCGTCGATCCCCCGGGAAAATTACACTACCGGGGGTCGACGACATTTTATTTTACAGTATATTTATAATCTTTCCCTGATAAATTAGACAATAAGCTAAGCTGCTGGTATGCACGGCTTGCGTAGGCTGCCGCGATGGTGATGCAGTACAGCTGCCGCTCACCAGTGGGTATACAGGTGATATCGGCAGCCCACACATGGTTGGGGGCTGGTTGCATATGTTCTTCTTGCCTCACCCGCTGGTTTCAGCATTCCCAGTTATTTATACTATACACTTTTTAACCGGCTGTCCATCAAACCGGGTTAGGTCATAATTACTTAACTAAGAAAGTTGAATATTGAATCTCTTTTGTATTCCATTTATTATTTTCGAATTTTAATATTGATTCAACATAAGAAATTGTATCTGCATTACAACTTCCTGCTATTTTTTGATAGCCTCGTAATTCAAATGTTCCATCTCCGTCATATTCAATAGCTTCCAGCTTCGAAAATGGGTTTATCCATGGTTTTAATTCTTTTAATAATTTTCCATTATCGTTATATATTCCTTCTTCTTTATAGCTTTTCTTATTAGCACTTACATCTAGCGCTATCTTTTTATTTAAATTTTTAAATTCAATTTCTACTTTATATCCATCTATATATTTCCCGGCTATATCAACACCTGTATTTTCTTTATCTGTAAATATTATATGAGGCTTATTGTCTTTAAAAGCAGCTATCATATGTTCTACCACTCCACCGCTTCCTCCAGTAGGTGCACTTACCATTACATCTTTTACTTTATCTCCATCAAAATCTCCGATAAACAACATTTCTTCATCTTGATACCCACTAAAATTTTCATATGTAGCTTTTGAATATTCTTTGGTTTTTCCATCTTGAACTACAACAGTTAACGTGTCACAAAATATATCACTAATTTCTTTAGTTCCAACTAATATAACATTATCTTTAATATTATCTCCCGTTACGTCTTCTGATTTATAATCGACAACATATGCCTTATCTCCCATTTTGAGATCTGAGACTGTAAATTTGTTTCCTATTTTAAATTCATCATTTTGTGTGTTTGCATTTGCAAATCCTATTGCTCCTAAAGCTAAAGTTCCAGTTAATAATAAAGCACCTGTCTTTTTTAACAATCCTTTTTTATTCATTTTGCCTACCTCCTATATGTTATTTTTATATTGTTATTGTATAAGATTACAGATTTTAAGTAGTTACAAAAAAGTTACAAATCATATAAATTACAGATTGTTAAATATTTAGACTACTCTTTTCTAATGATCTGTTTTTTATTTCTGATACAACCCTATAATAATGGGAAAGGAATTTGAAATAAAACTAATACATCTATTTGAAATTCATAATAGTGCATTGCATTTTCATACTGGAAAAATAAATTAACTCATTAAGTTTATATAGTGTTATTTAGAACATTAAGAAGTTATTGTTCGGCTGAGTTTATGTTTAATAAAGATAAAACAAACAACAGGTTGAAACATGACTTATAGGCCGTATTTTACCGCTGTGAGGAAACTTATTCCGGTTTTTTCTTTTGAAATTTGGGGGTGAAAGTAAAAAGGAATGTGGTAAAAAATGACGAAGTAAATAGTCATATATGGAAATAAGATCCAATTAAAAGAGAATTGGCTGTGAGTAAATTTTATGACAATATGTTGTCGTTTTGCTTTTGATAAATTTAAAGGCATTAGTTAAAATTGGTGCAAAGAAACTGTAAGGAAGAAGAGTTATGGGTAACTTTAATAGAACCGAACGCCTGCTGAATATTATTTACACTATTCAAATGAGGCCGGGAATTCAGGCCAAAGAGCTGGCTGCAATTTTCGGCTGCCATGTAAGAACTATTCAGCGCGATATAAAACAGATAAAAAAACTGGGGTTTAAAATTGACTCCTCCACTGGTGCTGCCGGCGGCTTTGCTTCCCGTGGGGAGTATTACCTTCGCCCGCTCACTTTTAGCGGTCGAGAAGCTTTTGCCATATTTACAGCTGCCCGGATTCTCCTGGAGAAAAAAGGCTTTCCCTACCGGGATGACCTGCAGGCAGCTTTGGATAAGGTAAGTGCTGTTATTAGCGAGAAAGAGCAGGACTTTTTTCATAACATTGAGTCTAAGGTAAGTGTTTTGATTGATCAATTAAAGGATTATGCTCCCTGGGGAGATGTATTTATCAGCATTAACGAGGCGATTTTTGCCTCCCACCGGTTGGAAATGGTTTACCACTCCTATTCCAGTAATACTGTTTCCAGGCGCCTGGTGGATCCATACCATGTAATATTCCGGAATGGCTGCTGGTATCTGGTCGGTTATTGTCATAGAAGGCAGGAAGTGAGAATATTTCGTATCGACCGGATCAAAAAACTGCGGGTCACTGCGGAGACCTTCCAACTGCCGGAAGACTTCTCGATAAAAGATTATTTTGGGAGCAGTTGGCAAATAGGCAAGGGGGAAGAGGTGGAAGTTAAAGTGAAGTTTTTTCCACCGGTCTCCCGTTTGATAGGGGAAAGTATTTGGCACCCTGCGCAGCAGATTGAAAAACTGCCGGGAGATGAACTCATCTTTACTGTAAAAGTGGAAGGAACATGGGAAATAAAAAAGTGGATCTTGGGTTGGGGTAAGTATGCAGAAGTGCTGCAGCCTGTGGAACTGAGGGAAGAGATTGGGCAGGAGTTGGAAGAGATGTTGGAGAGGTATGGGTGCATTAGCCGGCCTCGATAATGCGGGGATATTAAAACGGATTTTGGAGGGTATTGATTTGCGCCTGTGTTTATCTTTAACAGCTAAAAATGGTGAAATAGCTTTGCCAATTCATTACAACCGCTATATTCAGGCGGCTATTTATGAAAATATTTCTAAAGAATTGGCTTATTTTCTTCATGAACAGGGATTCACCTACGGCAGCCGTCGTTTTAAGTTTTTTGTTTTTTCCCGCCTGCTGGGTACTTATGAAATTGACCGTTCTGAAAAGAGAATTATTTTTAAAGAAGGTGCCCGATTGTATATTTCATCTCCCATAACAGAATTTTGCACGTCGCTGATGGGGTGCATGTTGGGGGACGGCAGAATTCGCCTGGGTGATGTTTGGGTGGAAGTGACCGGTATCAGTGTGGAAAAACCGCTGGTTTCAGGAAATGAAGTTTTATTAAATCTTATCTCCCCGGTGGTAACTTACAGCACCTTTGAAAAGCCCGAGGGGGGCAAATATACATGTTATTACCAGCCGGGTGAAAAGGAGTTTAACCGGCAAATTGAAGCCAACCTGCGCAAAAAATATGCAGCCTATTACGGCCGAACTGCCCCGGAAGGGGAGATAAGGGTAGAGGTGCTGAACAAACCGCAGTTGAAAATAAGCATGTACAAAAAAACGGTAATAAAGGGCTATATCTGCCGCTTAAAACTTACCGGTCCTAAAGAACTGCTTCAAGTGGCCGTTGATGCGGGAATCGGGGGCAAGAATTCCCAGGGCTACGGCTTTGCCGAGTTGTTAAATTAGAAGCAGTTGCTCAAATAATTAGCTAAACGTGGCTGCTTAATATTGAAATCAATTTAAACAAATTTTCAGAAAGAGGGGGTGAAAAGCCTGGTTTCTTGGCAGCATTGCAGGAAGGCCGGCGGGTATAGGTTAACACTTTTTCGGCGGGGTGAATGTTTCTACCCGCGGCACGGCGGCTAAAGTCTGTAACGCTGCCGCCTGTTTAGTCGGACAGGTAAAAACACGCCTGATTTTATGTTTACCGGAATTTTAAGCGTGTTTTGGGAACCAGGGATTAAACTGATAATTGAGAGTTTAATCAGGCTTGGCAGGCCGATGCTGGAAGGTTGTACATCTCCCCAAACGGTGTTAAGCCAGGTGTCCGATGTGGGTACTGCTGCTGCCAGGGGGTTTCTTTCCAGAGTATTTGTAATAGAGATTGATAAAAGGGGCCCGGAAGCAAGAATAGCGGCTTTACCTGTGCAGCAGTGGGGAGAATACCAGGCCCAATCGGGAAGAAGTAAAAAGCAGGTTTTTGTACAGGAAGTGGACCGGGCGGTGGGGGCACCCTTTGTTATTCCCTCCGGCGGAAATCCCACCAGGCCCCAGGGACGGTATGGAGTGCCGGCCTACCCGGCCTATGAACGGCATGTAAAAGGGTTTATTAAAAGTGCCGGAGAAGCGGAGAAGTTTCTGGCGGGCAGGATAGACAGAACCATTGGACTGCACTTGACGGATGACGAAATAAAAGAAGCGGCGGTTCAGCTGCATAAGGCAGCCAAAACAATATCAGCGGATGCCAAAGATAAACTGCTGGGATTAGTTGTTTTGGCCGTGCTGGAGGAAAATGGTCCATACCGGTTGAGCAGCAAAATTCCACGGGGTGATACATCCCTTGCTTACTTGGGGCCCAGTGTGCTGCAGAAAGACAAATACCTGGCCGCAGAATTAGACATAGTAAAAGAGCGGTTTTGGGAGGCCAGGCTGGCCGAAGGGGCAGAGATGGGTGAACGTGAGGGCGAAGAAGCGGCATGCTATTTTTGCGGTGCCAGGGGCAGGGTGGTTTCTTCTTACTGCAAAGCCTGGCCGTGGTTTACCACCACGTGGAACTGCCCTATATCGATAAAACTTAAAAATAAAGACCTTGTGGAAACCACAGCAGTTTGCCCCCGCTGTTACAGTGCTTTAACATACGGGGCCAACCTTTTTAATAAACTGGCCAAACCGATAGATAATTGGCTGACAAAAGAGTTGTTTTCTCCCTCTGCCACCGCTGTGGGCAGGAGTATTTCCAAAATGGGAACTCCGGAGACGATTTTCGGCTGCGCCTACGTTCTGCCTGTGCTGGATAATGTTTTGGATGATGAAGATTACTGCCTTGACTTTGTAGATGGAATTAATTCTATGCTCAATAATTCACCCCGGGGTAACAGGGTGGATCTTCACCTGCAGGAAATTACCGGGTTTGAACTACAGCTGCCGGAGGAAATGAGCGGCGATGATTACCGGTTAACCATTATTTATTATTCCGGTGATGTCAGCCGCGGAGATATACACCTGCGGGCAACGATAGAAGATGTGGTGCCCTCGGTGGCCAGGAAATTGAAAAATATCACCAGGGAAATTGGAAACTTGGCGGTGGATACAGCTGCAGAACTGTACCCGGAGGTTTCAGAAAAGTACCGGGCCTTTCTTAAAAAGTGTTATACTTCACTGCCTTACTTGTTAAGTACATCTTACGGTGCCCCGTACATCTGGAAAACATTAAGCACCGTTCTTCACCGGGGACCAATATCACGGAAGAGGTTTTTACTAAACTTGGCCGGCAGAATGAATGAACTGTCGCGCAAACTCCCGGATTACAGGGAATTAAACGATGAGGTGATTTTTTACATCGCTTTCTCTGAATTTTTAGATAAGTATAATAGGTTGATTGCTGTAGAAACCGGGAACGGAGGTAGTAATTTAATGAGAAATTGGCGGGAATTAAGAAGAATGATAGCAGAGGGCCCCGTTAATGAACTGAGTTTTCAAAATGCCGAGGAGCTGGGTTTTGCAGCCGGATATCTTGTCCGGGTGTTTTCCAGGCAGTACTGGCATGCCAGTAACGGAAAAGATTTTATAAAACACCGGGTAATGACCTTTGGCAGCAGTTTAACTCCTTCTGCCATATGGAAGCGGGCTTTGGCCAGGGTTGATGAATATGCACTAAAACTAAATATGCATATATCAAACGATTTGCGCCAGCGGTTTGCGGTGGTTCTTATGGAGTACAGCCGTTTAAAAGATGATGTAAACAGGGATAAAGATGCCTTTATGGCAGCCTTTTGGGCCGGGTATGCACTGGCCGGCGATAAAAAAGAACCGGGGGAGAAAAACGAGTAAGAATTATTTTACTTGAGGGAGGTTTTTAATTTGAGCGTAAACAGCGGAGAAATTTTATTTATCAAAAGTGTAAAGGACGGTATACCCAATAGAGATCCTTTAAACGAAAGTGACGCCAGGCGCGTTTTTGGTGAAGAAGACGGCCGCATTTCCCTCTCGGATGTAAGCATCAAGCGGGACGTGAGAGATTTTGTGCTGGCCAAGTATCCCGATGGAGGGGATAAAAAACGCCACTATATCTTTTGCCGCCAGGAAAGAACCGCGGATGGCAAACTGTTGGGGCGGCAAAAACTGGCCGAGTCAATATTAAAAGCGGTGAATAAAGAAAAGTCTAAAAACAAGCGTGACCATCTTTTGGCGTCCAGTTTTGATATGCGCGTCTTCGGCGTGGTGTACAGTGTGGGCAGAGAAAGTTTTCATCAGACGGGGCCGGTTCAATTCGGCTGGGCCCACTCGCTGCATCCCGTTGAAACCAAGTATGTGCAGGGAACGGTAGTTATGCCCGGTAAAGATATCGGTGTAAATGATAAGGGAGAACAGCAGGGAAGTCAGCAGGGGACAATTTGGACAACCTATACCCTGCCCTTTGCAGTTTTTGCCATGCCCGCCGTTATAAACGCTCATATTGCCCGGGATACGGGAATGGATGAAGAAGACATGAACCTGTTATTAGAAGGATTGTGGAAGGGAACCATGCACCGCCAGGCCAGGGGGCGGGGTATTCAACAGCCGCTGTTGTTAATGCATGTGGAATATAAAGATCCCTTTACCCGCATTGGTTACTTAGAAGATTATATAACCCTAAGGCCGGGGCGTGAACAGTGGCTGGGAGGACAGCCTCCCACGGCGCTGTCTGAAATAGAACTGGATATCACCAGGTTAGAAGAAATACTTGTGGATAATAAACATAAAATCTCTCGCGTTCGTTACTGGCTGCATCCCGGGTTAAATATCATCGGAAACCTGCCCGGAGAAATGTGTACAATGGAGTAAAGTCAATAAAATGTTCCGGGGAGGTGAGTTAACTGAAAATACTTGTATTTGACCTGCGGGGAAATTTGGCTCACTTTCGCCGCCCGGATACCACCGGAACCCATGCCACTTATCCTTTCATTCCCAGAACCGTACTGCATGGATTTATTGCTTCAGTGCTGGGGTTAGAGCAGTTATCAGGTGAAAACTGGGTGGGAATACAATTACTTTCTCCCGTGAGAACCTGTTCACAAGAAATGTCCATGCTGGGTAAAGGCTGGTTGGGTGAGTCTAAAAGCACCTTTAACCGGCGCACATCAATAGAACTGGTGGTTAATCCGCATTACCGGGTTTATTATGCGGGTGATCAGGTGGAAAAACTTAGTGAAATGATTTATCAAGGAAAAAGCTATTATCATACCTACTTGGGAAGCGCTTACTGCTTAACTTTTCCCAGGTATATTGACTGCTTAAAAATGAAAAAAATAAATGCCGAACCCGGCAGTATACTAAACTGCTGCACCGTTGTTCCCAGCCATGTTATTGATAAATTGATACCGGTGGGGGGTTCCCAGTACGGCCGGGTGGGTGGTATGCATTACCGGCACCTGGGTGAAAGGAGATTTGAAGGAACCATAAATATAATTTATGAAGCCACAGGCAGACCGGTAGTATTTAAAGTGAAAAATGCAGCTGCTGATAAACCGGTTAACTTTTACCGGTTGGGAGAAGAAGAGGTGGTATCCCTTTGGTGATACCGCTGGAAGAATGTATTGCCAGACCGCAGCATGCTGACGGCACAGTTCATAAACTGGTAGACCATCTCGAAGCGGTGGCCTTTGGCTGGGGAAGACCTGATGGAAGTAAAGAAGAAGTGCTTTGTTTTTTAGCCGGGCTTTTACACGATGCGGGGAAAGCCCATGCAGAGTGGCAGCGGTATGCCAGGGGCGAGCGCCGGAAGGGTCCGGCACATGCCCCGGCCGGCGCAGCACTTTTTTGCTGCTGTGCCCAGAATTTAATAAAAAACTGGGGGCTTAAAGGGCAGGAATTAAAACAGGCGCAGTTTTTAATTATGCGTCTTAGCAGGGATATATATGATCATCATGGTGCTTTAAAGAATATTGAGCAGGATCCACCGTGGGCAGGTATTCTACCGGCAGAATTTTTCCACCGGGTGGATATGCAGGGAATCTTTGAGCTGGTTTCCCGCCGCATTTCTGATTGTACTGCCGGGCCGGAAGACTTTCCGGGCTGGCTGGAACAATTTCCGCAAACCTGGGAGAGATGGTTTTACAGGCTGCCCGGCTATACAAGGCGCCGGTTGGAAAGCGGGGGCAGTAAATATGATAATGCAGCCCAAGAAGTGCTGCGTTCCGCAACCGCTAAATTAATTGCCGCCGACCGCTGCCATGCATCCGGTCTGCGGCCCACTTTTTTAACTGCAGGCCTGGCCCAACGGGCTTTGAATTTATGTAATTCTTTATGCAGAGCCAAGGGAAAAGAGATGCTGCGCTTGGCAAAGGCATCAAAAGAATTGGTAGACCTGCGGCAGTGGCTTCAAGAAACTGTTTTTAAAAATTACCGGCATAAAAGAGAGGAGAATTTTTTCAGCTTGACACTACCCACCGGCTTGGGCAAAACTTTAACCTCTCTTAAGCTTGCCCTGGCTGCGTGTGCCGGAGGCCGCTGTAAAAAGATTATTTATGCGGCTCCCTATCTTTCAATACTTTCTCAAGCCACTGCAGAAATTAAAAAATATACCGGATTGGAAGTAGTGCAGCATCACCATCATTCAGTAATGGATCAGGTGCAGTTGGGTGACGATACTGATGATGATTTTTTTTATTTAGCTTTAGAAGCCTGGCAGGCTGCTCCGGTGTTAACCACTACCTTTAACCAGCTTTTTCGGGCCCTTTTCCCCCAAAAAGCCCAGCAGACAATGCGCTTAAAGGGGTTAGAAAAGGCTTTTATTATAATTGATGAACCTCAGATTATCGATGGGGCTGTGTGGAACTTGTTTTTACAAATGCTGGCAGCAGCGGCGGAGGAGTATCACCTGCAGGTAGTATTCACCACCGCCACCCTTCCACCGGCGGAACTTGGGCTGCCGAAAGAATTAATTTCTTTAGCGCCGGCTTTTAAAAAGCCTAATCGTTATATGGTAACCTGCCTTGATAAACCGATGGATCAGTACGATGTGGCGGAACTTGTATTGCAGCAGGTTAAAAAGACAGGCTCGGTGGGGGTGGTGATGAATACCATTGGCGATGCGGCACTGGTGTATGAACAAGTGGCCGGGTCTGTTCCCGAAGGGGTTAACTGCTTTAATCTTTCCGGCTGCATGACTTCTTTACATAAAGCCCAAAAAATAAGGGAAATAGCGGCAAAACTGTGTGCCGGTGAGCCCACGGTGGTTGTATGCACCCAGGTTTTGGAGGCGGGTGTAGATTTAAGTTTTCGCCTGTTGTTGAGGGCACTGCCTATAATACCGTCCATTGCCCAGGCGGCGGGAAGGGCTAACAGGCATGGTGAGGGAGAAAGGGCCAGGGTTATAGTATTCCCGTTTTTAAGGGACGGGGAAAAAGATACCCGTCGTTATGTTTATAAAAATAATATAACCAGGGAAGAAACAGATAACTGCATTGCACGGTATACAGAATGGGAAGAACCGGTTACAGCAGAGGTGGTTGAGGGTTATTATAAAAACTGCTTTGCCCGCAATACCCAAACTGCGGCTCTGGAAGGGTTGATAGATGCGGCCTGCGGAAACTGGTCCGCTTTATCCGGCATTAGCCCCTTTGGTGCCGATGTGCCCGGTGTAAGTTTGTTTGTGCCATGGGGTGAAGAATATCTGGGGAAAAATGCCCGGAAACTTTTAGATAAATATGCTCCCGGCGGCGCAGAACAGCTTTACGAGAAGTTTGTCAAGCGGGAGTATTTACGTTTAAGCTTTATAGATAGAAAACGTTTTTTAGCCTTACTGCAGTATTTTACAGTTCCGGTAACCGATAAGGTGGCTGAAAAATTGGCGGCCTCTTTAACGGATGTGTCCATTCCGCGCATTGCAGACCCCGGTATATATTCGGCAGAAACCGGTTTGGCTCATGTAAGCAGGAAAAATGAGGAAGATTGTGCAGCTTTTTTCCTGTAATAGGGGAAGATATTTTTCTTTAAACAGGTTAGTGATCTTACGCATAAAAAACAGGTAAAGATACAAAATACCTCTGAAGGAAAAATACTGCTTCGGAGGTGTAAAATGTGGGATTACTTCCCTATGACGCGTTTCCCAGGCTTGAAACATTAAGAAGGGACTTTGATAAGTTTTTTGCCGAGTTTCCGAAGTACATAGGCCAGGAACTGGCCGGGCCGAGGATAGATGTTTACGAAACGGAGAATGAAGTGGTTGTTTCTTGTGAAATTCCGGGAATAGAAAGAAAAGAAGATCTTAATGTTTACATTGATGACAACGTGCTTACAATTAGCGGAAACGTTAGTAAAGTTCATGAGGTAAAAGAAGAAGAACTGCACCGGCGCGAAAGGTATCAAGGCCGCTTTCAGCGCTCTATAACACTGCCTGCCCCGGTTACGGAAGATGCCAGGGCCAGGTACAAAAATGGCGTGCTGGAGATTCGCATGACCAAAGCTGAACCGGAACAAAGAAAGGGTATTGACATTGAATTTTATTAATTTTTAATCCCCGCCAAAGGCGGGGATTAAAAATTAATACCTGTGATCCAAATTGGCGGCAATTATTTCTCTCAGCCTGTTGGGCAGGTTGTCCCTTTCTTCCTTGGTTAGTTTGTTAACATATATCGGTTCGGAAATTACTATTTTAATGCGGGCCGGTTTTATAAAAAATTTGTTGTGCTCTAAAATTCTATAAGAACCGTTAATGGTAACGGGTACAATGGGTACTTGGGCTTTAACTGCCGATTTTATGCCTCCCGGCTTAAAGCTGCCCAATTTGTTACTTTTACTTCTGGTACCTTCGGGGAACAATACCATACTTTTACCCTGTTTTAACAGCTTTACGCTTTCTATGATTGCCTTCATTGATTCCCTTAAATTAGAGCGGTCTATAAAAACGCAGTTAATTTTCCGCATCCAGGTGCTTATTATGGGGATTTTTTTCAGCTCAATTTTGGCAATAAAACCCTTGGGTTTATCAATATAGCCGATTAACAGCGGAATGTCAAAATTGCCCTGGTGGTTGCTGACAAATAATACATTGCCGGCGGGGATATTTTCCAAACCGTATACTTCCACGGTACTGCCTGTATGCTTGATTAAAGAGCGGGCCCATTTTTTAGCAATTTCATGCACCAGCTGTTCCGCCTGGCGGTCTTTACCGTTTTTTATAAGCCGGTTGACTTTAGCCAGCAGAATTAGGGAATATAATTTATACAACCAGAAATAAGTAAACCAGAATATAGTTCTAAACACCGCTATTCCTCCATTGCCATTGATCTCGTTTTGTATTGTACCATAAGTGACCTGATTATCTTTATTTTAACATATATATCCCCTGTCATCAGCCTTCTGCTTGTGGAAGAAGGGGTTTTCTGCTAAAATTGTCGGGGGAGTGTGATAAAAGTGAATTTAACCACTGGTTTAGTGGGTTTGCCCCTGGTGGGTAAAACCACTATATTTAATCTACTTACCAACTCAGATTTGGAAACATCTAACTTTTTAACCGGTAAAACGGAAACCCATGTGGGTGTGGCCAAAGTACCAGATAAACGCATTGATTTTTTGGCTGAAATGTTTAAGCCCCGCAAAACTACATATGCCCAGATTCAAGTCAGTGACGTGCCCGGCTTAATGCGGGGAGCAAGCCAGGGGCAGGGGGTAGGCAACAAGTTTATGGATGATATCCGTAATGTGGACATGCTGGTACATGTGGTTAGAGCCTTTAACAACCCCGATGTGCCCCATGTGGAAGACAGTATTGATCCCATGCGGGATATTGAAACCATCAGCACCGAGCTGCTCTTTGCCGATATGGAACTGCTGGAAAAACGTATTGAGCGCATCCAAAATGGTAAAAAAATAAAAAAAGAGCAGTTAAAGGAAATGGAAGTATTGAAAAAACTGCTGGAGGCACTGGAAAATGAGCGGCCTCTTTCTGCAGTGGAACTGTCTGAAGAAGAGCAGGAAATGCTGCAGCATTACAGCTTTTTTACCGAAATACCAATGATGCTGGTAATTAATATTGATGAAGATCAGTTTCAAAGTAAGGAGTATCCCGGCAGGGCGGAAATCGAAGCCTGGGCTGCCGAAAGAAATGTGCCTGTGCTGGAGATCTGCGGCAAAATTGAAATGGAAATAAGCCAGCTGCCCGATGAAGATAAGAAAATGTTTATGGAGGATTTGGGTATTTCAGTTTCCGGCATTGATAGACTGGCTAAAGCGGCGTATGCTCATCTGGGCTTGATACCTTTCTTTACCTGCGGCGAGGATGAGGTTAAAGCATGGACCATTCGCCGGGGCACCAATGCCAAAAAGGCGGCGGGAAAAATTCACTCGGATATAGAACGGGGTTTTATCCGGGCTGAAGTGGTAAAATATGAAGATTTGGTACAGTACGGCAGTATGACCAAGCTGAAAGAAGAAGGGAAATATTACCTGGAAGGTAAAGATTACATTGTCCAGGACGGGGATATTATTAATTTTAGATTCAATGTATAAATGGGAGCGACGTCCATCGCTCCCATTTATAGATTAAAATTGAAAATTGCTGGCTTTTTGTACAATTGGTTCTAACATTTTTTTGGTCCCGTGATCGGAAAACTCCTTCATAATCTTAATTTTACGGGCCCTGGCACCGTCTCCCAGCACGGTGTTCATAAGATGTACCGGGTAGGGCAGGGATGTGCCCTCTTGATCTACTAAATTTTCCGGGAAAAAGTAAGCGTCCAGTTTACCCACCTGGCCGACGATGCCTGCTAAAATATTTTTGGGGATATATTTGCCGGTGGTGTTTTTAACATTTTCGCACCAGGGCAGTTCGCCGTTGGCAATTTCATCGGGTACTTTAATTTGATACTCTTCCCACAACTTATCAGCAATAAATTTAAGACTCCGTTCACCCTTTTCAAAATCTTTTTTAGCCAGCAGGCCGTAGAAGCGGCAGCTCAGCGGGCGCACCTCGTAGATCAGGCATTTGTTATCTTCACCGATAAAGGGGCATTTTTGGTTGATATCCACCAATTCAAGGTAAAAATACTCTGCGCACTTGATTAACAAGCTGCTCCAGCTGTCTTTCATTTTATCCCTTACATACCTGTACATATTTAAGTATTCAATAAAAAACGCCGGGGGGCTGCCCCAACTGCAGCAGGATGCACAGTTATTACATGTGGTTTCGGGCAGCTTATTATATACTGCTTGAAGTTCTGCAAAAAGATTTTTTTCTTGAGCTTTATTTAAAGCGTTGTATAGTTCCACCGGTGGCAGCATAAACTGTCAACTCCTTACTTAGTTAATTATTTCACTTTTTATATTATAACAAATTATACTTTAGTTGGCGATGGTGATGGTGAAAATGATTTTTGCCCCGGGGAGGCATTTATGACTGTAAAAAGCGTGTAATTTATTTACTGTAAGAATATTTTTTGGTATAATGCTAAGATAACATCAAAAAATTAGTGAAATATAATACAATCAACGGGTTAACTAATTTCTAAACAGTGAGGTGATATAAATTGTGGACGGAGGTTACCCTCAGCTTAGTAGGTGGAATGGGCCTTTTGCTCTACGGCATGTATATTATGAGCGAAGGGCTGCAGAAAATTGCCGGCCCTAAATTACGTACCTTACTCAGTACGCTAACTAAAAATAGAATAATTGGCATGCTGGTTGGTGCGGTGGTAACTGTTATTTTTCAAAGCAGCACTGCCACCACCGTTATTTTGGTGGGTTTAACCAGCGCTTCTATCATTTCGTTGAGACAAACACTGTCTGTAATTCTCGGGGCAGATATCGGCACCACCGTCACGGCCCAGTTAATTGCGCTGAAAGTAACGGAAGTGGCTCTGCCCATTGTGGGTATTGGCGCGACTATTATTTTCTTTTCTAAAAAAGATAAATACAAAAAAATCGGTCAAGCGTTGATTGGTTTCGGACTGCTGTTTTTGGGTCTTAAAATAATGTCTGATACTATGTATCCGCTGCGTGAAGACCCGTACTTTAAAGATTTATTAATGAATATGAGCCATCGTCCGGTGCTGGCCGTTGTACTGGCGGCTGTTTTTACCTTTTTGGTACACAGCAGTGCTGCTACAATTGGTATTATTATGGTGCTGGCAATGCAGGGGATGGTTTCCCTTACCTCTGCAATTTATCTGCTTTTTGGTGCCAATATCGGCACCTCTTTCACAGCGGTGTTATCCAGCCTGGGGTCAACCCGGGAAGCCCAGCGGGTGGCCACAGCGCACTTTTTATTCAAGTTTGTCGGTGTGCTGATGCTCCTACCGTTTGTAGGACTTTACGCGGATCTTATTAGTTGGATGGCGCCGAATTCACCGGGTTTCCAAGTGGCCAACGCCCATACCATTTTTAATGTTGCCATTGCCCTGCTGTTCCTGCCGTTTATTGACCAGTTTGCTAAAGTGCTGGAGTTTATCGTTCCGGAAAAACAATCTGCTAACGGTGAGATTAAGCCTAAATACCTGGATGACTCTTTGATTACCACCCCGTCCATTGCCATCGGCATGGCGTCGAAGGAAATCTTTCGTATTTCAGATATAATTACTGAAATGGTATCCAAATGCGATCAATTGTTTAAACGGTATGATTCTCAAATCACCGAGGAACTGCTGCAGCAGGAAGATTCCGTTGACTATCTTTCCGAGGCCACCAATCAATATCTAACCAAAATAATGAGACAGCCGCTGTCTAAAGATGAATTCAATCGCTGCATGGGCTTGATACACATTGTAAAGGATTATGAGCACATTGGAGACGTGATTGAGAAAAACATTGTGTATCTGGCCGAAAGTAAGTATGCCAATAACACCGATTTTTCTTCCGACGGCCATCGCGAGATAACTGCCATGCAGCACAAAATTATTGAAATGCTGCATGTGGTTAACACCGCAGTGGTGAATAACAGCTGCTATTTGGCAGAAAAAGCAAAATCACTGCACGAGGAAATTGTAGACTTGGAATTCAGGTTTAGAATGAGCCATTTTGCCAGAATGCAAATTGGCAGCAATGAAAGCGAAAATACCAGTTCTATCTTTTTGGATGTAATTAATTCGTACTTGAGAATGGCCGAGCACTTGAACAACATTGCCATGGCCCTTACGGACGAAGTTTCCTGCACCTGGCAGGATGAAGTAGAGTTAATTTACGGTCCCAATGCGTGCCCCGTTAAGCCAGCGGAGAATAAGTAAAGCCGGTAATTTGCCGGCTTTTTATCTTTAACCGGTGCTAGATGTAAATTATTAATCATAAGCTGTATATAAAAGGCACCGGGGGGCATGGGATTATGAAAAAACGGCTGTTAGAGGGCTTAACCATACTGCTGCTGGTATCGGGCGGGTTATACTGGTACAGCTGCTCGCACAGCGTTAAATCTACCGCGGCGCTTTATGCTTTATCCTTTATCAGCAAGCAGCGGTACAGTGATTATGCCGTGGAGTTTACATACCCGGCCAGCTGGCAGGTCAGTGAGATGCCGGTGGAAGGCAGCGAAGTGCTACACCATGTAAGTTATTGTGAACCCGGGAATCGAATTCATGGGTTTGTGCAGGTTTGGGCAGCGGGTGAAAACTGGGAGCAGTTTTTAAAAGATAGTATTGCCCGTGCCCCTGCCGATGGGACCCAAATAGAAGATGTGTCAATGAAGCCCGGGAAAATCGGCGACAAGGAAGGATACCTGGTTACTTATACAAGAGCAGGGAAGAGGGGTACGGCTGCGGCCAGGGAATTTTTCTTTATTCGGGATAAACGTGTTTATAGGACCAGCTTATTTGCCCCCAAGCAGAGCTGGTCTGATAAAGATATAGAGATTTTTAACGACCTGGTATCTTCCCTAAGAGTGAAATATTAAATTTAAAGGCAGGGTACGAGTAAACATACCCTGCCTTTATTAAAATCCTAATTATTTATCCTCCACCGTTATTTTTTCCACTTTTCCTCTTTCTAATTCCAATGTTACTTTCCAGTCATCTTTAATATCGTCAAAATCGATATCTTCCTTGTCTTCCTGATCATAAACGTCTACTTTTTTATCTACCTCAAAGGTAAATTTGTTCCCGCTTTTTTGTTTAATGGTGATTTCCCAATCGTCATCATCAACGCGGTAAACTTCGCCTGGTACTTTAATGTCGTCTTCTGCCTCCAGCACTTCTATACATACAACCTCGCCGTCGTGAACATACAGCTGTACTTCGCTGCCGATGATGTAGTCGTCGATATCAAGGCTGCGATCCAGGTCAAAGTTTTTACCGTCCACCTCGATATCGTCGTCATCCAGGTCTTCTATAACACCTTTGACAGATTCTGTCACTTCGATTTTCTCCACATCATCCCGTTTGTTCAGGTAAATGATAACGTCATCATCCCGGTCTAAATCCCAAAAATCTATTCTGTCACCGTCTTTGTCATAAACATCCACGTCTTCGTCTACATCGTATTCTTCTTTATCGCCGTAAATATCCAGCAGTGTGAGTTCCCAATCATCTTCATCATGTTTGTTGTTGTGCAGTTTGTAAATGGTACCCACCAGATTACCTACTTCATCATCAAGCAGTTCAATTTTAATGGCATTGTCATCACTGTAAGTTAATTCCACCAGGTATCCTTTTTTCAAATCGTCATAGTCGTAGTCATCACCGTCATCGTCAACAACGATGATGTTATCTTTATCAACATCGAATTCCTTTTTATCACTGCTGTTTTTGACAATGGTAATTTCATCATTTTCAATACTGGTTATTTTACCTTTAATGGTGTCGGTTTCTTCCATGATGTAAATGGTTTTGATTTTATCGTTTTCCAATTTAACCCTTACAAATTTATCTTTACTGAGATCCAGCAGGGAGCTGAGATCCCCGTCTTCGTCATATACCCGCACCCTTTGATCCAGTTGATAGGTTTTGGTTTTGTCGCTGACAATGTCAAGTTTTAAGCTCAGCCCGGTCAAATCTTTTATTTGTCCCCAGATTTCCCTTTCCTCGGTACCGGAACTGCTGTGGTTGTTGTAGCTATTGTCGTAATTGCTGTTGTAATTATTATTGTAATTATTGTTGTAGTTATTGCTGCTGTTGTTAAATGAGATACTGCTGATGGTTTTGATAAAAGTAATTCTGTTAAAATTGTCTAAATATAACCGCACCGGCTGGTTAACCGGAAGACTGGTAGGTGCAGCTGCGCTGCTGCCGATGTAAACCGGGGCATTTGCTGCCAGGGCATAGGTATAAGTTTGCCCGTTGGCTGTGGTTACTGTAACTCCCCCGGTGTTGTAAAATTTAAAATAACCTTCCACCCGTTTTTGGGGATTGGGTACTGCTCTGCCCTGGTCGGTCATCCGGGCAAATATAGCCGCCAGCTCTGCCCGCTTTACCGGGGACAAAGGGTCAAATGTGGTGGCATCCTTTCCCTTCATTATTCCGGCTTCGTAAACACCTGCCACGTAATTTCTCAACCCGGCGGATATTTTGTTTTTGTCAGTAAAGGGCAGCTTGTTGTAGTCGCCTCTTAAATTAAAGGCCAGTGCCACCATACTTGCCACTTCCTGCCTAGATGCCTGGTGCTTGGGATTAAAGTGTTTCAGGCCGCTGGCCAGTAACCATCCTTCGTCCACCGCCACTGCCAAATGTTTCTTTTGGCTTATATCTGTTATACCAGGGGGAAATTCATAACTGCAGGTGCTTAAATTATAATTGTTAACTTTATCCTGCAGGTTTTTAACCCGCACCAGCATAAATATTGTGTGCAGGCGTGATACCGGGTCGTTGGGTTTAAAAGTGCCGTCGGGATAGCCGTTAATTACTCCTGCGGCACTCATTTCTTCAATACTCTTTCTGGCCCAATGGTTTTCTTTTAAGTCTTTAAACAAAGGCTGTGCCGCCCAGCCGGTGGCTGCAGCGGTAAGCAGAACCGTTAAAATTAACAGAAATATTATCCTTTTACCGTTTTTCATAACTTCCTCCTTGGTTGTAATTGTTTTTATAACTAATTAAAATATTATTATACAGATGGGAAGGGAAATCCTCCCTGAGCGGGTAATTTATGATAAATAACAATAATATTTTTAGTACTTAAGAACAATAAATTTCGGCCGATTTACATAGTAAGGTAACCACTTCGAGGAGGAAAGCATATGAAGCTGATTATCAAAGTGAGAAATTGCATATTGTACGGCGGTGTTTTTTTAATGTTTCTAATTGGCTGTGCCGCGCCGGTGTGGGCCGCCTTAGAGGCTGACGATATAGATGTTTATGTACAAGGCGATAGGATTGATGCCATTAACGATGAAGATGATGAGTACAGGGTTCAGTCAAACCTGGTGGATATTGAGGTGGATAACTTCCCCCGGGCCGATACCGTTACCATTGGCGGGAAAGAAGCGGAACCGGACGGGCACGACTGGGTGGTGGAGGATTTTGAACTTTCTCCCGGGGAAAATAAAATAACCGTACAGGTTGACAATGAAAGCGTGGATATCACCATACATTACGTTGATGCCGCTGCACCCGATTCCCTTTACCGTGTGGCAGATATTTCGGATCAATCGGAAATAGAGGTTTTTGACGGTGAACTGAAATTAGAATTGGGTAAGAATGTTATTTTAGATAAGGGGCGGGATGAAATAGCCGATGAGCAGTACCTGGATATTTCCATATATGACCATGAATATATCAGAAGCCGGTTTAATTATGTTCCAGCCAGTAAGCTTTACCGGATAAGTGCCGCCGATGAAGACTACACGTTGTTAAATGACGGCCGGTTGACTTTAAAACATAATGTCAAAAATATTGGCCGGGGGCTGGATACCCTTACCGTTTTATGGTTTAAGGATTACGATGGTAAGCCTAACTGGTCTGTTTATGAAAACCTGGGCGGGACGGTGAACCGTGATGATAATACCATTACCGTAACTCTGCCCAAAAATGGTTTTGGCTTTTACGGTGTATTCAACGTAGTGGGTAATTTTAATGATTTTTACATGGGAAATGAAAATGTGCGGTGGTCCTATACATATGTAATGCCCCTTTATGCCAAGGGGATTATGGAACCTTTGAATCCCGGTTCGGGATCCTTTGGCCTGGTAACCTGGGATGGCAGAGAGCAGCCCATTACCCAGGGTGAATTTGCCACCATGCTGTCTAAAGCCATGGAACTGCCTTATAGAAAAATAACGGGATATAACCGGGACTATTATCACAGTTATAACCACAGCAGTTATATTACATCTGGAAGGGATCCTTATGTAGAAGCATCAGCCAGCCACGGCCTGTTAAACGGTTTGCATTTTTCCCCAAACAATATTTTGAGCCGCGAACAGGCTGCCGTGATGGTGGTTCGGGCAGCAAATTTAAAAATTTATGACGACTTGGACATAATAAATCGAATCACCAAAAAGATATATACCGATGCCGATTCTATCTCCCCCTGGGCCAAACCCTATGTTTATGCCTGTTATAGAACCAAGTTTATGCGGGGTGCCTGGGATCCCAATCACAAGTACCGTTATCGATTTAACCCCCACCAGCCTTTAACCAGGGCGCAGGCGGCTAAAATCGTATATGAATTGATAATCAGAAATAATCAAGATGCGGAACAAAACAAATAGGCTGCTAAAAAAAACCGGATCACTTCTTGGTCGATCCGGTTTTTTCTTTTTACTGTTTTTATTTCCCATAAAAGTTACATTACCAGCATATAAATTAGCAACAGCGGTGTGTACAAAATGGTTAGGGAGGGACCAATTTGAAAAAAATAGTTGTTGCCGGGAGAAATGATGCCGGTAAAAGTACCATTCTGGGTGAAATTTATAAAGGCTTAAAAAACAAGGGGTATCAGCCTTTGGCTGTGGGTTCCGGGGTGCAGGATGAAAAACCGTACCTGCATAAGGGAATAGATGTTAATTACCTGCACATTGCAGTACCGGGACCGGGTAGGGATGTGGTTGAAGATATTGAAAGGGTTATTCGTGATGTGCTGAATAAGATAGAAGAAAAGAACAAACTGATCAGCAGTGCCCGCAGGGCCCTGGAAGAATTAAATAAAGTGCGGTCTGTTTTAGAGCTGGGAAGTTTGTCCCCGCGGGATATGCCCAAGCCTGCAGAAAAACCCGACGTGTTTTTGGTGGAGGCGGTGGGTATAAATGATGGTTATAAATCTGTGGAATCACGCAGATTGGCAGATATTTTGGTAACTGTTATTCCCGCCAGCATTAAAGGAGAAATTCTAATGGAAGAGGGTAACATTTTATTGGATGAAGCAGATATTATTGTGGTTACCAAAATTGATGAAACACCCAGGGATGTAACATCAACCACCGTTAAACTGCTGAAACGCATATACCCTTATAAACCGATTATACCGGTGGTGGCAACTAAAGGGGTACACACTAACCTGGTAACGGAGGAAATATTAAAGATGATGATAGACCCGTTGATTTTAATTGATAAAGCGGAGCAGTATCAAAGTCCGAAAAAGCATTAGTTGGTATACCAAAAATTATTATATTTTTTGTCATTAATAGTTGACATTTTGCGCATTAAGTAGTAAAGTATTTTCCATCACAGCTAAATAGTTTTCTCTTATCCAGAGAGGCGGAGGGACTGGCCCAATGAAGCCCGGCAACCTTCCTGGAACTTATAGGAAAGGTGCCAATTCCTGCAGAAGTGCTGTACTTCTGAGAGATAAGAGAGGTGAAGTGTAAGTGTGTGCCTCTTCTGTCTGTCAGAAGGGGCCTTTAGTTTTTTACGGAAAGGATGGTGGAGTGATGATATCCATCAAAAATTTAACCAAAATTTATCAAAACGGATCTCAATCCGTTAAAGCACTGGATAACATCAGCCTGCACATAAAAAAAGGCGAGATAGCCGGGATTATTGGTTACAGCGGTGCCGGTAAAAGCAGTCTGGTGCGCTGTTTGAATATGCTGGAAAAACCTACGGCGGGCACCATTACCATTGACAACCGGGAAATTACTTCTTTAAGTGATGAAGAGCTGAGAGTAGCCAGGCGGGAAATAGCCATGGTATTTCAGCACTTTAACCTGCTGTCTTCCCGGACGGTTTTTGGCAATGTGGCCTTTCCGCTGGAAATTGCCGGGGTGCCGAAAAGAGAAATAAAACAGCGGGTGGAAAAACTGCTCTCCCTGGTTGGGTTGGTTGATAAAGCTGCTGTTTATCCTGCTCAGCTGTCCGGCGGTCAAAAGCAGCGGGTTGGTATTGCCAGGGCGCTGGCCAATGATCCAAAAGTGCTGCTGTGTGACGAAGCCACCTCGGCGCTGGATCCGGAAACAACGAAGTCTATTTTGAAGCTGTTAAAAGATATTAATTGCCAGTTGGATTTGACAATTCTTATTATTACTCACGAGATGAAGGTAATAACGGAGATATGTGACACCGTTGCGGTGCTGGAAAATGGAAGCATTATTGAAATGGGTAATGTTGTTGACGTGTTTACCAGACCCCAGCATCCCACCACCAGAGCCTTTGTACAGACGGTTATCAACACCGAAATTCCCGAGCCGGTAAGGCAGCACATCGGACAGGGCGGAGACGGAAAGGTGATCCGCATATCCTTTATCGGGGACCATACCGAAAAACCGGTGATCTCACGTATAGTAAAAAAATTTGATGTTGATGCCAACATTCTGTACGGAAATATCGATCATTTGCAGGATACGCCATTTGGTGGTCTGATTATTAAGCTGACCGGACAGCAGGATGATATAGCCCGGGCGGAGGAATACCTGGCCGGGCAGGGGCTGCAGATAGAGGTGATTACTAATGAGCATTGATTTAAATTTTATTGTTAACCATTTAATTGAAATTAGTCCGGAATTATGGAAAGCCGCTTACCAAACCACTGTTATGGTAGGCGCCACCATGCTGTTTTCCGTTATCACCGGTGTACCCCTGGGAGTTTTGCTGGTGGTAACAGAAAAGGGCGGCATTATGGAAAGTCCAAAGTTTTGCAGTGTTTTAGGGACAATAGTTAACGTTTTCCGTTCCATACCCTTTATCATTTTACTGATTGCCTTGTTCCCGCTGACCCGACTGCTGGTGGGAACCACGGTGGGAACTGCGGCAGCCACCGTACCGCTGGTGGTGGGGGCCGCACCCTTTGTGGCCAGGATAGTGGAAAGTTCCTTAAAGGAAGTGGATAAGGGGGTGGTGGAAGCAGCCATATCCATGGGAGCAAAACCATGGCAAATTATTACTAAGGTACTGCTTCCCGAAGCACTGCCCGGGATTATCCTGGGTTTAACTATTACCACAGTTACAGTTATAGGCTATTCAGCCATGGCCGGAGTGGTAGGAGGAGGCGGCCTTGGGGACTTGGCTTACCGTTATGGATTCCAGCGTTTTGATGAAATTACCACCTACGCTGTAGTGGTAATACTGGTGGTGATGGTGCAGCTGGTGCAATCCCTGGGTAACTGGCTTTCCAAAGCCGTTAATAAAAAATAAATTAACAATTAGGAGGTACAAAGAAATGAAAAAAATTGTTGTTGTACTGGCACTATTGCTGGCTTTGGTGGCGGCAGGTTGTGGAGAAAAGGATGCTGCCGGCGACGGGGTGCTGACCGTGGGGGCCACAGAAGTACCCCATGCGGAGATTTTGAAGGTTGTGGAACCTATTTTGGAGAAAGAAGGAGTTAAACTGGATATTAAAGTTTTCTCCGACTACACCACTCCCAACCTCAGCTTGGATGCCGGTGACCTGGATGCTAATTTTTTCCAGCATCAACCTTACTTGGATGACTTTAATGAGAAAAAAGGTACCAAGTTAGTTAGTATTGCTAAAATTCACTTTGAACCCATGGGCCTGTATTCCAAAAAAGTAAGCGGCATAGATGAATTTAAAGAAGGGGCTAAAATTGGTATTCCCGGCGATGCCACCAACGGCGGCCGTGCCCTGGTACTGCTGGAAAAAGCCGGCCTGATTAAATTGAAGGAAGGGGTAGGCATTGAGGCTACCGTGCGGGATATTGTAGATAAAAAGGTGGAAATTATAGAAACGGAAGCAGCCCAACTGCCCCGTTCGCTGGAGGATTTGGACGGTGCGGTAATTAACGGTAACTACGCGGTGCAGGCTGGTCTTACTCCCGGCGATGCCCTGGCTGCAGAAGATGCCAGTTCAGAAGCGGCAGATACCTACGGCAACATTTTAGTGGTAAGAAAAGGGGATGAAAACCGCGAGGAACTGAAAAAACTGGCGAAGGCATTACAGTCTGAAGAGGTAAAAGAATTTATTAAAGAAAAGTACAATGGTGCGGTAATACCGGTGTTTTAAAAAGATAACCTTGGCTGAAGCCAAGGTTATCTTTTTGGGGCTAACCTGTTGGAATAAATTGTGCTGAAATGATATAATTGCTATGAGTTTTTTATGGGGAGAGGTAACTTTGAAGCGGTATTCTTTATGGATAACACTCGTTTTTACATTTATTGTACTGTTTGCTGCCGGGGGATTGTTATATTATGACGCGTTGCTGTCACCGGTGGCTGAAGACCGGCAGCCACCGGTAATAATAGAGATACCGGGAAATAGTACCAGCCGCACGGTGGCTGAAATGCTGGAAAAAAAGGGCCTGATTAAAAGTGCCTGGGCTTTCTGCCTTTATTCTCGTTATAAAGGTTGGGATGGCAAAATACAGGCCGGCGAGTACCAGTTAAGTGCTGCCATGTCCACCCCGGAAATACTGGGGGCTATTACCCGGGGCAGCCAGGTGTTTTATTCTTTTACTGTTCCCGAAGGGTATACAGTGGAGCAGATTGCCCAGCTGTTACAGGATAAGGGGTTGGTAAATAAAGAGGAATTTTTACGCCTGTGCAGAGAAGGAATTGATCGCCATTACCCGTTTTTAAAAAATCACCCCGGCACAAATTACCTGTTAGAAGGCTACCTTTTCCCCGATACATATAAGATAACCAAACAAAGCACCGAAAAAGACATCATTTATATGATGCTGGAGCGTTTTAATGCTGAATTAGAGAAATTGAACTTTGCCCAAAAGGCTGAAAAGTTAAATTTATCGGTACACCAGGCGGTGACCATTGCCGCGATGATAGAGAAAGAAGCTATATTTGATAAAGAACGCCCCATTATTTCCGGGGTGATTCAAAACCGGTTGAAAAAGGGGATGCCTCTGCAGATTGATGCCACGGTGCTTTACGCTCTGGGTGAGCACAGGGAAGTGGTGCTGTATAAAGATTTAGAAGTGGAATCGGCGTATAATACCTACAGGGTGGCCGCACTGCCCCCGGGGCCGATAGCATGTCCCGGGTCTGCCTCCCTGAAGGCGGCGGTGGAACCGGAAAAAAACAGCTACCTGTATTACGTGGCAAAGCCGGACGGAACCCATGCCTTTTCCAGAACGCTGGCGGAGCATAACCGCAATATAGCAAAGTATCAGTAATTGGAGTGGAAATATTATGCATAAACCGGAACTTTTGGCCCCGGCGGGGGATTTGGAAAAACTTAAATCAGCCATTATTTACGGCGCTGACGCTGTTTACCTGGGGGGTAAACAGTTCAGCCTTCGTGCCGGGGCGGCAAACTTTGGCCGGCAGGAGCTGGCGGAAGGGGTAGAATTTGCTCACCGGCACGGAGCCAATGTGTACGTGGCGGTAAATATATTTGCCCACAATCAGGACATAGAGACCCTGCCGGGGTATTTTTCATTTTTAGAAGATGTGGGGGTAGACGGGGTAATTGTATCAGATCCCGGTGTACTTACTGTTTTGCGCCGCACGGCCCCCGATCTGCCTGTACATTTGAGCACCCAGGCCAACACCACCAATTATGTTAGTGCCCGGTTTTGGCAAGAACAGGGGGTTAAGCGCATTGTGCTGGCTAGGGAGTTATCGCTGGAGGAAATTAAACAAACTGCTGCCCGGGTGGATGTAGAACTGGAAGTATTTGTTCATGGAGCCATGTGTATGGCTTATTCCGGCCGCTGCCTGCTCAGCAGCTACTTAACCGGCAGGGATGCCAACCGGGGAGATTGTGCCCAGCCCTGCCGCTGGAAATATCACCTGGTGGAAGAGAAGCGGCCCGGCCAGTATTTCCCGGTGCTGGAGGAAGAGCGGGGCACGTACTTTATGAGTTCCCGGGATCTCTGTTTAATTGAGTACATACCCCAGCTGATAAAGGCCGGGGTTAAGAGCTTTAAAATAGAAGGCCGGATGAAAAGCGTTCACTATGTCAGCACGGTGGTAAAAAGCTATCGCCAGGCCATTGATCGGTATTTTGCTGACCCGCAGAATTATACGTTGGATGAGCGGTGGATGGAAGAAATATCCAAAGTGAGCCACCGGGATTACACCACCGGCTTTATTTTAGGTCCACCGGGCAGGGAAGCCCAGTCGGACAAACCTTCCCAGTACAGGAGAGATTACAGTTTTGTGGGTATAGTGCGCCGGTATGATCAGGGCACCGGGATGGCCCTGGTGGAACAGCGCAATAATTTTGCGGTGGGCGACAAAGTGGAAGTTTTCCAGCCGCGGGGTGAAAATTTTACATTTACCGTCAGGGAGATATACAGCGAAGAAGGAGAACCCCAATCGAGCGCTCCCCATCCCCAGCAGCGGCTGAAAATACCAATGCAGCCGGTGGAACGGTGGAGTATGCTGCGTAAGATTGTTAAGTAGAGTGCCGCAGGTGGGTGTTTTGATGAATAAAATTGCCTTCCGGTGCCAAAGCTATTAGGTAATAACTGGAAGGTGATAAAATGGAATACCGGCGTCAGAAGAGAATGGTGCTTACATTCTACCTGCTGCTGATACTTTTTATACCGATAATAGCGCGGCTTGCAGACGTACAGCTTGCCCGCGGGCCGGAATATGCCCGCAGGGCTTTGGAACAGCGGTCAATGAAAGTGGTGCTGGAGGATATTCCCCGGGGAGATATCCTGGATCGCAATTTAAAGTCATTAACCGGCAGCGGGCTGCAGCAAAAAATTGTTATCTTTCCCAGTTTAATGGATGATCCCCAGCGGGTGGCTGAATCACTGGCCGGCATACTGGGGGAGGATACCCAAAAATTAATTGAACAATTTGCCCGGGGCAGCGGCACCCTTCCTTACCCCTTGGGAATGGAACAAATCAGGTTAATAAAAGAGGCTAACTGGCGCGGGGTGTTGGTGCTGCCCGTGCGGCAGAGATATTACAATCAACCGCTGGCCAGCCATTTGATAGGACACTTGGGCAGTATTTCTTCGCCCGGTAAGCTGGAGGAACTTTCTGCTGCTTCCACCAAATGCTATCATTTAAACGACCTAATCGGCCAAATGGGACTGGAAAAATATTATGAACAGCAGTTAAAAGCCACCCGGCCGGAGCGGTTGGTGCGGGCCTTTGCTGATGCCGCCGGTACGCTGCTGGCGGGAATGGGTATTAAATTGGAGACCAGTGCAGCAGACCCGGGGCGTCAGCATGTGGTTACCACCATCGATTACCGGATCCAGCGGGTGGTGGAACGGGTAATGGATAAATATGTCCGGTGCGGTGCAGTGGTAGTGATGGATGTGCATACCGGGGACATTGTGGCCATGGCCAGCCGGCCCAATTTTCACCCGGCAAGGGTTTCCAGCCAGCTGGAAACCGCCTCTCCCGAAACCTTTGTGGATCACTGCACTGCGCTGTACCAACCGGGATCTATTTTTAAAGTAATAGTGGCGGCGGCAGCGCTGGAAGAGGGAATAGTAACTGAGGATACTACTTTTACCTGTCGGGGGAAGAATTCAAAGCTGGTGAAGTGCTGGTATCATCCCGGTCACGGGACCATTACCTTTGCCGAAGCCTTTGCTCAATCCTGTAATCCTGTTTTTGCTCAGGTGGGCTTGCAGCTGGGTGCCGGTAAAATAATTGACTATGCTCGTAAGTTTGGCCTGGATAATCAAACCGTTATTGGTTACCCCGTTCCGGAAGATAAGCGCCAGGACTTAAATTTAATCGCGGCACCCTACAACCTTGTAAACAGCAGTATCGGTCAGGGCCCGGTGCTGGCCACTCCGATACAAATAACTGCCATGATGAACACCATTATAAATGACGGTATGTATATTCCGCCCCGGTTGGTGAGGGAATTAAGAAAATCTGACGGCACCATAGTACAGCGTTTTGCCCCCGGCGACAGTTACAAAGTTATTTCCGGAGCCACTGCATCTCAATTGAGGGAAATGCTTTTACTGGTGGTACAAAAGGGCGGGGGCAGAAAAGCACTGGTGCAAAATTATGGCAGTGCCGGAAAAACCGGTTCAGCGGAGGTGGAGGGACAGGAACGGGTCAATGCCTGGTTTTCAGGCTATGCACCGGTGCCTAATCCCCGTTACGTGGCAACGGTGCTGGTGGAACAGGGTATCAGCGGCAGTGAAAGTGCGGCCCCTGTTTTTAGGGAAATCATGGAAGAAACACTAACCCTTGCTCCGTTGACTGGATAGTAGCAATATAGTAGAATAATAGTATAATTTAAGGGAATTTGGCGCATATCTAGTTAAATAGTTCACAAATGAGGTGTAGACTATGATAGTTCGGGGAGAGCGTATTCGTGCATTACGGGAAGAACGGGGGTATACATTACAAGACCTGGCCAAAAGGGCAAAGCTGTCATTGTCTTATTTAAGTGAGATAGAGCGGGGTTCCAAGCGGCCGTCGCTGAAAACCATAGAAAAACTGGCAGCAGCATTAAATGTTCCCAAAACCCAGCTGATTGAAGGGGAAATCACAGATACCGGCTTGGCGCTGGGTGAAAAAATTCGCATTATCCGCAATGAAAAAAACATGTCCCTGCAGGAACTGGCGGATAAAGTGGGTATATCCCTTTCCTACCTCAGTGAAATTGAGCGGGGCACAGTTTACCCGGCGTTAAATACTTTAAAGCGCGTTGCTGAGGGGTTGGGCATACCGGCCAGCGCGCTGATGGGGCATGAAGGTACACTGGGGCATAAGCTGAGATCACTGCGGGAAGAATACGGGTTAACCCAGGCCCAGCTGGCCAACCTGGCCAACGTAACCGCCGGTTTAATCGGCCAGATAGAGCAGGGAAAAGTGCAGCCTTCACTAAAAACACTGGAAAAACTGGCCGAGGTAATGGGTGTGTCGCCCTGTTACTTTATAATGGAGCCCGGTGCCGTTGACCAGATGATTAATCTGATGAATCCCGAGCTCCGTGAACTGCTGGTGCACCCCAATGTGCAGTCTGTATTGAGTATGATTTGCAACTTAAATGAAAAGGAGCTGCAGTTTATACTCAATTTTATTCAACTGTTTAAGAGGTCTGAATTAAGTTAGATATATTAAATATATACTGTAGAGGTGATTTGTGTTGCCTACATACGAGTTTAAATGTAAAGAATGTGGAAAAAAATTTACCGTAATGGTTTCCGTAACGGAAAAGGACCAGGTGAAATGTCCGGAATGCGGCAGTGCAAAAATTCAGCAGCTCATTACCGGGTTCTTCACCAAAGGCAGCTGCGGTGATCATGCTGGACACGGCGGCGGTTGAGGAATATAAAATGGAGGCAGTTGGCCTCCATTTATTTTTAGTAATAAATAAATACTGATTATTAAAAAAATTTTTATAAAACAAGGTAGCCTCTTAATAAAGATTCTGTTATTATTATAGACAGAGAAATTACGGGACTAGGGAGGGGGGTATGTATGGCGGTAGAAATAAACGAAAGCAACTTTGAGGCTGAAGTTTTGCAAGCAGATATTCCGGTGTTAGTAGATTTCTGGGCCAGCTGGTGCGGTCCCTGCCGCAGTATAGCACCGATATTAGACCAGTTGTCCGAAGAATACCGGGGTAAAGCCAAAATATGTAAAGTAAATGTGGATATGAACCAATCACTGGCCAGGCAGTACCAGGTAATGAGCATACCAAACCTGGTGTTTTTTAAAAACGGCAAAAAAGTGGATCAGGTGGTTGGTTTTACTGCTAAGACCGAATTAGCAAAAAAACTAGATGCACTGCTGTAAAACCCTGTCCATAGGAGGTTCGGTTTTGAACCTCTTTTTTTTTTACGAAAAATATTCCTAAATTATATGCAACCATTACCCTTATAGTACGTCTTCTTATTAGGTAAAAAATAAAGGGGGAAAGAATTTTGTTTAAAAGATTACTATCACTGACCTGCGGGATAATGCTGGTTTTATTATTTTCCCAAACGGCCTTGGCTTCTCAACCGGCCATTGCCCACCGGGAGCAGGCGTTAAAAGCAGCTAAGGAACTGCTGCCCGAAATTGTGGGCGACCTGCAGTTTGAGGTGGACTACCGGGATGGAGGTTACTGGGGAAGAAAGGTTTGGAAGCTGAGTAAAAGGGAAGAAAGATTGTACTCCTACGGTCCCGGGGGAAGTTTAGAAATAGAAATTGATGCTGACACCGGCCAACTGTTAAGTTTATATGACAGCCGTTATACCCCAAAATCAAAAAATTATGCCTCTACAGTAATTACTAAAGATAAAGCCAGGGAAATTGCTTTAAAATTTGCTGCCCGCATGCAGCCTGATTTAATCAGCCAACTGCGCTTGCAGGAAGATAATTATGCTCATAACTATGACCGGAAACTGCAATTGGGCTATTCCTTTTACTGGAACCGTATCGTCAACGGTGTTCCGGTGCAGGATGACGGCATTGGTGTACGGGTTGACGCCGTTACCGGAAAAATAATCAGATACCATTTTAGGTGGAACGAAGAGGCAAAGTTTCCGCCCCCGGGTAAAGAAATACTGCCTGAGGGCAAAGTAACCGATATAATACTGGAAAAAATAGGGTTATACCCTGTTTATACAACGGAACCCGGTAATAATGGTGCCCGGTTAAAAATGGTGTACCGGTTAAACAGCAGTGCATTTATGTTTGATGTGGAGACGGGAAAACCGATGAGTTTAAACGGCAGAATAAAGAATTTTAATGAAAGTAAAGCCTATAACCAGCAGTTCACTCCGAAAGCCGGGGCCGCTGGGATACCGGCACAGCAGCGCCCGGTAAAGCAGATTAGTCCCATGGAGGCACAAAAAATTGCTGAGAAATTTTTTAAGCAGCTGGGCTATAGAGGTGAAGTGCGCCGCGCGGGAAGGGGAGGTATCAGTACATCCGGGTACTATATAGAACATTGGGATTATTGTGTTGAGGATGATAAAACCGGTGAGGGCACAAAGATAGAAGTGGAAATAGATTCTGCCACCGGTAAGGTGTTGGGCTTTCACAAGTGGAACCGTTATCAGGGCGAAAGTAAAAAAGGTAAATCCATTTCTTACTTCCAGGCCCGTGACATAGCAGAAGAATTTATTAGAAACAGCGATTTAACGGGCAGGGATATGAAATATGTAATCAGTCAAGATATTAATCTATCCGCCGATTATCCGAAATACAGCATTTGTTTTACCAGGTTAATTCACGGCGTACCCCTGGAGGGCAGTCAAATAAGGGTGGAGGTAGACCGTTATACCGGTGAAATAGTGAGTTACAATAATCACTGCCTACCGGTAAAAGTGCCTAAACTGGGTCCGGTAATTAACGAGGAGACGGCCGCCAGAGCATTTAAAGCTGCCAAACCGCTGGAACTTTGCTATGTATATCAGAGAGATGAAAGATACCGCCCGGCGGGCGAAGCTATGCTGGTATATCGAATTAAGTATACCAGCCGGGAAATAGATGCATGTACAGGCAAACCGCTGGAAAATAGCGGTAAAGCCGGTGATGCAGTTAAAAAGCTGGCCGGCCACTGGGCCTGCGGCCCGCTGAAACTGCTGGCAGACAGCGGTTTGCTGCCGGAAAATAATTTTGATCCCGGCGGTAATGTAACCCGCAGAGATGGCTTACGCATACTGGCGGCGGCATCCGGTTATTATTACTCCCGGCAAATTAAGCTGAATTTGACTGATGTTAGTCCCAATGATCCGGATATTGAAGCAGTTAAAAAAGCCATTGTCATGGATATAATTGAGAACGGAGGAACGTTGAATTTGGACGCCCCGCTGACCAGGGAACAACTGGCTGCCTGGCTGGTGAACGGTATGGGGTATGCAGAGGTGGCAGCTCTGCCGATAAAAATTGAAAATAATTTTCAAGACAGTGATAAAATCAGCAAACAATACAGAAACCACGTGGCCTTGGCTGTCGGGTTTGGATTTTTTAAAGGAGATAAAAACGGCTGCTTTAACCCGCGGGGAAAGGTAACCTGGGCTGAACTGGCCACCGTGGTTGTAAGAGCGGCACCAGCATTAAAATACAGGGATTAAATCAAAGCGCGGCTTCCGCCGCGCTTTGATTATGAGCAGTTTGCTTTACCGCCATTGAATGATGAATGATTGCCGGCTCATTTGAGATAATACAAATGGAGGTGGTTTAATGGAACTGGGAACGAACTGGCATAAATGGAAAGATGTTTTGGGAGAAGCGGTGCAAATAGGAGAAAAATTGGGCTTATCCCACGATAATATTGATGATATCGCTTACCGCTTGGGGCAGTTCCTGGCCAATAATTTAGACCCAGCCAATAAAGAACAGCGGCTGCTTAAAGAACTTTGGGAAAACGGTACCGAAGAAGAAAAACGCAGTCTGGCATCCATGATGGCCAAAATGAGCAAAAGGGATTCTTTGCATTAAAGTTAAAGCAGCCGTCACCGGCTGCTTACTTGCTGGTACGAAAATCCCGGTGTTAATTAACAACCGGTACCGGGCCCGGCAGGATAACTTTTTCAGGGCAAGATGTACTTTTTTGTCAATTTATGAAACAATTGGGCTTTTCAAAAGGTCTATATTATGGTAAATTGTCCTAAGGTGCTTGACGTTAAAAATGAATAATCAATTAACCAGTTGAAAGGGTGACAAAATGGGTACTTTTCAAAAAGAGCAGGCGAACCAAGAATTTTCTAACCGCTCAAGGCAGAAAACCCCGCGAACAAAATTACCGGCCGTTATACTGGCGGTTGTTTTATGGGGATGTTTGATTGGCGGCGGTTTCTATTTCGCCAAGCAGTATATTGACCGTTCCATCCAGGATGTGCAGCAAACCAACGCCATAAACATACAAAGGTTGGAAAGCCGCCTGGATAATTTGACTGCCGAAATGAAAGAAGTTGAAAAGGCACTGCGGGATGCCGATCAAACTTTATCCAGTTCCGATTCCACCCAGCAGGAACTAAACGATAAAATTAACAAATTAAATAAACAGTTACAAGAACTGGAGAAAAGCCTTAAGATTTTGAAGGAGGCCCCTTAATGCGGCTAATCAACATTTTTTTTGTTTTTTTAACAGCACCATTTATTGGTATCGGCATTGCACTGGCCGGTTTTGCAGAAAACTCTCAGGCGTTGGGGATCCCATTAACAGAAGTGAATGCGGCGGTAAGTAATGCCGAAGATGCCTTTACAGAACTGCAGAAAAATGTGACCTTTTTAAGGGAAGCCGTGGAAGAGCAGGAGCGCCAGTACAAGGAACAGGAAAAAATTCTGCGTCAGCTGGCCAGCAAAAGCCAGGAACATAAAAGTATGTCTGACCAAATTTACGAGGAACGCATACTGGCCATGCTGGGGCCGCCCATCAGAACACACCGTTCTCACCGGGTGGAAGTTAAAGTTTTTAAACTGGATGAACTGGGCTACCGGGGTTATATTGCCAAAGTAAAGCTGTTTGACCCGTCAGTTTTTAAGGTGGTGCTGGCCAAGGACAAGTTTGGCGAGAGTGAAACCACCAGTGAAGCTGTGGCCCGTACCGGGGCCATTTTGGGCATTAACGGCGGCGGGTTTTACCGGCTGGTACAAAACGGAAAGCATTATACACTGCCCATTGCTAATACCGTCATTGACGGTAAACTGCGCAACGGCGGCAACGGTTTTCAACCTTCCTATGAAGATATTTTCATTGCCGGCATTCAGAGAAACGGCAGCGTAACGGGAGCTGTGGTGCACACTAAAGAAGAGTTAATGAAGCTTAACCTGTGGCAGGGAGTTAGTTTCGTACCGATCTTGATTCAAGACGGTAAACCGTTACCGCTGCCCAAAAAATGGCAGCATGAGAAACAACCCCGCACTATAATTGGGGAATATGCCAATGGAGACTTAATCATGATTGTTGTTGACGGCCGCCAGGCCGATTGGAGCACCGGTGTGACCCTGGAGAGGCTGCAGATTAAGCTGATTGAACTGGGGGTTAAGGAAGCTTACAACCTTGATGGCGGCGGTTCCAGTGTCTTTATATATAACGGTGAGGTGTTAAACCGTCCCTCGGACGGGAAACAGCGTAAAGTGGCCACCAATATAGTGGTACTGCCTTAATTAATTACAGGCGCAGTGCTGGCAGGATGCCGTTACTGCGCCTTTTTTAATTGGGAAAGTTCTTCGGCAATAAAATTAGCAGCATAGGTGGCCAGGGAAATGTTTTCTTGATTATTGTAAGTTTTAATGGCCTTTATTAACCCGATGGTGCCGGCAAATATCAAATCTTCACCATCTACATCTAAATGTTCGAATTTTTTTACTGCCTCGGCAACTAAACTGAGGTTGCGCTCCACTAATACGTTAAGGGCTTTTTCATCGCCTTTTTTTGCCAGTTCAAGATACCCTGCCTCTTCATCACCGGCCAGAGATTGGGGAAATGTATAAGAGGAGATAAAAGAAACCAGCAGCAGCATCCCGTTGATTACAGAGATTATTGTTATTGCCCAGAGACCTGCAGGCATAAAGATACCTCCATAAAAAGTTGTTTGTAATACAATTTATGGAGGCAGCAAATAAAACGTGAAAGAATATAAATACCGGAATCTAACTTCCTTAATGAAACAGCTTAAACCAGGCTGCTGTTTTTTAGAATTTCATAAATATCCTTTTCTTCCGGCTTTTTAGGGCAGTTGGCTATGTTTTTGGCCTGCAGCGTTTTAGCCACATACAAATCCTGCTCCCGGGTTGTGAGTTTGATGTCCACAGGGGACAGTACCTTTTTAAGCAGGTTTCCGAACTCCTCTAAATCCTTACAGCCCATGGATTTTACTACCTGTTCCACCCTGTCCGGGCTGCTCTGGGCCAGAAATTCCAAACTGGCCTTCATTACTACACCATTGGCCAGACCGTGGGGTAAACCCTTAAAGTAGGTCAGCGGGTAACCCAGGGCATGGATCACGCCGGTGGCAGTTTGGGCAATTACAATGCCGCCCAGCATGGAGGCATAAAGAAGCTCTTCCCGCTGGCTGAGGGTAATATCGTCTTCAGTCATGGTTTTCAACAGCCGCCCGATAATGGAAATGCTTTCCAGGGCCAGCAAATCTGAAAACACCGTGGCCCGGTTGTTTACAAACCCCTCCACACTGTGGGAAAGGGCATCCACCGCAGTATTGATTGTGATATTCCAGGGCAGGTTCCTGGTGTAGCGGGCGTCCATAAAAGCAACGGCGGGAAAGAGTTTTTCACCGGCAATGGATTTTTTAGTTTCCGCCCAATCCACCGTCAGTATGGAATAAGGGGTTACCTCACTGCCGGTGCCGGCTGTGGTGGGCACCGCTACAATGGGCAGCGGGTCTGCGGTCCATTTTTTGTCCATTAAATCCTGTTCGCTGATGTTATTTGTGGCCAGAACGGCCACTGCCTTGGCGGCATCCATGGGGCTGCCCCCGCCGATGCCGACGATAAATTCTGCTTCCAGCTTCCTGGCCATATTGGCAGCCCGGTATACTGTTTTTAAGCTGGGGTTTTCCTCCACTTCATCAAAAACGTTGTATTGAATACCTTCTTGAGAAAAAGCGGCTATCATATCCCTTAAGGAGCCGTTTCTTTTGGATGAAGTTCTGCCGGTTACCACCAGGGCCTTTCTGCCCAGGGCAGACAGCTGCGAACTGTATTTTTGCACGCACTGTTCATCAAAAAATATCCGGGTTGGACAGCGAAAATTAAATTGCAAACTAACGACCTCCCAATAATAAATTTACATCCAGGTTTATTTTACCACATTTCCTGATTTCCTTCTGTTAATCAGAAAAGATGAATTTTGCTGGCATACCATTAAAAAGATAGTTGTTTGATGGTATTAAGAAATAATTTTTTCCTGCAGGATATTGCATAATGAAAAATGAAAAAAGAATTAGTGAAAAATGGATTGTTATGGAGGGTAATATTAATGAAGGCTTCAGCGGCCATACTGGCGGGGGGCAAAAATTCCCGGATGGGTACAAACAAGGCATTTTTAGAGGTGCAGAGCTGCCGGATAATTGATCACGCTCTGCATGAACTGCGGCGGGTCAGTGAAGATATCCTTATTATCACCAACAATCCCGCTGAGTACAGTCACTTGAATGTTCGCCTGGCCCAGGATATTTATCCCGGCCGCGGTCCCCTTTCCGGCATTCACTCTGCCCTGGTTAACGCTAAAAATCATACCCTGCTGGTGGTGGCCTGCGACATGCCTTTCATTGAGGCTGAATTAGCCCGTTATCTTATTAATGCCGCCCGTGATTATGATGTGGTTATCCCGGTGGTGGAAGGTTACTTTGAACCCCTGTTTGCGGTGTATACCAAGGCCTGCCTTCCCCCCATTGAATGGTGTTTTAGAAAAGAAAAACTGCGTGTAATTGACTTTTTTTCTGCATTGAAGGTAAAATATGTAAATGAAGATGAAATTAGCCGGGTGGCAGATGTTGAGCGGGTGTTTTACAACGTCAACACCCCCAAAGAACTGGCCGCGGCTAAAAAACTAATGCACAATGATTAGGAGGCAGTAATCTTGCGTTTTTTGCACCCGGACATGTATGTTGGCAGTATAAAGAATATAGATATCCAAAAGTTAAAAAAAGCAGGTATTAAAGCCCTTATCTTTGACCTGGATAACACGCTGGTTCCCTGGAACAGCAGCGAGCTGACAGAAGAAACTTTGGCCTGGTTTAAAGAACTGCATAAAGAAGGTTTTAAAACCTGTATTGTCAGCAACAACAACCGGCAGCGGGTGACAAAACTATGTAACCTGCTGGAAATACCGGGCATTCACAAGGCTTCCAAACCCCGCCGCAAAGCCTTTCGCCGGGCTTTGCGCATGCTGCAGGTAAAGCCGGAAGAAACAGCAATGGTGGGTGACCAGGTATTTACCGATGTGTTGGGGGCTAAAAGGCTGGGGCTGTACACCATTCTGGTGGTACCCATCAGTAAGCGTGAATTTATCGGTACCCGTATAAACCGTCAACTGGAGAAACTGGTGCTGCGGCGCATTAAGCACCGGTTAATACAATAGAGGTGAAGCAATTGCAAATTGATGGCAGAACAACTCTTTGCGGTCTTTTCGGTTATCCGGTGGAACACTCCTTTTCACCGGCTATGCACAATGCCGCGTTCCGGGCTTTAAATTTAAACTGGGCCTATGTACCGTTTAGAGTGGAACCCGGGCACCTGCCCCGGGCGGTGGAAGCGGTGCGCTGCCTTAACCTGGCCGGGGTAAACGTGACCGTTCCTCATAAAGAGGCGGTGCTGCCTTACCTGGATGAATTAACCCCCGCTGCCAAAACCATTGGGGCAGTAAATGTAATATTGAATAATAATGGGAAATTAACCGGTTACAACACCGACGGCCGGGGTTTTACCAGGGCGCTGCGGGAAGAAGCCGGCTTTATTCCTAAAGCTAAGAAAGCGGTCATATTGGGAGCCGGCGGTGCGGCCAAAGCGGTGGCGGTGCAGTTGGCTTTGGAAGGAGCAGCAGAAATTGTAATCATCAACCGTACCGTTAACCGGGGGGAAGGTTTGGCCCAAACCCTGGCCCAAATGGGTGCTGTCAGCCGGGTACTGACCTGGGAGCAGCGGGATCAAGCTGCTGATGCTGCTGCCGCGGCGGATCTGGTGGTGCAGGCCACCAATGTGGGCATGTACCCCGAAACAAACCAGTGCCTTCCCATACCGGAGGAAGTTTTTAATTCCCACCAGGTGGTTTGCGATTTGATATATAATCCCGTGGAAACTAAATTTCTAAAACTGGCCGGTGCCAGGGGGGTTACCGTGGTCAGCGGTTTGGGCATGCTGCTTTACCAAGGGGTGCTGGCCTTTGAACTGTGGACCAAAACCGCTGCCCCGGTGGAAGTTATGAAGCGGGCTTTAAATAATCAGTTAGGAGGTAGAAAAGGGTGAGATTTTTAACTGCCGGTGAATCCCACGGCCCCGCCCTGACAGCTATTGTGGAGGGGCTGCCGGCAGGATTGCCGTTAACCGAGGAATATGTAAACCAGCATTTGGCCAGGCGCCAGGGAGGGTACGGCCGGGGGGGCAGAATGAAAATAGAAAAGGACAGGGTGCGGTTTCTCTCCGGTGTGCGGGGGGGATTAACCCTGGGCAGCCCGGTGACCATGCTGATAGAAAACAAGGATTATGCCAATTGGTCTGACATTATGTCCCCCGCTCCCGGAGCGGATGTATCAAAGCGAGTGGTTACCCGCCCCCGCCCCGGTCATGCCGACTTAACCGGGGCTATAAAGTACCGGCACCGTGATATCAGAAACGTGCTGGAGCGGGCCAGTGCCCGGGAAACCGCTGCCCGGGTGGCGGTGGGCAGTGCTGCCCGGCTTTTATTAGAAGAGCTGGGTATAAAAATAATTGGTTTTGTAAAACAAATCGGTTCTGTGGCCGTAGAAGAAAAAGAATACAGCTTTACAGAGTTACGGGACAGTTTAAGCCGTTCCCAGCTGCTGTGTCCTGACCCCGGGGCCGAAAGAAGAATGATTGAAGAAATTGATCGCTGCAGGCAGCAGGGGGATTCACTGGGCGGTATTTTTGAAATTCATGCCTATAACCTTCCGGTGGGGCTGGGCAGTTATGTTCACTATGATCGCAAATTGGACGGCCGGTTGGCCGGGGCGTTGATGAGTATTCAGGCTATTAAAGGTGTGGAGATCGGGGCCGGCTTCCGTGCGGCAGCGATGCCCGGCAGTGAAGTGCATGATGAAATATTTTATCATCCCCATGAAGGCTTTTACCGCCAAACTAACGGGGCCGGCGGCATCGAGGGGGGCATGACCAACGGCCGGGCGGTGGTGGTGCGGGCAGCCATGAAACCAATTCCCACATTATATAAACCGCTGAGAAGTGTTGATCTGCATACCAAGGAACCCTTTGAGGCTTCGGTGGAGCGGTCAGATGTTTGTGCCGTGCCGGCAGCTGCCGTGGTGGGTGAAGCGGTGGTGGCCTGGGAACTGGCGGCGGCGGTGTTGGAAAAATTTCCTGGCGACAATTTGCAGGAACTGGTCAATGCGGTACAGCAGCATCGCCAGTATGTAAGGCAGGTGTAGCCATGGACAATATTGTTTTAATTGGTTTTATGGGCTGCGGCAAAAGTGTGGTGGGCCGGAAACTGGCTTCCCGGTTGGGCTTAAAACACGTGGATACCGATACCGAGATTGAGCGTTTAACCGGTAAAACAGTGGCTCAAATATTTGCCAAAGACGGTTCCATCCGCTTTAGATCGGAAGAAACACTGCTTTTAAAAAGGCTGGCAGGAAAAAAAAATATGGTTATTTCCACCGGGGGAGGCATGGTGCTGAACCGGGAAAATGTAGAACTTTTAAAGGCCGATGGTATTTTGATTCACCTATACGCATCACCGGAGGTAATTTACAACCGGGTTAAAGGCAGGCGCCACCGCCCGTTGTTAAACAGGGGGGATCTGAAACAGCGCATCATTGAACTGTTAAAGGAGCGGGCCGGTGCCTACGACGTGGCCGAACTGGCCGTGGATACGGGGAAGTATGCTGTGGATGAAGCGGTGAATCAAATAATTAAGTATTTAAAGGAAAGGAAGTATATTGGTTGAAAACCGTTCTGCCGGTAAATTTGAGCGGCAAAAGCTATCACATCATAATTGGAGCTGATCTGCTGCCGCAAATTGGTGCATTTTTACAACCGTTAAAATTAGGAAGCAAGGTACTGCTGGCCACCAATCCCACAGTGATGAGCCTGTACGGTAAAACGGTACAGCGATCCCTCCAGCAGGCCGGGTTTAAAGTTACAGTGGCGGAAGTGCCGGAGGGTGAAGAGGCTAAATCTTTGGAACAGGCCGGGGTCCTGTATGATGTTATGTTTAACGCCGGGCTGGATCGTAAAAGCCCGGTCATTGCCCTGGGCGGTGGGGTAGTGGGGGATTTAGCCGGGTTTGCAGCCGCCACTTACATGCGCGGCGTACCCTTTATACAGGTTCCCACCACTTTACTGGCCCAGGTGGACAGCAGTGTAGGGGGCAAGGTGGCGGTAAACCACCCCCGGGGAAAAAACATTATCGGGGCATTTTATCAACCCCAGCTTGTGCTTACCGATACCAAAACATTAAGCACCCTGGATAAAAGGGATGTGCTGTCGGGGCTGGCAGAAGTAATTAAAGCAGCGGTGATCAGGGATGAGCGCTTTTTTAACTGGTTGGAGGAAAATATTGACCGGGTGCTGGCTTTAGAGGAAGCGGCTCTAAATCGTATTATAGAAACCTCCTGTCAAATTAAAGCCCGGGTGGTGGAAGAAGATGAAACCGAACAGGGAGTACGGGCAGTATTAAACTACGGCCACACGGTGGGCCATGGTGTAGAAACTTTATCCGGCTACGGTACCTACCGGCACGGTGAGGCGGTGGCCATGGGCATGGTGGCCGAAGCCAGGATAGCAAAAGAGTTGGGGTTAATTAACCGGGATGTGGTACAAAGAATAGAAACTTTAATTGCCAGAACCGGCCTTCCCACCCAATTACCGGGCGATTTATCCCCGGCGGAGTTAATGGCCTCCATGTACAAAGATAAAAAAGTGTTAGATGACACGCTGACCTTTGCTTTAATTTCAAACATCGGTGAGGCGGTAATTAAAAAAGACGTTCCGGAAGAAGTTATTTTGGCGGCTGTAGAATGTTAATATTTGGCGTTCCATTATTTTAAAAGATGGTTATTTGATACAATTTTTGATACAAATAACAATAAAAATCTTGCCTAAAATATGGTTAATATGTATAATATGGCTTGAGTAAGCGTATATTATTATAATACTGCTAATACTGCGTACTGAACTAAATAGCTTAAAAGGCAAACTTACCGAAAGGTAAGGACGCAAAGCCGCGGGCCTAAGGGTGGTATCACCTATGGCAGCCGGTTGCCTTAGGAATAAATCCAAAACCTAAGTATAATTTTAGCGTTTTGGATTTTTTTTTCGCGGGAGTAGGGTAAATGAATATGAAAATTAATTACAAAAAAAATTTTCTCGGTACCTGGTTAGTTAAAGAAGGTGTGGTTACCGAAGCCCAGCTGGAAGAAGCATTAAATAACCAGGCAGTGAATAAAAACAACAGAGGATTGCTGGGCAAAACTCTGGTACAAATGGGCTACTGCTCTGAAGAAGATATTGCCAGGGTGATAGCAAAACGGGCCGGGGTTCCCTTTGTGTCGCTGGAAAACTATCCGGTGGACACCGCTGCCATGGCTCTCCTTTCACCGGAGATTATTAAACGATATAAGGCGCTGCCCATTGCCTTTAGTGATGACGGCAGGCTGATTGTGGCCATGCAGCAGCCCACCGATATTATGGCCATTGATGATCTGCGTATTCTTACCGGATATGATATAACGGCGGTTTTTGCCACTGACAGTGAATTGGAGGCGGCCATAGAAAAATACAGCCTGGGCAAATTAGATTTTGAACAGGCCGGTGATGAACCGGCTGCGGAAGATGAACCTGCTCCGGAAAATGATATTTTTCCCGGCCGGCAGGAGTCAGAAGAAAGCCCGGCGGTGCAGCTGGCCAACATGATTATCTCCCAGGCGGTGGCCGCCCGGGCCAGTGACGTGCATATTGAGCCCTATGAAAATTACTGCCGGGTGCGCTTTAGAATTGACGGTGTGCTGCACGACATGATGCAGCCCCCGCGGCGCATGCATGCCCCGCTGGTTTCGCGGATAAAAGTGATGGCCAACATGGACATAGCAGATCGGAGAATTCCCCAGGACGGCCGGACAACACTGAAAATGGAAGGAAGAACCATTGATATCCGGGTGGCGTCACTGCCCACAAGTTACGGTGAGCGATTAACGCTGCGTCTGCTGGATCGTGCCAATAAGATAATTACCCTGGAGGAACTGGGCGTTGCCCCCCAGGTGCTGGATAAATACCGCCAGGCGATCAATCTTCCCTACGGTTTTATACTGGTTACCGGTCCCACAGGCAGCGGGAAAAGCACCACTTTATATGCCAGTCTGTCTGCTTTAGATAAGACGGAAAAAAATATTATCACTGTGGAAGATCCGGTGGAATACCGGATTGATGAAATAAACCAGGTTCAAATTAACCCCAAGGCAGGGCTTACCTTTGCCTCCGGACTGCGTTCAATACTGCGCAACGACCCGGACATCATCATGGTGGGGGAAATTAGGGACCGGGAAACGGCAAAGATAGCCGTTGAATCGGCTATGACCGGCCACCTGGTTTTTTCCACCCTGCATACCAATGATGCCGCAGGAACAATTACCCGACTGACAGAAATGGGAATTGAACCTTTTCTAACGGCTTCGTCACTGGTTTGTGTGCTGGCCCAGCGGTTGGCCCGGGTTCTCTGCCCCAACTGCAAGAAACCTTATGAATTAACCAGGGACCAGCTGCAGAACATACCGGATTTTCCTTTAAGCAGCGGGAAAGAGCCGGTGAAGATTTACCGCCCGGGCGGCTGTATGCGCTGCAGCTACACCGGGTATCGCGGGCGCACCGGTATTTATGAATTGCTAATGGTAACGGAAAATATACAGCGTCTGATTTTAGAGCGCAAATCGTCTAAAGAAATTAAAAAAGCTGCTGTGGCCGAGGGAATGGTTACGCTGCGCCAGGACGGTTTAGAAAAGGTAAAGCAGGGCATTACTTCGCTGGAAGAAGTGATGAGGGTGGTATTGTGATGGGACAAAGAGTGCCTGATTTAAACGAAATTCTTATTCGAACCGTTAAAATGGATGGCTCTGACCTGCACCTGACCACCGGTTTACCCCCGGTGGTGCGGGTTTATGGTGAGCTGGTGCCAATGGATTTGCCCCGTTTAACCCCCCAGGACATAGAGGATTTAATCTATCCTGTACTCCAGCCCCACCAGCGGGAGCAGCTGGAAAAGGAACTGGAGCTGGACTTCTCATACTCCATTTCCGGTGTCAGCCGTTTTAGGGGCAATATTATGTGGCAGAGAGGTACACTGGCTGTAAACTTCCGAACGGTGGCCATGAGCATTCCCAAACTGGCCGACCTGGGCCTGCCCAGGGCGGTGGGAAAGCTGAGTAATTTACCCCGGGGATTGGTGCTGGTCACCGGTCCCACCGGCAGCGGTAAGTCCACCACTTTGGCGGCCCTTATTGAACAAATTAACGAGCAGCGCAGATTGAATATAGTAACCATAGAAAATCCCATAGAGTACCTGCACCGGCATAAAAAATCGATCATCAAACAGCGGGAAGTGGGTACCGATACCCATTCATTTGCCAATGCCCTGCGGCACGTGCTGCGCCATGACCCGGATGTAATACTGATCGGGGAAATGAGGGATATAGAAAGCATTAGTATCGCCCTTACCGCTGCGGAAACCGGACACCTTGTCTTTTCTACCTTACATACCCAAACCGCTTCCCTGGCGGTGCACAGAATAATAGACGTGTTTCCGGAGGGAATGCGGGACCAAATTCGCCAGCAGCTTGCTGATTCGCTGCAGGCTGTCATTGCCCAGCAGTTAATTCCCAGGGCTGACGGCAGGGGCAGGACTGCTGCCGTTGAGCTGCTGCTCAGCACCCCTGCTGTAAGAAATATCATCCGGGAAGGTAAGGAACACCAGTTGTACACAGTAATGCAGACCGGGCGCAATGTGGGCATGCAGACGCTGGATCAAGCCCTGGCCGAACTGTGTTTAAAAGGATTGATTACCAAGGAAATGGCCCTAATGCGCTGTGTTGACCAGGCCGAATTGGAGCGCTCGCTGCGCAGATGTCAATTTTAACCGGAAGTGAGGAAGATTATCTTGCCCTTGTACGCTTACCAAGTGATGGACCGGACAGGAAGTGAGCTGACAGGTAAGTTAGAAGCCGAGCACCAGTGGTCAGCCGCTGCGCGGCTGCAAAAAATGGGTTACATCGTTCTGGATGTTGCGGAAGTTAAGGAATCTTCCTTTAAAAAAGCGTTTAGTTGGCGTAAAAAAGTAAGTATCGGTGACCTGTGTTTTTTCACCCGCCAGCTGGCGGCCATGCTCCGGGCGGGAATACCGCTGACGCGAAGCCTTTTTACTCTCAGTGAACAGGCCAAAAACCCTACACTGGCCGAAGCTGTGGCTGAAATTGCCCGCGGCGTGGAAGGGGGATTGAGTTTTTCCGAAGCGCTGCGCCCCTACTCGAATATTTTTTCTTCCTTGTATGTGGATATGGTCAAGGCCGGTGAGATGGGCGGGGCATTGGATGAGATTTTAAGGCGTCTTTCAGAACAGCTGGAGCGGGAGAAAAGTTTACGGGACAGCATTCGCTCGGCAACCTTTTACCCGGCGGTTGTTTTAGTTTTTGCCACCGGGGTGATTTTAGCGCTGATGTTTTTCATTGTTCCCGTTTTTAGCAGCTTTTTCCCCCAGGGTACCAAACTGCCGCTGGTAACGGAAATTATCCTTGATTTGAGCCGGTCGTTGAGAAGTTTTTGGTATTTCTACTTACTGGGGCTGCTGCTGGCTGTACTGGGCCTGCGGGTGTATGCGGCCAGTGAAAGCGGCCGGGAGAGATGGGAAAAAATTAAGTTTAAACTGCCGGTATTGGGCGACCTGTTTAAAAAAGCTGCCATAGCCCGTTTTTCCCGCATCCTGGCCACTCTTTTAAGCGGTGGTATTCCCGTACTGCAGGCGCTGGAAACGGCCGGCCCGGCATCCGGCAGCAGGCAGGTCAGTCAACTGGTAAAGGATGCCGGTGCGGGTATTCAGGAAGGGCAGAGTATAGTACGGCCCTTGGAAAGAAGCGGTTTTTTCCCACCCATGCTTACCAACATGGTGGCGGTGGGAGAGGAAACGGGGGAACTTTCCACACTGCTGGCCCAGGTGGCGGACTTTTACGAAGAAGAAGTGGCCACCATGACTAAAGGGCTCACGGCGTTAATAGAACCAATTTTAATTATCTTTATTGGCCTTGTAATTGGCGGCATTGTGATTTCCATTTACTTACCGATATTCAATGTCGTTACCTCCGTTGGGGGGTAGTCAAAAGACCTCGCAAGGAAGTGATAAGCTGTAATGGGGTTATTTAAATCATCCACCGCTGTGGGTCTGGAGCTGGACACCGGTGTTATCCGGGTTGTTCAGCTGAAGGGTACGCCCCAAAATGCCGTCCTTGCGGCGGTGGAACAGATAGAAATCCCGGAAGAAGCGGTGGTTGAAGGGGTGGTGGCTGACGGCAGCGCGGTGGCCGGTGCTTTGGAAAAGCTGTGGGTAAAAGCGGGTATTAGAAAACGTGATGTGGTGCTGGGTATTTCCAACCAGGGCGTATTGATGCGAATGGCCGCACTTCCCAGCATTCCGGAAGAAAAGCTGGCCCAGGCTATGCGCTTTCAGGCCGAAGAATATTTTCCCATTCCCATTTCTGAAATGGTATTGGACTTTTCGGTGGTGGGCCGGTGGGATGGCGAGAACGGTCCGGAAATGGAAGTGCTGCTGGTGGCCGCCCGGCGGGATATACTGGACAAAAGTATTAATGCTTTAAAACTTGGCGGTTTAAACCCGGAAATTATCGATGCTTCTCCCCTGGCCCTGATGCGTGTTTTACCGGAAGAAAAACTTACCGGCACGGTGGTTTTGGTGGACATTGCCAACGGTTTGAGCACCCTGCTGCTGGTTGATAATGGTGTGCCGCGCTTTTCCCGGGTGCTGTCCCGTTCTGTGCAATCTTACGCTGAGAAAAATAATGTTCGGCTTGCGGAATTTTTTACACTGCCCGGTGCAGCCGCTGCGGCGGAAGGAAAAGAGGATATCGGCAGCGGCGGTATTCCGGCGGAGTGGGGAATTGCCTTGGCCGGTGAGATTAGGGTATCCATCAGCTATTATTTGACCCAGACTAAAAGCGGTTCGGTGGATTATATATATTTAAGCGGCAGCGGTACCCGGGTGAAAGGACTGCCCGGGCTTTTGCAGCGGGAGTTGGATGTGCCGGTGGAAGTGATCCAGCCGTCAGCCAAACTGAAAAAAATAACCGGGGTCCCAGGGACAGACATAGAAAAAGAGGGGCCGGACTTTGCTGTCAGTGTTGGTTTGGCCCTGCGGGGATTGGGGGAACCCTAAGCAATGGAAATTAGAATTAATTTATTACCTCCAGAGTTAAAAGCCCGGCAGAAAAAAATACGCCGGCAGCGGCTGCTGCTGGCAGCCGGTGGTGCTGCTTTAGTATTTCTTCTCACTGTCTACAGCATACTGCTCACCGCCACTTTCCAGGCCAGGGCCGAGGTTGTAAAGCTGCGGGCAGAGAGAGAGGCCTGGGAGAAAAGGGTTCAAACCTATGAACCGTATGCTCAGCTGCAGGCCCGGGCAGAGAAGGCAGACCGGTTGATAAGCCGGGCCGAGGCTGGGCATCCCCACTGGGTACAGCTGCTGTATGATATCGGCCTGCACATTCCCCCCTATGTTTGGCTCACCGATTTAAATGCCAGTTATAAAGCGGATAAAAATTCCGGCCGGTTATCCCAGGGTGAAATTGTACTGAAGGGTTTTACCCTGGATCACGTTTCAGTGGCCCGCTGGCTGGAAGAACTGGGCCGGGTGCCGGGGTTGAAAAATGTTCGCTGCCAGTTTTCTTCCCAGGAAAATGCTGACCGGCAGGCACTGGTCCAGTATGAAATCAAAGCTGAACTGCTGCCCGGCAGAAACCGGCAGGATACAGCGAAAAGGGCGGGAGAATAAGGGATGGTACGGGAAAAAAGGTCTGGTTTTTGGATTATAATCTTGGGTGCTGTTTTACTGGCCCTGGTATTATTTTTGGTGTATAACCAGCTGGGGGCTTTAAATGCAGCCCGGGAGGCCGCTGCCAAAGAGCGGGCAGCCATTGTGGATGTTCAGCGTCGTTTACAGCAGCTGACAACGGTTAAAAAGCGGGCCCAGGATTTAAACCAGCAGTTAAAGCGCTGTAACCGGCTGCTGCCGCCGGAACCTAACGAGGCGGAACTGATTAATGACATAAAGAACTATGCTTACAGGTCTAATGTACATTTTATTCAAATTCGTTTTCAAAAGTATGTACCTAAACAGGGTTATGTGGAGATGCCCTTTAAAATGGTGCTGGAGGGAGAATATCACCAGCTGCTGAATCTGCTGCAGTACCTGCAGGATGGCCCGCGCCTGGTGCGCATAGATGAAGTGAAGATCGGCAAAGGCAGGGAAGAACTGCCGGTGGTTAGAGTTGATATTTCCGGCAGTGCCTTCTATGCGGGCGGACAGTAAGTACCGTTTCCTGGTTAAAAAAGGGTGAAAAACCCCATCTATTGGCAGGAACGAGCATTTTTTCGGTGTACTGCAAAAACCACCGGCTTGGCAGGATAGCTATGGTAATTAATAACGGTTAACCGGCAAAGGGAGGGGTGGCCGTGATTAATGAAAAGCAGAAAATTAAAGATATACTGACCAAAGAAATCAAATTTAGCGACATAGTTAAATACATTAAGAAAAATAAAATAAAAACCGCTGCAGCCGGTGTCCTGGCAGCGGTTTTGGCCGGAGTAATTTTTCTGGTACAGGTAAAACCGGGTTTTTGGAGTGATGCTGCCGGCCAAAGTGAGGATACACTGGCGCTGATCCAAAATGGGGAAATTAATGGGGAAATTAATAAAGAGGAAAATAGCTATACATATTTACCGGAAACCCAAAGAGAAATTGAAGACTTCTCCAGGGCAAGAGATCCCTTTGCCGGAACAATGGAACTGCAGGGGGTCGTTACCGGCGGCAGGGGAAAGAACATAGCTATTATCAGGGTGGGCAGCAAATCCTTTGTGGCCGGTGAGGGAACCCAAATAGCAGGTAATTTAACGGTGCAGGAAGTGAGAAACAGTACGGTAATTTTGAGTTCCCCGGGTGAAAAAATATACCTGGAACTGGGCGGAAAAATGAAATTGGAAAAAATAAAGCCGGATAAAAAAGATGTAAAAGAAACGGGGGATGAGAAGTGATGGTTACAGGCAGCACCGTTGGTTTTTTCAGGCATATTATAAAAGCATCCCCGGGAACGCTTATTACGGCAGTACTGCTGGCAGGAATACTGGCTTTAACGGTGGGAATTGATAGGGCGCCAGCAGGGCAGGCGGAAAGGGCTGCTAACGCCCCTTCGTTACTAGATACAGTTTTTGCCGAAACGGGGAATACAATTACCCTGAACGTACGGGAAGCCTACCTGCAGGATGTGCTGTCCGCCCTGGCCATTAAAATGGGGGCAAACATTGTGCTGCTGGACAGCAAACCGGTGAAAGTTACATTTAAGGTGGAAAATGTATCCCCCCGGCGGGCCATGGAATTGATTATTCAAAGCAGCGGTCTTTCCTACCTGCAGAGCGGCAGTGTTATTATCATCGGCCCAGCGGATAAACTGCAGCAGAATTTCTTCAACCACATGGCTTTAACCAGGTTTGACACCCGGTATATAGAAAGTGACGAAATTCAGAATATGATTAATAAACTGGGGATTAAGGGGGTTAAAACCATCATTAAAGATGACAACCCCCACGCCATTTGGGTGCAGGGCACGGCACAGGCGCTGGATAAAGTGAGGGAACTTATTTCTGCGGTGGATATAGAAAAGGAACCTTTTGAAGAAAAACAATCCCGGTTTTTCTACACCCTGGAATACACGGCGGCCGGTGAGGCGGCAGAAAAATTAAAACAGTTCGGCTTTGGGGATAATGTAAAGGCGATAATCGGTGAGGGGGATAAATTTGGCAGAGAATTACTGGTACTCTGCCCTAAGGATATTGAAGGCCAGGTGATGAGTGCCCTGGATGCCATCGACATGCCGGTGAAAAAGACCCGGGTTCCGCTGCTGACGGAACGGGGGGAGAACGCCCATCAAAGGCTCAATGCCACCCGCCACCTGCTTAGTGAGTTGAGCGGCGTGCCGGTGGGCAGCTTGCACATTTCCAGAAATCTGGGCAGCAGAGATAATCCCCTCTATGTGCTTTGGGTGGAAGAAACGCCGGATAAATCTCAACTGCTTAAAAACTTGGTGGATGAGATGGATTTGAACTAAATTAAATTAGTTAACTAACATATAACATTAACAGGAAAAGTTTTTTGTTAAGACAGCTGATGAAAGGAGGTGAAACAATGTTTGACAGAATTTGCCGCAGTTTAAAAAACCGCCGGGGTTTCACTCTTGTGGAACTGATGGTGGTGGTGGCGATAATCGGTATCCTGGTGGGTATTGCAGTGCCGCTGTTCAATAAGTCGACAAGTTCGGCCGAAAAGAAGGCCTGCCATGCCAACCAGCGGATAATAGAAGGTGCCGCCATGCAGTATTATGCTGAGAAAAATACATGGCCCAGTGACGTTGAGGCACTGGTAAATGAGGGGTACTTACAGGAGGAACCTAAGTGTCCCTTAAGTAAAAGTGGTTATACAATTAATGATAAGGGCAAAGTAACTGGTGTTAAACCACCAGGCAGCGGCGGTACACAGTGCAACCACGGGTATTACGCCAATGATGGCGGCCAGTTCCCGGGTTCAGGCAGCAGCAGTCCATAACAGTGGTAACAACGGTAATAACAGCTAAGTGCCGGGTATTTTAATGTTAAGGGGAGTATTTTTGTATAAGTACTCCCTTTAATGCTACCCTGAAAAATGGTATCCTGCTGAGTCCGCCTGCTTTTCATTCTCTGATGGTGTCATTACGGCAGTTTTCACTTTTTAGTTAATCGGTAAAGGGGAGCTCCCAAATGCTGCAGATGTTTGATTATAGGAATAAAAGCCGCCGGGGTTTTACTTTAATAGAAGTTTTAATTTCCCTTACAATACTGCTTATCGTGGCGCTGGCATTGGTGCCCCTGTTTTCCTTTGTGGCCCGGTCCACCCAGGCCAACAGGGCCCGTTTGGTGGCCATGGAACTGGCGGCCGGCAGAATGGAAGAAATAAGACAAGCGGATTACATTACTCAAATTGGAGAAGTTGGGGGTACTCCGGTGGGAATTTTTCCCTCCACCGAAACCAGAACCATCGGCGGCATTGAGTACACCATTAATACGGAAATTGTGTGGAAGGATGACCCCAGTGACGGCACCGGTGACGGTGATGTCGTTCCTTTTGATTACAAGGGAATACGGGTTACTGTTTCTGCTCCCGGTGTCTTTAATGGGAAAGTGACGCAGTATGCTGATTTTAATTCCCTGGCGGCAAAGGAAGAGGGAGAATCCATTATACCTGTCCTCAAAGTGCGGGTAAACCGCGGGTGGGTGGATACCCCGGGCGTTACCGTACCGGTGGAAGGGGTGCGCACTACCCTGCTGACCGGTCCGGGAGCACCGCGCAGCCAGTTTACCGGTGCAAACGGGGAAAGTATCTATGATATAAATTTATCCGGCAGTGATTACGGTACAGTAACAGTTAAAGTGACCCCTCCCCTGGGAATGATAGTCCGCCCGGACATGGCTGGCGGACAGAGTGTAGCGGTGGCCAAAGGCACAACTTCAACCGCCGTTTTTGAAGTTGAGCGGCCCTGCGCGCTGGAATTTTATTCTGACAGCACCGGCAGGATGATATTGAAGCAGCCCTACGGCGGCGACATTACCCAGGAAGTGCAGGAAGGGAATAATAAAGTTGAAAATTTATGGCCGGTGGGTGACGGGGCAGAGGGTACTTATAAATTGACAATTATTGATGAGGCCTATGTTCAGAATTTTGATGGCCCCGGCAGCTATACCGTTGAAAAAGAGATTGGGTGGGGGGGTAACCCTTCGTGGGAATTTGGAGAGCCCACCACTGGTCCCCGTGGTGCGCATACCGGCTCCGGTGTTTGGGCCACTAATCTTAACGGTAATTATAAACCCGGGGAAAGAAGCTGCCTGGTATCGCCGGAAATAGACCTAAGGGGCTTTGCGGGTGCAGATTTTAAATTGAGCTGGTGGCAGTGGCTGCAGACGGAAGAAGGGTATGACTATGTGTATGTGGATGTAAATAAAAACGGCGGAGATGAAAATGACTGGGTTACCGTATATAAAGAATCCGGAGATGTGGATTTAAAATGGGCGGAGAAAGAGATTACTTTGGATTCCTCCTATGCCGTAAAAAATTTCAAGGTGCGGTTTCGGTTTCAGTCTGATGGCAGTATACAGTTTCCCGGCTGGTATATTGATGACATAGCTATTTACCGTGAAAGGGAGCATGATTGGGATGGTAAGTTTAAAGCTCCCGGCACAACGGTGGATCCCTTTAATGTAACTGAATAGTTTACAGAGCATAATTCCCCATATTTTAAAAGGGTGGTTAATGTGGTGAAAAGAAAGATAGAGATAATAAAATCTCTTTTTTCCAGCGAGAAAGGTTTTTCTTTGGTTGAGCTGATGATGGCCCTGGCTTTAATGGGCCTGGCCCTGGCCGGAATATACAATATCTTTTTCTTTGCCCACAGCAGTTTTAATCACGCCCGGTTAGAAAATCAGGTGCTGCAGGAAGTAAATTTATTTTTAACAACCATCGGGGCGGAAATAAACTCTGCCCAAAGGCCAAATGACAGTACAGAAGCTGTTGCGGTTAATGGGAACGGGATAGATATATACCGTGTAAATAAATTTACAAATAACTGGGAACGGATTCAATATCGTATTGCCCATGGAAAGCTGCAGCGCAGGAGTGCTGAACTTTCGGAAGAACTGGGCACCTGGCAGACAGTGGTAAGCGGGGTAGATAACACCGGTATTTTTCAAGTTTCCCCTGTGCCAAATTTTGAAGATTGCCGCCGGGTGAGCATTAATTTAAAGGTAAGCGGTGCGCCCACTCCCTTGAATAAACCGCTGGAAATCAGTACGGTTTTTATATCCCGCAGCAGGGGGGGAGAGGAATGACGCTGCATTATGTGAACTTTGCTGAAGCGTAGTTATCGGGAGGGTAACTATGAAGAACTTTTTTAATAATGAAAAGGGAATAGTTCTGCCCATTGTGGTGGTGATAATTGCCATTGTTACCGTGCTGGGCTTTTCGGCGGTATTTGTGGTAAACAGTGAAACAAATATGATTAAACGCAGTGCCGGTGCCCGGGATGCCATTTACTATGCCGAAGCGGGAGTGCATAAATATCTATGGCATTTGAATAAAGATTCTACCTTTTATCAAACAGGTACCGGAACGGGGCTGGTGCCGGTGGAATTTTATCCCAACGGATACCCCAGGAAATACCAGCCCACTGCATATGAAGATGGCTTTTATCAATTAATTATTGAACCACCTCAATATATTGAGGATTCTGCCGAAACAGAACCCTTTTTAACCATTATTTCCACCGGCTGGACAAAGAGCAGCCCGGCCGACAGGCGCACCATTAAAGTTAAGGTGCAAAAGCGTAAGTTTACCCAGTACGGCATGGTTACCAATAATGAAATAAATGAATATGGCGAGCGCTTGTATTGGGTTAGCGGAGAGAAATTTTACGGTCCGCTGCACAGCAATGACATTCTTTATATTTCAGGCCGCCCTACCTTTTACGGCCCGGTTACCTATACCGGGGGAATAGATGGTGCGGATAAAGACAATAAAAATATTTTTAAGCAGGGAGCCGCGCAGGCCGACCCCTTAACCTTTCCGCCCGGCAACAGTGATTTAAAGGCCTGGGCCACAAGCCCCGGCGGTCATTATTATAACGGCCGCACCTGTATTATGTTAAGGGGGGATAAATATGATGTTCGCACCTATGATAGAGATTCCGGTCAATGGAAGTATAACGGCGTACCGTACCGGTATAAAGCGGGTAAATATATAAACGAACTGACTAATGAAAGTTATAATAATTTTTCCGATTTTGCTGCCGCCTGTCCTTCTTTAGATCTGCCGGAAAATGGAGTTATTTATGTTGATGGTGAAACATACGATCAGCGGCACGCGGATAATCATCCATTTACTTATTGCTGGCGGCCGGAGTACGGCAATGTTTTTATTTCCGGAAAATTACAGGGGCAGCTGACCGTTGTGGCGGCAAATGATTTATTTATCACCGGGTACAACCCCACTGACTGGCGGAACCCGAGATACAGCAGCCTTGAGCGTACAGAAGGGGTTACCTATGAAAAAACAAGTTTTACCCAGGTTATGGATGATTCCGGTTGGTTGCGCACAAGGGTTCATGTGGACGCCGGCTATAACGGTGTAGATATGCTGGGATTGGTGGCGGGCTTTAAGATACGGATACTGCATTATAACTGGCCTGCTCAAAAAGATCCCTTTTATTGGGGATCCCGCTGGATACCAATTGACGTGGCCCCCTATAACATTACCATTCATGCCGCTTTGTATGTTCCCCATTCTTCCTATGGTTTTCAATATGCTGAAATGGGTAAAAGAAAGGGAACGATTACTCTGGTGGGGTCAATTACCCAAAAATACCGGGGTTTTGTGGGCAGCACGGGGTTAATAGGTGGTACGGGATATAAAAAAGTTTATTCACACGACCCCCGGATGAAATTTGACAGTCCTCCCCATTTTACCGACCCGGCCAATTCCGGCTGGAGGAGTATTTCTTGGCAGGAAGTTGCCCCGCCGTAGATAAAGGAGTGCGTTAAAGCTGTACTCCTTTATTTATTTACCGTAATATTTTTCAGGGAAGTTTCCGGCATAAAAAATCCCTGTTTTAATAACATGGTATAAAAGGTTAGTGGGAGGGGATTGGATGACCTTTGAACAAAAAATGGTCATCATTTTTTTTACCGCCCTGGGGGTTGTATTGGGAGCGTCAATAATAGGCTCTGCCTCCGCCGTTTTTGTACGCCAGCCGCCTGCCACCACCATGGTTAGACTGGCCGGTGAAATAAAAATTTGGGCCATTGTGGCAGCCATAGGCGGCACCTTCACTGCCATTGAAGTGCTGGAATCCGGAATTTTTGCAGGCGAAATCCGGGCCGTTTTAAAACAATTTTTGTATGTAATCAGCGGTTTTGCCGGAGCACAGGTGGGTTACTTTTTAATACTGTACTTGGCGGGGGGCAAAAATTGAACCGGTTGATGATAAGATTATTAGCTGCGGTGTTAATGGGTATAATTTTAGGCAGTTCCGGTATGAACCTGTATATCAGCAGGCAGTTTGAAGAATTGACCGCTAAAAATCGCACTTTGGAAGAAGAACTAAAGACTGCCCGCAATGATGTGGAAGAGTTGAGAAAACGGCTGGAAAAACAAGAACAAAGAAAAGAAATTACCGATATAAAACCAAATGTGCGGCTGGAAGCAGAAGAAAAGGATAATTTACCCAGTTTTGAGGCTATCAGCGTTAAATTAAATGGGCAAAAAAAAATAAAGCAGTTATTACTGCCGCTAAAGGGGCAGGAAATTAAAAATGTAGATTATAGTTTAATACCCCGGGTAATAGATGGCAGGGAATTTGAAAGTGAAGGTAGAAGATATGTTTTAAAAGTTGATATAATAATAATAACCAATGAACTGCATGTTTATGCCACCGCCAAATTGTTAAAGCAAAATAAATAACTTAAACATAACTGCCAGCACTTTGGACAAAATATATTTATAATTTGTAAATCATATTTAAAGGAGTGTTGGCGGTGGAAGAGTATATTCGTTCTCGAGTTCCCTGGACCACAGAACCAAGTTTGGTTACCAAAACCGAAGAAGTAGGGGTAGATTTTGACCGGTTTATTGACGGGCTGAAAAATGACCGCACGGACGCAGAAATAGCCCAAGAATTTGGAGTGAGTGAAAAAACAATTGCCCATCTCAGAAATCATTTTATGAGATACGGTATAGGTTCCACCATGGGACAGGACTAATACAGGGGGCCGCCCGGCCCTCTTTCCATTAATAGGGGGATTGCCGATGTTAGCCAAATTATTGTTTTTGTTTATATTTATTCCCTTTGTGGAATTAATGATTTTAATTCGTGTTGGAGATTATATAGGATTTTGGCCCACATTGGCCCTGTTAGTAGTGATGGGCTTACTGGGATTTGCCATGGTGCGCTCCCAGGGATTTTATGTGGTGCAGCGTATCAAACAGGATCTGGCCCACGGAATACCCCCGGCCCAATCCCTTATGGACGGGCTTTATGTATTTGCCGGAGGCCTGCTGTTAATTACCCCCGGATTAATAACTGATATGGTGGGGCTGCTGCTGCTGTTTCCGCCATCCCGCCTGGCAATAAGTAAAATTATTACTCCCTGGCTGGTGAATAAATTGCTGTATTCCAGGCACTGGCATATACATCGCTGGTAGCATGTTTACATAAATTTAACCATTTATTAACTTTTACATGTATAACATTTGTGTTATAATACGTAATTATTAAATTTACTTAGGAAGGGAGAGAAAAAGTTGTATCCCGAGAAATTTGTCAAAGAAGGATTAACATTCGATGACGTATTACTAATTCCCGCTGCTTCAGAGGTGCTGCCTCGAGATGTTGATACATCAACCTACCTTACTAAAAAGGTAAAACTGAATATACCGTTAATGAGTGCTGCCATGGATACAGTTACAGAATCCACCATGGCTATAGCTATGGCCCGGAATGGCGGTATTGGAGTAATTCACAAAAATATGACCATTGAAGAACAGGCTTTGGAAGTTGACCGGGTTAAACGGTCTGAACATGGGGTGATATGGGATCCCATTTTTCTATCCCCTGACGACTCTATTAACGAAGCAGAGAATTTAATGGCTCGCTACCGTATATCTGGGGTACCCATTACTGAAAATGGCAAATTGGTTGGTATTATCACTAACCGTGACCTGCGCTTTATTAAAGACTATGACCAGCCAATACGTAATTATATGACCAGTGAAAACCTGGTTACTGCACCGGTGGGAACCACATTGGAACAGGCCAAAGAAATATTAAGAAAGCACAAGGTTGAAAAGCTGCCCATTGTAGACGAAAACTACATGCTTAAAGGCCTATTTACTATTAAAGACATTGAAAAGGCCAAACAGTTTCCCCTGTCGGCCAAAGATAAGCGTGGTAGGTTAGTGGTGGCAGCAGCGGTAAGTGTTTCATCCGAAACTCCCGACAGGGTGGAAGCATTGGTAAATGCTAAGGTTGATATTGTGGTGGTAGATACCGCCCACGGGCATTCCAAAGCTGTAATTGAAACGGTTAAATACATAAAGCAAAAATACCCCGATTTAGAAGTGATAGCCGGAAACGTGGCCACTGCAGAAGCCACCAGAGCGTTAATTGAGGCGGGTGTCAGTGCTGTAAAAGTGGGTATCGGACCGGGGTCAATTTGTACCACCCGTGTGGTAGCAGGGGTGGGCGTACCTCAAATAACTGCCATTTACGAGTGCGCTCAAGAGGCTAAAAAGCATAATATTCCCATCATTGCCGACGGTGGAATAAAATATTCCGGAGATATTACCAAGGCCATTGCTGCCGGTGCAGATGTGGTTATGCTGGGAAGCCTGCTGGCCGGTACGGAGGAAAGTCCCGGGGAAATAGAAATATACCAGGGCAGAAGTTATAAAGTATACCGCGGCATGGGTTCCCTGGGAGCAATGAAGAAGGGCAGTAAAGACAGGTACTTCCAGGACAAAGCATTAAAGCTGGTTCCGGAAGGTGTTGAAGGGCGTGTACCGTATAAAGGAGCATTGTCAGACACAGTATTCCAGTTAATCGGTGGTTTGAGAGCCGGTATGGGGTACTGCGGTTGTAAGGACATTCACGAACTGCAAACCAAAACACAGTTTATACGCATCACCAGCGCGTCGCTGCGTGAAAGCCATCCCCATACGGTAAGCATAACTAAAGAGGCCCCCAACTACAGTTTGTAACAGCTGGAGGAAAGGAAAACGGAAACAGCCTTGAGATATTCCCATTTAGTATCTCAAGGCTGTTTGTTTTTTATAAATATTTGCTTTTAAAGGTAAGCTCTTCAAAACGCTGAATGGCTTCTTTGGGAACGTTTTTACCGTGCCTGACCATTAACACATTGGCCGGGTGTTCCAAAATATCCGGGTCATCGGTGGCACGTTTTTTAAACCCCACACTGCCAAAGAGCTTGGTTAACATTTTTTGATAATCCCACATGGTCAGCTCACTGCCCCGCAGGTCCCAGTGCCAGCAGTATTCTATTGTAATAATTATAAAATCCTCTATAAAGCTGTGGCTAAAGGCTTCCTGCATCAGGTGGTAAGCCACCCGGTATTTGCGCCACTGTTTTGTAACTTCAATGGCACCTAATTCTAAAACCCAGGGGTGTTTGTGCCAACGGCTGTATTCGTCTGGGTGATGGAAGGTTATGTAACCGATGATTTCTTTTTCATGGCGGGCAATAAATACCCTGCCGTTGGGCAAGTTGGTAATGGTAATTAAAGCTTCCTGCTGATTTTTAGCTGGACGAAAATTGTTTAACCCTTCATGCATTGATAACCGGGATATGTATTCTCCTGTTACCGGCCCTTCCAGGTGTATTACATCTTCTTCGGGAGTAAATATTAAGCCTTTAGCAATATGGATTTTTTTTTGATCAATGTTTTTTTCGTTGGGATCATAAAAAGCCATATTCAAACCCATCACCTTTTCAAGAGTTCACTTTAACTTCACTGTTTAAAAACACCCGGTACTCATTCTGGAGTTCTTCTTACATTATATTCTAATTGTTAGTTCAATTACAACACTGTTGCTAATTTTTAGCTAAATTTCAATAACTAACATTTACTGCGGCATGTTATTCCATGGTTGGGGGATATGTAAAATTGTGTTGTAAAAAACTGGAAAAAAAATAATTTGACTACGCAGGGATATTTCCTTTTATAGTGAATATAAATAATAGGTTAAAATTGTAAGTATATCCAGAATGACACTATTAAGGAAGGTGATGGTTGAAAGGTGAGCGGTAAGCTTAGTTCTTTAACAGATGTGTTGAAGAAAACCTTATTCTTTTTTGATGGGTTATCCATACCGGAGATAGCGCCTTATGTGCATCAAAAAATGCTGCGGGATTACACGCTGGCTCAAGTGGAGGAAAAGGTTCAGCTGTGCTTGAATCAAAATCCCTGTTTCTATACAGACAGTTATGGTTTGTGGTATCTTAACACAGATGGAAATAAAGAAAATGCAAACTTCTATAAAACGCTGCAAAAAAAGAAAGAACCCATGAGTATTCGCCAGGTGAGTAAAAATTCCAGAACCAAAAAAGCTAAGATAACTAAAAAGCTGGCTGAAGAAGCGGCTTTGGTTGTTGATGGCCGTTTTGTGCAGTTGGAAAATGGCCATTGGGGGTTGACAGAGTGGGATCTTGAAGCGGGGCAGTATTCTCTTAAGCATTTAGTAATTAAAGCCCTAAAAATGCACCCTAATGGCCTTTCGGTACAGCAGGTGCTGGAAGTGGTTCAGCAGTGGAAGGATACTTCTGCAGGTGCCGTTAAACAAATACTGCATAAATTTCCTTACTTTGAAGAAATAGAAGAGGACTTATATACTTATAATCAAAGCCTGCAGATACTGCATGATAAAATGGTTAAACGTTATTTGGACATTTTGCGCCGGCAGAAGCAGAAATGGTATTACGACCGGGAACGCTGGAATATAAAAATTAACAACTTAAAAAAACAACTGGAGGAGGTATCTGCTGCTCAGAAAGAGGCCGCTGCAGCAATGGCGGAACGGATTTCAATTGTTGATCAGTACCATCACTTGGCGACACAATTATCAGAAAAAGATTTGCTTCTATCCATGCGCAAAAAGGAAATATTAAGGTATCGGGAGCAGCTGGCCAAACTGGAGCGAAAGGCCAATAGTATACTGCATCAATGCCGCTTATGGGTGCGGCGCACCGAGGAAAGAGACAGGGAACTTAAAAAATTAAAGGAATATAACCAAAAGAATCAAGTCAGTTTGGAAACAATGTTTTCTAAGCTGCAGCAGTATAAGGAGCGGGATCGGGTAAATAAAGCCAAAATAGCGGAGTTAAAGGAGCATTACACCACCCGGATCGCAGAATTGCAAACGGAAATTGTGGAGTTAAAACAAAAGTTAGAGCGTACCCGTGAGAAAAGCGAGCAGGAAGAAAGGCATTTGTACCAAGACCTGAATAACATGTCTAATGACTTGAAGGAGGCATTGGAAACCAGTGAAGAACTGCAAAAATCCATCCGGCTGCTGCAGCAGGAACTGGATCAGGCCCAGGAGGAAAAACGGCGGCTGGAGATGAAGCTGCGCCCCCTGCCGGTGCGAGTTGTGCTGAGGGTGTGCAGTTTATTTGGAATATGTTAATTTGCGGAATGACCAGGGGAGGTTTCCTTTGGTCATTTTTTATGTGTGCCCGGCATGGGCAATGTCTATAGGGTGAAAGTCCCGAACGTTGAAGGTAGCAGTAAACGTTAGCTTAAGGCAAGGGTGTCCG
>NZ_JAFBCW010000004.1 GCF_016907915.1 Desulforadius tongensis
ATGAACTTCGTTCCACAACATGAACCGCCGTATACCGAACGGTACGTACGGTGGTGTGAGAGGACGGGAGTTAATCACTCCCTCCTACTCGATTTTGGCAGGGGAGACAGGACTTGAACCCGCAACACCCGGTTTTGGAGACCGGAGCTCTACCAATTGAGCTACTCCCCTTTGTAAATCTGAAAACTTTCACCGGCACATGCTATTATAAGATAAATTTTTTTATTCGTCAAGGGATTTTGCTCTTGAACAAGGAATTTGCTGCCAGCGTAAGAATATAATAAATGATAATATATATATATATATACTACCGGAGGTGTCTTAATGGCCTTAAAAATAGGCGTGTTATATGGAGGTAAATCCACTGAAAGGGAGGTTTCATTAAAAAGCGGTGAAGCTGTTTTTCAAGGTTTAAAAGCAAAAGGTTACCGGGTAGTGAAAATTGACGTTGCCGAACAGGACTTTATTGATCAAATTAAAAATGAAAATATTAACCTCGCTTTTTTAGCGCTGCACGGGAAATATGGTGAGGATGGAACAATTCAAGGTCTGCTGGAAATACTGGGAATTCCTTATACCGGTTCAGGAGTGCTGGCCAGTGCTGTGGCCATGAACAAGGTAACCACTAAGAAATTGCTGCAGGTAGATAATATTCCAACACCGGATTTTTGTACTTATACCAGGGAAGACATTAGCAAACTTGGTATGGAACAGGTAAGTAATGAAATTATTGACCGGCTGTCACTGCCGGTGGTGATAAAAGCACCTACCCAGGGTTCCACCATAGGTATATCTTTTGTAAAGACCAAAGATGAACTGCCAAAGGCATTGGAAGAATCATTTAAATTTGACCGCCTGGTAATGGCTGAAAAATTCATCACCGGGACGGAAGTAACAGTTACTGTGTTAGGTAACGAAAATCCCAGGGTATTACCCCAGATAGAAATTGTATCCGCCACCGGTGTTTACGATTACCATGCCAAATATACGGTAGGGATGAGTGAACATATAATCCCGCCCCGGCTGCCGGATAAATATCTGGAAATAACTGCAGATTTAGCCCTGCGTACTCACCAAACCTTAGGGTGCCGGGGACTAAGCCGGGTAGATTTGATAGTTACAAAAAATGGTAATGTTTATGTGTTGGAAGCCAACACGCTGCCGGGAATGACAGAAACCAGCCTGGTTCCTGATGCCGCCCGGGCAGCGGGCATAGAATTCCCTGATTTGGTAAGCACGCTGGTTGAGCTGGCGCTGGAGTAGAGGACGCAGACACTGCGTCCTTTTCAATATTTTAGCAAACGGAGGGAAGAATGGCGGGGGAAGCAGGGTGCTGCACAGGATGTGCGGCATTACTGGGAATGAAACATTTTAATAAAAGAAAATAGTCTAATTCTTAAAATTGTGAAATAATGTGCAGGAAAAACAGTAGTAAATAGAGAAAAAAATACTAATTGACATAAACATTGGAGGTGTGAGCATGGCAGAACGCTGCCTGATGTGTGGTAAACTGCTTGAAAAAGAAGAAGAACAGAAAAATGATCACTGGTGGGATGACGAGGACGATTTTATCCCCAAACCGAAAAAGAAAACAGCTTCATTTTGTCAAATGTGTGAAGCCAAATTAAGAAAAGAATCTGATGATGCCCACAAAGGCCCCAGAAAACAAATGTAAAATGTTTAACCTCAAGTCTCAATAATTAATAATTATTGTTAATTGTTGTTTTTTTGGGGAAATATATACTATATATACTTATGAGAGACTTTTGGAGGTGTATTTTTTTTGCGATCGAAAGCTAAATGGTATTTAATTGCCGTACTTTTATTATTCTTTAGTATGTCATATTGGTTGGCAAATTTGTATACCGACTGGTTGTGGTTTAGTTCCCTTCAATACCAATCAGTTTTTGCAACCATTTTATTTAGTGAAATGGGCCTGCGGGCGGCATCCGGGATAATATTTTTTATATTTTTACTGGCTAACCTGTTATTTACCAGGCCTTTTCTATTACAAAAGCTGGAAGATTTTCGATTAAAACGTGTCCGGTCATTTGATGAAAATGTAGTGGTGATACAGCAGCCGGCGGCAGAAAAGTGGTTGGAAAAGATCAACAAGCGCATGGTGGGGTTGCTGTTTTTACTGGCCAGTGCTGTGCTGGCTTTTGTAACCGGTAGTACATTCAGCGGTGACTGGATTACACTGCAGAAATTTTTAAACGCTACCTCCTTTGGCACTACGGATCCCATTTTTGGTAAGGATATAGGTTTTTATGTATTCAGCTTACCTTTTTACCGGTTTGTACTGTCCTTTTTAACCTGGATCACAGTGGTAGCTGCACTGGCAGTGGGCTCAGTGTATTTCCTTGCCGAAACACTGAACAGTAACGGCCGCTTGCAGTTATTAAAGAGCAGCCGGGCCCGTTTGCATCTATCAACCCTGGCAGCATTATTCTTTTTATTTAAAGGTATTGATTTTTACTTACAGCAGTTTTTACTGCTGTTTTCCGAAAGAGGCGCCGTGTATGGTGCCGGGTATACCGACGTACATGTAAATTTACTGGCTTTAAAGGTACTGGCAGTATTATCAATATTAACGGCTGTCGTTATATTAATAAATGTTTTTCTGCGCCGCTTCAACCTGGTTTTGTACAGCGTGATTGGTATTATTGCCGCTGCGGTAATTTTAAATGGAATAATTCCTTACGTTGTGGAACGCTTTATAGTTGAACCCAACCAGTTTAACCGTGAAAAACCTTATATTGCTCACAACATTGAATATACCCGTAAGGCATACAGTTTGGATAAAATTGAAACGGCCAAGTTTCCAGCCGGAAAAGTATTAACCGCCGATGATATACAACAGAACAGGGAAACAATTGATAACATCCGGTTGTGGGATTGGAAGCCTTTACAACAGACCTATGCACAGCTGCAGGAAATGCGCCTGTATTACGAGTTCTCTGACATAGACATTGATCGTTATTACATTAATGGTGAGTACCGGCAGGTAATGCTGGCCCCCAGGGAGTTAAATCAAAGGCAGCTTCCCTCCCAGGCGCGAACATGGGTTAACCAGCGTTTGATATATACCCACGGTTATGGAGTGGCCATGAGCCCGGTTAACGAAGTTTCCAAAGAGGGCCTGCCCAAGTTTTTTATTAAAGACATACCGCCCAAAGGGATCAAAGATATTAAAATAACAAGACCGGAAATTTACTTTGGTGAAAAAACAAACGAGTATGTAATTGTAAATACTAAAACTAAAGAATTTGATTATCCAAAGGGCGAAAAGAATGTTTATACCACCTATGAAGGGGAAAGCGGTATCAAAATAAATTCATTATTGCGCAAGCTGTTATTTGCTTATGTACTATCCGATTCAAAAATACTGTTTACCGGGGACATAACCCCTGACAGCCAAATTTTATTGTACCGCAACATTAGAGAACGTGTACCTAAAGTGGCACCATTTTTATCCTTTGACAGCGACCCCTATATAGTAATAAGCGGGGGGAAGCTGTATTGGATGTGGGATGCTTACACCACGACCAATATGTACCCGTACTCTGAACCCTTTCAGGGAGATTTAAATTATTTAAGAAATTCAGTTAAAGTAGTAATTGATGCTTATACAGGGGATATTGATTTTTATATTGCAGATAAAGAAGACCCGTTGATTAAATGCTATAAAAATATCTTTCCCAGCATGTTTAAAGATTTAGATGAAATGCCCGGGGATTTAAGGGCCCATATTCGCTATCCCATCGATTTATTTAATGTGCAGGCCCAAATGTATACCAATTATCACATGCTTAACGCTCAAGTATTCTATAACAAAGAAGATAGGTGGGCGCTGCCCACAGAGATATTTGAAGGTAACGAGCAGAAATTGTCTCCTTACTATACGATTATTCAAATGCCCGGCTCCGAAAAGCCGGAGTTTGTCCAAATCCTACCGTTCACCCCAACCAATAAAAAGAACATGATTGCCTGGTTGGCGGGACGTTCCGATGGGGAAAATTACGGTAAGTTACTGCTTTATGAGTTTCCGAAGCAGAAACTGGTATATGGTCCAATGCAAATAGAGGCCAGAATAGATCAGGATACAACCATTTCCCAGCAGCTGTCACTGTGGGATCAGCGGGGATCATCTGTAATAAGGGGCAACCTGCTGGTAATTCCCGTTAATGATTCACTGCTCTATGTAGAACCATTATATTTGAAGGCCGAGCAAAGCAGCATGCCGGAACTGCGCCGGGTAATTGTTGCCCATGGGGACAAAATAGTTATGGAGCCCACGTTGGAGCAGTCATTACAGCGCATTTTCGGTCAAGAAACGAAAGCACCGCAGCCGCCCACTTCAGAACCGGGGGCAGAGCAGGATGAACTCCAGGCAGCAACAATGGATAAACTGATAAAGATGGCTGTGCAAGTTTACAACAAGGCACAGGAGCAACTTAAAAACGGCGATTGGGCCGGGTATGGTGAAAGTCAGAAACGCCTGAAAGAAATATTAGATCAGCTGGACAGGCAAAAACGTTAAAAGATAATAAAAAAAGATAAAATAAAAAAATTGCTAAATTACCGGGTTTATTCCGGTAATTTTTTTTACTGATTACTACTGAAATAAATAGTTGTTTTTGGTATAATTAGAAAAAATTACGAATGTGAGGTTTCCAAAAAATGTTACACAACTATACTGAAACAGCTGTTTTGCAGCTGTTAAATGAAGTATTAAAAAATTATGATGGCAGTTTATGCACTTGTGAACGATGCCGACAGGATATAATAGCCCTTGCACTAAACAACCTGCCCCCCCGGTACATTGTTACCGATACCGGTGAAATAATCACCCAGGTTTCTTTTAATCATTTTGGCGGCAGAGCCCAAGTAATAGCACAAATAGTAAAGGCGGTAGAAACAGTAGCCAAAAATCCCAGACACTAAAGACCAGCAGGGCTGGTCTTTAGTGCTGTTGAAAAAAATATAACCGGCCTGGAACGAGCAGCAGCGGTTTCCTGCTAATATACCAATATATGCCAATTTATCGGAAGGAATTTAAAAGGCGGTCCACGTATTAAATTATATGGAAAATAATGGTAAGGAGTGGACTGCTTTGCACAAGCCTGTTACTTTACCGGCAATACTGATTTTAGTAATATACACCGTTGTTTTATCACTGCCTGTCACCGGTGCCGGCGGTGAAGTAACTTCCCCGGCAGAAATAACCAAGGTAGTTAAAGGGGCGGTGGAATGTACAGAATGGATGAGGGCCAACACAGAGCAGGAAGTGAACAGTATTTTAAGCCGGTATTACACCGGTAAAGCATTAGAAGAAAATACTAAGAGCGTATGGGAATTCGTAAAATTACCCACAGACTGGCACTCGATAACTACCGCTGAAGATTGTGAAATAATATACCAAGACAAAAATATGGCGGTGGTAAAAGCCCGTTTAACAGATACAGATGAACTGGATAAAGATACACAGAAAGGAACGGCATTATTTTTTTTAACCGCTACCGAAGACGGTTGGAGAATATACGCTCAGAACTACCAATGGCACTGGTAACCTTTGGTATAATTTAGATTATAATTGGAGATGCTTTAATTTAGTAGATTGCACGGCAAAGGGGGGCACAAAATGAAAATTGCCATGTTTTCTGATAGTTATCGTCCTTATACCAGTGGAGTAGTTCGTTCTTTAGAAATATTTAATGCCGAGTTAAAATCAATGGGCCATGATACCTATATATTTGCACCCAATTACCCGAACTGCGAAGAAGAGCCGGGGGTATATCGCTTTTTTTCCATCCCGGCACCCACAAATAAAGATTTCACCCTCGCTTTCCCCTTTTCACCAGGATTATTATCTAAATTGAAAAAAATAGGCCTGGACATTATTCATGTCCATTCACCCTTCTTGTTAGGACGCTTAGGGGCAAAATATGCGCGAAAACTGGGAATACCACTGGTGTTTACCTATCACACGCTCTATGATAAATATGTTCATTACGTACCCTTTGGTCAGAATATAACTAGAGAATTAACTCAAAAATTTACTATGGATTTCTGTAACCAGTGCGACCAAGTGATCGTACCCACAAATGTAGTAGCTAAGCGTTTAATAAAAAATGGATTAAAAGTGCCGGTAGAGGCCGTTCCCACCGGTATAATCACTGCAGAGTTCAAACATGCAGACAAAACATGGTTGAGAGCCAATTTTAATATACCGGCAGATAAAAAAATACTGCTTTTTGTAGGCAGATTAGGACAAGAGAAAAATATAGAGTTTTTATTGGATAGCTATATTAAAATTTTTACCGAACACCCGGATACCATCCTTGTGCTGGTGGGCAGCGGCCCGGAGGAAGAGCGTTTAAAACAAAAGGTTGTACAGAACAACTTGCAGGAACATGTGATTTTTACCGGTAGGCTGCCAAAAGCAGAAGTGCAAAAATGTTATGCAGGATCTGACATATTTGTGTTTGCTTCGGTCACCGAAACCCAAGGACTAGTGATTGCAGAGGCTAAAGCAGCAGGGCTGCCGGTGGTGGCTGTGGATGCTTATGGGGTTTCCGAAATGGTTGTAGACGGAGAAGATGGGTACTTATGTTCCTTGGATATGAATATGTTTGTTAATTTGGTTCATAAATTATTAAACAATGATAATCTGCGCCGGAAGATGGGAAGTAAGGCGATGATAAATGCCGAAAAACTGTCTTCCCGCAATTGTGCCAATAAACTGGTGGGTGTTTATGAAAAGTTAATTGCCGGTTATCAGCGTCAAGACGGGAGATTGCATGGATAGTATTAAAGCCAGCTGTTGTAAGGCTGGCTTTAATACTATCCCATTGGTTTGCAATACCGGCAGTAATATTTTTTGAATAACTTTGCATGGTGTTCTTCGTCTTCAGCGGCCCGGAGCAGCCAGGCTGAGATATATTTGTCATTTATATATGCGGCCATATCTCTATACAGTTTAGCTGTATCTTCTTCCTCTTGAGTCACATCCATTAAAAGATTACAAACATTGTATAACTCGTAATTTACATATGCTGCGCACCAGGGCTTGCCCCGGCTGTTTTCATATACAGGTTCACAACCCAACAGTTTAATAAATTTCATAATGTCGTGCATATGTCTCATTTCAATGATGGATATTGCTTCCAGTAGTTCTGCCACTTCTTCGTAGGGAGTGTCTTCTAACATTGTGTAGTAATATAAGTATTTGTGAATGGCTGTCAATTCACTGCTGCAATCGGCCAGTATATCCAGCATCATTTTGGCATATTCTGTATTGGGTTTCTCTACATTTACTTCTGGATATGGAACGGGCAGGCATACTTCAGACCATTTTTCACTATTTGGTATACACGCACAATGATTACTATCATTATAACCGTCGTGGTCATTGTCCACCGAGCCGGGAATATTGATAACCATACCGGGTATAATGACGCTGGGGTCTTCAATCTGCGGATTGGCAGCTACCAGGGCATCCAAACTGATACCATAACGCCTGGAAATTTTATATAAAGTATCCCCGGGCTGGACTGTGTATTTCATTATTTTCCCTCCCAAATTAATTTGTTTTAATTTATGTGGGGAAAGCAACCATTGTGAATATAATAGAGCTGTGAATATGAAGGATTTATAAAGAAAATGTTGAAGTATTATTTTGTTATCAAATTGATTTGGAAGGGAGTTAGAGTAATGAATATAGAAAAAATCAAAAGTAATCTTTGCTGGGATTTTAAATTTGAGGATGAGTTTAAAACCGAAAAGACTGGCTATACCTTTATTGTTGATGTATGCAGCGGTACACCAGCTCTGGCCCTGTATCGTTTTACTCCTTATGGATGTAAATGCGAACCATTGGAAGAGCAGCCTCCGGTGGACATGATTAAAAGGGCCCTGGTTGAGCAGGGAAACGGTGAGCTGAAGGACGGTTTTTACTACCTGGATAATGATCTGCGTGCATGGGTAGAGAATAACATACTTAAAGTTTAAATGAATGTGTGCTGTCTCTATTTAATAGTTCCCCCAAGTTTGTTTACAGGGGGATTGTTAATTTCGCGTTAAATAAGTTAAATTGTCGTTAAAAATGTGGTTTTATAAAGGTTTTTTTCTATTTATTAAAGAATAATATAACTGGGTACAGTAATGTATCAAATTATGTTGAGGATTAAGGATTAAGGAGCAATAGAATAACATGATTAAACGTACTCTTGTTATTTTTTTGCTGCTGGCACTGTTGGCAGCCGGTTGTGGCAGTAAAGCCGAAACGATAAGAATTGTGGGTTCCACATCAATGCAGCCTGTTTCGGAAGTGCTGGCGCAGCACTTTAAACAACGGCATCCCGGTGTGCAGATTTTTGTCCAGGGCGGGGACTCGGAAATAGGGATGCGGAGTATAAAAAATAACATTGCTGAAATAGGGTCCTTATCCCGGCCGCTAACTGCTGACGAAAAAAAATTAGTGAATGCCTATGAAATAATTGAGGACAGTATTTCTATAATTGTTAATAATGAAAATAAAGTAGACTGCATCAGCTTGCAGCAATTAAAAGATATTTTTACGGGAAAAATAACAAACTGGAAACAAATAGGGGGGGCTGATTATTCGATATCGGTAATTTCTAGAGAGGAAGGTTCCGGTACATACAATATGTTAAAAGATATTGTTATTGGAAGCAGCAATGAAATTGTTGATACAGCTTCAATAATGACTTCAACCGGAGCAGTCCGTACCACTGTGTCCAGGGATAAATATGCCATTGGATATGTGTCTTCTGCTTACGTTAATAAAGATGTTAAACTGCTGAAGATAGTAAATGAAAAAAATGAACCGGTAAAATTAAGCAGGCCACTAATATATATAACAGGTAAAGAAGCAGATAATATAACTAAGCAATTTTTGCAATTTGCATTAAGTGACGAGGCGCAAAAAATCATTACCAAAATATTAAGGGATTAATGTATTAACTAAATTTTTCCCGGAGGTATGAAAATGGATTTTTCAATGCAGGATATTCTATTTAAAGCCTTTGGCGGTTTAGCTATATTTTTGTTTGGAATAAAATTTATGTCTGAAGGCTTGCAAAATGTTGCTGGCCAGCGTTTAAGAGTTTTTTTGGAGAAAGGAACCAAAACGCCGGTTAGAGGTGTACTCACCGGTACACTGGTTACAGCACTGATTCAGAGCAGTAGTGGAACAACAGTACTTACAGTGGGGTTAGTTAACGCCGGCTTATTAACTCTCAGACAAGCCATTGGAATTATTATGGGTGCTAATATTGGTACAACACTGACGGCATATTTAATTGGTTTTAACTTAAAGCATTATGCGCTGCCCATTGTTGCTGTAGGTGGTTTGTTGCTTTTCTTCTTTAAAAATAAAAGCGTAATCAATTTCGGACAAGTGGTTTTTGGTTTCGGGCTGTTGTTTTACGGCATGGACGTAATGGGTAGTGGGTTAAAACCATTAAAAGAGATGCCGTTTTTTACAGATTTGATGCTTAACGTGGAAGATACACCTTTATTGGGTGTGGCCATAGGAACTGTTTTTACTATGCTGGTACAGAGCAGCAGTGCCACCATTGGTATACTGCAGGAACTGGCCAGTCAGGGGTCTGTAACATATATGCAGGCAGTACCCATATTATTTGGCGATAATATTGGTACCACCATTACAGCACTGCTTGCCGCCATTGGTACATCGGTGGCAGCAAAACGTACTGCCATGACCCACATGTTATTTAATATCAGCGGTACGGCGATTTTTTTACCCTTAACTTTAATAGGTGTTTTTCCGGAAGTGGTAAAATTTGTTACTAACTACATCTTTATTTTGCTGCCCGGCTTTGAGGGGACGTGGGAGACTTTAAATATAAGAATGCAAATTGCCCAAACCCACGGTGTATTTAATATTACAAATACAATGATCCAACTGCCCTTTGTAAGTGTTTTGGCTTATGTTGTAACCAAGCTGGTACCTGGGGAAATGGTGCAGTTTGATGTAAAACCGAGATTTTTAGAGCCCAGGTTGTTATCCCAACCGGCAGTAGCTTTAAAACAAGCCCATATGGAGCTTGTACGCATGGGTAAGCATGCCAGTGATTTCTTTAATGATTCGGTAAAATTCTTCTTCAATACTAAGGATAAAGAGTTAAACCCGTTGTATTTAGAGCAGCGGGAACAATTGATAAATACCCTTGAAGAAGAAATTACAAACTATGTTACAAGCCTTACTTCAGGAGTAAAATTAACCCAGGAACAGTCTAATTATGCATCTACCCTGCTGCATGCAGTAAATGACTTAGAACGCATTGGGGACCATGCCGATAATATTGTAGAACTGTCTATTTATGCTGTGGAAAATAAAGTTTCTTTTTCCGAGGAAGCATTGGAAAGTATTAAGGCTATGGCACAGTTAACCAGTGAAACCCTGCGCTTGAGCCTTGAAGCATTGGAAAACAATGATCATGACCTGGCGCGCAAGGTAATTCAAAATGAAGTAATTATTGACAACCTGGAGCGCGAATTTAGGCAGGGTCACATTGCCCGGTTAAATGAAAGGAAGTGTACCGGAATTGCCGGGGCGGTATTCATTGATATGCTGAGCAACCTGGAACGAATAGGGGACCACTCTGTAAATATAGCTGAGTATGTGTTGGGAGACATGGGGGCGGTTGAGCGAACCAAAGTTAAGTATTCCAGCAGCAAAATAGCTTATGGCTCTGCTCGTAAGGACTGACCAAGTAATGGAAATTAACCACCCGGTGGGTGGTTAAATTTTTTATCCATTGAATAGTCAATTATTATCCTGATATAATTATGTACTAATATTAATAATTTTTAAAAGGTGATGACGCTATGGGTGAAGTATTAGAATTTAAACCGAGAAAAAAAAGAAAACTTAAAACGTTAAAATATGAAGATCCGGCTAAAAGGGAATTGTATAACAAAAGAAAACAGCAAAAAAATTTTCCGTACCAGTCAACCAGAACTGTAAAAAATATCACCTATTTTATCATATTATGCATCATTGTGTATTTTATAAACAAAATTATTTAAGTAAGATATATTTTTAATTGCAGCAGGATTATACCAAGTAAATGAAGAACTTCAGAGAGAGGGGGATGTGCCGATGTTAAATTTTAGTTTTTGGGATATAATATTAATTTTAATTGTCAGCTTGATAGTTTTTGGTCCTAATAAGTTACCCGATGTGGCCAGATCAATGGGTAAAGGTATGGCTGAATTTAGAAGGATTACCAGCCAGGCCACCGAAGCATATAAAGAAGAAACAAGTCAATTAAAAAAGGAATTTGAAGTAACCGCTAAAGACGAAAAAAGAGAGGAGAATAAAAAATCTTAAGGGTTCGGTCAATCGAACCCTTTACTATTTAATCAATGCCTGTTAGCAGCTACAACTGCGTGGCGGTTTTATTTTTACGGCGTATTTTTTTCTTCTTTTTTTTCTTTTCATTATTAGTTTGTTCAGCAGCCACAGGCCCAAAGGAAATATCTATAAAAGTATAAAACAATCCCCAACTAACCAAGAATAGTAAGATGTGATGATAAAACGGGGAACCGGGCTGGTTAACGGAAAAAAAAGTGAACCAAACCGCACCAATTCCGGCCACTACAACGGATATTTTGTTAAGTAAGTCAGACACCGCTACTACCTCCCATGACAATACATGACTTACTTCAACAAAAAACAAAATATTCCTCTAAACTGTAATATTTTATTTCCTGTCTTTTCTTAAAAGCAGCCCTACTCCTGCATCCGGCCTTGCTGAAAAAGACACCAGCCTGTATTCCTGGTTTAACATTCTGCAATGGCATGTTCCACATTATGGAGAAAATGCTCCCCGGGGTTGCTGTGGCCTGAGAAGTAACCGGAATAATAAAAAAAGCCAGTCTTTTTAGGGACCGGCCGGTAAATTATACCGTTTGCTTAGCTAATTTGCAGCTGCTTACAGCATGCCCTCGTAATTGATAAACCTTTTTAGGCAAGTCAGCAGTGCAAAAATGTACCACTATATCCGTATTTGGGATGCGCCAGCTGGATCTGTACTGGCAGTACTGGCAATCCTGGGTTTTGGAACGAAAAGACATTTTAGCGTACTTGGCAGCCATTAATCATCCCCCCGCAATTGGCTATTTATATATTAGACGATATAAAAGGGGTAAAAGTGCCAAATTGCGTCAAAATATTTTTAATAGCGGCTATTTTTTATTCAATGCATTTTTCTTTTTTATTATTTTGCAATTATATGTACCAGCAGGGGATTTCACTGGCAGCAGCGAATTATTATTTATGCCATAGATGGCACCATTTTTAAAATAGATTATATACTAGGGGTGGTCAATGTGAGGCATTTTACAGCCGATGAATTAAAAAACGTTTTTAACAAGTTGAGAAACAGAGACAGCGTGACTGAAGAAGAGCTGGAAATACTGAAAATGTACATACCATTACATTTAAGCCAAGAAAGGGCCGAAGAAATGGCTAAATTAGTTGAAGCTATAAGGGAAGGGAAGCGCGCGCCCCTGACTAAGGATGAACGGATAGAAATGCACAAGAAAAATATGAAACAAAGCCTTGATAACTTAGTGGCATCCCTTCCCGGTATGGATGATAAAGAGTTCGAAGAAGCCCTCAGAATGTGCGAAACCCTGCGCAGGCAGATGGCTGCAGATTAGTACTTTAAGTAAAATAATGTAAAAGATAATCAATTCTACCCCTTTTCATGTAATAGATGCCGGAAAATTTCATTACTTCCTGTATTTTTTTCCGGTACTTGGGGGCGTAACAGTGTGTATCACACTTTTTACAGGCAGGTTTAGGGTTTTTAGGGCAGTTTAAACGCCTTTTAACTGCATATTTTGCAAGTGCACAGCAATCCGAACATAATTTTAACTCCGTATTTTCCACCCGAACAGTATCCTGGTTGCGATGATGATAATGGCAGTAGGTTTTTATAAAATTTAATAACAGCGCAACGTCTTTAGCTTGTTTATCCATTTAAAAATCATCTCCCGGCAGATTAACTTTATCATTACTATGTTACCAGGAGGTGATTTTTTAAACAGTGACATAGATCATAATTTTTTTACCAGCCGGTAAATTTATATAAGCCGAGCAGTTTGCCGGACATTAATAGCACTGCCACTATTAAAACTATCCTGATCCACTTATCACCTTTGGCCACTGCAAAATTGCTGCCGATATAGGCCCCGGCGGCATTGCCAATGGCCAGCGTTAAGCCCAGTACCCAGTTAACCTTACCGTTGATAATAAACACCAGCAGGGAGGACAGCATGTAAATTCCGATAACAAAAACTTTTAAACTGTTTATTTTCACCAGTGACATGCCGGTAATTAATGTTAAAGCAGCAATAATTATAAACCCTACCCCGGCTTGAATGAAACCACCATAAAAACCCACAAAAAAGAAAACCAATACTGCCATAGATAACCGTAATGTACTGAATTTTTCTTCTTCACCTGTTGGGGTCTTAAAAAATTTTTTCTCCGGTCTGGTAATAATCAAAACCAATACTATCAACATTACTAGGGCCAGTATTTTATTAAACAGGTGTTCCGGGAGGGAAATGGCAAATTTGGCTCCGACAATGGAACCTAAAACGGCTGGAATTCCCAGCGTAATGCTTAATTTGGGGTTAAAAAACCCCTTGTGCCGAAAGTTAATGATGGCGACAATGTTTTGTACCATTAGGGCAACACGATTGGTGCCGTTGGCTGCAGCAGCGGGTAGCCCTAAAAATATGAGCATGGGCATGGTTAATAAAGAACCGCCGCCACCAACGGTGTTTAGAAAGCCGGCCGCCACCCCGGTTACCAAAATTAATATTATATGTGGTATTGTCAATTTTACTGCTCCTTTCATAAAATACGCCCTTGAATATTTTCATTATATTATAATTAAAATAAGTTAAATTTTAAATAAAAAATAAATGCCGGCAGCAATATTTACAAAACCGGTTCGATATAATAATATATAAAACAGCAGCAGTATGGAAAAGTTAATAAATTTAAAATAGCTCTAGGGGAGCCTATTGATGGCTGAGAGGAGATTGGTCTCCGACCCTCATAACCTGATCTGGGTAATACCAGCGTAGGGAAGAGTTAGAGCATGGGCAGACTGTGCCGTAACTCACTATGTTGGGTTACGGTTTTTATTTTTATTCAAAGAAAGGTGGAGATAACATGACACAATTGGAGTACGCGCTAAAGGGAATTATAACAGAAGAGATGAAACTGGCGGCAGAAAGAGAAAAAATTAATCCCGAAGATTTAAGAAAAGGAATTGCCAGGGGAGAAATTGTACTGCCCTGCAATATTAATCATAAAAATTGTCACCCCATTGCCGTAGGTAAAGGATTATCAACCAAAGTTAATGCCAATATCGGTACATCAGATGCCTATCCTGAACTGGATAAGGAAATTAAAAAGCTGGAAACGGCCATCAAAGCCGGAGCCCATTCGGTAATGGACTTGAGTACCGGTGGAGACATTGATGAAACAAGAAGGCAGATAATTAATCACAGCACAGTAATGGTGGGTACCGTTCCTATTTACCAGGCCCTAGTTGATGCGTCAAAACGAGGTAAAAAAATGGTGGAACTAACTGCCGATGAAATGTTTGAAGCAGTGGAAAAGCATTGTGCCGATGGGGTGGATTTTATTACTGTGCACTGTGGAGTAACTAAGGAAGTGATAGAAGAATTAAAGGTCAACGGCCGGGTGATGGACATTGTATCCCGGGGGGGCTCCTTTATTACTGCCTGGATTTTACATAACCAGAAGGAAAATCCTCTATATGAACAGTTTGACAGGTTGCTGGAGATAGCTAAAAAGTATGATGTTACCTTAAGCCTGGGTGACGGCCTGCGGCCGGGCTGCATTGAAGATGCCACCGATGCCCCTCAAATAAGAGAACTAACCATTCTGGGCAGTCTGGTAAAAAGGGCCAGGGCAGCCGGGGTACAGGTTATGGTGGAAGGCCCGGGCCATGTCCCCCTGGACCAGATAGAAGCCAATATGAAGATAGAAAAGACCCTTTGTCATAACGCGCCCTTTTATGTTTTGGGCCCGATAGTTACTGACGTGGCTCCCGGGTACGATCATATCACCGCTGCCATTGGAGGTACCTTAGCTGCCTCTGCGGGGGCAGATTTCCTGTGCTATGTTACCCCGGCAGAACACCTGGGACTTCCCACTGTAGAAGACGTAAAGGAAGGCGTAATCGCCTCCCGCATTGCTGCCCATGCGGCCGATATTGTTAAAGGTGTAAAGGGAGCCAAAGAATGGGATTTAGCCATGTCCAGAGCTAGAAAGGAATTGGACTGGGAAAAGCAGATAGAACTGGCCATAGATCCGGAAAAAGCAAAAAATATGCGCCGGAATAAGAATGATGAAAACCAGGAATGCTGCACCATGTGCGGAAGTTTCTGCGCTTATAAAATAGTTAGTGAATATTTAGGTAGAACAATTAAAGGTAGTTGTTAGTATAAAAGCATGGAAAATAAAAGAGGTTGGTGGTATTAAAATATTTGCTGCCGCAATTAAAGGAATTAAAATTTTTATGTAGTATATAACATGTGTGCATTTTACTATGCGGCTTAAAAAGGGTGATTTTAGAACCGCAGTATTTTTCAGGTAGGCCTCATGATGTAAATGGCACCGGCAGGGAATGAAAATTTCGGCAGCTATTTGAAGGAGCGAACGTCTTTTAGTGAGCAGCTGCCTAACTTAGCAAAGACGGCGGGTGGAGACAGGGTAACGCATACGAGTGCGCTGCCGGCATTTGAACCAAGGCGGGCGAAATATGCCTGGGACCCTGCTGCAGCCAGACGGCTGAGTGCCAGTTTGGCCTGCGGTACGAAACCGGTGAGCGGTGTGCAAATACTGCCGGGCTCGGCAAGATAAATTTTTCAGGGTAGGAGTAAGCAGAAATGTCTATACCAAAAAGAATAAAGGAATTAAGAGCAAGGGCAGGCATCAGTCAGGAAACTTTAGCCCAAAAGCTAGGTGTGAGCGTTGCATCGGTAGCTTCCTACGAAATAGGGAGGGTAAATCCCAGTATTGAAGTTTTAAAAAAAATTGCTGATATATTCGGTGTTAGCGTTGACTACATATTGGGAAGAAGCAATGATGAGCCCATTGTGCCGATAGAAATTAGTTTTATGATTAAATCACTGCCGGAAAAAAAGAAAGAAAAAGTAATCAGATATTTGCAATTTATCGTTGAAGAAGAAATGAACTATTAACTCCTTAAAACCAAGGGCCCACCATATTGCTGGTGAGCTCTTTGGTTTTACTCGTTATATTTATCCACTAAATCTCTTATGTCTTGAGTTTTAAACCCGTATATTTGGCCCGCTTCTTTCAAGGGAAGGTTAAAATGTTTCTCTTTGATGTTATATTTATCAATGAAAATTTTGGCCGGTATTCCGGTTATGCCAATTATATCATTAAGAGTATCTTTACCGCTAATTAAACTTGAATTGAAACTGCCCTTGCTTTCTGTCAGGACAGCAAGACTGGGTTTTTGCCAATTAAAATCCCCTGTAAAAGTAGTGATACCAATAACCAGCACAAAAATTGCCACTACTGTTTCCAATACTCGGCGTTCAGAAATTTTAAAGGATTTTTTTCCAGATATGTAAAGCGTATCTTTTACTGGACACACGTTAACACATTCGTTACAGTTTATACATTCTACAGATGTTACATTGTTATTGGATTGTACATCGATGTTAACTGGGCAAACATTATTGCATTTCTTACAGTTGATACAGGTAGATTCGTTGCGCTTAATGCTGGTTAATCCAAAGGGAGAAAGCAATGCCAGGAATGCAGCCATGGGGCATATGTATTTACAGAATACCCGGTTATAAAAAAAGGAACCAACCAGTGTGATAACAAGCAAGCCCAGGCCGATGGAAAATTCATCCCATAAATCTTTTGAAAATAAGTGATGATAAGCAATCCAGGGGTCATAAGATCTCCAAACCATTTCTCCTGATTGATATGTAAATATTATCACTGCTGCCAACAGCAGATACTTTACATAACGTAATATTTTGTCAACTGTATTAGGTATGGTATACCTGCGCCGGGAAAACTTCACACGCAGCTTATAAGAGAGTTCCTGCAGAAATCCTAATGGACAAATCATACCGCAAAAAGCTCGTTTAAAAATTAAAGCCACAAGCAGCACAGCAAAAAGAAGGATAAAATTACTCCACGCTATTCTTTTAAGCATCGTACCTTCGGTAAAAAGAATATAAGCAGATTCAATTGCGCCAAAGGGACAAAGGGAGTCAATGCTGACAGGTATGAATTTTTGACCGAAAACATGCATCAGTCCAATAACTGTTGTAAGGATAAAGATAAAGGTTAGAACTGAAAGACGAAGAATTCTATTTTTCTTTTGATTAGTCCTATTACTTAACGTTAACAGAAAAAATCACTCCTTTATTAAATAGATTTCTTTTTATGGTACAGCGGTTTTGTTACGAAAATGTCACAGAAGTTGCAAAAAAATAACAAATTTTTACCAGTGAAGCAGCTGTAACTTTGCTTATATCGACAAAATGATGATAAAAGGAACGGGTTAAAACAGGTCATTTGCCTTAAATTAGAAAGGGGGAATAATTATGGAAGGCAGTAAATTTCAAGAACTCGTGCTGCAGCAATTGCAAGCGCTTACTGAAGGGCAAAAGGTGCTTACTGAACGTTTAGAGGTCGTAGAAAAAGGACAGCAAAGACTTGAAAACGGCATGGGCGGCCTTGAAAACCGCATGGACAGCCTTGGAAACCGTATGGGTGACATTGAAAACCGCATGGATGACCTTGGAAACCGCATGGACGGTCTTGAAAACCGCATGGATGACCTTGGAAACCGCATGGACGGTCTTGAAAACCGCATGGATGACCTTGGAAACCGTATGGGTGACATTGAAAACCGCATGGACGGCCTTGGAAACCGTATGAGCGATCTTGAAAATCACATGGGCGACCTTAAAAACCGTATAGGTAGCCTTGAAAATCGCATGGAAACGGTTGAAAAAGGTCTGTTAAAAGTGGAAAACTATGTTGAAAACGAGGTTATCGATAAAGTTCGCGCCTTGTTTGATTCTCGCGAAGTACATGAAGATAAACTCCGCCGGATAGCTAACAAGCTGGAGAGCATTGAAATTGATACTGGTTATCTAGTTACAAAAGTTGCTAAATTAGAAAAAGCAGCAAAATAATTTTATTAGATTGCCGTAGAACCTGTTTTATGTTTTTATACGGGCTGCTTGTTAGAACAATTGACTGAATAGTCAAATGCTTGATTTTATAAAAACTAATGTGACATTTTTAAGAATATATGCTATAATGTACATCAATTAGTTAAGAATAAGTTGAGAAAAGTGAGAAGTTTCAAAAACTGCATAGTGAATGGAGAAAAGATGAGTTTAGATGAGTTAAGCTGAGCCTAGTACAAGTGAGACTAATCTAATTATTCAGCAGGTAAAACTTAACCAGGCGTGGCAGCTTGGTTTTTTTGTTTTCTATCGTAAAACATGAGTAGAAAGCAGACCCATGCCACCAATATCACCTTTTCATAATAATTCTATTAATATTGTCGGAGGAAAAGCTATGAAAAAATTGTTGATGGGTAACGAAGCTATAGCTTACGGTGCCGTAGAGGCGGGGGTACGGGTTGCCACCGCTTACCCCGGGACACCATCGTCTGAAGTCTTTGCTGCTCTGGCCGCTATGGCCAAAGAAAACGGAATTTATGCCGAATGGTCAATTAACGAAAAAGCGGCTTTAGAAGTGGCCGCGGGCGCGGCATATGCCGGGGCCAGGGCTATGGTAACCATGAAACAGGTGGGTTTGAATGTGGCCGCAGACCCGCTGATGACTCTGGCCTATATCGGAGTAAAGGGTGGTTTGGTTCTGGTGGTGGCCGATGACCCCGGCCCACACAGTTCCCAAAATGAACAAGATACCAGGAAATTTGCCCAGTTGGCCAAACTGCCGGTGCTGGACCCGGCAGCACCGCAGGAAGCAAAGGACATGACGGTGGCAGCCTTTGACATTTCAGAAGAGCTGGGATTGCCGGTGATTCTGCGCCCTACTACCCGCACCTGTCATGTCTGCCAGGATGTGGAACTGGGTGAACAAAAAAATACCCCAGAACCGCCTGGTTTTGCAAAGGATTCGAGATGGGTGATTTTTCCCAGCCTGGCATTTAAGCGCCACCGCTGGCTGAATAAACAGCAGGAAGCAGCCCGGAATATACTTGAATCTCTGCCATTTAACTCATCTGAATATGCAGAAGGTGATGTTGGGGTAGTAGCCTGCGGAGTTGCTTACAATTATGTAAAGGAAGCCCTGGGAATTTTGGGTGTCGAGGTTTCTGTCTTAAAAATAGGTACACCATATCCACTGCCCGAGAAACTGGCGTTGAAATTCTTGCAGAGACACCGGCAGGTGCTGGTGGTGGAGGAGCAGGAACCGGTGGTAGAGGATCAATTGATTAATTTAACCTGGAGCAATGGTCTGCCTCTGAAACTATCAGGCAAGAGAGGGGGGTATATTCCACGGGAAGGAGAATTGGATGTAGATAAGGTGCTCTCTGCCCTGGCCAAGTTTATTGGTACAGAGCTACCACGAAAGCAGGAGAATGAAGTATTACCCCCGATGCCGCTGCGCACACCTGTGCTTTGTGCCGGCTGCCCCCACCGTGCCTCCTTCTATGCTTTTAAGCAGGCAGCTGGTAATGACGCCATTTTTACCGGAGACATTGGCTGCTACACGCTTGGTAATATGCCGCCCCTAAATGCAATGGATACCTGCCTGTGCATGGGAGCCAGCATAACCATAGCCAGCGGGTTGTACCGGGTAGAACCAGAGCGAAAGATAGCAGCATTCTTAGGTGATTCAACCTTTTTCCATACAGGTATAGCTGGTTTAGTCAATGCCGTACATAACAAAGCAAACATTACAGTTGTAATACTGGATAACCGGAGCACTGCCATGACCGGTCATCAGCCGCACCCGGGTTTGGAGTGGACCGCCACCGGGGAACCCACCAATGGTTTAGATATTACTAAAATAGTTAAAGCCTGCGGAGTTGAAATGGTACGGGTGGTGGATCCATACGATCTTGAAACAGCAAAACAGGCGGCAGGGGAAGCTTTGGATTTCAACGGGCCAGCTGTGGTAATTATGCGCCGGGAATGCGCAGCACTAACCAGAAAACGTCAGGCACTTAGGCAGGTAGATTTGGAAACCTGCGTTGGGTGCGGTATGTGTATTGACGAATTGGGCTGCCCGGCCATAATTAAGCAGGATGGTCTGCCTGTAATTACCAATACTTGCACCGGTTGTGGTGTATGCTCTCAGATTTGTCCCACCGGGGCTATTCGGGAGGTGCGTTAACATGAACTTAAATATAGTTATTACCGGTGTTGGTGGGCAGGGTAACGTGCTGGCATCGCGCATTCTGGCTCAAGCAGCAGTAGAAGCCGGGTATAAGGTACGCACTTCCGAAGCCATCGGCATGGCTCAAAGGGAAGGCATGGTGATGAGCCATGTACGCATGGGAGAATGTCTTTACGGTGCTGTTATTCCCGATGGAAAGGCAGATGTTTTATTGGGATTTGAACTGGCGGAAACCATTCGCGGGCTGCCGAAGCTAAATAAAAAAGGTGTGGTTATTGCCAACAAGTCATGTGTCATTCCAGTTTCCGCGGCTTTAGGTATATCCAGCTACCAGCGGGATAAGTTAACTCGCTACCTGCAAGATCATGTAAATAATTTACACCTATTTGATGCCACTGCTCTGGCAGCACAGGCAGGCACAGTCAAAGCCACCAACATTGTGCTGTTAGGCGCATTGGCGGCACTAAATTTATTACCGTATACATGTGCTGATTTGCTTAATGTGGTGCTGGAATCAGTGCCGTCTAAATTTAAAGATGTTAATAAACGGGCTTTTGAATTAGGTTATCGAGCCATGGAGGTGTAATACATGGCAGTAACAATTAAAAATGTCAGGGAAAGTTTTGATTTTACTGAAATAACTTTACATCAGGAAAAAAGCTTAAGATCAATGATTAAAAGGGTTTATGAAAATTCACCCTATTACCGCCGCAAATTGGATGAACATGGTATTAAACCAGGGGACATCCGCACTATAAAAGATTTGGCCAGCATTCCCTTTACCACCAAATCTGAACTGCGGGAAGCTTACCCGCTGGGAATGATGGCTGTTTCTGAGGAACAGGTGGTTAGAATTCACTCTTCTTCCGGCACCACCGGTAAACCGGTAATCATACCCTATACACGCAGAGATGTGGAAATTTGGGCAGAGATGATGGCCAGGTGTATGTCCGTGGTGGGAGTTACAAACAGAGACAGGGTACAGATAACTCCCGGTTATGGCCTGTGGACGGCAGGTATCGGTTTCCAGGCCGGAGTGGAAAGAATTGGCTCCATGGCCGTACCTACAGGTCCTGGTAATACCGAAAAACAGCTGGAAATGATGGTAGATTTGCAATCCACCGTGCTGATAGGTACATCATCCTATGGTCTGCTGCTGTCAGAAGAAATCTGCCGCTGCGGTATTAAAGAAAAACTGGTGCTGCGATTGGGGATTTTTGGTTCGGAACGCTGGGGAGATAAAATGCGAGCCAGAATAGAGAAAAACTTGGGCATCAAAACTTATGATATTTATGGACTAACTGAAATATACGGTCCGGGAATTGCCATTGATTGTCCGGAACATAACGGTTTGCATTACTGGAGCGATCACTTGCTTTTTGAAATAATCGATCCCATTACTGGTGAACAGCTGCCGCCGGGTGAACAGGGTGAATTAGTTATCACTACTTTAACCAAAGAAGGTATGCCGCTGCTGCGCTATCGCACCCATGATATTACCAGGATAAAAACCGAACGGTGTTCTTGTAATTTACCATATCCTCTAATAGATAGAATTCTAGGACGCAGTGATGATATGGTTAAGGTCAAGGGGGTAAACGTTTACCCCGGTCAGATAGATCACGTATTAAAGGAAACTCCTGGTGCCGGCGGCGAGTATCAACTGGTGCTTACCAGGGAGCAGGGAAAAGATAAAATAACTGTGCGCATTGAAATAGAGGAAGGGCATAATCTCCAGGAAGTAACTGCCACCTGCCAGCGTATAATTAAAAGTAAAATAGGTATCTTGGCTGAGATTGAGGCAGTGCCTTACGGAGAACTGCCTCGCAGTGAAAAGAAAAGTAAACGTATATTCGATAAACGCGAACAAGGCCTATAAAACCAATAACATCACTATATTGCAGGCCTAAACGGATTGGTATTCAGCCGCCTGTCCGGCATATTCGCCTTCCATGGCTCAAACGCGGCCAACTTCCGCGGCCGATCTGTCGGCACAGCAAAATAAAAGACACCCCAAAAGAGTTTTAATCTTTTGGGGTGTTTCTATCTGCCAATAGGAATTTTGCTGATCACAGAGGCCATGTGTTTTCTGTTTACATGGGTGTATATTCTGGTGGTGGCAATGTTATCATGACCTAACAGATCCTGCAATTCTTCCAGCTTCGCTCCGCTGTCCCGGAGAATTGTAGCAAAGGAATGGCGAAGCTTGTGTGGAGTAATACGGTTTGACAATCCGGCTAATTTAACATACTTTTGTACCAGATTTTCCAGCGCCCGGGTTGTAAATCGTTTATTTAGGCGTGAGATAAATAATATATCTTTATCTTTAGGATGTACCCGTTCGTGGGGGCGTACTTCCAAATATCTTTTAATTCCCTTGTAACAAGGCCCAGACAAGGGTATTTCCCTTTCTTTATTTCCCTTGCCGATAACCCTTAAAAAATTTCCATCAGCAGATTCTATTAGGCCGCTTATTTTTACTCCAGCCAATTCTGATACCCTTAAACCGGTATGTAAAAACATTAACAGTATGGCATAATCTCTTATCTTATATGGCGAATCACTTTCGAGTACGGTTCTAAGAAGTCTATTTGCACTGTCTACATCTAGGTATACCAGTTCCCGCCTGGGCGGCTCCCGGCGGGAGATGGTAACGGGGTTTTGGGGTAAAAGATTAAGGATTTTTACTATATAATTGTAAAATGACTTCAAGGATGCCAGTTTTCGTGCATCGGCATGGTAAGAATCCCCTTTACTCTGGCGGGGTCTGGTGCTGATAAAATCTGTAAAGTAAGATTCAATAATTTGGGGTGTAACTGACAATAAATGTTCATCATTAATAACATTAGGCTGGATAGCTGTTATCGCTTTGTGTATGTCTAAGTCATTAGTAGAGGGAAGCTTTTCGACACCTTTTTCTAAGGCCAACCAGCGGCAAAACAAGGAAAGGTCTATGGCATATTCTTTAATTGTAGCTTTGCTCCGGTGCTCTGTTTTATATTTATAATCTAAAAATCGTTGTATTAAAGAAGGCAGTTCCATATCAAATACCTCCGGTATATTTTTATTTGCCGCATAATGTACAAATTGTTTTTTTGCCAGGTATTTGCCAAAATTCCTGCTGGCAGTTTAAACAATTATTTTTACTTGCAGAAATAAGTACTAAAGGTTCTGTTTGGATAAAGTCCTTTATGGAAAGGTTTTCAGACCATTTTATACCCTGAAAAAAACACACATCCTGACAAATATTACATTCAGTGCACAAATGCGGTATAAAAACTAAACTTTTTTTATTCTCACTTTTTATGACTTGTAAAGCACTGGTGGGGCATAATTTGGTACAGACTTCACAAAAATTACATTCTGTAATTTGTAGTTTTTTATATGGTAACGACTTTGATAAATCAACTGCTTTTAAGTCTAAGGTATTTTTAAATATATCATATAAATATTTCCTTTTCACTTTAACCATTTTTTCGTTTTTGGGCCTGTCGGGCCTGGGTTTATTATTGTCTGTGTTTGTCGAACTGAAGAACTGCCGGGGGATCTTTTGGGCACTAGAGAAAATAGATTTAAGAAACATCCTTCGATTGTAATTTTGAATTTCTTCACTATTAGAATGATCTTTGATTTTATCTAGGTATGGCTGTAAATCAACAATGTTTTCTACCAGGTGCACAGCATTGGTAAATAGATTAAAAGCATTTAATTCTGCCATCAAATTAGAAACTTTAAATTTCAAGCAATTGTTACATAATGCTGGATTTAAAAATATTACAACTTCTTTTGAATTAAAAAGTAAATTAATGACTAATTCCGGATACAGCTGAGACAAACAGTTTATACTTACTAGTTTATCTTTTTCTTTATCCTTTAGCTTCAATTTTTTTTGAAAAGGATGGCAGGTAATTATTAATGTTTTTTCTGTGGAACATTGATTAATTAAATGGTCTTCGTTTAGTTTAAAAACATGATTAGGACATGCTGATACACAAAAGCCGCAGTAAATACATTCTTCCAGCTGCAAAACCCCATTTTCAAAAGAAAGCCCCTGGGTCGGACAAACTTCAACACATTTCTGACAAGAGGATTTAGGAGTAATTTCCCTGCTGCAAAGGGTATTGTTAACTTTTAATGGTGATAGATTGGCAAATAACGTCATAATTTTTTGAATTTTCATTTCTCCATCTCCATACTAAAGTTTATAAATTATTGAATTAAGTACGTTTAATATAATAACAAATTTCAAAAATATAACCTAGACTTATTTTTTTCTAATAATTGTCAGTTTAACTGCTGCTTAATTAATATTGATAAAAATAAAAATTAATGCTATCTTAATCTCCATAGCACTCATCATACTTGAGCCAGAAAAAATTATCAGTATTTTCATAACACCAGCTTTCAATTTCTTTAATGCAGGAAATGTTAATTAAAGTTTATTAATACTAGGGGGGTGATTGGCATTTTTTTGAATAAGGATGAACACATATTCCAAAATATCTGCACTTATAACTGTTATTGTGCCTGCGGTATTAAAACTTTGGCAAAAGATAACAAAATTGTGGGTATAGAAGGTGATGTAAATCACCCCTTTTCAAAGGGCAAGCTGTGTGCTAAAGGTTATGCTTTTTTAAAACAAGTATATCACCCTGAGCGAATACTTTACCCAATGCGCAAAAATAGGAGAACATCTAGATGGGAGCGGATTAGCTGGGAACAGGCCATAGACTTGATAGCAGTTAAAATTTTAGAAATAAAGGATAAATATAATACAATGCTGCCTGTATTTTTCGACAATCAGTCCGGAAATCTGGGTGTTTTACAAAAATCACTGGGATTATTTTTTGATTTACTGGGTCCTTGTTCAAAGTTGGGAACTGAATTATGTGCTTCAGCAGGTAAGGGAGCACATTATTATACTTTCGGCGCTTCTTGCAATTCATCCCCGGAAGATATGGCTAATTCACGCCTTATAATTATTTGGGGTGGCAATCCGGCATGGACATGCTGCCACCAAATGCGGATTATCGATGAAGCCAGGCAAAAGGGGGCCAGGGTAATAGTAATTGACCCTGTTCAAACAGCGACTGCAGTGAATTGTGATTTGTATGTCCGAATAAAACCTGGTACCGACGGCGCTTTGGCGTTAGGAATGGCTAAACACATTGTGGAAAAAAAGCTTTATGATATAAATTTTGTAAACTCCTATACCAAGGGGTGGGAAGAATTTAAAAATTATCTTCAAAATAATATATCTTTAAATTGGGCCTCAAAAATTACCGGGGTAGAAGTTAGAAATATAATGAATTTAGCCGAGAACTATGCCGCTATAAAACCTGCTTCAATTTGGCAGGGATTGGGAGCACAAAGATGTATCAACGGAGGTCAAAATTATAGAATTATTAATACCCTTGCCGCTATAACTGGCAATATAGGAAACAGTGGAGCCGGAGTATATTATATAGATTTACAAAACTCTTTTAGGTTAGATGATATTTTATACAGTGAATACGCTGGTTTTCAAAAAAAGCAGCACAGGTTCATCAGTGCCCATAGTTTTTTAGATCGGCATAGTCCGCCAATTAAAATGGCTTTTATAACTGCAAGTAATCCTTTAGCCCGGTATCCATCTACTGATAGGCTTAGTAAATTTTTTAAAGAATTGGATCTGGTGATAACGGTAGATTTATTTTTAACCAATACAGCAAATTATTCAGATATATTTTTACCAGCGGCTACTTTTTTTGAAAAACCGGACATTGTAAGCAGTTACTGGCATCAATATATTGGTTATAACCAGCGCGCTATTCATCCTTTAGGTGAATGCAAGTCTGAATTAGAAATTGCTATGCTGATTACTAAACGCTTAAGAAAGCTGTCATCTACAGCTCCGAGTTTTCCAACTGATTTAACTGATGAGCAATTCCTAGAAAAGCACTTCAACCCGTTAATAAAAGAGTTAAAAAATGTACACAACTTTACTCAATTCAAACAGGGAGGTTATTATACTTTTAAAAACAAAAAAAATATAGCATGGTCAGATAAAAAATTTTTAACTCCAAGCAATAAATTTGAAATAGTTTCAGAACGGGCGGAGCAAGTGGGATTACCCCTTATTCCCTGTTATATGCCGGCGGGAAAGCCGGAAAATATCTATCCATATAGGCTGCTATCAGTTCATTCCAATTTTTTTACAAATTCCCAGTTTGCCAATATCGATATCCTACAAAAATTAGGAGGCAAATCAAGGGTTTTAATTAGTAAAAATCTGGCCAGAAAACACTTAATAAACCAGGGAGATAGAATTAGAGTTTATAACAGGCAGGGCGAACTTATTTTAAATGTTGAAATCACAGAAACTATACCCGATGACCTGCTGGTATGCTTTCTGGCCGAACAAACAGATGGTTTTACGATAAATAAAATTACTACTCCTTTATTAAATGATATGGGAGATAACACCAACGAATTTCTAGGGATAGCTTATAATGATACCTTTGTTAACATTACTAAGATTCGAGGGGTTTAGAAAATGGGTTATGGATTTTCATTTGATATAAAAAAATGTATAAGCTGTCATTCCTGTGAAGTAGCGTGTGCCCAAAAAAACGATTTTTTTTACGGATACCGCAAGGTTTACAGAAATGAAACTAGGTTTAAGGATAAAAAATTTCCCTTTTTCCTTTCCCTGGCCTGTAATCATTGTGAAAATCCGGAATGTTTTAGAGTATGCCCGGAAAGGTTATACGTAAAGAGGAGAGATGGTATAGTTATTCATAATATTGGTAGATGTAAAGGGTGTACGGAGTGCGTCAAAGCGTGCCCATATGATGCACCAAAATATAATTCCGTTATTGGAAAGGTTAGCAAATGTAATTTTTGTGTAGATCTTTTGGAGCAGGATATGGAACCTAGATGTGTTAATGCTTGTGTCACGGGTGCTTTGAAAGTAATCAAAAAACCTTTCATAGATAATAATCATCTGCGCTTGGTTTTTGGGCTGGAAGCAATTGTAACCCGGCCTTCATTGGAGTTAATTATGCCTGAGGAAGATTTAAGCATAACAGAAAAGGGGATTGGGACAGAACAGCATGAATTTTAAAGATAAACTTTTAGAAGGTGTGCTTGATGGTAAGGGGTTACCATATATTGCATTGAAATTAACAGAAAAATTGGGTAAGCCCGTTGCTATTTCTGATGAAGTTGGAAGAATTTTAGTTATTCAAAGTGCAAAGGAAATGGATATATCAATTAATAATTGCTTGGCAGTTCCCAAAGGTACTGTGAATAAATATTTTTATAATAAGCAGAATAACATATTTTATTATCAAATAGGAAAAGAAATTGCAACGGCATATATAATAATTTTAAATTTTGAAAAAGAGGCAACGGAAGAACTGATTAACTATCTTGAAGATGCTAGTTTGGCTATAAGATTTTATTTTGATAAATTAAAAGCTGTAGAAGAAGTGGAAAAAAAATATAAGAACGAATTTATTCAAGATTTGTTATTTAATAATATTAGATCTTTTGAAGAGATAACCGAAAAGGGGAAGATGTGGGGGTGGGATTTAACAAAATCTTATTATGTAGTAATTATAGAACCGGATAAAAATAGTAAAGATACTTATATAAAGATGGTTAATTCATATATAGATAATTATATTTATAAAAATGAAGTTATAACTTGCATAAGAAATGGCATGATTATTTTAATTTATCCCGGCGAAGTAGAGGGAAATAAATTAATTCCTGACGACATTTATCAATTACAAAAAAATATAAATGAGAAATTCGGGTTAACTTTTTCCATTGGTGTTGGGCAACCTTATTCTTTAATTAATGAGATTCATAAAAGTTATCAGGAAGCTAAAACTGCTGTGGCAATATCACGAATATTGGGAGAACAAAATTTTGTAACCCATTTTCTAGAGTTGGGCATTTTTAGGTTGTTATATAAACTTGATATGTATATATTAAAAGACTTTTACTTTGATACTTTAGGGAAAATAATTGAATATGATAAAAATAATAATGGTGCTCTTTTGATAACTTTAGAAACTTTATTTGACAGTAACATAGATTGGAAAAAAACTGCTGATAAATTATTTATTCATGTTAATACACTTCGCTATAGAATAAAAAAAATTGAAGAGTTACTTAAAATAGATCTCAATAAATTGGAAAATCAGAGTAATTTGTTTATGGCTTTAAAAATTAGGGCTTTACTGAAAGCCTCTAATTTTTAAAGCTATTCAGGGAAAACCACCATGCTGCTTTGCGGAATCACCAGGATAAAAAGCATTGTTTTAAGCATCCTAACATAAAATAATCCCGATATAATTGATTTCAACCACTTGTAGCATCTCCTTTTAAACCCCCTATACACTTTTTGCTTGCATGCAGGAAGTGTACAGGGGGTTAGGGGATGTTGACAAGTGGTTTTTACTTTCTTGTTCTAAAAACTGGCCTGCATGAATTGGCTGCTAAACCTTGCATTTTTATTTTTTATTTTGCTATAAACAAGCATTTAATAATTATTAAATTTATTAGTTATAAACCACAAAATATGCACCTGTTTTTTTGGCAATAGATACAAAGGTTTATTTTCGTTTCCAATAGAATTTCACTCCAGCGGGAAATGTTCAAATTGCCCCAATAGTATTAAGTTTTTACAGGGCTGTTTGTACTTTTCCGAACAAAAAAGGGGGGATGAATATAAGTATTAAAAAACAGCTGGATAACAATTATCAGACCTAAATTTTTTAACAATATCTTATTATGAAGGAGGTATAGTATGGCTGGTCTGATTGACAAGATACTCAACTACAAAATAAAAAGGAGAACTTTCCTGAAAACCAGTGCGGTTGCTGCTGCGGGACTTTCTTTGGCTGGCTGCAGTAACGGTTTAATTGAAGTACCCGGTGAGTTAGCCAAACAGTTGGCGGAAAAAGAAGGGGAGTGGATTACTGCCGCCTGCTGGCATAACTGCGGCGGCCGATGTTTAAATAAAGCTCTGGTGGTAGACGGTATAGTGGTAAGACAAAAAACTGACGATACTCACCCGGACAGTTTTGAGTTTCCTCAACAGAGAGGTTGTCCCAAGGGGCGTTCCCAGCGCAAGCAGGTTTTTGCTGTTGACCGTATTAAGTATCCTATGAAGCGAAAAAATTGGCGGCCCGGAGGGGGAAAAAAAGAACTGCGGGGCCGTGACGAGTGGGTTCGTATTTCTTGGGACGAAGCACTGGATATTGTAGCCGGGGAGATTAAGAGAATTAAGGAAAAATACGGTAACAGATCTATCCTCCTTGGTGGGGGCAAAGAAATTGCCCGTACGTTGGGGTTGTACGGCGGTTATGTTACTCACTGGGGTACCACATCCTGGGGAACATGGTATAATGCGGGCACGTTTGGCATGGCAGAAGGCTATTATACCCAAAGTATTAATGATCGTTTTGATTTGAATAATTCTCAACTTATTGTTTTATGGGGGGCTAATCCTGCTTGGAGTTCTTGTGGTACACCCACTTATAATTACCTGCAGGCCAAGAAAGCTGGCGCCAAGTTCATTGTCGTGGATCCAGTTTACACGGATACAGCGGAAATATTAGGAGATGAATGGATTCCCATTCGCCCGGCCACTGACCATGCTATGCTTCTCGGTATGGCCTACACGCTGATAACCGAAGATGATCCGGCGACAAACCCTTTAATTGATTGGGACTTTCTCAACCGCTGCACGGTGGGATTTGATGCTGAACACATGCCTGCAGGTGCAAACCCGCAGGAAAACTTTAAAGATTATGTTTTAGGAACCTATGATGGTGTACCCAAAACTCCTGAATGGGCTTCAGAAATCTGCGGGGTAAATCCTAATACCATTCGTAGACTGGCCAGAGAGATTGCAACTACTAAAAGGACAGCACTAATTACGGGGTGGGCTCCTGCTCGGGTTCACAATGCAGACTCCTGGCCCCAGATGTTTATGACCTTTGGTGCCATGACCGGCCATATGGGTGAGCCCGGCAGGATGACCGGAGTTGGTGTCCATATAAATACAACTAACGGTGGTCCGCGCCTTATAAATGCCGGCAGCAGCGGTGTTCCAGGCATTAATAATCCGATTTCCGACAGCATTAACGACAGCGAACTTTGGAATGCAGTACTGACTGGTAAGTACACGGCAGGATATAAAGATATTCGGGATATCAATATCCAGCTTATTTATCACGGTGGTGGTGCTGCCCTACAAACAGTAGATGGTATGACCAAAGGAATAGAAGCTACCCGCAAGGTTGAGTTTGTGGTTTCCCATTCTCAATTTTTAACTACTAATTCCAAGTATGCTGATGTAATACTGCCCGTAACAACGGCATGGGAGCGGGAAGGTGGGCTGCTCGTAGGTAACAGAGAAATTCTGATTTACTACAGCAGGGTAACTGAACCCCTTTACGAAGCGAAACACGATCAATGGATAGCCATGGAAATCGGCAAGCGCCTTGGGCTTAAACCAGAGGCAATTTATCCCATCTCTGAAAAACAACAACTATTTAACCAGCTTGCTGGTGCAAAGGTTATTAAAGAAGACGGCTCCGGTTATGAAAACCTAGTGACAATTACCGATGCAGATATTCTTGAATGGGGTGTTGAAGGGAATCCTCAACAGGGTAGGATTTCTCTTAAGGAGTTTAAAGAAAAGGGTATATATCAGGTTCGCAGAAAGCCGGGAGATAACCTTGGTTATATTGCTTTTAAAGAGTTTCGAAAAAATCCGGATAAAAACCCGCTTAAAACTGCCAGCGGGAAACTGGAAATTCACTGTCAGGCTTATGCCGATTTAGTTAATAGCAAAGGATGGACAAAGATTAATCCCATTCCCACATACAACCCGGCCGCGGAGGGTTACGAAGATACCTTTGCTGATTGGCAAAACAAAGTTAAAGGTGATTTTCCGCTGCAGGTTATTAATCCGCACTACATTGGCCGGGCCCACAGTGTTTTTGCCAACATTCCCTGGCTGCGGGAGGCCTTTCCGAGTCCGGTTTACCTCAGCGCTCAGGATGCGGCTGAACGGGGAATCAAAAATGGTGACACTGTTTTAGTCAAGAGTCGCCATGGTAAAACCTTGCGTCCTGCTTATGTTACCGAGCGGGTAAGACCGGGTGTGGTTGTAATTCCCCATGGTGCCTGGGTGGAGATGGACGAAGAAAACGGAATTGACAAAGCCGGTGCCGATAACATTTTAACCGCCGGCATTCCTACAGGACAGGGTACTTCAGGTTGGAACTCATGTAATGTTCAGGTAGAAAAATGGACCGGTAAACCTTTAGAGCCTGACTATAAGTGGCCGCAAAGGGTTGTATTATAGAAAGGAGTAAAAAACCATGGGACAAAAGGGTTTTTATTTTGACATGACAATTTGTATAGGTTGTAAAACCTGCCAGGTTGCTTGTAAAGACAAAAACGAATTACCAGTTGAGGTACTTTTCCGAAAGGTTAGGACTTTTGAAGGCGGAAAATACCCCAAACCTTGGGTTTATCACCTTTCTATGAGCTGCAATCACTGTGCGGAACCAAAGTGTGTAAAAAACTGTCCGACGGGTGCTCTTTATAAACGCAAGGATGGTATTGTAGCCCATAATAGGGAAAGATGTATAGGCTGTCAATACTGTGTTTGGTCCTGTCCTTACGGTGCTCCTAATTATCTGGAAGAAGAAGGGAAGTCCGGCAAGTGCGATATGTGTGCAGATCTTATTGATAAAGGGAAAAATCCTGCCTGTGTGGATGCCTGCATGATGAGGGCTCTACACTTCGGCGACCTTGAAGAACTTAAGGCTAAATACGGCGGCACCAGTAATATCAAGGTGCTTCCTGATTCCGGTATCACCAAACCTTCAATTTTAATTAATCCTAAGCCGATAGCGAAAAAGGGGGTTTAGTTCAAGTAATGGGAGAATGGCCGTTAATTATTTTTACTTTAGCCATGCAAGCCGCAGCCGGGGTCTGCCTCTGGACTGTGTACTTTGAAACTAAGAAAAACGGGGCGGACTTCAGATTAAGCACTCCAGTAGCTTTAGGATTAAGTGCTGTGGCAATGATTGTATCATTGTTTCACTTGGGAACACCTGTTAAAGCAATTAACTCTTTATCAAATCTTAGTAATTCTTGGCTTAGCAGAGAAATCTTATTCAGCGGAACTTTTTTAACCTTGTTAGCAGTTTCTGTTTTTTTGCAGCGGGCAAACTTAAAAAACGAAAGGTTAAAAAAGTTTTGTACTTACCTAAACGGCATTGCTGGCTGCTTGGTGGTGTTCAGTATGGCAATGGTTTATATGAACAGCATCAAACCTGCTTGGGAAAGCTGGAACACCCTCGTGGATTTTTACGCTACCGCTTTGGTTTTGGGCGGAGTAATACTTGTTATGTCATCAAGGAAAGAAATGGGTGACAAATTATTGGGAATGAATCTTATTTTAGTGGTGGTGGTACTGCTTCAAATAGCGCTGCTGCCGAATTTTCTGGTAGGATTGGGGGCCGGAAATGCTGCTGCACAAGCCAGTGTAAAACTTATTCATGATGATTATGGGGCGATTATGTTTCTCCGGTGGCTGCTGGTATTGGGAGGAATGATTTTAATGCTGTTGTCACAGGTAAGAAAGAAACAGGATATGGGCTGCCTTTACATGGCGGCAGCAGCATTGGTTGCAGGACAAGTAATGGGACGCTATCTGTTTTATGCGGTTGGTGTGGCAACAGGTATAGGCTTGGTCTAAAAAAGAACAACTCCCCAGTTTGTTTAACTGGGGAGCTGTTTATGATGCGGAGAAATTGGCAAAGATAACCGTTCGAAATTTTTGTAAAAAGTATGTTAAAGATAGGGAGGACTTGTAATAATGTCAACGGCTGAAGATCTGATTAAATGCGAAGAAGTTGAAGAATTACTAGAGGAAAGAGTATTTGTTTATAACGTATTGAAGCAAACATTTATCGAGGAACCATCCAAACATTTTTTAAAGATACTGTTGGAAAATGAAGTGCTTCAGTCGTTTCCGCTTATTGATGAAAGCAGTACCCTTCTTGAAGGAGTAACAGAAGCGACCAGGCAGCTTAAAAAAATAGATATTTTAGATACCAGAGAGTTTGATAAACTGCATTGGGATTATACCAAAATGTTTATAGGACCGTATAAAATACCAGCTCCACCGTGGGAGTCTGCTTACTTAACTGAGGAGCGGCTTTTGTTTCAAGATAGGACCCTTGAGGTTAGAAGGATCTATTTGAGGTATAATTTCATTCCCAAATATTACTTGCACGAAGCTGATGATCACATTGGTTTAGAGCTGGATTTTATGTACCAGTTGAGTAAAATGGTTGCTGATAAATTTAAAACCCGAGAGATCCCAAAAATAATAACGCTTTTAAATGACCAAAAATATTTTTTAGAAGAACATTTGTTAAAGTGGGTACCGATGTTAACTGCGGACATTATCAAAAATGCGGATACAGAGTTTTACAGCGGCATGGCAAAGATTTTAAACTCTTATCTTAAGCTGGATCACCAGGTGGTTGTGGAACTTTTGGATAAAGTTAACAATTGAAAATTTCTTCTCATTCTTTTAGAAGAAGATTTTTGCAGTTAAAAGTTAAATTAGACAAAAAGCGGCATAAGTTTGGGAGGATTGTATGCCAAAGGGCAAATCTTTATTAATTAACAGCCAAAACAAAGACATCGGAATAATCATATTGGCTGGTGGTAAAAGCCGGCGCATGGGTAGAGATAAAGCGTTTTTGAAGTTAGGTAAACAAACATTAATAGAAATCATTGTCAACAAAGCAAAAGCATTTTGTTTTAGCGAAATAATATTGGTTACCAATGAGATTAAAAAATATTCGTTATTGTTAAATGTGAAGATTGTTAAAGATTTTTATCCTGATTTAGGCCCGTTGGCAGGAATCCATGCTGGCTTAATTCATTCAAAATGCAGGATTAATTTTGTAGTTTCCTGTGATATGCCCTTTATTTCATTGAAAATAGTCAATGAACTTTTAGAAAAACAAAGTCATTATAAAGTAGTTGTTCCTAAAGAAAATGATAAGTATCAACCTTTGGCAGCACTTTATACTAAAGATTGTGCTCCATATATTAAATATTTACTAGAAAAAAAAGAAAGTAAAGTTATTAAACTCTATGACCTGGTTAAAACCTGCTATTTAGATGTAAATTATGTTAACAACAATTTTTTAAATATAAATACGCCAAAGGATTTTGAACAAGCAAAGAAGCTTATGGAAGGAAGAATGGCATATGAAGAAAGTAAAAGTTAATGATGCTGTGGGAATGGTTTTAGGTCATGATATTACAAAAATTATTCCTGAAAAATTTAAAGGCAGAGCTTTTAAAAAAGGCCACATTATAACTAAGGAAGATATTCCAGAGCTGCTAAAAATAGGTAAAGAACATATCTATATCATGCACCTGAAACAGGGTGAAATTCACGAAAATGAAGCTGCTTTAAGATTGGCCAAAGCCGGTGGAAAAAAAGGAATTACTTTTACAGAACCTAAAGAAGGCAGGGTGAACTTAAAAGCTCAATATTCTGGTGTTTTAAAAGTAAACAAGGATTTATTAAAAAAAATAAATACCATAGAAAATATCATGTTTGCTTCTTTACACAATAATAAACCTGTAAACAGCGGCGAAATGGTGGCTGGAACCCGTATTATCCCTTTAGTTATTGATGAGAAACCCATTAAGTATATAGAAGAATTATGCCAGAAAGAGGTACTAATAGAAGTAAGACCTTATCAAAAATATAAGGTGGGTATAGTAATAACGGGTAATGAGGTTTACTATGGAAGAGTTAAAGATGCTTTCGGGGCTGTTCTAAGAAAGAAATTAAAGCCCTACGGCTGTGAAATAATTGGTCAAAAAATAGTACCGGATTCTAGAGAAATAATCCAAAAAACAATTGAAGAATTAATTAAGCAGGGAGCTCAGATTATTCTGACTACAGGAGGAATGTCCGTAGATCCAGATGATGTTACGCCTTCGGCTATTAGAAAATTAGGAACAGATATTGTATCCTATGGTGCTCCTGTACTACCGGGAGCCATGTTTCTTTTCGGTTATTTAGGGGAAACTGTTATAATGGGACTGCCAGGCTGTGTAATGTATGCAAAAACAACAGTTTTTGATTTGATTTTACCCCGGGTTTTAATTGGAGAAAGAATTACTAAAGAGCATATAGCGAATTTAGGCCATGGAGGGCTTTGTTTAAGTTGTAAACACTGTTATTACCCCAACTGCGGCTTTGGGAAAGGAGTATAACTATGCTGCCAAAAGCAATTGAACTGGAAAAGGCCCGAGAAAAATTACTGAAAACAGCAACATGTAAACTTACAGAAAATGTTTATGTGGAAAAATCTTTGGGAAAGGTTTTGGCTGAAAAAATATATGCTCCGATTAATGTTCCCGCATTTCGTAAATCGGCCTTAGACGGGTTTGCTTTGCGGGCTGCTGATACAAGGGGGGCGACAACTCAATCTCCTGTCAAAATTAAAATTATAGATGAAATTCCGGCGGGGGATACCAGAAAAGTATCTAAATTGGCCTGCGGGCATGGAGTAAAAATATTGACTGGTGCTCCTCTTCCACCAGAGGCTGACGTTGTCATCAAAAAAGAAGATGTAAATTTTAAAGATGGGGAAATTCTAATTACCGATGAATTAATTGAGAATAATAATGTAATTCCCGTTGGTGAAGATATGCATAAAGGAGAATTAATTTTCCCGGAAGGAGAGCTGATTACCCCTTATCATATTGGAGTAATGGCTGCATTAGGTTTAACTGATATTAAAGTTTATAAAACTCCTAAGGTAGCTGTATTTAGTACCGGCAGCGAATTAAAATTTCCAGGTGAAACACTAAAATTTGGTCAAATATATAATAGTAATTTATACACCGTTACGTCACTGATTAAAACCTTAGGTGCGCAGGTTTGTACTAAAGGAAATGTAGCTGATGATATAAAAACAATTGAATCTGCAGTTTTACAATCTATAGACAAATGTGACATTATTTTGACAACGGGTGGGGTATCTGTTGGTGATTATGATTTTATACACAAAACTTTAGAAAAAATTGGGGCGGAAATTCTTTTTTCCCGCGTTGCTATTAAACCTGGTTCGCCGGTTATTGCTGCCGTTAAGAATAATAAATTTTTGATCGGCCTGTCGGGAAATCCAGCGGCAGCATTTATAAGTTTTGAATTGCTGGTTAAACCCCTAATTCATAAATTAAGTGGTTATAAAGATATAAACACTAAATACTTGGAAGTAGAACTGCAGGAAGGATATTTTAAGAAGAGCCCTCAAAGAAGATTTTTAAGGGTTCATGTGGCTTTTGAAAATGGAAAATGGATAGCCAGGCAGACAGGAAAGCAAAAGTCCAGTATTTTAAGATCTATGATTGGGTGCAACGCTTTAGTGGATATACCGGCTGGATCAGGGCCCATTGCACCCGGTTCACTGGTCAAAGCGGTATTGATAGGGGGAGGGGATCTTACCTGTTACCAGCCATAATTTCTGCTGTAGGTATTGGTGCGTGGCTTTGAAATAGATAAGCCGGGTAAATTTCTCGGGCGTTTTTGAGAAGCTGGAGCGGACAGGGAAGGGAAGATCTAAAATCGAGGTGTATCGGGAAGGTAATAAAAAACTATAATGTTAATGTTATGCAGTGAAAAAAGAGTTATATGCACCTCAAAATACGCCTAAACACAACTTCGCAAAACATATATTTTGCGAAGTTGTGTTATCTGCACCCCACCAAGGGTTACCAAGGGTTTAAGTACTGTCCAAAGCTAATAAACCTATACTTAATTATATGAATTTATACCTTTCAATTCTTTATATCTTTATACTAGTGATATGTTCAACTGCAGCTTCACAGGTTGTTTTTAAGTCAAGTTAGTCAATGCTAGTATTTTTATAATACCTAAGTTGGTTTTGAATTTTAGTGTTGATCATATCATGCAGTTAATTATATAAGGGATATAATCCGGTGGGGGTTTTGGTAAATACCAGTTTACCGGATTGGTTTTATCATTAGTTTTATCCGTTAATTAATGAAGGCCTTCAACAGCTGGGTTATCACCAAATTTTTATCCGGGTATTTTAAGCAGGCTGCTGCTATTTTGCCGGCAGCAGCCCCGGTTTATCCACGTTAGTTTACATAATACTTATTAGCGGAACCAATAAATGCCCAATTTAGATCAAAGTTCTTCTGCATATAGTTTTGTACAGTAAATTTTAACCTTTGGTAAACTTAGTGCTTTATGTAAGCCCCTTATTATTTCCTTCGAACCTTGGGGTTTAAACAAAGCTCTTTTTTTATTATTTCTTTTAAATTTTTTTCGGCAAACTGAAATAATTTGGTACATTTAGTATTATGTTTAATAAAGGACTTTTTAAGCTTTTTAACAGCATTATTTTTTAACCAGTAATCCAGTTCAATTAAATTTAATGTTTTTCCCACCGCATCTAGATCTGAAGAAAACCCGTTTCGGGCTGCGTTTGTACAATATAAATACTGCTTTTGGTGCCACTGCTCAATATCAAAGAAACAATCTTTTAAAATACAATCTATTGTAAAATGATGGGAAAAACTCATAATCAGCGAAAACAGCGGGTCGTCGGTTCCCTTTTCATCTAAAAAAAAGTAGTAACCCTGCTCAAAAATTAAGTAGTAATGACATAATTCGTGGGCCCTGATGTATTCTTCCAGCCTGGGGTCCACATCACTTCTGATATAAACATGGGTCTTTGGAACCATGGCACCGGATAAATGCCCTAAAAATGCATCATTGAGTAAAGACTTTTTCTCAAAAACTATTGTGCTGCTGTCAATATTTAATCTTTTGCATAGTAAGTTCCAGTTGCCGGGCATAAACAACCCCCATTAGTTTAGAAAATCCGCACCTTGAAATTTTTAGCTTTTGTTATGAATTATATATTAATTATACCATTTATTAAAGAAATGTTCCGGTATTTGACATTGGTATTTTACTTCTTAAAACTGTAACCTTTTTGTTACTATTTACAACCGGGTTTACGATATAATGAACAATGTAAATAAAAGAAACCGGGATTTATACCCGGTTTCTGGCTAGGCAATTAATATGTGAATGTAAAAGCCCCAATTTTCGCTGCGAAGGGTCTCGACTGCAGCCACGGGTTTTTAACGTCGGACTCAAAAAAGTATAATGCACCGTTGGTGGGGTCCCACCCGTTAACGGCATCTTCTGCTGCTTTGCGGGCAGAACTTGTGGCTGGGTTGTTAATATAACCGTTCATTACCGGGGTAAACTGGTAATAACCGTAGCTTTTGTCATAGATAACACCGGTAATGGTACGGGGGAAATTTTCATGTTTTACCCTGTTTAATACCACAGAACCGACAGCAACTTGAGTTTTGTAAGACTCGCCTTGGGCCTCGGCACTGATCAGCCTGGCCAGCAGGTCCATTTCCCCGGCAGAGGGCCGATTAACGGAACCGCGGTTGGCAGCGGTGCTGCCGGGAATGCGTAATTTTTGCCCGGGGTAGATAACTTCACTGCTCAAGTTGTTAACGCGCATAATCGTTTTATAGCTTACGCCATATTTTTGGCCGATAAGATATAAAGTTTCACCTTTTTTTACAGTGTGCACGCTTCCACCGGTACCGTCCGGTATGGTTAATTTTTGTCCCACATATATTGTTGTTCCTTTAATGCCGTTTGCCTGCTGTAACTGTGAAACGGCAACACCATACCTCTTACCGATTAGGTATAGTGAATCTCCGGGTTGCACAGTGTAAGTTGCTGCTGCAGCGTGTTTTGCAGGTAATGCTAAAAATACAGCCATCATCATCCCAACCAAAAAAACGTTTATGTGCCTATGCACCCAATCCCTCCCTTTTTATGTTAACTTGTTACTCCAAGTAATTAATTAGACAAATAGCTGTTACTCCCTTTATGTAAATACTGGTCAGCGTTCCAGGTATTGCGGACTGGATATAAAGAGGCCTGCACTTGTTGTGCAGGCCTCTTTATATCCAATCTGTTGCTTTGCCGGTATTCTTTTTGTTATGCAACTGCTTTGAACTAATGTTTTTAGTTACTATTACACAAAGCAATATAGCTACTGCCAGTAGTATTATGGTTCCTCCCGGCGGTAAGTTTAAGTAAAAGGATAAGTATAACCCCGCCGTAACGGATATCAATCCAAAAGTAACGGAATACATTAAAGCAGTTTTAAAGCTTTTGGCCAGCTGCAGTGCAGTGGCCACAGGAATTATCATTAATGATGAAACCATTAATATTCCCACTATGCGCATGGCCAAAGCAATGGTTAGTGCTGTCAGGGCAGTGAAAACAATGTTGATTGTTTTCACTGGAATGCCGGCTATTTCTGCTGTTTCTTCATCAAAGGTAATTAAATAAAGTTCTTTGAACAGCAAAGTTGTTAATATTAATACTGCTAAACCGGCGGTCAATATAATTATTACATCGGTATTATTGTTCACTACGATGCTGCCAAAAAGATAAGTCAGTAAGTTGGCGTTTAAATCTTTACCTATGCCCAGCAGTATTGCCGCCAGTGCCACACCGGACGACAGCATAATAGCAATGGATAATTCCGAATAGCCCTTGTAGCGCCGTCTTAAGTTTTCTATCAATACCCCCCCGCCCACCGCAAACAGTGATGCGCTGAGAACCGGGTTGCTGCCGGAAAGTAAGCCGGCAGCAACCCCGGCCAATGATATGTGTGAAAGTGCATCGGCAATCAAAGACATCCGCCTCAGAACAATAAATAACCCGATCAGAGGGCAGATTATGGCCACCACAAGCCCAATGATAAATGCTTTTTGCATAAAACCATACTGAAATATTTCCATTACCAACTCCCCCGTTTACTGGTAAGCCCACACACTCTTATTGCAGTCTATGTTTTTTATGGAGCTGTTTTCTCCGGTATAGCACGAGCAGTGACAGATTTTTTTGTCCAGGCATATTTGATGGTTAATAATGGTTGATATCAGCTCCAGTTCATGGGATACAATTAATAAAGTAAGCCCCCGTTTAGTGTTTAGTTCCTTTAGCAGCTGAACTAATTGTATTTGAGCTTGAGCATCCATGCCTACGGTAGGTTCGTCAAGAATCAGCAGGTCCGGGTTGGAAACAACGGCCCGGGCTACAAATACCCGCTGCTGCTGCCCACCGGAAAGTTCAGATAACCTGCGTTTTCGTAACGGGTATAATCCTACATTTTTCAATGCTTCTTCAGCCAGAGCATAATCTTTTTCATTAAATGACTTAAACAGGCCGCGGCAGGCAGTCCTACCTGCAATTACTGCTTCCAATACAGTGGTGGGAAAATCGCGATTAAATGAAGCTGCATTTTGGGGTACATAACCAACCCGGTATTTTTCAGTAAATTTAGCTGCGGGTACTCCAAACAATCTAACATCTCCCTTTAAGGGTTTCAATTTACCTAGAATTAACTTTAAGAGGGTGCTTTTTCCCGCCCCGTTGGGACCGGTGATGCCCACAGCATCACCGGCATTAATAGTAAGGCTGACGTTGTCCAGTATGGCATGACAAGAATATTTAAAGGTAACATTTTGCAGTTCAACAATGGGACTCCCCTTCATTAAACCCCTCCATATTATGAATTTATCTGATAAAAAAGGTTTGTTATAGTATTTACGAACAATTGCTGCAGTAACCAAATATTTCAAAGCTGTGATTGGTTACTTTAAATTTTTTACTATCAATCTTATCTTCTAAAAATTCCATTGGGCAGAAGTTTAGCTCCTGCAGGCGGCCGCAGTTAATGCAGATCATGTGATGATTATGGGAACTGCTGTTCAGCCTGAACCTGTTTTTCCCGTCCCCCAGATTAATTTCAGAAATAATGTTTAACTGCTGCAGTAAGTGTAAGTTTCGGTATATGGTATCAAGGCTCACGTTCGGCTGGTTGGATGTAACTTGATTATGCAGTTCTTCGGCGGTTTTCATTTTATTTGCTGATAACGCCTTCAGCAGCTCCCTTCTCTGGGGTGTTATTTTATAACCGGAACTTTTTAATCTATTAAGATAATCTTCGTACATGGTCAAAACAATCATCTCCTAAATAATAATTATTATTATTTATATCTATATATAACTTAAACACAGATGTTAATATATGTCAATAGCAAAAAATGCCCCACTTCTACAAAGTGGAGCATTTTACCCTGAAAATATTACAGTTTTAAGCCGGCGGCCTTTGTGACGTTTGCCGGAATTCCTTTTTTAAACTTTAGTAATGGTATTCATAAAGTACAGCATAAATCCCGCTGTACTGCGTTGAGCCCGGGTAAGTAAAATAGAAGTTGCCCGGTGGTAATTTGCTTCCGGTGTTTCCTTACAAACTTGAGGGAAAAATGCCCAGGACAGTTTAGCATTAATATTGATCCATTCGTCAACTGAATTTGCTGCATTATATAAGCCATTATGGTTAACGGCATACTGCATATAATGGCGTTGAACCCACCGTTCATAATCACTGTGCCCGGATAAGGCAGCACCGCGAGCATGATGGGGAACGCACATGTCCTGCACCAAGTGGACCGCTGCCCCCAGGTAAAACATGCATTTATCAAGCAAACCCTTCTGCCAATATTTAATGGTTTTTTTAAAGTAATAGTTGCACTCGCTTTTGGCGTTGGGCCATGGCCAGATACCCTTACCGGTGTAGGGGTTTAGATAATGGGAAAAATTTTTCCAACCTTTATCGGCCCACAAAACCCCCCGGTTGATGTCCTGGAGATAATTGCGCAAATATTTAGATATTTTATGGTAGCCGTCATTATAAAGAATTTTAACTGCTTGATTGTTGAGAAAAATATGGGTGTCACCTGGCGTATCATCAATCAACTGCTGCACGGGGGCAGCAGCCTGTAGAAAGATTTTCGCTGCCTGCCAAGCAAAATTGTTCAACTGGGCAACCCCTTTCTCATCCCTTTATCCCTAATTAATAATGTTAAGTTTACCCAGCTGATCCGGATTTTTATACAACTACTTTTCTATAGCCTGTAATATTTCTGCATTTAAACCTTTGTACTTGGCCAACCAGCGGCGTCTTTCGGTACGCAATTTTTCCACCAGCTCTCGATATTCTTCTTTTGTATAATACTGAACCGGGTTAAGCTTATCCATGTCTACTTCAGGTACTTCCCTTGGAACCATATAACCCCAATCCGGGTCATGGACCCAGCTGATGTTTCCTTTAGCCAGGTGTTTCATAATATTGGTGGAATCCTGAATAGTAATTTTTATTCCCGGCTGGCCCGGTTTACTGCCCACACTGCCGGTATTCATTACATAACATTCCATATCAGGATTTGCCCGCAGTATTTCCAGCAGACGATTACCTTCATCTGCCTCTTTACCTATTATAAATGGATTGGTGCCTACACAGCGCTTGCTTTGTCCTGCTTTGTCAGGATCACCGGCAGAGGTTTCTATTGATTCTCCCAGCATAAAATATGCAGCTGCCTGCTCCGGAGTAAGTTTAGCCACCGCTGGCACGATATCATTTCGCCGGGTAATAAAAATTATGCGATGGGCTTTTTCTAAATCGATTTTATCGTCCGTACCTTCCACTTCACTGCGCAGCACTACACCACGGCCATTGGAAGTAAGTTCCGAGTTATTAAAATCAACGATACCGTCATCCCCCACCATAATGTTTTCAAACACTGCCCGGGATGAAGTGGCGGCCTTGTAGAGTACCCGCTGGGACTGATCTAAGCCGTCGGTTTTAATGTAAAAACCGTTTTCCGTTCCGTAGCAGTACCCGTTTTTATTCATCATAATTACGTCATCCTGCCGGATGGCCACTCCTTCTTGGCCGGTTAAGCCGTGATCGTGCATGGTTAATGTTGTTTTACCGGTACCTGACAGGCCAAACATAATAAATCCCACTTCTTTTAAATGACCGGCCCCGTCTTTTACCCTGAGCACCTTGCTTCCGGCATGAAAACCGAGGCCGCCCTGTTTTTTAAATTTATACATGGCCTTGCGCAAAAAAGACTTTTTACACTCTCCAAAATAATCTGTACCTAATATATAGGTTACCCCTGCTTCCGGGTGGCAAAATATAATTCTCTGGGGCCACTCCGGAACATAAATACTGACTAACTCCGGCTCATCATTTTTATTTCGCGGTTCAAACAGCATGTTGGTCCACTGCAGGGGAATTCGGGCATAATCTTTGGTAATATACAGCCGGCAGTGCAGGTTAAAATTGTTATGTCTCCCCATCTGCCTGTCGATTTTAATTATCTCCTTTTCCTCAAGGTACCGGTGAACTGCATTGGCAATAGAATTGGCTTTTTCCAAAGATATTCCCTTTTGGTCAACACCCAGTTCCACTTCCCCGGCGTTAACAATATAAGTATGTTTGGCACTGCGATTGCGCACTTCAGTTACATAACTGGCACTGCCGTATTGGGTGGTCTTTTCTTCATGGACGGCCATTTTCCGCAGTTCTTCTAACGTTGGATTATCATACACTCTCCGGGCTTTTACTTTACGACGGAAGTTATCCATAAAAATATATCTCCTTTCATTCAAGCCATCTTGATATACTGTATTCAGTATACATAAAAATGTTTAGAAATCTTTACCTTGTCCGATATTAACTGGCAGTTTTTTGTATGTAACTTTAAAGAAAATTATTAGTAAAAATTTGACTGGGATTGCTAATTGGTTAATTGGCATGGCTTTAATAAGGCCATGCCAATTATATTTTAAAGGTCTACTTTGGATAGTACATTGCGTACAGATTGGAAGGATTTTTGTAAGGATGCTTTTTCAGCGGCGGTTAAATCCACTTCAATGATTTTTTCTACCCCATTTCCGCCAATGACGGCCGGGACACCGGCAAAAATATCCCGCTCTTCATATTCACCCTGTAAATAAGCAGAAACAGGTAAAATTCGCTTCTTATCTTTTAAAATTGCTTCAGCCATTTGAACAACGGAAGCGGCAGGTGCATAATAGGCACTGCCTGACTTGAGATAACCTACAATTTCGGCACCGCCCTTGCGGGTACGCTCTACAATGGCATCAATTCGCTCTTTGGAAATTAGTTTTTCAATGGGGATGCCTCCTGCATAAGTATAGCGAACCAGCGGCACCATGTCATCGCCATGTCCACCCAGTACAAAGGCGCTGACATCCTCAAAGGAAATACCCAATTCCATGGCCACAAAGGTACGGTAACGGGCGGAATCCAGTACACCGGCCATACCCATAACACGGTTTGATTCAAAACCAGTGGTTTTATAAATTATGTAAGTAATAACGTCAACAGGGTTGGAGACACAGATTACATACGCGTTAGGAGAGTACTTGGCGATATTTTCTGCCACATTAACTGCAATTTGGGCATTGGTATTTAACAATTCGTCCCGGCTCATGCCCGGCTTGCGGGCAATACCGGCGGTTACTATCACAATATCCGAATCCTTGGTATCTGTGTAGTCATTGGTGCCGGTAATATGACAGTCATATCCCTCAACGGGGGCTGCCTGCATTAAATCCAGCGCTTTCCCCTGGGGAATTCCTTCTACCACATCAAGTAATACTATGTCCCCCAGCTCTTTGGATGCTGCCCAGTGGGCACAGGTGGCTCCTACGTTACCTGCTCCGATAATGGTGATTTTATTTCTCCTTTTCATCTTGACCTCCCAAAATTAACTGTTATTGTAACATTCTATATTGTACCATTTCTTCTGCTAATAACTTACCATAATTTGTGTTTTTTTGAAATAATTCATGGGTACGCCGGGCTATTTCTTCCGGGTCCACCTTTACCCTGGCCACTTTGGTCTTCATAGCTGCCGCTGCCACTGCTGCCGCCACCGCCGGGCAAAGCCACGGATCCATGGTTTTGGGAATAATGTAACCGGTGGATAATTCCTTATCTGATACTTGACCTGCTATGGCCCGGGCAGCAGCCACCTTCATTTCCATATTTACTTCACTGGCCCTGACATCCAATGCCCCGCGGAATATTCCGGGAAAGCCCAAATTGTTATTTATTTGATTGGGGTAATCGGATCTGCCGGTACCGACTATTTTAGCCCCGGAAGATACCGCCAGCCGGGGATTAATTTCCGGTTCCGGATTAGCCAGGGCAAAGATGATTGGGTCCCTGGCCATTGATTTTACCATCACACCGTCCATTAAATTTCCCCGGGATAACCCGATAAAAACATCTGCATCCACCAGGGCATCAGCCAATTTGCCGCCATGCCCGGTGGGGTTTGTTTGACGGGCCACTGCAGCTTTATAGCGGTTTATTCCCTCTACCCGGCCGGGGTAGATAATACCCCTGCTGTCACAAACGATAATGTTGTTCACCCCTGCTGACAGCAGCAAACGGGCGGTGGCCAGTGCTGATGCCCCGGCACCGTTTATCACTACCTTTATTGCATCCAGGGCTTTATCCACTAACTTCAAGGCATTAATTAGCGCAGCCATTACTACCACTGCCGTACCATGCTGATCATCGTGAAAAACCGGTATATTTAATTCCTCATTCAGCCGCTCTTCAATCATAAAACATTCCGGAGCAGCGATATCTTCCAAATTGATACCACCAAAAGTAGGTTCCAGCAGTTTAACCGTTTTCACAATCTCATCCGGGTCGCTGCTGTTAATTAATATGGGAAAAGCATCAATACCAGCCAAGGTTTTAAACAACTGGGCCTTTCCCTCCATAACCGGCAGCGCTGCGGAAGGGCCGATGTTTCCCAGGCCCAAAACAGCGGTGCCGTTTGTTACCACTGCCACCATATTGCCTCGACTGGTATACCGGTAAACCATATCCGGGTTCTTATATATTCTCATGCTCGGTTCAGCAGCACCGGGAGAATAAGCCAGTGTAAGGTGATAATCGTTAGTTAACGGCACCTTGCTGTTAATTTCAATCTTTCCTTTATTTATACTGTGATAATGCAGTGCGTCCTCCAGCTTATACATATACTACCTCCGGAATCATATTTTTATTTCTACAAATATAATTACCGGATGATAGTATTTCTAATAAATAACTTTTATCGCCTCAAACCGATACGGGCCATCTTTCTGCGCACAAAGGCCAACTGCATCTGCAGCGGCAGTTCCATGGGACAGTTGTCGTCACAGGCCATCAATCCAATGCAGCCGAAAGCCCCTTCATTGTTTCCCACCACTTCAAAGTATTTTTTATCCGGTCGTTCATCCCTCGGGTCTACCATAAAGCGAGCTATTCTGTTTAACCCGGCGGCTCCTAAAAAATCATCCCTAATGTTGGCAGTGGCACAACCGGCGATGCAGCAGCCGCATTCAATACAGCGTTCTGCTTCATATATCTTCAGCGCCGTTTCATTATCCATGCGTTCTTCCCGGGCCTGGGGATTAAAATTCTTTTCGGTGTGAATCCAGGCCTCGGTTTTTAATGATAAATGCCTAAACCATGTTCCGGTATCCACCGATAGATCACCCAGCAGTTTAAAAACAGGCAGGGGCATTAAGGTAATGACATTGGGCAGATTTTTGGTCAGCGTTTTACAGGCCAGTGTGGGACGACCGTTAATAAGCATGCCGCAGGAACCGCAAATGGCTGCCCGGCAGACAAAATCAAATTTTAAAGAGGGGTCCTGGGTTTCTCTAATTTTGTTCAGCGCTACAAAAACGGTCATTCCCTCGGTTTCTTCCAGACTAAAGGACTGCATGTAAGGTGCCACTTCAGGTGTATGGGGATCATATCTAAATATACTAAAGGTTAGTGTCCTGCTGCCCAATTTAGGTCCCTCCTTTGCCGGACGAAGAAGATTCCCCGTAACCGCGGTCACCGGGCGGTATCTCGGTAATTTTCACCGGCTCATATTTTAATTCCGGTAAATCCTTACCTTCATGCCAGTAAGCCAGTGTCCTTTTCAGCCAATTTTTATCATCACGCTGGGGATAATCCTCCCGGAAATGACTGCCCCGGCTTTCTGTGCGGTTCAATCCCCCGTAGGCAATACACAACGCCAGCTTGATCATTCCGGGCAGCCTCAGGGCAGAACTTAGTTCCGGGCTGGCCCCCTTCCCGCTGGAACGCAGGCCGATATTTAATGAACGGTGATACAATTCCTGTAGGGTCTCTACAGCAGTCTGCAAACCCTTTGCATGGCGGAAAATTCCCACGTGCTCCATCAGTACCTGCTCTAACCGGTTCCTTAATTCATACACATTTTCCTTCTGCTGCTTACCCGGTTTTCCAGATATCAAATCCTTTATTCTTTGACTAATTACACGGTAATGGTGCTGGACGGTTTGGTGTGAGTATTCCAAAGATGCGCCTTTGGCATACTCGGCTGCCTTTTTACCTACAATCATACCGGATACAATAGTTTCTGCCAGTGAGTTGCCCCCTAAGCGGTTAAAACCATGCAAATCCCAGCAGGCTGCTTCTCCACAGGCAAACAAGCCCTTTAATCCATAAGCGGCACCATCAATATTGGTACGCACACCACCCATGCTGTAATGCTGGGTGGGACGAACCGGGATTAGATCCTTAACCGGGTCAATACCGGCAAAATTTCGACATATGTTAGCAATTTCACGCAAATTGGTATTGATATGTTTTTCGCCCAAGTGTCTTATGTCTAACCACAGGTGCTGACCGTAGGGGCTTTCCACACCATAGCCTTTGCAGATATGCAGCATCATACGGCGGGCCACAACATCCCTGGAAGCTAACTCTTTTTTCTTCGGTTCATAGTCCGGCATAAACCGGTGCTTGTTTTTATCCAACAAATAACCGCCGTCACCCCTGGCCCCTTCGGTAATCAATATCCATACCGGAACCAGGCCGGTGGGGTGAAACTGAACCGCTTCCATGTTGCCCAGGGGTACAACACCCGTTTCCAGGGCTAGAAACATCCCGCTTCCTTCATTAATTACTGCATTGGTTGATGCCCCGTACAGCCTACCGTACCCGCCGGTGGCAATTACAGTGGCTTTGGCTATATACGTATGTAACTGGCCCGTTCTAAGACACCTGGCCACCACGCCTAAGCATTTTTCCCCGTTGTGAATCAGGCGCACCGCTTCCATGCGGTCGTGAACTTTAATACCCAGCTTTATAACTATACTGTCCATGGTATATTGTAATGTGTGACCGGTGCCGTCGGCGGTGTAACAAGTGCGCCACTTGGCGGTACCGCCAAAATCCCGGGCGGCAATTAAACCCTGGTATTCTTTTAAGTCTTCTATTTCTCTGCCGTCGGGCAGAGTTTTCTTTCCGGCCACAACCCTGCTCCAGGGAACTCCCCAATAGGCCATTTGCCGCACCGCAACAGGGGCTGTTTCACAGAACAACCGGGCCACATCCTGGTCACAGCCCCAATCCGAACCTTTAACGGTATCTTTAAAGTGCACATCCGGGCTGTCTCCCCGGCCCATGGCGCAGTTGCCCAGTGCCGCCTGCATCCCTCCCTGGGCTGCAGTGCTGTGGGAGCGGCGGGGAGGAACGAGGCTTAATATTATAACATCTAGGCCGTGCATGGCTGCTTCGATGGCCACCCGCTCTCCCGCCAGGCCTCCTCCTATTACTATAACGTCAGTGATATGAGAGTTCATGATATACCTCCTAATTGAACAAAGGCCAAGAGAGTAAGAAAACCAAGAATAATAATTAAAGCGCTGGCAGTACCGACCAGTATTCCAACCGGTTTTCGCGGGAACCAACCCCATTTGACAAACTGCCTGTATAAGCCGACGCCGGCGTGAACTCCCGCTGATAATAATAAAAGAATGTAAAACCATATATACCCCGATTGAACACGGGCCGCACTGCTGCCGGCTTCAATGGGCCAGCCGGTAATAACTATCCACATGTGAATAGAACCCAGTATTAAAATGACCATACCGGAAACAACCTGTACTAACCAGGTCCAGGTATTAAAATGCCTTAACATCCTGGCGTGCTGCCAAATTATCCTTTGTTCTTCAAAGCCGGTGGGAATTCGCCTTCCGGCCGCTAAAAAGTGAGTAAAGAATACAATAACTGTTAGAGGTATACCAATGTAAGGCAGGTAATTTTCATCCAGTGCCCGGGAAAGATTATTAAATACCTCCTTACCCAGCACTATACTGCTTTCAAAAATCAAATGGCTAAATAGAAATCCCACCAAATACAAACCCGTTAACAATTCAACCAGGTCGTAAAATAACGCTGCTTTAGCACTTTTGGTAACGGTACGTTGTAGCTGCATTTTATACCCCCTTGCTAATGGGTTCGGCATCTATTCCACGGCGTAAATTTTTGTTCCCTCTTGATACAAGTCCCCACCAAAGGCATCATTAACAACAATGGCCGGAAAATCTTCCACTTCCAGCTCATAAATTGCCTCCGGTCCCAGTTCCGGATAAGCTATCACTTTAGCCGACTTAATTTTTTTGCTGATTAAAGCTGCAGCCCCGCCAATGGCAGCAAAGTATACCGCTTTATGTTTTTTTATCGCTTCAATGACCTCGGGAGAACGCTTTCCCTTTCCGATCATTCCCTTTAATCCCTGTTCCAACAGTTGAGGGGTATAGGCATCCATTCGACCGGCGGTGGTGGGCCCTGCCGCTCCAATTACCTGTCCCGGCTTGGCCGGAGTTGGACCGACGTAGTATATTATCTGCCCGGTAAAATCCACCGGCAGCGGTTTACCGTTGGCCAGCAGTTCAACCAGGCGCTTGTGGGCGGCGTCGCGGCCGGTAAATATTCTGCCATTAATTAAGACCTGCTGCCCTATGCGCAGCTTTTGAACAACGTCATCGGTTAACGGAGTGGTAATGACAACTTTATCCAATTTTCAACCTCCCATTTTAATTAACATAACATACATTTATGTTAACTGTGTTACAGTATAATTGACTTGTGCCGTGCCGCATGACAGTTTATATTTACAGCAACCGGTAAGCTGGCAATGTGGGCGGCAAAGGTTTTAATATGAACTGCCAGGGCGGTAACCCTTCCCCCTAATCCCTGGGGACCTATGCCTAACTTATTTATTTCATTTAACAGCTGCAGCTCCAGTTCTGCCAAATCCTGCTGCGGGTTTTTAGTACCCACTTCTCTCAGCAGGGCTTCTTTAGCCATTAGGGCAGCTTTTTCCATGGTACCGCCGATGCCCACCCCTATCACCAGCGGTGGGCACGGGTTGGGGCCCGCTGCCTTAACGGTGTCTATAACAAACTTTTTAACTCCTTCCACCCCGTCTGCCGGCTTCAACATTTTCAATGCACTCATATTTTCGCTGCCGCCACCTTTGGGTGCCACAGTGATTTTTAAATTTTCCCCCGGTACCACCCGGGTGTGAATTACACAGGGAGTATTATCCCCGGTATTTACGCGTTTCAGCGGATGACCGACAATGGATTTGCGCAGGTATCCCTGCCGGTATCCCTTTCGTACACCCTCATTGATCGCTTCGTTAATATCACCACCTTCTAAATGTACATCCTGACCCAGTTCTAAAAAAACCACCGTAAATCCGGTATCCTGGCACATGGGTATATTTTCTTCCCGGGAAATTCTGGCATTTTCCATCAGCAGTTTTAAAATTTCCCTGCCGCCGGAAGATACTTCCTGTTCTAATGACTTTGCAAGGGCTTCCAGTACGTCATCTCCCAATTGGCAGCACGCTTCGGCACATAACTTGGCAACACTATCAACTATTATGTTGTAACTAATACTTCTAATTTTGGTCGCCTCCCCTGTTCAGTATTCAATAATCAACTGCCGGTGCTAACAAATCCAATGCAATTCCTATGCCCGGTATTGATCTGCCGCCAACCCCGTGCAGGGCCAAAACAACGGTTTACAGCATCATTTTATCATACTTAAAATTATAAATTACCTGTATTTCTAAATTGTAGAAGCTTAATTAAATTATTGTTATTTAACAAGCGCGGATCTGCCTTATAATACTTAAAATTATTCCAAATTTTATAAGAAATCAGTGCTATAAATTATACTTTTTAATTTTATTGTACAAAGTGGCCAGGGAAATATTTAAAACGGCAGCAGCTTTTTTCTTCCCCTTCATAGAGGTGCCGTATTTCTCCAAAGCCCTTTTAATTAAAATTTCCTCCATTTTACTTATTTCCATAATCTCCATGGATTCGGCGGCAGATGAAAAGCCGTTTAAATGCGGTTTTACAGCATCTGCCGTTATATAACTGCCGTTAAAGCCAATTGAAACCCGTTCTAAAACATTTTCCAGTTCCCGTACATTACCCGGCCAGTGATAACCGGACAGGGCTTCTACAGCATCGGCGGACAGCCCCTTTATTTGAGTTCCCATTTTGCGGTTTAGTTTTTCAATGATACTGCCGGCAATCATTTCAATATCATCTTTACGCTCTCTTAAAGGGGGAATATTAATTTCTATTACATTTAACCGGTAAAATAAATCTTCACGAAACCGGCCGGTTCTAACCAACTGGCGTAAATCTCTGTTGGTGGCAGCTATAACCCGCATGTCCACATTTATGGTTTCTATTCCGCCAACCCGCTCGAACTCCATTTCCTGTAAAACCCGTAATAATTTAGCCTGCAGTACCAAACTAATGTCACCGATTTCATCCAAAAAAATGGTTCCGCCATTGGCCAATTCAAATCGTCCTATTTTGTCATTTATCGCCCCGGTGAAAGCACCTTTTTGATGTCCAAAAAATTCACTTTCTAACAAATTTTCCGGTACTGCCGCACAGTTTACTTTAATAAAGGGGCCGTTTTTTCTCGCACTGGCATTATGAATGGCATGGGCAAATAATTCTTTTCCCGTACCGCTTTCTCCCAACAGCAGCACCGTTGAATTGCTGGCAGCAGCATTCCGGGCCACAGTTAATACCTTATTTAATTCCTCACTGCAGCCGATAATATCGCTGAAGCTGTACTTACTTCTGGTTACCTGGCCGAATTTATGGGAAAGATTTTTAATTATGTTGTTGCTCCTGCGCAGTTCTTCAAGCAGGTTTATAATATCGGTGATGTGCTGAAATACCACAACGGCACCCAGCATTTTTCCATCCACAGTTATAGGGGATGCGTTTGATATTACTTCCACCATCGTTCCGCCGACTATACAGCGGTGGCCGCTGACGCGCTTCCTTTTGCGCAGGGCCAGCGCCAGTGCACCGTCGGGAGAAACGTTAAAGATGTTTTTATGCAGCCGCTGTTCGGCCGGTATGCCGGTAACTTTGGTAAATGCTTTGTTAACGTATAAAATATTCCCCCGGTTATCCGCCACTTCAACGGCTACGGGTACAGCTTCCAAAATACCCGCTAATATATCTATGGGAAGCAAAATTACACCACCCCTTAAAATTTTCTCTTTATTTCCACGCAAACAGCTAATACCCTTCTAAATATTAAAAATAATCGTAATATAATTATAATTCACTTAAAAATTAGACCGTTCGATACACGAACAGATGTTTTAAGTTGAATGTTTTTATGCTATAATAAGTTTTAAAATCTAAAGAAAGGAAGGTTTCTTTTGAATAAGAGCTTGAATGAACGGGAGCAATCTATATTGAATGTAATAAAAGAAAATATACGCGAAAAGGGTTACCCCCCTTCGGTGCGGGAAATAGGGCAGTCGGTGGGATTAAGTTCCAGCTCTACGGTACACGGGTACCTAAAAAAGCTCGAACAAAAGGGATATATCCGCCGGGATCCAACTAAACCCAGGGCAATTGAAATACTGGAAGAACAGAAGTATAACCGGACAGCCGGTGATGATGATTTAGTGGATGTTCCGCTGCTGGGGCAGGTTGCAGCGGGTAACCCTTTATTAGCGGTGGAAAACTGTGAAGATATACTTTCCCTGCCCCGCAGTTTTACCGGTTACGGAGAATTGTTTATGCTGAAAATACGCGGCGACAGTATGATAGAAGCGGGTATTTTGGAAGGGGATCTTGTGCTGGTACGCCGCCAGCCCAATGCCACAGACGGGGAAATAGTGGTGGCACTTTTAGATGGCGAAGCTACGGTAAAAAGATTCTTTAAAGAGAAAAATCACATTCGCCTACAACCGGAAAATCCCAATATGGCCCCTATTTTGGTTCGGGATGTACAAATTTTGGGTAAGGTTGTGGGGCTGCTCAGAAGCATAAAATAATTAAACAAAAAAGACACCCTATTGTGAAGTGAACCCTGTCAAGCAGACAGTGGAAATAATAAAACTACACTAAGCGGCCAAAGCCCGATACTCCATTGGGCTTTGGCCGCTTAATCTTTTTTGTATAGTATTCCCCAAAATCCTTCCATCGGATCATTATCAATACGTTTACCAACTCGGAGAATGTAAAAAGTTTGTGCAAATGGTAATAATTACAAATAAAGGAGATGACCATTTATGCAAAACTTGCAGGACAAAACTGACCAAGGATTGCCGTACCGTAAACGACGTACACGAGATGCTAAAGAACCTTTTTAGGGATACCCTCCAGGGTATACTTGAGGCTGAATTAGAAGAACACCTCGGCTATAAGAAACACAGCATGCAAGATAATAATAGCGGTAACAGTCGTAACGAACTATCCAATCCTGTCCCCAAAAGTAGTATTTGGGGCACCCTTTTTTTTGCAATTAATTTTAGATCCCTAAAAGAATATGATAATCTGCAAAATCTACTATTTATGAACCGATATAATTTGCAAATCATCCTCTTTTACAGCCAATCAAAGCTAATTTATTTTGCAAAACCTCTGCTGGTTTAATTTGCAAATTCACACTTTAGGTAAGAGCAGCGTTGAATACAATCAAGCGTTCCCTGCGGTTCTCCTTGTATCACCACTTCATACGATGGTTTTGATACCTCTAATGCTATGCTTTGTCCTGAGTCAATCATGTTTATCATTTCTTTGTAATTAACTGCGGCACAACCTGCTAATTGTGATGTAATTATGACAGTTGACATGATTGGCACTATAATCTTCTTCTTGAACTTCATAAACTTACTGGCCATTATCAACTACTTCCTTTAATCTACATTAACTTTCACATCTATTAATTTCTTTGCATGATTAACATATCCCTGCTCATATACGTATATAAACGCTTTAGTACGTGTACTATATCTATATGATGAATCATACTGAAGTGATAATACACCCACCTGTGGCATGTCGTTAATTGGTCTTGGCTGGTCTTTTAAGACTGGTTTAGTTATACCATCAGATACTCCACCAGCTGATTGTGTACCGGATGGGTAGGTGAAAGCTAAACTGTTTGAACCATTACCTTTTAAGAACCATTCTTTAAAATCTTCACCGCCAGCTACTGATTTATTTCCTATATATGTGATTGGAAATTTTGGGTATTTTTTTATTTCATTTTCAGTGCCTTTACTTTGGTCTATTATCTGTTTAAGTAATCTAAATTGATAATGCTCCCTAGAGTTACTTAGTGTCTCTCCATTTGCCCTTGTGTTAGTGTAATAATCTTTAAGCGAATTTGTACCCCCATAATTAAATACGGTAGGTTTGCTGAACACTAAGTCTACTGTATTTGATACCTGGTTGAAATTTTTGTCCACTATAGCAATCCTAAACCCGGATTGACTTCCTACCCATGTATACGCCCTGTTAGTGCTGCCTCCTCCTGTACCCGAACCTGCGTTACCATTATCTTGTACGACTTCTGCAAAAGCCTGTATAGGTAAGCTCACTATAATCATTAATGCAACTAGTAAACTGGATATTATTCGTTTGAGCTTATACCTCATTTTATCAACTCCTTTATTGTATATCTATAAATATAAAACTACACTTGTTTGTGTAGTTTTATATGATTGTGTTACTTATTTGGTTCTGGGAAGTCTGTAGATAAATTGAAGTTCGGGTCTGATTCAGTCCCTTCATTTTCACCTTTAAACTCGCTTTCTTCAAATGCATCTACTCTACCATTTCTGTCCTTATCTATTGATGGTGGTAAATAACTACCTGCAGGCTGCTGTACTACAGGCTGCTGTGTTGGTTGTTGTGCTGGCTGTTCCACCTCAGGCTTTGGCTGGCTTGGTTTTTGTGTGGTTACCGGGACTTGGGGTCTGTCTGGACATCTTGCTATTTCTTCTGCTGTTGTTCCTAAATCTCTATATAGACCTTCCTCTACCTGCTTTATGTCTTCCTCAGAATAACCCAGTGATTTTAAGTTTTCTCTATTATCTTTTATTAGTACTTTCGCTTCCCACAGCGTTATTCCACTCTTAAGTTTCTTATTCGGGTCTGCCGGTACTATTGAAGTTGGTATCTCCTCCCAACCATCTCCATATTTTCTCCCATCTTCTGTTTCCCCTAAAACCTCATCTGTATTTATCTGGCCTGTGGTATCATCGGTCTGGTCTGTTGTGTTTTGGTCTATGTTCATCTTACCAAACTCTACATCACTTAAATACCCATATAACTTATTCTTAGCCAGATGTGTATTCATAATTAATTGAATTGCTTCCGCCCTGTTAAGTGGTTCATCCCATCGTGATTCCTCACCGGGTATTAAGTTCAATTTCTTAGCCGCTACCATAGCCTTATAAAGTTCTTCCTGCATCTTCATATCAGGGTTACGTAACATTGTGGCCAATGTATATGCCTGCCATCTGTCTTTCGCTATAATCTCTTTCGTCTTTTTATCTTTATATTTAAAACCTAAGTATAATGCTATATCCCCACCGTTTCTAGTATCTTTAAACGCTTTCTCGGTTCCTTTTACTTTAGCTAACTCATCAGGAAAATGTTTGTTTACCATCATGTAAATTGCTTCTACCCTTGATATACTGCCTTTATATGATGTTGCATCTAAACTCTTATTGGCTACACTCAAGAAACCATATTCATCTACCTCTTGCGCATACTTACTATATTCTGTTGGCCCACCGATAGCGTTCTCAAATTCTTTGTCTATTTCAATCTCCCTTACGCCTTCTTCACTTTTAAATACTAAAGCATAAAATTCATCTCTGCTTAATGACTGTGTAGGGTTAAATGCAGATGGGTTAACTGCATTTTCTAATAGGTTGTAATAAGCATTAATCGCACCAGTTATTCCATATACGGTATTTCCATCGATATCAGTGTATATCTGCTCTGCTAAATCTACTAATTTAGACTTTACTTCAGTATTTTTCCAGTATTTTGTAACGAATACTTTGTTTCTCAATGCGTCCTCTAGGGTTGTATTACCATTCCTATCCCCTTCTTCATCTACAAATAAACAGCCATTCTTGCCATTAACTCCGTTTTCTGTTACTATGTTAATGTTGAATAGCTCATCGAATCCTTGTCTGAATCCTTTATTATATGTCTTTAATTGGTCTAGTTGAACCCAATCAAGCATTCCCTGCGGTTCTCCTTGTATCACCACTTCATACGATGGTTTTGATACCTCTAATGCTATGCTTTGTCCTGAGTCAATCATGTTTATCATTTCTTTGGAATTAACTGCGGCACAACCTGTTAATTGCGATGTGATTATGACAGTTGACATGATTGGCACTATAATCTTCTTGAACTTTATAAACTTACTGGCCATTATCAACTACCTCCTTTAATCTACATTAACTTTTGAATCTATTAATTTCTTTACATGATGAAAATAACCTTGTTTATGTATTGTAAAATCTCAAATTAAATAATCTGCAAATTTTAAGACTTATCAAATCTATGTTAAAAGATTTTTAGATAACTTGAAGTTTATCCAGATGGGCTTACGCCAACTGTTCTCTGGTATTTGCCTGCCGGGTAGGTTCCGCCTCGTTTTTATTCCAGACCTTTTTCTTTTTAAACTTTACATCATATGTTTTTCTGATTTTACCCATAGAAAAATCCCCTCCATAGTAAACAGACTAATGAGCTTTCTTTTTCTGTCTACTATAAGGGGATCATATCATTATAAGGGTGTCTTTTTATGCTGCATTACTTTGCCCTGCAGTCCTCTTCATCTCTGCAAAGACCGCAGGTGCTGCAGTAATCAGCTTTATCCTGTAAGACATAGCAGTAAGTGCCCTGCTCTTTCCAGCAGGGTTTATTTTTGTTTACTTCCGCCTCCTGCTCACGTTTTCCACCGGGGCAATTTTTTATTTTCCAACAGGGGTACAAGCTGATCATCTGCTGTACACCGGCAATATTTAATCCCTTTTCATTAATTAAGTGGTGAATAAACTGCAGCCTTTTAATATCGTTGTTTGTGTACAGTCTTTGCTTGTTTCTGCGAGCGGGATAAATTAACTCGTTTTTTTCCCAGATTCGCAGCGTCTCTGGATGCACTTTTAAAAGTTCGGCCACTACGCCGATATTGTATAGCGGTAGGTCATCATTAACCAATGCCATGTTTACTTTACCACCTCTTACTTTTTAGTTAATTACTGTATCATTATATAATTGCAAACCACATTTGTAAATAATTTAGTCGAATTTTCTGTTGTAAAAATGTAGGAACCCTATAAAACTCGGTTTTATTAATTATCAACAGGAATATTTATTTTTAATAACGGGTTCCCGGTTATTTCGCTGTTCTCAACACCGCCTCAGCTGCGGACAATACGCCCAGCTTAATATATTCCTTGGAAAGCCCACCCTGCATGTACACAGCATAGGGCGGTCTCAGGGGACCATCGGCGGATAATTCAATGGAAGCGCCCTGAACAAAGGTGCCGGCCGCCATAACCACCGCATCGTCATAACCGGGCATGCCGTCCGGTTCGGGACGCACGTGTGAATCCACCGGGGATGCGGATTGTAAACCGCGGCAGAATTCCACCAGCTTGTCCGCATCACCCAGTGCCACCGCTTGAATGATATCGGTGCGGTATTCATCATACAGGGGAGAAATTTCAAACCCCAGGCGTTCAAATAACCTGGCAGTAAATACTGCTCCCTTTAATGCCTCAGCCACAACGTGGGGAGCTAAAAAGATACCCTGCATTAACAATCTTTGGTGATCTAATGTGGGTCCCACTTCATCGCCAATACCGGGGGCTGTCCAACGGTTGGCAGCCATTTGAACCAAATCAGCCCGTCCCACCACATAGCCGCCGGTGGGAGCCACTCCACCACCGGGATTTTTAATTAGTGAGCCGGCAACCAGGTCCACTCCCACATCGCATGGTTCTTTAGGTTCTACCAATTCCCCGTAGCAATTGTCTACAAATATTACTGTATTTGGCTGCCTTTGCCTGATAAACTGTACCAATTTTTCTATACCGGCAATGCTCAGCGACGGCCGCCAGGCATATCCCCGGGATCTCTGTATCATCACCATTTTTGTGTTGGAATTAAGAGCTTCTTCGATACCTTTCCAGTTCAGTTCCCCGTTGGGTAATAAATCAACCTGCCGGTATTTTATTCCATAGCTTTTTAACGAGCCGGCAGCGTTACCCCTTATGCCTATGGCCTCTTCCAACGTGTCATAGGGTGCTCCTTGAACCGCCAGCAGTTCATCCCCGGGACTAAGCACTCCAAATAAGCACAGGGCAATGGCATGGGTACCGGAAACAATTTGCCCTCTTACCAGGGCCCTCTCACCGCCAAATACACGGGCATAGATTTTTTCCAAAATTTCACGCCCGGCATCCCCGTAGCCGTATCCGGTGCCGCCTTTCAAATGAAAATCACTGACTCTGGCTTCTCGAAAGGCATTTAATACTTTGGTATGATTTTTTAAAGAGTTCTCATCTATTTGATGATAAATATCACGAACTTCAATTTCTACTTCTTTAGCTAATCTGTCCAATTTATTTTTGATATCCATGATGTCCTCCCGCATTTATTATTATCAATCTTCCGTTAATTCGTCATAAGCATTTATCACATCTTCAACTGTGATAGTCATTAAATCTTCCCTGCTTATTTTGGGCAAATTCATGTTTAACAAGCGCACTGCCTGCAATCTCATGGCCCTTTCAATAAGGTTTCTCACCATCCTGGCATTGCCGCTGTTCATGTGCTGGCTGGCCCTGTTTTTTATTAATGTACGCAGCTGAGCCTTTGCATCAGCGGTTAACTTATACTGCCTTTCATCCAGCATAACCTTTGCTATTTCCATCAGTTCCTGAATTGTGTAGTCCGGGAACGTAATATGGATGGGAAACCTGGAGCGCAAACCCGGGTTGGTTTCTATGAAACACTCCATTTCGTGCTTATACCCGGCTAAAATTATTATCAAATTATCCTTGTAGTCTTCCATGGCCTTAACCATACAGTCAATTGCTTCTTTGCCAAAGTCTTTATCTCCACCCCTGGCCAGGGAGTATGCCTCATCGATAAACAAAATTCCCCCCAGCGCCTTCTTTATCTGGTCCCTGGTTCTTTTAGCGGTATGCCCAATGTACTCACCAACTAAATCAGCCCGCTCCACCTCAATTATGTGGCCTTTATTTAACACGCCCATCTCCTTAAACAGTTGTCCCAACAGGCGGGCCATAGTTGTTTTCCCGGTACCGGGATTACCTTTAAACACCATATGTAAAACCATTGGTTCATAAGCCAGTTTTTCCCGGTGGCGAAGCTTTTGTATTTCTATAAAAGCATGTAATTCATTAATTAACTTTTTGACACTTTTCAATCCCACCAGTTTATTTATTTCTGCCATAATTTCTTGCACACCTTTTTCAGGTGTTTGTTCATTAAATACTGATGGGGAATCGTTATTCTTTTTTACGGAATATATGGGTTTCCGGCGAAAATGACTGGGCTTTTTCGGGGATTCATTTTTTTCAGCCCTTTCATGGTTATGCCACATTCTAATTTTCACCAACACCTGTCACCTCGCGGACTTTAAATCTCTTTTAATGTATACGCCCGCGCCGGTGATTAGTGAACCAAAAAAGAAGACCTCTTCACCGCCGGGTGGAGAGGTTAACCATCTTCTTAAAACCGGGTTTTCTTACTGTAAACGTAAAATTACCACCAACTATATTGTTTTGGCCTCACTGGTTATATTCTTAGCATCAGTCATTGGTGTATTAACCGGTTTCAATGGACTGATAGTGGAAATGGCATGCTTGTATACCATCATTTGCTTACCTTCACTTTCCATGATTACTGTAAAGTTGTCAAACCCCCGCACCAATCCCTTGAGCTGGAAACCGTTGATGAGAAACATGGTAATGGGGATACTTTCCTTTCTAACTTGATTTAAAAATGCATCTTGCAAATTAATCTGCGGTTTCGTCATCGGAGTCCCTCCGTTTTTCTTTATTTTTTCCATTATTTCACTTCGACATTACTAAAAAGTTTTCCTGCCAGGCATTAATAATTTTACTTACAACTTTTGATATACTATCATAATTATGCATGTCAATCCAATATATGCGTGGATCTCTTTTAAACCAAGTAAACTGCCGTTTTGCAAACCTGCGGGTATCCCTTTTTATTAACTCAGCGGCCCGGTCCAGGGATATTTCTCCGGCCAGGTATGAAGCAATTTCTTTATATCCCAAACCCTGCATAGATGTGTGAGAACGTTTAACCCCCTGCTGTATTAAAGACTTAACTTCTTCCACTAAACCCATTTCTAACATTTTTTCCACCCGCTGTTCTATCCGCCTGTACAGCAGTTCACGGGGCATGGTAAGGCCAAATATTTTTATCTGGTACTTGGAATTGCTTTGATAGCCGGCTTTCTGCATACCGGAAAAGGGTTTACCGGTAAGTTTGTATACCTCCAGGGCCCGGATAACCCGGCGCACATTATTGGGGTGAATGTTTTCCGCTGCTGCCGGATCCACCGCCGCCAGCTGGCGGTGCAGCCACAAATTCCCTTTTTCCCGGGCTGCATTTTGCAGTTCCTGGCGGAGTTTTTGATCCTCCTTCGGGCTGTCAAAGTGGTATTCATCCAGCACTGCCCGAACATACAGACCTGTTCCCCCTACCAGTAGAGGTAGTTTCCCCCTATTATGTATTCCGGCAATTATTCTTTCCGCTTCTCTTTGGTATAGAGCCACATTATATTCTTCCCAGGGCATAACCACATCAATCATATGGTGAGGGACACCCCGCCGTTCCTCAATGGTGGGTTTGGCGGTACCGATATCCATACCCTTATATACCAGCATGGAATCAGCTGATACAACCTCACCGTTTAGTCTCAAGGCCAATTGTACCCCTACTTCGGTTTTACCGATGGCAGTGGGGCCCACTATGGCCAGCAGCGGCTTTTTCAATTGTTATCCCTCCCCACTACAATAACCCCATAGGCAATGGGTGATTTTTTTCCGCCAACCACTTGCTCGCACCCCAGCCTCTCAAATTCTTCACTATTATATCTTTCTTTTATTACCACTCTTTTTCTGGCCACCCGGCACGCTTCTTCAACAGAGTCCACCGCCAGGGGATCATGATTGGCCAGTTTTCTCAGCGGCACCATGCCCGCAGACTTGTAAACGGGGTTGCGGAACATGGGATCGAAATAAACAACATCAAAACTGTTGTCCGGTAAATTCTTAAGGTACTTTTTGTGGTCGGTGTTGATTATATTGATTCCTTTAACCGCCTTGACCAGTGTTGGGCTGGGGTTTTGGAAACGTTCAATACCGTCTTTTACCACATAGGCCATTAAGGGATTGATTTCCAACCCTGTAACCCGCCCACTGCCACCGGTGACATAGTTTGCCACCACAGCATCAGAACCTAATCCCAGCGTACAGTCTAACACACTGTCCCCGTAATTCAGGTTCATAGCACTAATCATTTGATCAGTATGCCCGTTTTTTAACTGCTTAATACGTAATTTTGCCATTCCTGGATGAAAAAAGAATTCCTCGCCCTTTATATAAACGGACAGCCTGTTTTTAGACACCACCAGTATACCGCTGCCGGAATATTGGGATTCTAAATCAGGTAACGACATGCCGTTCCTGGGAACATAATTTATATTTAGTTCTGCCGCAATTTTTTTTGCCCTGATGATCATTTCTTTTGATGCATTCAAAGAAGTGGTTACCATTTGATTTGTCATCTTTGAAACCTCTTTGCCAGTTCTTCGAAAGTTAAATTTATTATTGTCGGCCTCCCATGGGGGCAGGTATATGGATTTTCCGCTTCCCTCATCTGCTGCAGTAAAGTTTCCATTTCTTGATGGGATAATTTTTGCCCGGATTTGATAGCACTGCGGCATGCTAATTTTGCTGCCAGCAGGTGATAGAAGTCACTGCTTCTGGTTTCCAGCAGGTCATAAAAAAACTTCGCCTCTTCTCCCTGGGGAAAGCCCATTGGTACACCCCGCAGCATATAATTGCGGCCGCCAAAATGCTCTATTATAAAACCCAGCTGCCGAAATGTAAGAATATTTTCCGTCAGCACCTGGGCTTCATGGTAATTCAATTCTAATACCACTGGAACCAGCAGCATTTGACTATTATGCCCGCTGTTATTTCCTTTTGTATAACGCTCATAAAGAACCCGTTCATGGGCGGCATGCTGATCTATAATATACAGCCCTTTGGGGCCCTGGGCCAGTATATATGTGGGAAGCAGCTGCCCCAGGGGCAGCAGTTCCGGAAAACTTTGCTGCTGGTAGCTTTCCCCTGCTTCTTTAAACATTTGCTTAGAAGCATGTTCAACCTGTAAACTTTCTTGATCATCTTTTAAAACAGGTTGTTGAACCGGTTTTGGGGATGACTTTTCCCGCTGCCGGTGAGGGCTGGATGCTTCTCCTGTCCATTTATTAGCAGGTGGGCTTGTTTTTAACTGCAGGCCCAGCTGTAATTCAGTTTGTTCAGCACTTCCAGCGTCAGATGAATGATGATGCTTGCTTTTTAACGGTTGTTCAATAACAGGTACTATCTTTGGTGTACGAAGAGCCCTTTGGACAGCAGAAACTATCAGTTTGTAAAGTTCCCGTTCCTTATCAATACGCACTTCCATTTTGGCAGGGTGTACATTGACATCAACCATACCGGGAACCAGTTCTATTTTCAATACGGCCAGCGGGTGTCTTTTGGAAGACAATAAGGTGTGGTACCCTTCCTGCAGAGCATCGGACACCACCCGGCTTTTAACGTATCTGCCGTTTATAAGTATTGTTTGATACGACCTGGTGGCCCGGTTTAGTTCCGGCTTGCTCACGTAACCGCTGATGTGTATACCGATACCTTGACCTTCAATGGGTATCATTTTTTTGGCCACTTGGATTCCGTTAACCGCTGCAATGGTGTCTATTAACTTATCATTACCCGGCGTTTCAAGCAAAATACGGTTTTGTGAAGTAAACTTAAAACTTACATCCGGTCTGGATAATGCCAGCCTGGCCACTAAATCACTAATCAATCCCGCTTCCGCAGAGGGTCTTTTTAAATGTTTTTTTCTGGCCGGTGTGTTGTAAAACAGATCCTGTACCGTTATCTTAGTACCAGGGGGACAGCCGGCAGGAGCCTGGTCAGTTATATTCCCGCCTTCTACCTGTAATTTTATCCCTTCATCCCGTTGGGGAACTCTGGTGAGCATTGTTACCTTTGATACAGCAGCAATACTTGGCAGTGCCTCGCCTCTAAAACCAAGGGTGGATATACTAAGTAAATCTTCCACCCGGCTTATTTTACTGGTTGCGTGTCTGGAAAAAGCCAATGCGGCATCTTCTGGCTCGATGCCGCACCCGTTATCACTCACGGTAATAGATGTTGTTCCTCCATCTTTAATATCCACGGTAATTCTGCCGGCTCCGGCGTCAAGGGCGTTTTCCACCAATTCCTTTACCACTGAAAGCGGTCTTTCTATTACTTCGCCGGCAGCGATTTTGTCTGCCGTATTCTGATCCAGCACTCTAATTTTAGCCAATCCAACACCCCCGAAAAATTATTGTCCGCTGGCTTAGCCTTCGGTACGCCATTCCTTTTGGTCATCCCGCCGGAAAGTTATAAATGTATCATCGGTTTTATCCTGCAAGTATACATAGGAATAACGGTAATCTTTTTTAGCCTCGTAATAGGCTTCCCAGGCTTCTGCAATGCAGTTTTTACAGCAGCGGTTGTGAATGGAGATGGCCATTACGCGGCAGCGGCCGATTTTGGGCTGAGCGGCATGGGAATCTATAAGCACGTACCCGGGACAGCTTACACAGGCCCGCACTTTTTCCAGCTGCTTTTCTTCAAAATATTCAGTGTCGTAAAAAATATTTTTATGCCGCTGGTAATATTTGCTGCCGCCGCACAGCTGGGATACGGTGACATCTTTACGCTTATCCCACATCTGCTGTAATTGATCCACCACTTGGTGAACATAATTTGTTACCTGTGAATTTTCAACAATTTTTCCCGGATGGTTGCCGGGTTCAGTAACATAGGAGTAATCGCGGCCTGCCAGGGCCAGTAAAATTGCCAAATTAACGTATGGTAATGCCGATTCTATGGCATAACCGCCCTCTAACACAGCCAGGTCCGGTTTTAATTTTTCAGTCATTCGGGCGTAACCCTGGGCTGTAATCAGCATGCTTCCCAGGGGATCGGTGAAATGGTTATCCTGTCCCGCCGAGTTAATTACAAACTCCGGCTCAAAGTCTTTTAAAATGGGCAGCACCAGGTTATCTATAACGTACAGCAGGCTGCTGTCGGTAACACCGGGAGGGAGTGGTATATTAATAGTTGCGGCATAGGCCGTCGGTCCTCCCAGCTCGTCAGTAAAACCCGTTCCGGGAAATATGGTGCGGCCGTCCTGGTGAAAGGAAATAAACAAAACATCCGGATCATGATAATAAATGTCTTGTGTTCCGTCACCGTGATGGACATCGGTATCAACAATGGCAATGCGTTTAATGCCGTAAGTACGTCGTAAATGCTCCACCACCACAGCCTCGTTGTTTATGCTGCAAAAACCCCGGTTGCCATGAACCACCCTCATGGCATGGTGGCCGGGTGGACGTACAATGGCAAAACCGTTATTTATTTCCCCGCTCATGATGCGGTCGCTCAGCCGTATAGCTGCTCCCGCTGCAATGCGGTGGGCCACCAAAACCTGATCATCCACTCCGGGAACACAAAAATGGGCCCGGGCGATTTCATGGGGTGTAGCCACCTGCGGCCGATATTCAATGATTTCCGGCAGATCCAATACACCTTCCTCAAAAATCTGATCCCTGGTATATAAAAGCCTTTCCTCGCGCTCCGGGTGAATAGGTGCGATAGACCAGTCAAAGGCGGGGAAAAATACCAATCCCGTTCTTTTTTTCATATTAATTTCCCCCCTGCACCAATGTGCCATTGAATACCCCTGGGGGTTTGCACACATATATCGTATATTTTACCGGTGGTTTTTAGATCCCTTACAATATTAAATACTTCCCGGCGGGTTATTTCCACATCCTGCATCTGATCGCCAATGTTCATCCTGCTGGCTTTATTAATCAACCATTCCTTTGCTAAATCCAAGGCCTGCTCAAATCCAAAGGGAGACCGGTTTATTTTTCCCTGGTAGCCGTCTTCTTCAATGCTAAATATGTTCTGCTCGGTATCCGCCCGCATGGTTACCTGCAGTGTCGGCCTGGCCACCGCAGCACCGATGGCGTTAGCTACTGAGGCATACGGGGGCAGTACCGGCGTACCGCCTATGCGGATGGCTATTTGAGGCACAAACCCGGCGGCGCCGCCTCCCACTCCAACTACATTTTGGGGACGCACCCTGCGCTTTTGCATAACTTCCCAAATCCGGTAAGCAGGTTCCTGCTCCCATTCCAAAAACATGTTTTCTATTTCCTTTACTATGGTGTCAACCACCAGGTTAATGATATTCTTGGCCACTTCCACCGGGGACATATTTGCCCATTTACCGAGCCTGCTCATTGCTTCCCAAGCTCTATCCTTATCACCTAATCTGGTAAGCCCCATCACGTTTAAGGCATCGGTGGGCGTGGGAAACGGCCCGCCCAGGCAGTAGGGCTGTCCCATTCGTTCAGAGTAGATTATTAATTCTTTACCCACCATTTCCACCACACTGTCGCCGCCCACAGGCACTGATTTCACCGCCAGCGTCCGAACCTGGGTGAGCTTATCTCCCACCATTACCCCCTTAGAAGAGAGCAGCGGTTTTCCCGACAATATAAGCGCCAGGTCAGTGGTGGTACCGCCAATATCCACCACCAGTGATGTTTCTCCCGCCGCTGTTAAGGCCTGGGCCCCCAAAGTACTGGCAGCAGGCCCGGAGAAAATTGTTTCTACCGGTGACTGTTCAGAGCTTTCCAGCGTCATGGTACCGCCGTCGGCCTTCATTATAAATACCTGGGCTTTTATATCACGTTTTTTTAAGGCCTCATTAACTGACTGCACAAAGTAACGATATTTTTCCTTGGTAGCACAGGTAAGCACCGTGGTGTCTACCCGCCGGGGAAAATTTAACTGTCCCCCGGCCCGGTGCCCCATTTCCACCTGCCAATGGGGCTTATGTTTTTTCACCAGTTCAGCCACCTGCAGTTCGTGCCGGTTATTTCGCGGTGAAAATTTACCCACCACCGCCACCTTATTGTAACCTTTAGCATCAAACTCCTTTATTGCCTGCAGTACTTCTTCTTCGTTTACCGGAATGATCTCCCGTCCCCGGTAATCTATGGCTCCACTTAAAATGTGTACATCGGCATTGCGGTAGTGTTCTAATTTACGACCCGGCCCGGGCATTATAAGCAAACCCACCGGGTCATACTTTCGTTCTACAATCAAATTGGTAATCATGGTGGTTGAAAGCACCACCCGCTCTATGTCCCCGGCAGATACCCCCTTCATAACGGAATCCAGTGCCTGTACCAGTGAGGTTAACAAATTGTTTGGCGTATTATATATTTTGGCGGTGGAACGCACCTTGCCCTCACTGAGCAGTACAGCGTCAGTGCAGGTTCCGCCCACATCAATACCAATGTACACATTTACACCTCCGAACCAGCCGATATTAATAACTTAGTTTATCACATTATTAGTAAACAAGAAACGTATCCGGTATAAAAAATTAACTGTTCTAAATATTATGTTAAAAGTTAAATTATGCTTTTTAGTTTTCTGGCTTTCTTCTGCAGCTCAAACAGCACAGTAAGTGCTTCCAGGGGGGTTGTATCCAATAACTCCAAGTTTAGTAATTCATCAATCATTGCCGCAATTTCCCGGCTGCAAGTGAACAGTTCCAGTTGAGTGTCTTCCTCTTTTGCCGCGGCAGCCTGTTTTTCCCCGGTAATCACTTCTTCTGCTGCCCGGCAGTATCTCTCCAGGTCTTCTACTAAACCATTGGCTCTATCAATTACTGTACCGGGCAGTCCCGCCAACCTGGCACAATGAACGCCATAGCTCTTGCTGGCCTTTCCCGGTACAATCCGGTGCAGAAATATCACATTGTCTCCCTTTTCTTCCACTGCCGCGGCATAATTTTTTAAGCCGGAAAGGCTGCCTTCCATTTCTGCCAATTCGTGATAATGGGTGGAAAAAAGAGTACGACAGCCCACCTGATGATGCAGATATTCAATAACTGCTTGAGCAATGGCCATACCTTCTAAATTAGATGTTCCCCGCCCCAGTTCATCAATAATCACCAGGCTTTTTTTGGTGGCCAGACGCAGGGCGTTATTACACTCGTTCATTTCAACCATAAAGGTGCTGCGCCCGGAGGCCAGGTCATCAGAGGCCCCCACCCTGGCGAAAATCCGATCCACTATCCCAATTTCTGCACCGCCGGCGGGAACAAAGCTGCCCATTTGAGCCATGATGGTTATTAAAGCCACCTGTCTTTGATAAGTACTTTTGCCTCCCATGTTGGGTCCGGTAATTAAAGCGATATATTTTCCTTCGTTATCCAGGTGTGTATTGTTGGGAACAAATTCTCCTTCTTCCAATGCCCGTTCCACCACCGGATGCCGTCCCTCAGAAATGTCAATTCTACCGCTGTGGTTTACCACCGGTCTAACATAGTTATATTTTACCGCAGCTTCAGCCAGTGACACCAATACGTCTATACTGGCCACCGCGTCGGCACTTTGTTGAATACGTGGAATCTCCGCAGCTACAGATTCCCGTAATTGCACAAAAAGACGATATTCCAGTTCCACCAGTTTATCTTGGGCGCCGAGAATCATTTCTTCATATTTTTTAAGTTCCGGGGTTATAAATCTCTCCGCATTGGCCAGGGTTTGGCGGCGCTGGTAATCCTCCGGCACTGCATCAAGGTTACTTTTGGTAACTTCAATATAATAACCAAATACTTTATTAAAGCGGATTTTAAGGGATTTAATTCCGGTGCGCTCCCTTTCTTTTACTTCCAACCGGGCTAACCAATTTCGTCCGTTGGCGGAAGCATCCCGCAGTTTGTCCACTTCATCATCATAGCCGCTCTTAATCAACCCACCATCCCTTAAACTAACCGGCGGATCATCAGCCAGCGCCCTTTCCAGCAGGTCCGACAAATCTGCCAGCACGTCAATTTTACCGGCTGTTTCCAGCAGCAGTGAGCTGCCGCTGTCACTTAAAAGTTTTTTAATTTCGGGCAGTACGGCCAGGGAATTTTTAAGTGCCAGCAGATCCCTGGCATTGGCTGTACCGTAAGACACCTTTGCGGTCAGGCGTTCTAAGTCGTACACCTGCTTTAACGACTGTCGTAAATCTTCCCTTAAAAATATACTTTTTGTTAGTTCCTCCACCGCATCCAGCCGGGCATTGATTTGGTCAACATCTAAAAGAGGCTGCTCTATCCACTTTTTAAGTTTTCTCCCGCCCATGGCGGTAACGGTGTGATCAAGCACCCACAGCAGGCTGCCTTTTTTATCGCCCTCTATTAACGTCCTGGTCAATTCAAGATTACGCCTGGCCGGACCATCCAGCGCCATATATTGGGCTGTGGAATATTTATTTATCTTTCGGATATGACTTAAATTCCGCTTTTGAGTTTCCAATAAAAAGCGCACCAGTGCCCCGGCAGCCCTTAAGCACAGGGAATTTCCCGGCAGGTCTAACTGGTCTGTTACCTGCGGCGAAAACTGCCGATTTAGGTAGTCAACAGCTTCATCTTCATGGTAATAATTTTCATTACAAAAATTTAAAGCCGCTGAACAGCTGAGTTTGATACTCTTTATTAACCGGTCATCCTGCTGCATACTTTCCGGCAGCAGGATTTCCGATGGCTGTAAACGTCCCAGTTCATCAATTAGGGTGGCGTTAATGGAGGAGTCCTTTAGTTCAGTAACCATAAATTCCCCTGTACTAACGTCGGCAAACGCCAAGCCTAACTCCTGCTTGCCCAGCAGTATAGAGGCAATATAATTATTTTTTTTCTCCTCCAGCAGCTGCCCTTCCATAACTGTACCGGGAGTAATTACCCTGGTCACCTGGCGTTTAACGATTCCCTTGGCTGCTTTAGCATCTTCCACCTGATCACACAGCGCCACTTTGTAACCATTGGAAATCATTTTGGCAATATATGAATCAACAGAATGGTACGGTACACCGCACATGGGTACCTTCTGATGGCTGTCTCTGCTGGTTAACGTAATGTCCAGCACTTTGGATGCTATTAAGGCATCTTCGAAAAACATTTCATAAAAGTCACCCAAACGGAAAAACAGAATGGAATCGGGATATTGTTCCTTTATGCTTTTGTACTGCTTCATCATCGGTGTTAAACCCAACTTCATCCCTCCCGCCATCATTATATCACAGCAGCCAAATCTTGGGACAACAGATACGGGTTATCCTACCCTGAAAAATGGTATCTCGCCGAGCCCGGCAGTATTTGCACGTCGTTCACCGGTTTCTAAAATGTAAAAACCCTGCATGGTATATAACCATACAGGGTCTTGAAGGCCGGGCACCTCCCGGCCGGTTTTTCTAGCCTCAACCAGATGTGGAACAGCTGGCCCCGTGCTGGTGGCCGCGTTTTTCCAACATTGCTTTGTTAATGGTTTCATTAACGGTATTCAACAAGTTTTGAAACTTGTTTTGTGCCTTATGAAATTCATTAATGAACTGGTTTTCCAGCATCTTAACTTCTTTCTCTTCAAAGGCCTTAATTTCCTCCGGGGTAATTTGCTCCCCGCGCATTTGTTTTTGCTGATACTGCTGCTGTAACTGCTGGTACTCTTTTAATAGTTCCTGAGCGGCAGGATCTTTAAGCATGGCTGCTTCCTTCTCCTGAACTGCACTAAACTCTTCAGACTCAGCAATCAGCTTTCCAAGTTCCAAAGCCTGGTCTAAAATTTGTTGGGACATATTCTCACCTCCTAACCACAATATTCCCCATCTAAGTGGGTAAGATGACCGGCAGTAATTTTTACCGGCACAATCTTTCCAATTAAGTCACTGCCACCGGTAAATATCACCAGCTTATTGGTCCTGGTTCTTCCACCCAACCTGTTAACGTCATTTTTGGTTGGCCCTTCCACCAGTACCGCTTCCACGTTTCCTTCCAATTCCTTATTTTTTTCCAGGGAAATTTTATTTTGCAGCGCTATTAATTCTTGGATGCGCTCGGTTTTAATTTCTTCCGGCACCTGGTCTTCAAGTTTTGCCGCCGGTGTACCTTTGCGCTTGTTATAAACAAAGGTAAAGGCACTATCGTACCTCACTTTTTTTACTATGTCCAGGGTGTCGGCAAAATCTTCGTTCGTTTCCCCCGGAAAACCAACCATAATGTCGGTGGTTATACTGGCGCCGGGAACTTTTTCTCTGATTTTGTCTATTAAATTTAAATATTGCTCCCGGGTATATCCCCTGTTCATTTTCTTCAGAATCCGGTTGCTTCCCGCCTGAATGGGTAAATGAAAGTGTTCGCATACCTTATCGCTGCCGGCGATAACTTCAATCAATTTATCGGTAAAATCCCTCGGGTGGGAGGTTGTATAGCGCAGCCGTTCCAGTCCTTTGATTTCATTTAAGCGCAGCAGTAAATCTGCAAAATCGAAGGGTGGATCGAACTCTTTGCCGTAAGAATTTACATTCTGCCCTAACAGGGTGATATCCTTGTACCCCCGGGCCACCAATTCCTCTATTTCCCGTACAATATTTTCCGGTTTACGGCTGCGCTCGCGCCCGCGTACATAGGGTACAATACAATAAGTGCAGAAATTATTGCACCCGTGCATAATGGTAACCCATGCCTTTATTCCCGGGGCCCGTTTTACCGGAATATTTTCCACCAATGCATCGGAATCAGCCCATACTTCCAGCACCGTTTCCCGGGTTTCCTGCAGCTGACTTATGTAACGGGGCAGTTCATGTATATTATGGGTACCGAATATCAAATCCACATGGGGAAAACGTTTTTTAATGCTTTTCCCAACGTCCTTTTGCTGAGGCAGGCAGCCGCACACGCCAATAATTAAATGAGGGTTGTCCTGTTTTAATTTCCGCAGCCGCCCCAGCAATCCCCAAACTTTGTTTTCAGCAGTTTCCCGCACACAGCAGGTTACCAGCAGAATAATATCTGCCTCTGTTTGGTCCCCGGTGGAATGATAACCCATTTCTTCCAGTTGACCGGCCAAAATTTCAGAATCATGTTCTGACATTTGACATCCGAAAACTTTAATATAATATTTACCTTTACATTTGTGCACCATGATCTTCATCCTTTTCCAGGCAGTCTATTTCATTATATCTATTATAAGCAGATGATGCAATTGATAAAAGATTAAAAACGCGGAATAAAAATAATAAAAGGTCCTAACAGGCCTTTTATTATTTAACGGTTATACACGCTGGCCAGGGCGGCCAGTTTTTTTTCAAGTTTTTTAGTCAGCATTTTCTTGGCATATCTCCACTGCCAGTTACCTTCGGCTGTGCCCGGCGTGTTCATTCTGGCCTCACTGCCCAAGCAGAGTATATCTTGTAATGGAATTATGGCTGTATTGGCATTGCTTTGGTAAGCAGTTTCAATAAAGCGCCAGCAGATATCCTCGCTGTTTGCTGCTTCGGCATGGAGATGATAATATTTTTTTATTATTTTTAGCGTTTCTGGTTTTTCTACCGCAATGGTTTTATACCAGCCCAATATGGTATCATTATCATGAGTTCCCGTATAAACCACAGAATTCTTATCGTGATATTCCGGGGCAAATTCTTTCTGATCTCCGCTTTCAAAGGCAAATTGTAATACTTTCATTCCCGGAAAATTAAACTGATCCTTTAACTCTTCTACCTCCGGCGTGATTACACCTAAATCTTCAGCAATTACCGGCAGTTCATTGCCCTGCATATATTTTTTGACAGTAGAAAAGAATTCATGACCCGGTCCCTTTACCCATCTGCCGTTAACCGCCGTTTTTTCCCCGGCCGGCACCTCCCAATAGGCTTCAAAACCCCTAAAATGATCGATTCTAATTATGTCTACCAATTTTAAAAGATTGTTAATTCTTTCTCTCCACCATTTATAGTCATCCGATTTCATGGCTTCCCAATTGTATATGGGGTTTCCCCAGAGCTGCCCGGTCTCACTGAAGTAATCCGGCGGCACGCCGGCAACTTTCTCAGGATTACCCAAACTGTCCAGCTGAAAAAGATTGGGGTTGGCCCATGTATCGCTGCTGTCATAGGAAACATAAATTGGCAGGTCGCCGATAATTTTTATCCCGTTCTGGTTGGCGTAATTCTTTAGATTTAGCCACTGGGTAAAAAATTTATATTGAAGAAAGTATTGATATTCTATTTCCTGCTGCAGCGCTTCTTTATAATATCCAACGGCCCTTTTATCTCTAAAGGCAGCTGCTTTATCCCACCGGTTCCAAGGTGCTCCATTAAATTTATATTTCAGTGCCATATACAAGGCATAATTCTCCAACCAGTAGGAATTTTCTTTTAAAAAATGAATGTAATCTAATTTTTTTTCTTGATTTTCAAAGGTTATAAAGGCTTTTTTTAACAATTGGTTTTTAAATGATATTACCCTGCTGTATTGAACCCTTTGCTCATCGAAACTTGGTATGTTTTGTACATCCTGGGGTGTCAGCAATCCTTCACTTACCAATTTATCTATGCTGATAAGCACTGGATTTCCTGCAAAGGCCGAAGGGCTTTGGTAAGGCGATGCACCGTACCCCCCGGGATTTATAGGCAGTATTTGCCACAGTTTTTGGCCGCTTCTTTTTAAAAAGTCTACAAAGCTGTATGCTTCTTCTCCTAAATCTCCGATACCATATTTTGATGGCAGTGAAGTGGGATGAAGAAGTATACCGCACTCTCTTGCAAATTCCATTTTTATCCCCCCGGGGTTTTCATTCTCTGATGGTGCCGTATGTGGCATAGGCAGCTATTCCAATGCTGAAACGTTACTCATTAATAATTTGCCTTCCAAGGGCTTTAATAAAACATTAAGTCTGCCGTCTTTTAAATGAAATTTCCGACCTTCCTGCAGTACATCTATTAAAATTCCATTGCACCACCGGCTTAAATCTATGGTAAGGTCAATCTTTTCCTTGGGATGGCGGTTAAACAGCACCACTGCAGCATTGTCCTTTTTATTCTGTCCAAATACATCTTTGCCATTTTCTATTAACCTAAGATACCCATAAAAATCTCCCTGGGGATTCAGGGGCACCCAGCGGCCGGTTTTTAAAACATCATGCTGTCTTCGCAAAGCTATAATTTTTTTATACCAGTTGAGAAGCTGCCGGTTTTCCCTACCCCAGGGATATGTGGCCCTGCAGAGGGGGTCCCCGTAACCTTCCATTTCTGCTTCATCCCCGTAATAAATGCACGGCACTCCGGGAAAGGTCATTTGAAAGAGGGAAACCAGTTTTAGTCTCTCAATAGCTAACTTTTTTTTATCCGGGGGCAGCTTATAACAGCCCTGCTCCTCTTTAGATAAATTTTCTTCCGCCGGCGCTTCCCCCAATATGGTTAACACCCGGGGAACATCGTGGGAGCCAACTAAATTCATAGTGGAATAAAAGTGTTCCAATGGATAATTTTCATAAAGGCTCATAAATGCCCGGTGAATATCCTTAACATCTCTTTTGTTGAGGATAAAGTCAAGTAAAATATTTCTAAAGGGGTAATTCATCACCGAATCCAGTTCATCACCCAGCAGGTACTCACGCATTTTACCATAACTGATTTTGTTGGAAGCATCTTCCCATACTTCTCCAATCAGAACTGATTCCGGATCTAATTTTTTCATTTCTTTACGCAGCCGTTTAACAAACTCATCGGGCAGTTCATCCACCACATCTAATCTCCACCCCTTAATACCCATTTTCATCCAATACTTTAGTACACTGTCTTGATCGTAAATAATGAAGTTTTGATAGGACGGATCCATTTCATTTACATTGGGCAATGTGTCTATTCCCCACCAGCATTCATACCGGTGCGGCCAATCATAAAATTTGTACCAGGAATAGTAAGGTGATTCTTTTGATTGGTACGCACCTATTTCCGGATAAGTACCTTCTTTGTTGAAATAAATGCTGTCACTTCCGGTGTGACTGAACACCCCGTCCAGGATAATGGATATCCCCATTTCTTTTGCTTTGCTGCAGAGCTCTTTAAATAACATGTTATCTCCGAACATGGGGTCTATTTTTTTATAATTTGCGGTGTCATACTTGTGATTGCTGGGTGCCTCAAAGACAGGGTTAAAATAAATTATATTAATACCCAATTCTTTTAAATAAGAAAGTTTTTTTATTACCCCCAGCAAATTGCCTCCAAAAAAATCATAGCACACTGTTTTTCCCGAATCGGGATCAGTTCTGTAATAGGGCGTGTCATGCCAATTATTATAAACATAGCATTTTTGTTTTGGATTAAGCATTTGACCTCCGTCATGGCCGTTATAAAAACGGTCTACAAAAATTTGATACATTACGGATTCTTTAAACCAGTGGGGAACAGATAAGTCTTCTTTATAAACGGTTACCTGGTATGATGGGGGTTGATGTTTATATATTTGCCCTATTCCACCAAAGTTGTCTGCATTATTACCATAGTAAAATGTTTTTCCGTTGATATGAATAATGAAAAAATACCACAACAGGCCTGGGGTGGATGGAGTAATTATTTCACCCTGATAAATCTTTTTATTATCATCATCTTCGCTGAGCTGCATGTTAATTTTTTCTTCTTGATTTATATGGTTCCAAAGACGCAAAGTTACAAATTGCGGATATTCCCGGGAGTATATCTCCAGCCGTAAGGTTATTTTGGTATTACATGCAACGGCTCCAAAGGGAGCGCGAAAAAATAAGTCCTGTGAATTATGAAAAATCCATTCTCGGCACAATAATTTTTCACCTAACTTTCAATCACATTTTTAGCTATTTTTCCCAATTCACAACACATTATCCTATAAAAAAATAAACCCTGCCAACTTATATCCAAGTTCTGACAGGCTTAAAAAACCTATTTTAGATTAACTTTTGGGTTAAACAGCTGCTGCAGGTACAGTTTATTTTTTTCCTTTTCCGCCCATAAATAAGTACAGGTTGCCGGACTTATAGCTCTGCCAATGATGATCATTCCACCGGTACCATTACATTTAACATAGTCTCCTAATTTTTTACAACTAAAAACTAAAATATTACCATTAATAAATTACTATATTTTCTATAAATTCCTTTTTATGAATCAAAAAACTTACTGTATAATTTAACAATCTTAAGGTATAATACCAGCAAAGAAACCGCCCTGTATAAGGACGGTTTCGGTTATTAATTTTTACTGCCGTTTTAGGGTTCAATAGTCACCTGCAAAATCGCTTATGACCATTGCCCTATTCGTAATGTTTAATTTACTGCTGTTGAGGAGTTTCCAATTGAGCAGATTGAGTAACTTGAGCTTGCTGTCCCTGGGATAAAGCCTGCTCAGCATAAGCTACCAGTCTTTTGGTCATGTTACCACCAACATACCCGTTTACACGGCTGGGCAGCTGCCCTTTATCCATTTGTTGATAGTTGGTGATACCAAGCTCATTTGCAATTTCATACTTCATTTGATCCAAAGCACTGGCAGCACCGGCTTTTACAGGTTGATTAGTGCTACGAGCCATTAAATATCGCCTCCTTAATTTTTTTATTTTTTTGTTTGGCTCTATCTCTATTATGGCTTTCGCAAAAAAAATAATGTGTGAAAAATAATAACAACGTTTACAATAGCAAGCAAAAAACCTCTGTTTTGTATAAACAGAGGCAGATTTGTAAATGTGTAAATTTTATTAAACTACACGTTTAATATTTTGACGTCTCCATTTTTCTTTTATCCGGTACATCATCAAATTCCATCTTTTGTTATCGTTTACTATACTTCTTAAAGTAGCGGCAAACATTATGTTGCCAATCCTGCAAGCGGAAGCTAAATCTTCGTTGTTTTCTCTCATCTTAGTCATAATATATCTATATTCTTTCCGTTCTAAAAAAGGCAGTAAATCAACCGGTTCTAAAAAATCTGAAAAATCATAAAATAAATTTTGCAAATCAATCAGCTGCTTTTTTAATCTCAGTATTGCCAGTGCACCGCGATCACCGCTAAAAGGTATTTTCTTTTGCCTGGCAGCTTCAATTATTACCTGCGGATCTTTTTCTAGAATTTGAATTATACCTGCCCGGCGCAGCACATCACTAAATTCCCGGTTCAATTTTAAAGCCATTTGTCTAAATTCAGCAGCCCTAATCAAAACTTCTCTTAATAACAGCATATACTGAGCCTCCCGCTTCCAAAATATCTTTTTAATATATTGATTCAATAAATTAAATATTTTCTCCTTCGAAGATACTGACTTCTTTTGTCGTCGGGATATACAAATAATGTCGCTTGGTTGGAACACCGACTTAACGCCTGCTGAAACAAAAATACGGTGGAGAGCACGAAAATATGTGAGGGAATTTATACTTCTTAGCCGTTAAAATAATGTGCCCCGGGCGCACCATTTTCGGGAGTGCAGGGCCGCCGTTGGGCTGCCCCACTCCCTTTTTACAAATATATGCCAGGAAATTATTTTTTGCTACAAACGGGGCCAGGATTTTATTTATTGAACTTGTTGTAACAGACCTGCCTCTTGTATCGTATCATGTATTGATGGTATAAACTGGAGAGAGGAGGGTATTACAGTGAAAGGCAAGTTTGATAAACAAACACGGCATAATAACCATCCACATAACCCTATAATGCATTTAACAATGCTAGCACTGCTTTCACATCCCGAAACTGATAAACATTTAGACCAGGCAATTTCTCTTATTGAGGGAATTTCTAATACCATTCGTACACTGCGCAGGGGAATGGATTCTCTGCACACAGGAATAAAGGAAGCACAGCAGCAGATGCTGAGACTGCCCTACGGTCACACAAATATTCCCAATCAGCTGACAAATAATCAGCCTTACAGCAAGTTCCCAGGCAATGAAAACATAAATACTCTGCCCGCTAAGGAAAAAGACGAAGATAATAATCGCTAAAGGTATATAACATTACCCCTAAAAGGAAAGATAAAAGCAAAAAATCAGGGGTGATGTGATGTTTAAATATCCTCGTTTAGGTTGGTGGGTTGTACACTTGGGAATTTTATCATTATTAAGCTTTATTGCTGTTAAAATGTTCAGTGGTCAAAATAAAGATGTGATAACGGCTAACTTAGCTTATCCTAAACAAATGCCTGTAGATAGAGAACCTTAATTGCAGCATAAATTATACCCAAAAGACTTGGTACTTTTCCCTAAAATCTTTACAACTCACAAAAGCCTTGAATTTATTTCAAGGCTTTTGTGAGTTGAAATTAAAAAAGTCTCCCAAAACAAAAACGCTGGGCAGGTTAGCGGCATATGATGCCACAGGAGGTGTTTTCATGGTGCAAACACAGGTGTTAAAGGAACCCGTGTTAGATAAAATTGAATTACTGGTTCCACCCAGGGTGACATTGCAAATTGCTGCCATCGCTGCTGAACGCGGGCAATCGATAAATGAAGCCATTTTGGATGCCATTAACGAATATATTAAAAAGTCAAAACAATAAACTTTACCTATCCGGGTTTTGAAGTTATAATAACTTATTAATTAACTATAATACAAAACCCGGAGGTGATGTTTATTATGAACCGGGCTGTCAATGAAGAGCTACCACTGCCGCAGTGCTACTACCCTGTAAAGATTGGAACCAGGGGAAGTATCTGTTTGCGTTTTGGGTGTTCTCCGGTATGTGTTAATTGCAGGTTTGCCAAACCTAAAAATACACCGGCATGTTATGCCGCATTACCTGGATATCCCGATGAGTGTGTATCTTCTTATTACTCGCCCCAATGCAAAACATTCTGTAAATATGCCAGTACTGATTAAATTGTACTGCACCTTTATCATCTGCAGCTCGTTCCTCAGCGCTTAGAAGCCGGAGTAGAAAATACTCCGGCTTCTTTAAACACTCACTTTAACGCAGAGGGGGCAGATTTTTTTTCATTCTTTCCATTTGCCTTAACTGCACCCTTCTAATCTTCCCGCTGACAGTTTTTGGCAGCTGCTCTATGAATTCAATCTCCCTGGGGTATTTATACGGTGCCGTGGCTTTCTTAACGTGCTCCTTAAGTTCTTTTATCAATTCCATTGAAGGTTCATATCCCTCTGCCAACACAACAAAAGCTTTTACAATTTCTCCCCGCAGCTCGTCAGGACTGGCCACCACTGCCGACTCAGCTACCGCGGGATGTTCTATTAAAGCACTCTCTACTTCAAAGGGGCCAACCCTATAACCGGCGGTAAGGATTACATCGTCAGCTCTACCTACAAACCAGAAATAACCATCTTTATCCTTAACCCCCCTGTCGCCGGTTACATACCAGCGGCCCCTGCGGGTGGACAGCGTTTTTAATGGATCCTGCCAATATTCTTTAAACAATCCCGCCGGTGGCTCGGGCTCAATTTCAATCGCTATATCTCCTTCTTTACCCGCCGGAAGTTCTGCTCCCGTTTCATCGATAATGGCTACTTTAAAACCCGGGGTTGGTTTGCCCATTGATCCCTGGCGAACATCCAGGCAGGGGAAACTGCCCAAAACCAGTACTGTTTCTGTTTGACCGTAACCGTCTCTAATGGTCAATCCCGTATGCTGGCGCCAGGTATCTATCACTTCAGGGTTTAGGGGTTCGCCGGCCCCAACACAATGTCTAAGGGATGAAAAATTATACTGCGATAAATCTTCCAATACCAGCATACGATAAATAGTCGGGGCAGCACACAAGGTGGTAATGGGATATTCCTGTAACAGCTCCAACATTCTTTTCGGGTTGAATTTTCCCACCTCATGATGGACAAATAGGCACGTCCCCTGGTGCCAGGGACCAAATAAACTGCTCCAGGCCGCTTTACCCCACCCCGTATCCGACAGGTTCCAATGCAAGTCATCTTCCCGCAAATCCAGCCAGTATTTACCTGTCACTTTATGTGCAAAGGGGTAACTGACATGGGTATGTAATGTCATTTTAGGATACCCTGTGGTACCGGAAGTGAAAAACAGCAGCGCACCGTCATCGCCCTTAGTTTTAACCACCGGAAAATCCGCAGGTGCCGATTCAACAGCGGACTGGTAATTAATCCAACCTTCTCTTTTTCCCACCACTAACTTTGTTTTCAAAGATGGACAGTTGGCAGCTATTTCATCAACCTTTCCGGCATTGCTTTCGTCTGTGATAATTGCCACCGCCTTGGCTGATTTAATTCTAAACTCGATATCTTTGGCAGTTAGCTGAACAGTACCCGGACTGATTATTGCCCCCATTCTGATACAGGCTACCATTGATTCCCACCACTCTATTAGGCGGGGCAGAATGATAATTACACAATCACCCTGATTTACACCATTTTCTTTTAAAACGTTGGCCAAACGACATGATTGTGTACTTATTTCTTTAAAAGTACGTTTAACTTCTGAACCATGGTCATCAACCCAAAACAGTGCCAGTTTACCCGGTTTCTCTGCCCACTTATCCACCACATCAGTGGCAAAATTAAAATATTCCGGAACGTTCCATTTAAATTCGCTGTATGTCTTTTCATAGTCCATCATATTATGCGGATATTCTGACATGATAGTCCCCCGTTCTAAAAAATATTTTATAAAAACATGTCAAATTATTGAACAAAGCATTTTCAGAATATTGCTAAACAATGTTATATTATATTCGATGCCATTATTATATTTCCTTCTACAATTTTGGTAAAGCATTTTAAGCTAAATTGTCAAACCATTTGTACTTTTATGTTTAGACTCTTTCTTTTCAATGTTTTTTATAAGATTAGAAGGAAAAAAACAGCGAAGGTCGAAAAAACTATTAATAATGCAAATATTTGGAAGGGGGCGGGATTTATGGCTGAACCTGTTAATATCAAGGGTACACGAAACGGCCTTGTAATTTTATTTGATTCCAACGCCGATTATGATGAAATTAAAAATTATTTGCATAAAAAAATGCAGTCTGCCAAGGGTTTCTTTAAAGGTGCTAAGTTTACATTGCAAAATCATAATGATATTCCCGAGAATTATAGATCGGAAATAGAAGAAATTTGCACGCAGTACGGTCTGATTCGTTCCGAGGAAAAGATAGAATTACCTAACTTTGCCAATAATACAACCGATAAAAAAAATGATTTTTCTTCTGTTAAAAGAAATAAAACACCGGAACCTCCGGGCGAACAAACGCTGTTGATAAAGCGCACCTTGAGATCAGGACACAGTATAAAATATAACGGTCATGTGGTGGTAATGGGAGATGTTCATGCCGGGGCAGAAATAATTGCCGGTGGTAATGTTATGGTGCTGGGGCGCCTAAGCGGTGTGGTTCATGCCGGCGCCACCGGAGACGTTACTGCTAAAGTGGTGGCCAATAAATTATGCCCCACACAACTGCGGATTGGACCTGCCATAGTAACCTCTCCCGATGAGGAACCACAGTATCCGGAAATAGCTAAGCTGCATAACGGTCAAATTATGGTGGAAAAATTCGTCCCCTCAAAAATGTAAACCGGGCTGCGCCCGGTTTTACAATTTCTATGCTGTCGGCTTATATAAAAGACAGCTGTTTTTCTTTGATGGTTTCTGGTTTTTAATCCCCTGATCGTTCCCGGGTTTTTACTGCCAGCAAACCGGCAATAGTTTTGGCATCCTCTATTTCTCCGGCAGAAATCATTTCTACCGCCTTGGACAGCGGAACTTTTTCCACTTTTAAAAATTCATCTTTATCCAGCTGCTGTCCTTGATATGTTAAATTTTCAGCCAGGTAGACATGCAGTATTTCATTACTAAAGCCGGGAGTGCTGTAACAGCTAAACAGCTTGCTCAGTTTGCCGGCCACCATACCGGTTTCCTCCAACAGTTCTCTTCTTACACAGTCATCCGGGGCTTCACCCGGGTCCAGTTTGCCGGCCGGTATTTCCAATAAAATTTTCCCCACCGGATGCCGGTACTGTCTAACCATTAATACTTCCCCATTATTATCAATGGGCACCACCGCCACCGCTCCCGAATGTTCCACCACTTCCCTGGCAGCAATTTTTCCATTGGGCAGCTCCACCGAATCAATTCTAAGGCTTACCACCTTACCCCGATGCAGCATTTGAGAAGAAATAGTTTTTTCGGTAAGTTTCATCATTTATCACTCTCCATTTTCTAGGCTCCAGTATTTTAATAATTCAACAAAAGCGACCGGCTGCTTAGTCAACAGCCCCGAAAACTTAGTAATTATTTTACCAGTTTTTCTCATAAAAGCTAGTATACTTCATTGCCATTAATATTAAATATGCTGCTGCATTGATTCTTTTTTCATAAATCCGGAATACTTGTAGTAACTTTGTGGGACTCAGTTATTATTATTTGTGCTGTCATATAGATGTTTTGTTCTGTATTCTTTTGGGGTCATATTCATTTGCTGTACGAAGACACGATTAAAATAAGAGGGATCTGTAAAACCACATTCACTTGAAATGCGATAGGCGGGATAATTGGTTGTTTCTAATAATTTACAGGCATATTCAATCTTCAATTTATTTACATACTCAACATAGGAGATTCCTACTTCTTTTTTAAAGATGCGGCTGAAATATTGGGGATTCAAAAATACATGGGAAGCAACTAATTTCAGAGGTAATTTTTGTTTAAAGTTATTGTGAATATACTTTATTGCTTTTTCAATAAAATATCTCTGGTTAGTTTTCGGTTCCGTAATTTCTTCATCGGCATTTGCTTGGCACGCAGCTGCAGCAGTCAACAGATCGTGGAATAATTTTTTAAAAACAGAAGGTTTGATGGGTTTCAGCAAGTATTCATGAACGCGGAGACGAATTGCTGTTTGCGCATAGGAAAAGTCTGAACATGCCGATATAATCATAACATACGCCTCGGGAAGAAATTTTCTTATCTCCTGAAGGGCCTGTAAGCCATCCATTTCAGGAATGCGTATATCCATCACTATGATGTTCGGTCGATATTGTTTGGCCAGTTTGACAGCCTGAATTCCACTTTGACAAGTGATTATCTTATCTTTATGAAGAAAATTTTCGGCCACAATAGATTTGAGAAATTCCAATTCGATTAATTCATCTTCCACAATTAAAACTACACTCATCACTATCGCCTCGCAGTAAGTTTGGTTGGAATCGAAATGATAACGGTACTTCCACTATAGTCTGATTTGGCAATTTTCAACCCGTAGCGTTCTCCGAAATATCGTTTCAACCGTTTATCTGTACTACGAAAACCTATTTTTCGTTTATCTTCTAATTTATGTAAATTTTGTAAAACCTCTTTGGGAAAACCATTCCCATTATCCATAACAAAAATATTGATGTCATTTTTATATTTTTCTGCATAAATTTTTATCTTACCCCCATCCCTTTTAGGAGTAATACCATGGATAAGAGCATTCTCAACGATGGGCTGTATAATCATATTGGGTATTCTATGGGGTTTAATATGATCTGCAATGTCAATTTCATATTCCAGGCGATCTTTATACCTTATCTTCTGAATATACAGGTATTTCTCGACATTATCTATCTCCGCTCCAATGGTATGTAATTCATCGTCTTGCTTTAAGTTGTACCGCAATAAATCGGAAAGACAGTAAATGAGTTCTTCCGTTGTATGAGATTTTTCAAAATAGGCAATACGTGCTATGGTATTTAAGGTATTAAACAGAAAATGGGGATTAATCACCAAAGACATATTTTTTGCTTCCAGGTCAATAATCTTTTTTTCCAGTATTTCTTTTTCAATAGATAATCTTGCTATAGTCGAATCAGTATTATTGATGCTTTTAGAAAATTCATAGGAAATATTCTTGGCAATATGGTTGCAAAGTTGTTCATGAATGTCAATTTTGTTTTCTTCGATGGTTTTTATTGCGGCAATTGATTTAGCAATAAATTCACATTTTAGTTTTTTATCCTTTGCTATAGTCATTATATCGATTAAATATTTTTGATATTCACTATCCGTTAAATAAACCTGTCCTCCGACGATATAGCCTACAGTTTGATTGTTAATATCAACTGGCAAAATAATGTTTACAAGTCCGTATCGACAGGTAAATCGGTTTCTCTCACCTAGTTTCAATCTAGAAATATAGTCTAAACATATCCTCGTTTCGTCATCCTGACAAATAAGCTTGCAAAAATCGGGTGACGGATTAAACTCAAGCAGAATATCACCATTGGTATCAATCAGCTGTAAAGAAATATTAGATAAGGATAAAAGCCCGCTATATCGGGAATATAGATTGGAATCTATAAATTTTCTTAATATTCTGTCATAATCAGTCATACCTTTTCCCAAGATCCCCTTTCTCTGCTTGCTTGTATTTGCTTGGTTGATTTAACATCCAGTTAAACCCCCTATATTAGAGCCTTTGTCCCAAAATCGCCTTGTTTCATATTTTTTACTAAATTAACGCTTGAACTTCTTAGAAGTCCCACAGCCTTGACAGTCTTAAAAACTGTCAAGACTACCAATACAGTGCTTAGTGCTTAATTAAATTCTTATGATAACGAAATGATTCGATATGGGCATTTTGGTTCGGTATCTTGGGTGGAGTACATTAATCTATAACATTCGATCATAACATCTATGATGCACATTAAATAAAAAAATCTATTTTTGCCAGCAATTAGCTCTAAAAGGCACTCTTTAATTTATTCATCGCTAATTGGCTGGTTATTTAAAGCTAGTAAAATCCTGGAATTTTCTTCCGCCTGACTAAAAGGGTTTTAGGGGTTATTTCGCAGCGTTTAGCTATTCGGATTCGGATGCAAGTCCAATTTATTTATGTCAAAAAGATCAAATGCATAAAGCATACTTTCAATAATTTATAATACAATATCCTTATAAAAATGTAAATAAGATAGCATAACACCGAACCTTGAATAAAAAAACACCCAATTTTGCACAGCTTAACTTTACAATCAACAATAATAATATGGACACGATAAATGGCTGGTATTAAACCAGTGAGAAAAGTGTTCATTCTTAACATTTACATTATTATTTAAGGGGCTGCCATTTTCATCGAGGCAGCCCCTTTATCGTACGACCTGTCTAATTATCCATTATGCTTCTTTTTTGACTGAAGGGAGTATCATTTCTACGTCAGTGTGTGGACGCGGAATGACATGAACGGAGATTAATTCGCCAACTCGCTGAGCAGCAGCAGCACCGGCATCGGTCGCCGCTTTTACAGCACCAACATCTCCTCTTACCATAACGGTTACCAGAGCACCGCCGACTTTTTCATAGCCAATCAGCTGAACGTTGGCAGCTTTAACCATGGCATCCGCTGCTTCAATTGATCCTACCAAACCTTTGGTTTCAATTAATCCTAAAGCTTCTGATCTCATTTTTATTTCCTCCTAAATTTTTTATTTTACTATCGTTATTCTTGAGGTTGATTTGAGAAGCATAGCATTCGCTTCTTCAATGTCGATATGAAATTCAAGAGCCGCGTTATCATCGACTCTAATGACAACATTGGAGTAAGTTCCTCCACGAGCTCCACCTGTTTGTATGGTTACCTGTTCTCCATCGCTTACACCAAAGCGTTTTGCATCTTCCGGTGTCATATGAATATGCCGCTGCGCAATAATAACGCCTTGGGACAAAATGACGCTTCCTTTGGGGCCAATGATAGTAATCCCCGGAGTTCCTTGCAAATCTCCAGACATTCTCACCGGCACGATTATACCAAGTTTGAAACAATCTGACTGGAGTATTTCTACCTGCGTTTCGCTTCTTACTGGCCCGAGAACACGAACATTTTCAATAGCACCCTTGGGACCGCATATGGTCAGGGTTTCCTTACAGGCATATTGCATGGGTTGGGACAAATCCTTGATTTTTGTCAATTGGTATCCTGCACCAAACAAAGTTTCCAAATCTGCTTGGGAAAGATGGATATGACGGTTAGATATTCCCACGGGTATAGAATTGTCTTCCTTTTTTAAATACCCCCCTTCTTTGAGCACTTCTAATAGAAGTTCTGCTAAAGCGTCATACTTTCCCACTTTTAGTAGTCACCTCTTTTTTTTAGCAGCGCGAGAACTTCATCCACAAGCATCATAATCTGGTCTTCACTGATGGCATTGGAGCTGTCACGCTGTGCTGCGCAGTCTGAACAGGAAGTGTTTGTACTTTCGGTGTAGTCTTTGATTCCATAAGCTACACGTTTTTTATTAATCAAGTGCATGGGTGTTACATTATCGGAAGTTGCACTTCCTCCCCAAGTGCCACAACCCAGTGTAAAAGCTGGAGCTAATCCGGTACTTAAACCCACACCGCCATGGGTGGAGGGTGTGTTTACTAAGATTCTGAATACAGGCTTTTCAGCAAATTTTATAGCCATTTCAGGGTTTTCCGTATGAATGGAAAGACTGTGTCCAACACCGCCATTATTCAATAATTTAATGCACAAATCGCAAGCTTCTCGCCAATCTTTTACAGTATAAAAGGCCAGCACGGTAGTTAACTTTTCGTAAGACAGAGGATATTCCTGCCCCACGCCCTGCTGTTCACCCAACAGGACTTTTGTTCCCGGCGGAATCGATATACCGGCACTATCTGCAATGACTTCAGCAGATCGCCCTACCATTTTTGCATTCATGGCATGGCCGCGGATAAACAATTTTTCAGCAACTTTGTCTGTTTCCGCAGGGGTCATGAAGTAGCCCCCTTGGCGTCTGAATTCCTCCATAACTTGATCGCGAATACATTCTTCAACAATAACCGCTTGCTCAGATGCACATATAGTCCCATTGTCAAAGGTTTTACTAGTGATAATATCTTTGACTGCTTTTTGTATATTGGCAGTTCTTTCTATATAGGCCGGAACATTACCCGGGCCTACGCCTAGTGCTGGTTTCCCTGCGCTATAGGCAGCCTTTACCATAGCTGTACCACCTGTGGCAATAATCATGTCCACTTCATCGCATTTCATTAGTTCATTGGTTGCATTCATAGAAGGTTTTGAGATACAGCCAATAATATTAGCCGGAGCACCAGCTGCTACTGCAGCGTCATTCATCAATCTGGCTGCTTGCAGCGTGCATTTCAAAGCCGAAGGATGCGGTGAGAACACAATGCCGTTACGGGATTTAATAGCAATAATGGCTTTGTATATAGTCGTAGATGTAGGATTGGTTGAAGGAATAATACCCATGAGCAATCCTACCGGTTCCGCAATTTCCACGACTTTATTAACTTGATCGTCTTTAATAATTCCAATGGTTTGCATTGGTTTAATGAATTTATACAGCTCTGTGGAAGCAAGCTTATTTTTTAAGGTCTTATCTTCTACATTGCCAAATCCAGTTTCTTCCACAGCCATTTTTGCCAAAGAAACAGCATTTTCCTCAGCTGCTTTTACCATATTACAAATTATTTTATCAATCTGTTCGCTATTGAATTTTGCAAGTTCTGCTTGTGCCAGTTTGGCCTGACGGGCAAGATTTCTGGCCTCTTGCACAGATTGTAAATCATAATCAAAGGTTTCCATATTTACTCTCCCTCTCCCCACTGTCTTATCCCGTTTTTACAGGCATACCAATTACACATTTATTGTCCTTACTTGTTACTGTCTCTCTGGTAATATTCTGTTAGTTTTTTGATAAGCAAGTCTTTATTTGCTTTTGATATGGCTCTACCTGTTATGCCAAGTTCCTTGTATTCTCTCGCCAACTTGCGAAGTTTTGCTACGGAGAGCAATTTTAATGCCTCAATACTTTTTTCAAGACCGAATTTTTGTATGAAAGCATCAACCTCCTCTTTGTGTAATTGCTTCAGCGTTACGGGTGGTTCTGTCGACTCCGCTGCAATATTCTGCTTTGACGATAGATCGTTTATGTTGGCTGTTGGATCAGATCCCTGAGGGAAGCCTGATTTCTCCTGTGGTGGCACAGGCATTGGTTGTTCCTCAACGGGATTTACCCTTACAATGACCATGTTTTCAATTTCATCATGCGGTCTGGGAATTATATGTTGAGAAACCAATGACAAGCGGCCAATCTTTTCAACCGCTGTTATACCTGCTTCCACGGCGGCTTTAACAGCTCCCACGTCACCGGTTACAACAATTGTTACAAGGCCACCGCCTACAAAGGTTCTCTCCACAAGTTCCACTTGTGCCGTCTTGAGCATAACATCTGCACATTCAATAGCAGGAAGAAGTCCTCGTGTCTCAATTAGGCCAAGGGCCTGCATCGCTTACCCTCCTCTTAGTGTCACGCCATAAGCTCAGACCAGTTTGCCGGGTAGGTTACATAGAAGAGTTTGACATACCCTGAAGAACTCCAAACTACTTTAGAACCTTTGGGTATAAAGATTACATCTCCTTGACATGCATCATAAGTGTTACCATTGATGGTAATAGACAAGCTTCCTTCAAGAATGATATCAATTTCTTCACAGCACAATTCCCGCTCAAAACTGGATTTCTCAATTGTTAAAAAACCTGCACCCATTTTAGAATCATTTTTGCTGATCACTTTACGATAAGCTACGTTTGTGCAGGGATCCCCCGTGTTAAAAGTTTCGTATTTCACCGTTCTGCCGCGCACAATTTTCAGTCCACTTTTTGGGTCACCATCTGTAAGAAAGGGCAGTTCGTGAGATGGCACGGGAACACTTGCCAAGCAGCCGCTTGTTAATACCGCTTTAATAATTTGATAAATTAAATCTCTGTCAATTTCGTTTTTCCGGCCAGCTTTCTTCGGCGGACCACTGCCTTTACCAGTGTGATTTCCTGCAGCAGATGAACCTGCTGCAAATTCCACGCCCAGTTCTTTGGCTAAATCTTTGGCAGCCGGGGTGATGATAGTATCAGAATCTACGTATAATATTCTTTGCCCCTTTTCTGATGCTGTTTGTACTTCATTTGCGCAAACAAGTTTTTTCAAGGTACCACCCCCTTTCGCTAACTAAATATGGCAGTATGTAATAGCAATTTTAAAAAAGCGATTTCCATAATTTATCAGACGGAGAAGGAATTACCTCTACATCTACCAACAAGCCTTTTTCTAGAGCAATGGCTGCCCCGGCTTCAATACCTGCTCGTACAGCAGCGACATCCCCGGTAAAGGTGAAATAGGATTTGCCGCCTATTCCACTGCCCATACGCAGCTCAATAGCCTGTACGTCTGCAGCTTTAAGTGCCGCATCGGCCGCAACAATCATGGATGCTAAGGAAAAGGATTCCATGATTCCCAGAGCTCCCGTTTCATCCGGCATGGTCGTGGCTGTAATAGCCGGGAAAACGGCAGGATGAACATTGGGAAGGATAAAGCTATCTACCAGATATTCTCCTGCTGTTTCTACACCTACGCTGATAGAGCTTTCTACAGCAGCAACGTCTCCATGAACAATGGCGATATATTTTCCCGGACAGACAGGAGTTGCACTAACTGCTTCCACGTAAGCTGTTTTAAGCATCAGGTCTGTGGTATAAATTCCCCTTGCAATACTCGTAAGCTCAATCATACCTATCGCGTTATTCATAAGAACCCACCTTTATCACAATAAAATTATCCGTAATCTCTTTAACGGTCCCATTGACGCTGGAATGGACTGCAGCCCCGAGACTATTGTCCGGAATTTTACCAATCAGCTGCCCGGCTTTCACCTGTTCGCCTACGGTGACAACAGGTACTGCCGGTGCTCCGATGTGCTGTTGCAGAGCGATATGAACGGTTTCAGATCGAAATTCCACTTCAGTCATCGGTGCCGGTTTATCGAAAGCCGATAAGCCAATTTTGGCAATTAGACGTTTGCTTGGAATTAAGCGATACTCCCTAGCTGACCGCGCTTTGAATTCGATCTCTGCCGGCTGGTATTTAATACCTTGTTCTGCCAGCTTTTGCTTAAAAAGAACATTGACAGATCTTGGATGAAGATTGACCGGACAGGAAAATAATTCGCAGATATTACATTCACAGCATAATTGTGCAATTTGCTGTTCTTTCACGTCTCCCAAGTTATAACTTAGCGCACGCATGACTTTATGTGGTTGAATATTGTGTCCCAAGAGATAGCGAGGACACAGATCTGTACACATTCGACATTGCCCGCAGGCGGCTCTGCTTATTACTCTCGCTTGAGCAATGCTCATGGATTTTTTACGAATGAGAAAGTGATCTTTTTTGAGCAGCACATACCCTTTGCTTTTTTTGGTAACATACCCATCTACGTTGTTCCTTACAGAACCCATCATGGGGCCGCCGTCTATCACGGCATAGTTGTCAAAATTTTCCACTCCGCATTGTCTGATTACATCCCGGACGGGTACACCCACAGGAACTTTGACCGTCATGCGGCGTGGAATATCTCCGGCAATGGTGATGTACGTGTTTGTAACGGGGTTCCCGGCCATGGCATGGAATATATTTAATGCCGTTTCCGAATTGATAACCACACAGCCCACTTTCAGAGGAATGGATGCTTCCGGAACAATTCTTTTAGTCAACTCGTAAACCAGAACTTGCTCATCACCGGCAGGATAGACATCCCGGAGTTCCATTACTTCCACGTAATTTGAAAGCCCCAAAGCAGCAATTCTCTTCCTTAGGATGGCAATAACTTTCTTGTGTTTGCCCTTGATACCAATGATGGCTTTGCGGGCTTCAATATATTTTCCTACAGCACTCAGTCCTCTGATAATTTCATCAGGAAACAGCTCCATCAACTGCTGGTCAACCCTAAGCAGCGGTTCACATTCAGCACCATTAAGCAGTACATACTCGGCCTTGGAAGTTAGTTTGGCATGAGTTGGAAACCCTGCTCCCCCTGCCCCGATAACCCCTGCATCCTTGATTAAGTTCCGTAGATCCAAGCTTTTTCACCCCCAGCATTCTTAAAACGCGCAGTCTTCGTCAATGATTCCTACAATAACGGCATCAATGGGTACATCGTCCCGATCCAGCATTTTGCGTGCTGAGCTGCCATTACAGACGATTACTCGTTCGCCAATGCCAGCACCAATGGTATCGGCAGCTATTATGAAACGTCCGGCATCAATACCACCGAGGACTTCCACCAACATGAATTTCAGTCCTCTGAGGGAATCCGCTTTTCTAGTTGACCATATATTATCAATTACTTTTGCTGCTATCATAAAGCATCACCTTTTCTTACTGCTTCCAACTTATCTTGTATATCTTTTATAGCTGCTTCCACCGATGCTGTATCTCCGAAGATAGCGATCATAATCAGATTCTGCGGGCAGTGACCTTTAATGTCTTCCACTACTACCCCGGCTGCTTTTTCGGCGATGTCAGCAGCGAAAACCATATCAATCAGCCGCCCCTGAACTAAACCCACAGCATCATAGTTTTCAATGGGGATAGTTGAAGTGGAGCTTTTCCGTCGAAAGAGAATATCCAATGTTCCCTTGGAAGGGGATTTTATTATCCGGTACTCCACGTGTAAAGGTCACTCCTGTCTAAAGGCTTTCCTGTGTGCAGCTAAGTGCAATACCCAAAGGTGTTACAAACATGGGGTTTTGCGGTTTATAAGTGGGCAGATTGGTTTTTTGAGCAATAATATCTTCAATCCCATTCAAACAACAGGTTCCGCCAACCAAATAGATTTCTTTTGCTTGGTATTGAGCTACGTGGTGACTAATAATGGATGACACTTTTTCAATAACTGGCTGTAATACCGGAATTAATTCCCGATGATTTTTGAAATCCCGCTTATATTGATCAGCCTCGTCAAAACTCATTCCATATGCACCGGCAATAACTAGAGAAAAGTGAGTGCCACCTGTGGGCTCATCGGCAACATAAATCACTTTACCGTCTTTAAGGATGGCGATTCCTGTAGTACCGCCCCCAATATCAACAATAGCACCGTCTTTAATCTTCAGTACGGCATTAGCCGCCGTTGGTTCATCCAACAGGTTGGTAATTTCGAAACCAGCCCCCTCCACTACATGTTTAATAACTCCTGAGTCAAGGGTAAAGGTTCCCGGAGGAAGCGCCGCTGCTGCATAGATCAATTCTGTACCAAGTTTCTGTTCCAGTTCTTGTTTTAGCTCTTTGACTATGCGAATTGCACCAATATAGTCCACCACCATACCATCTTTGACAACATTGGCATAACGATAGGCACCAGCAACAGGCTGATAATTCTCATCAAGTACTGCCAGCACAATATAGGCTGTTCCTAGGTCAACACCGGTGTAATAAACTGATGATTTATTCAATATGGGTGTTTTGATGACTTTTTCAAAATCTCGAATAAGCTGATCACAATATTGAAAGGCCGCATTTACCGTTTCCATTTTTCCCTCCCCAAACACTTCCACATCATCACGCAGAGTATGTTAATAATCAGATAGAGCGCGTCAATCAGGTCTTGTCGTGAGCAGACTTGCTTCTCTTCATTCCAATAGGTTTCTAAAATGGCTGGTTCTAACTCTCGGAGAGAGGCACGCAAGTGATTTAACAAAGCCATCTCTTTTCCATTTTTTAATCTCACGTGAAATTCACTTATTTCAACGTATTTTTCCAAATTATCGAATCGTTTTTTGATTTCTTCTTCCGACCATCCCCAAAAATCAATATTTTCCGGGGGAACCTGTTCCCGTTCAGCAGTTCGCACGTTCCGAAAGCATTTGCCCAGTGCCAAAACTTCTTCTGACAGGACAGCATCTCCAGAGTGTAGAAGCTCTGCCGCAATTAGGAAAAATAAAGATTCTATGTATTCCATTTTTCTACGCAATTTTAATGCACACTGGCTGTCCCCTACTTGTGTCTGATTCGATTCGCCGGTGTTTAATTTCTTATTGTCACCACACTTAGCCTGTACCAGTGTGACTCGTTTGTCTATAAGAAATTGACGGGCTCCTGGTGTAATCTTTGTATCTGGTTCCAGAACATAAGTAGCAAAGGGTTCTATTTTATATAAATCTCGCAATTCCATTTCGGTGATGAATTTCATTACTTCACCTCAACCTTTCTGAAATCCCCTTTTGCCAAATTACCCATTAATTTACTGCTGAAGCGAAAATCCAGAGAATCTATATAAAAAGAACCTCATTTTTTTCCAGATGATTCTTGTTTTCCAAATAAATATTCTTTCAGCTCTGCCACGCCCGTATTGTCTATTAAAGAAATCTTAAAGTAAGGTTCGGAAATCCCTATTCTCTTCAACTGTTGAATAGATAAATTGGCCTTTTCAGGAGCCAAATCAATTTTGGTAATCACTCCAATAACAGGACAAGTAAATGATTTGGCAAAACCGGGCGGATATACTTCAGTGGGCCTGGATTGATCAACAAGCATCAGCACATGAGATGCGGCTTGTGCCGTTGCAATCAGGTATTTGTACATATAAACGTTTTCAATATATGCGCCCGGTGTGTCAATGGTATTTTTCCCATATATAACATCTTGGGTTTTTTTTAATGATCTGATGGAATCATTTAAAACATTGGCCAGGGTGGATTTGCCAGCTTGTGTTGGTCCGACAATCATAATTCGTTTTTTCATGTGCGTGTAATCTTAGCAGGCGTGAAGCCTAACAGCTTTTCCAAGGTGTCATTAATGGCAGCCATAGCTGCTTCGACACTTGCCACGTCACCGTATATAACTAAGGAGCCTGTAAAACGATCCAGAAAACCAATCTCTACGTCCGAAGTTTTTGTGGCAATATCCGCTGCTATAATTGCTGTCTCACAGGGAGTGAGGGTTGAAATGCCAATGGCTCCACTTTCTTCAATTCCTAGACGTTCATAAATGTCTTGTACGGGTGAAGCTATAATGTGAGCCAAAGTGACCTGCTTGCCGGGTACATATTCCTGAATAATACGTTTTTTCTCAAATTCATCGGCTGCATTCATAAGAAGTCCCTCCCCCCATCCTATCTATAACCTTTAATGTCTGATGACTTCAACCTGCAAGCCATAACCTTTTATAATCTTTTCAATTTTAGCCAGCTCTTCTTCTTTGAGGCTTAAATCTTCAGTGATAGCGTATTTCATGTCCAATTGCTTATATTTGTTGATACCCAATTTATGATAGGGAAGCAAATCCACGCCCTGAAAATTTTTATATCTTTTTAAGTTCTGCAAAAATTCCATGGTTCTGCGAATGACGTCTTCACTATCATTCAATCCTCTGAGGAGAGGCATCCTGACTTTAACATTAAAACCTCGGCGTATTAGTTCTGTTAAGTTATACAGAATAAGTTCATTGCGTACTCCCGTAAGTTCATAATGCCGGTCAGAATCAATGTGCTTAATATCATAGAGAAACAAATCAGTAAACTGAGCTATCATGAGCAGGGAATCCAGTTTTGCATATCCGGAAGTTTCAATGGCTGTATGGATTCCCATTCGTTTGCATTCCATTAGCAGGTTGGTGGCAAATTCCGGCTGCGCTGTAGCCTCCCCACCTCCAAGAGTAACTCCTCCACCTGAATTTAGGTAAAAAAGCATATCTTGTTGGATGATTTCCAGAACTTCAGAAATGGTTTTGTCCGAGCCAACAATGGACAATGCCTTTCTAGAACAAACGCTTTCACATTTTCGGCAGCCTAAACAGTCAATGCTTCTGTTTACTTTATGTCTAGGCCCTTCACCATCTTCTTCATCCAGGAAATAATGCAGCTGGACAGGACATACAGGAATACAGTTGCCACAATGAATGCACAAATCTTCTTTGAACATGACCTGATATTTTCTTTCAAGCCCCTCGGGATTAGAACACCATTTACATCTAAGGGGACACCCTTTGAAAAATATTAATGTCCTAACGCCCGGTCCATCATAGATGGAATATTTCTGGACATTGAAGATTCTCGCTTTTCTTTCTAATATGCGACCATTTTCTGCACTCATAAATGCCCCCATTCCTTAGAAAATATCTATAATTAAAGTTATTTCTGTTTCATTTCTGTTTCCAATGTTTGGGAAGATACTTTTGGAGAAGTGTTCTTCCTACATCGGTGATCCTGTAGTAAATGATCAATTCTCCCTTGCCGTTAAGTACCACATCATTATCATCAAGGATAAAGTTTGCTTTCATATCCAAAAGATGATCCATAAAGACCTCTTTTTTAAACTGTTTTTCCGTACCATATTCCGGTTCCAGTGCCTTCATAATCTCATCAGCACAGGCTTTATTGACAGTGGATATATAATGAAGAATTCTAAATCGTAACGGCAGCATTTCAGCCATGTTTACGCCTCCCCGCTTTTTTTGAAGAATTCTTTCGGGTTAATCGCTACAAGAGTCGCCCCAATCAGTACCAAGCCGCTGCCAATGACCAAATTCTGCGTAAGGGGCGATTTCATTAAGATAGCAGAGAAGATAACACCCCACATGACATAGGTTCCGTTAAGGGCCATTCCTTTAGCAACACCAATGGTAGTATTGGCCTTATACCATGCCAAGTAAGATACTGCCGCTGCCAAGGCAGCAATGGCAAAGGCACCAAGAGCTTCGGGTAGAGTCACAACTTTAGAAATAACCTCCCAGCCGCCGATGAAAGGAAGAATAAATATAGCTAAAAAAGTACCGGAAGTCAGTTCTCGAATATTGATGGCAATTTTGGGGTCTATCATGGACATGCCGAATACAGCCAAAACAGCTTCAGCACCCCAACCTAAAGCAGCTAACGCTGCAAACAAAATACCTAAGTAAAATTTTGAACTATCCCCGCCTTCAGGCGGCACATAGGATATAATGATAGCTCCGATAACAGAAAGAACCATACCCACCCAAACACGAGGCACAATACGTTGCTTAAGAAAAATCCGGGAAAGAATAGCACCAACAATAGGATATAATGCGGTAATTGTTAAAGCATAAGCAGGTCCTGCCATAGAAATCCCCAGAAGATATCCACCATTAGCAATAGGTCCACCCAGTAAAGCAGCTACCACAACCATTAGACCGGGAAAAGTTTTAAGACTACGAACAATTTCCCGAAAACGTCCGGCTCCACCGTTATACAACAATAGCCATAGACCTGCAATAAAATCATTCATACAGGCAGCAGCCAGTGGGATGGCATATATGGCAGCTTCTTCACCTAAGGCAGGTACAAGAGCTAAAGCCAGGCCCAAGAGTACACTGTTCAAACCCCAGGTAGCGCCGCTAAAAATGCCTGTAAATATACCTTTTCTGGCAAACTGGGCATTTAATTTTTCCCTCATCATAATGGCTGCCTGATTTCCCGATATGCTCATATAGACATGCCCCTCCTTTTTTACAGAATATCTGAAGAATTTTCATTCTTCAGATATTCTAAATAACTAAAAATATTATTAAAAATGATCCAGCACTGTTCTGCTGATAATTTCATCCTGCACTTCCTTGCTCAACTCTACGAAGTAAGCACTATACCCGGCAACACGAATGATCAAATCCCTATACTTGTCAGGTTCGATTTGGGCTTTCTTTAAAACTTCATTATCAACATAACTAAATTGCATCTGACCATTACCCAAAATGGATGCCGTTCTGAGCAAAGTAATTAGGCCATTTTCTCCTTCTGGTGTTTCCAGTATGCCGCGTAACAGTTTGAAGTTGTGCACCATGCCTATATTCATAGACTCGCAGCTTAACTTGCTAACTGATTTAATAATAGCTGTGGGTCCCAATTTGTCAGCACCCTGGGTCGGGCTAATCCCGTCTGACAAAGGTGTCCAGGCCAACCGTCCATTAGCTGTCGCCCCAGTAATTTTACCAATGGGCGTATTGTTGGAAATGGAAAGGGTACCATGAGAAAAATGTGAATAAAGCATTTTAAATTTGCGGTGAACCTGTTCAGTCCAGACGATAATATCTGCTGCAATCATGTCAGCATAATCATCATCATTTCCGTATTTAGGTGCATTCAGACAGTCTGTCCGAATGGTTTCGTAACCTTCAAAATTTGCATCTAAGGCATCCCGGATTTGTTTTAGCGTATATTTCTTGTCATCAAAGACCAATTTTTTAATGGCCGCCATAGAATCAGCATAGGTTCCCAAGCCGGAGAAGATAAGTCCGGGACCGTAATTGATAAGAGCTCCGCCGCTTGTAACATCGGTGCCTTTTTCCATACAACCTTCTACAAGTAGGGACATGAGGGGCTTGGGTGCAAGTTCTCTGTGAACCCGCTGGCTGATAATGGTTCCAATGGCTGATAAGCGGATAATATGTTCAATTTGTCGTTTGCAGGCAGCATCAAATTCTTCATAGGTCTTGAAATTGTCAAGATCTCCCGTATCAAGCCCTTCCTTGATGCCACTCCATTTCATTACGCCGCGATTCAGAACAAATTCTATAGCAATGGGCCATTGGGTATAACCAGTGGATGTCCACTGATAAATTCTGCCGGATTTTTGCGGTTCAACGCAGCCCATGATGCAATAATCCCGTGCATCTTCAATGGAAAACCCCTTGGCAAGCATCATTTTAATATGAGTATCATCAAAGTGGCATGCTGGGAACCCAAGCCCTGCTTTAACAACTTCTACAATTTTCTTTAAGTATTTTTGCGGTGATTTATTGTGAATCCGGCAAGCAAGAGATGGTTGATACATCCTGGTAAAACGAACAGCATCCATGATTAAATAAGTCAGTTCATTGGTTGCGTCACCACCGTTTCTCTTCTGTCCGCCTACAGTACAGTTGATAAAGGGTTGATAACCGGCGAAATATTTTGCTCCCTGCTCACTGTTCAGCCACATTATTTCAGAGCATTTAATAATAAAACAACCCAACAGTTCAAAGGCTTCCAGTTTGTTCATCCGACCAGCTTCCATGTCGGCCTTAAACATGGGATAAATGTATTGATCCAAGCGTCCGATGGAAATACCAGTTTGGTTTTCTTCCAACATAAACAGGGACTCCAGTATCCAGATGGACTGAAGTGCTTCGTGAAAAGTACGGGGCGGATTGGCCGGTACATTAGTCAGAATTTCAGAAATCTTATAAAGTTCTTTTTGCCGGGCTAAGTCATTCTCCCGATCAGCCAGTTCTTTTGCATAATCAGAAAGTCGTTTAGCATAAGTTAAAACACCGTCACAAGTCTCAATTGCCGCTTTATAAAAATAAATCTTATCAATGTCATCAGGATTTTCCATAGACAATTTGCTCAACCTGTCGATGGCTTCCTGTCTTACGCCATTAATACCTTTTTTAATCAGTATGACATCATAACCTGGACAGGTATCACCGCCGCCGTTTATCTGATGGTAAGAAAGATCACTGACAAAAGATTCTCCTGAAAATGACCATATGCCAGCTTCTTCGTATTGTTTCTGGCAAACCTCATCTAGACTCTTACCTTCCCAGTAGGGGAAAATCTCCTCCCGTAAAATCCGCTTGTCCTCTTCACTGATTTCATAGGGATCCTGCGGTCTGGTTGACATTGTATCCAGTTCATCCCGAATCCATCTCCAGGCAATATCCGGGGATACAGCACCGGCCCTCGGTTTTCCACAGGGATGTCCCACAATCAGTTCATCTTTTTGAATAAGCAGGGGAGCTGTTTCACAGGCTTTTCTGAAACATTTGGCCCGTAAAAGAATCTTAGGTAAACCCTCATTTTCTTTGGTCACTTGGGTAAAAGCTACAGCACGATGGATACTGACACTGGGTTTAACCTTTAAATAAGCTGCCCGCAGTCGTTCCAAGCGCGGTGTCAATCCCGTGATTTCCCCTTCATATTCAGGCAGCTTTTTTGTTACACTGTTCGTTGCCGAACTGTTTGCAGACAGTTCCTTGGAAATCCCCTGAAACAGCTTCATAATGGCAGCTATTTCTTCCGGGGACAAGTGTTTTGTTGCATCCGCAAATTTGCTTGAAAATTCTTGAATATTCAATCTTTCTCTATCCTCCCTCGCATTTTATTCAGCAGGACAAATCTTTTGCTGGCTGTATTAAAATGATTTTTTATAAATACCGATTAAATCTTCTCTGGATGGTTGTCTAGGATTGGTAGAGGTACATCGATCACGGAAAGCCAGTTCAACCATATTACCTAATTCGTTCTCAAATGCGCTTTGATCAATTCCCAACTGGCGAATACCATTGGGAATTCCCAGGGATTTTTTTAAATCCTTGACAGCCTGCATAAAATTTACCGCTCCTTCTCGATATGTCCGAGCTGGTAATTGCAGCACAGCAGCCAATTTTGCGTATTTTTCAGCTGCATATCTACCGGTATTGCCATTCAAATCAGCATTATATTCAATTACTGCGCTCATTAACAGCGCATTGGCTCGCCCGTGAGAAATACGAAAAGTTCCTCCCAAAGCATGGGCCAAGCTGTGGTTGATCCCCAGATTGGCATTTGTAAAAGCCATACCCGCTATACATGATGCGTTTTGAACACATTCTCTGGCGTGAGAATCGCTCACATCATTGTATAAAGTTCTGAGATTCTCAAAAATTAATTGAACCGCCTTCTCCGCAAGTGCATCGGTGCAGGGGGTTGCCTCGGTAGAAACATAAGCCTCGATGGCATGCACCAGCGCATCTATACCCGTATCTGCCACCACCTGCTGGGGGACATGCTGAATACAAGCGGAATCAAGTATGGCTATATCTGGAGCCAGCCACTCATCTACAATGCACACTTTTTCTCCTTCCGCAGTAATGACAGAGAAATTCGTTACTTCAGATCCTGTACCGCTTGTGGATGGAATAGCAATAAATAACGGTCTCTTGAATTGTTTCCCAGCTGCTTTACTAAACTGCCACAAAGAGTATAAAATTCCCTTGGCAGCATCAATAACAGAGCCCCCACCCAAAGCAACGATAATATCCGCATGAGTATCCGCATGGGCTTCCAGGTATCTCCTCATACCTGCGGCAATGACTTTTACATCCGGATCAGGACGTACTTCCGTAAAAACAGCAGACTTTATCCCCGCTTCATTGAGATAATCTATAGTTTTTTGGAGGTACCCCAACTTCTCCATAACAGAATCAGAAACAATAAACGCACAGGATCCTTTGATCTCTTTAAGAAATTTCATTGACCCTTCATTAAAATAAATCTTAGGTTTAATGACAAACTTTTTCATTTTCACCGTCACCTTCTCTGCATTACCTAAGTCGCTTAATTAATTCTTCCAGCAGCTCATTTAAATTTTGGATGCTTTCAATGGAATACTGATTAGCGGAACAACAGGTTTTAATTATTTCAGCGGTTTTCCCCACCTGCACGTCATTGGTTATATCCTCTAACTGCCGCACACCATAGCCAACTTTTCGGATATTAATCAAATTCATTGGTGTGACATTATCAGAAGTAACCCCACCGCCTGCTGCACCGCAGCCCAAGGTCAATGCTGGGAAGAGATTGGTTGTGGCTCCTATCCCCCCTAAACTAGAGGGGGTATTCACCAGTACCCTTGATACCGGTTTCTTCAAGGCAAACTCCCTAATCACATTTTCATTCTTTGAGTGAATGACCAAGGTATGTCCTCGCCCTTCATTGACCAGTAATTCTATGCATTTTTCACAGGCATTCTTCCAGTCCTTTTCAACGTAAAATGCTAAAACCGGACAAAGTTTTTCTCTTGAATACGGATTGGTGGGAAGCACATATTTTTGTTCTGAAATTAATACTTTGGTATCTTCGGGAACAGATATACCGATTAACCGCGCCAATTCTATAGCTGATTTTCCGACAATTTCCGGATTCATACTGCCATCACAACAAAAAAAATATTTACTGAGTTGTTCCGATTCCAAGGCTGACAGGAAGTAGCCCCCATTTCTCCTGAACTCTCGCCTTACTTCATCGGCAATACATTCCTCAACAACGATGGATTGTTCCGAAGCTGAGACAATCCCATTATCAAAAGTTCTACTGACAATAATATCTGCTACCGCCTTTTTTATGTCGGCTGAACGCTCAATAAAGGCAGGACCATTACCCGGACCGCTATAAATGGTTGGTTTTCCGGAGGTATACGCCGCCTTAACCATCTTGGGTACACCCGTAACCAAAATGAGCGATGTGTCTTTGTGGTTCATCAATGCAACCGTACCTTCAACCGCCAATGTTCGCAAATATCCAATAGCTCCGCAAGGCAATCCACTTTCTTCCGCCGCCCGTATCAGTATATCAAGCACTTTGGCAATCGTTTTTTTCGCCTTAGGATGGGGAGAAAAAATAATAGCATTGCCAGATTTTATGGCAATTAGGGTTTTATATATTGTCGTGGATACTGGGTTGGTTGAAGGAGGCAATGCGACAATTACCCCCACAGGTACGCCAATATCCATAGTTTTGTTTTCTTTGTCTTCACCAATAATACCGACAACTTTCATACCCTTGATTTTCTTATAAAGAAAATCGCTCGCGAAAATGTTTTTGATAAACTTGTCCTGCCATTTGCCAAATCCCGTTTCTTCATGGGACATAATGGCAAGTTCTCTGGCATGTTTATATACTGTTTCAGCCATATGCCCCACAATTTTATCCAGTTTTTCTTGAGAAAAAGCCGCCAGTATCTTTTGCGCCTCGCGAGCATTTTCCACAAGAATCCGAGCCTCTTGGACAGAGAGTAAGTCATTATCAACTCTATTCATATTTCAGTCACCCCCTTTTCCAATCACAGAATTAAAGATTTAACATGCTTTATTTACCAGTCAAGAACGTACTTAGCAACAATCTTTTGTACGTCTTCATGCGGCCTGGCAATGACAAGAGAGCTATAAACCTCACCCACCTTGCTGGCTTCTTTGATGCCAGCATCTACAGCCGATTTCACCGCTCCTATGTCACCACGAACCACGACGGAAACCAAACCAGAAGCCACATTTTCATAACCAATCAATTCCACATCCGCAGCCTTGCACATGGCATCCGCAGCTTCTAACACCGAAACCAAACTATACGTTTCTATGAACCCTAAAGCATCATTTTGGTCCACACTGCTTCCCCTTTCCAAAATAATAAATGTTCATTCTGCATCAATGTCATGTTGCGAAACAATCTTACCTACCCGACTGATGGGACGCGGCATAACGTGGCAGGCTGTCATATCACCAATAGCGGCGGCTGCTGCTGCGCCATTTTCTACAGCTGTCTTCACTGCTGCTACATCACCTTTAACCATGACCGTAACAAGCCCAGAACCCATATTTTCATACGAAACAAGAACAACGTCAGCAGTTTTACACATCACATCCACCGCTTGAATTGCCGGAACCATACCCCTTGTTTCAATAAGGCCCAATGCTTCCTCTTCAGAATATTTCATCGAAACAACCCCTCTTTCTATAGATATTAGACTTCCAGGATTGTCGCTTTTATCTTGGTTTTATCAAACAATTCTTATTGTTCTTATAATATCGCATGCAGAAAATATTTTTTTGAAAAATCAGTATATATAACTAGCATTATTGTATCTAGTATAATTTTGTTATTGTATTAAAGCGATTTTTTTGAATAATCAATACATTCATGATTAACTGATGCCTCGTGACAAAATAATACTAGATTATTGTAGTTTCCCAAGCAGCATAAACTATCCAAAACTTATTATTGATTTTGTCAGTTTTTTTTGCTAAGCTAAAATAAGTTAACAATTTTTAAAAAATAATTTTAAAATTCAAATTCCATATAAATGGTGGAGTTATAATATGAGAATAGAAGAATTAGTTCAAGAAAAGCTGCGGCTTTTTTTTCGTGATGAAAGCATTATATTCGACAAGTCCCGCTTTGCCGGCGGGCTTACTAATTACAACTACATAATGGACATTAAAGGTGTCGAATATGTCATCAGACAACCCGGCGGCATGACGGAACAGATTATTGATCGAAAAATAGAACGGGTCAATAATAATATTGCTTCAGAGTTCGGCGTGAACTCTGATTGCGTTTATTTTGATGAACACAGCGGAATCAAAATAAGCCTATACATAAAAAATAGTCGAAACATGGCTCAGGCCGGTCCCAGCTTGCCTAAAAACTTGGAAGCTGTTTGCCGTTTAATGAAAAAAGTTCATTCCTTTCCAAAGCATTTTTTAAACCGCTTCGACTGGCAGGTAGAGTTGTCTAAATACGAACGGATTATCCAACAACAACGCGGCAGCTTTTTCTTTGATTACGCAACCTTAAAAGACCAATTAATCACTTTTGTCCAAAAAAACGTTAAAAATACAATCTTAGTCCCCTGTCACAATGACACAGTACCTGAAAACTTTATCATTGACGATACTGGCAGAACATATCTTATAGACTGGGAATATTCTGGAATGAACGATCCCTGTTGGGATGTGGCAGCCTACATTATTGAATCCAAACTATCCGCAGAAGCTATTGACTATTTAATTCAGAACTACTTCAACCATCCACTGACACCTATGGAAGAATTAAAGATAAAAAGCTTTATGATGGCACAAGATTTACTTTGGACAGTTTGGGCTTTGATTAGACATTACAATGGCGAAGACTTTCTTGAGTACTGCCGTATCAGATATGAACGTTTCCGAAAAAACATCCAAGCAATAACCAAATCACCCCATTATTCCATTGCCAGCATGGTCATGAGTTGACCAAGGGGACGGTTCTTGCGGTTCGTTTTTGCAAATAAAAGAGTCAATCGCTCAAATAATTGCGGCTGTAGAACCCGGGCAGGCAGGATTAAGGCAGCTTTCAGGTTGCGGAAAGGGAAATTTTTTACCCATATCAAAATATTCTTTTGGGGTTACTGAAGTTAAAAAAATTTGCTGCATAAGAAATCACTTCTGCAGCAAATTTTTTAATATTTTGGTACCAAAATATAATGAATTATTTTAGCCTTAAAATTATTTGCAGATTATTTAATTTGAGAATACAAGAGCGGTTTAGAAGTTTTTAATTTGAGATTTTACATCATGTAAGTGGTATTAATTTAGCAGGTTCTTTGTAGGGTTCTTCATATAAAAAAACTCCATATTGATTATTTTTCTTTAAGTGCTTGATTAAATTTTCACGTTCTAACTGTATTATATCCTCATAATCACTATAATGATCTAAAATTTTATCAGCAAGTCCTTTTATTTTTTTACCAGATACAGGCATTATACAAAATTCTTTTATAGAACTTACAAAATCTTCCCCACCCTTAGCTTCTTTATATTCTTCTAATGAATAGCTACCATCAGAATTTTTTGTATAGGTTATTGCAACAGGAATAACTGCACCACTTTCATTTGAAAGAACATTTTCATATAATCGATAACAGGAACTATATATTGTTGTAAATACCTTTAATTTATTACCTTCTTCGTAACTTCCAAAAATATGTGGTGCAACTATTAGAAAACCTTGTTTACTGGTTTTATTCCTTTGAATTTCAGTTTCATATACTAGCTTTTCGATGAAATTGTCACCGTCATAAGAAAAATCAGGTAGATTAATTTCTTGCCTTATATCTAGTTTTTCATACCATTCTTTAGGTGTTAAAGACTCATCCATTACATTGTTTCTTACACCTAATAATTCCTTGCAAAGTGCCATCATTATATGCCCACGTAAACCTTCTACGTTACCCTTTTCAAATTGGGAGAGCATATACTTAAGTACCTCTTCATTTTCATATTTATAGCTATATTTAATAATCTCTTCATATTCATTCCGGTGGGCCTTAATATAGTCCATTGGATTGGATGATTCTTTAGGGGATGACATTATAGTTGCCAAATTAACCTCTACAAGTTCAATAACCGCCTTTGAAAATTCATGTTCCGTTTGGAATTTTCTTTGGGTGTGAGCTTGTATGAATTCACTTATATTATTATACGTTTCTTCTGTTATTTCATCTATAAACTGATAGGGCTTTTCAAGATAATATTTATCTTCTTTAATGTATATATAATAAACCTCACCATCTACTTTAATTATCTGATAATCTTCTACATTAGGAGTATCATTAATACTTTCTTTGTTGATCCTTTTCCCGCTATTTAATAAGTAATAAATATCTCCTGTATGAGTTATTGATGCCAGTGCTTCTTCTAGTAAAACCAGATTCTTACCAAGCCTAGATAAATCGCCATATTTTTCTTTAAATATAGAGCGTGAAAAACTAAATCTAGTATCATATTTCGATTCATCTAGTTCTCCCTCGGATTGTGAATTGCGAAATGCAAAGGTTACTTTATCAACATTATCAATCATACAAAATATCACTAATGCGTTTGCCCTTGAATTTGCCTCAATAACAGAATTCCGTGTAGTTATTGGCCATTCACCTTCATATTCTATGTCTTTAGCTGCTTCGTAATATATTGTAAGACCATACGGCTTTTTACTAGTTTCCATAGATATATACTGTTGTTTAAAATAACTATCTGGTACAGGAAGGCTGCTGGCAATATGGCTAACCTTACTGCTTTCTCCCACATAGGGTGTTTTATATTTTGAAATCTCTGATAAGTTGTATACACCCACATCTCTATTTGAAAGTTTTTCTTTTCCACTTTTTAATGCCCCAAATATAACAGTCACCAGCATAATCACTAAAAAAGCAATAATAAGTTTTGATTTTTTATTGTACTTCATAATCGTCACTAACCTTTCCTTTAAACTCTTTTTTCTTCATACATAGTTGCTTGTAACCCCCTCACAGGAAATTCATGAAATTTTAACATATTATTTTTCATTAATACTCTTTGAGCAAGTCTCAGAATAACAGGATCTGCAAACCGTCCAAGTGCTGCTCCACCAGCCGCAATACTTGTAATAGCTGCTATTATTTTTCAACCTTTTAAATTATAATAATTTGCTGCATACCTTCCTAACAGACATCCTAAACCGCCACCTATAATTGCGCCTACTACATTAGCTACATAGTGTCCATCAGGGTCTACATAAATAACTGGATTATTCTGTATTTAAACTCTGTGGGTGCTGGAAGGCACCCTTCTTATAATCTTCTTATTTTATTTTTCTTAACCGGCTCACCGGTGATTACCCGCTTTATCTCACCATTGGGTGAATTGGGTTCGGCAGTGCCCCCCACTACAATTTCTGGAATCCTCATGGTTGGCTGGGCATCGTTATCAATAAGACAACTCCCTATATTCGGGAAATATAATATAGCTTTAAAAATATATACTTATATATATCTAGCTTAATCATCCCCATTACGTTTTCCAAATATCTTTTTCTAGTTTTACTATTTTTCCCAAATCACTATAATATCTTTGAATCGTCGTTTCCATACAATCTTTTCTATTCTTACTTGTTCTTTGATTTATATACTTCTTATTGTAAAACAATGTTAAATCATGGATAGTCCCCGCTAAATTAGAACATCCTTGTTGCCAACTATGAATTTCATTTGGAGCTATACCTAGCTCAATTTCTTTATAATATGCTTTATCAATCTCGGGTATGAGTATATCCATTTTCTGCAACATCTCATTTTCAGTAATATTATTATTTTTTAACTCATTATAAAGTGCGATTACTTTTTCAGCTAGTGTTATTAATTCAGACATTACTTTTTTAGTTTGTGATATAAGTACTTCTTTGTCCACAGTGCTTTCCAATATGAATGATTTCCGTACTTCGTAATACGGATGTATAGTAAAATGGATATCCTTGTTTACAAAAGAATACTTATCCAATTTATACCACCATTTTTCATCTTGAGTTTCATCGACCCAGGTAGCACAACATATATAGTTGCAATTTACTATATCACCTTCATCACGACCGTAACAAATCCAAATAATATTAGCAAGTTTATTTAACCAACAGCTTTGCGATTTCTCGTTAGGGTAAACTTCTATATACCGAATTTTCTCTTTTATCTCAATGGAAATGTCCGTAATTTCATCAAATGAAAAAGGTTCATTTAAAATTACCTTGGCAGTATAACGTTTTGCTCTACTAGAATGTAATGGTTCAACATCATAAATAACATATCTTTCGTTTTCTTCGTAAACTCTCTTACGATAATATGGTTTATATTCTTCTACGTTAAAAAGTATAGTGCCTCCCATATTCGCTCTAAAAATCGGTTGCTGTTGCATTGTTGGGTTTCTTTTATTCCATATTTCTAAATATAGAGATACTAATCTAACAATATCATATAATGATTTTTTTCCATTTCTTATAATACATTTATCTTGCAAAGCATCACATAAAAAACTTGTAAATAAACTTATTGCTTTATCAGGATGCCTAAAAGAATATTGAACTGCATTACTGGAAGCTAAAACAGCATATCCTTTACCAGCAAATTCCTCAACAGTCTGATATATACTAAACTTAGCAGATTGATCTATTGTGAAATTTCCAGACATACAGCAATCTAAAATAATAATTTTATTCTTAGCCTTTATCTTATCAAGAAAATTTATTATAGCTTGAGTACTGACAGTTGCATCACTAAAAACAAGATGGTGGCCTGTTAACTGGGTTGTTCCATGGCCTGAAAAATAAAAAATCACTGTATCTTCTGGCATTGAATGCGAACATAAATCAATTAATCCATTAATAAAATCTTTGCTATTAACAAAACCAGTTTCTCCGAAAGTAATTATATTTTCAGTTTTCATCTTTAGCCCGGAAACTAAAGCTTTCTTAACTGCGGAAATATCGTTTCTACAAAAAGGTAAATTATTAACCTTTATATTAGTATAGTTACTAACGCCAACAACAAATCCCCTTATATCCGCCACGCAATCACTCCATATTATTAGAATAATCACGCCTTGATTTGTACACGAGCACGCTCTCTCTGGCGATCTCTAATGCGCACATTACTTTGAAGTTTTTCATAGAGCTTTATATCTTCTTGTCCAGAATATGAAAAAGTAATAACTAACGCATAAGGTTGTGGGGAATCTTGTTCCGCATATTTAAACTGTTCTTTACCTGTTACTAAAATATAAATATATGGATTATTGTCATTCCAAAGAAGATCTCTTCCACCACGCGCACTTTTTGCCCATACACGCTGTTGCAATGTTGACTTAAAAATTTCCGTATATCCTGGATAAGATGCCATTTTGTAACTATCAGGCAGATTTTTTAGATCATCTTCTGTATCTTCGCCTGTTTCTTTTTTTGCTTTATACTTCAATAATGTTTCTTCATCCATCTTGCGGAAAATTTCAAACCATAAGTTGCATGCGAGATAGTCCTTGCGACTCAAACGTGTTATGGGATTATATGCTAAACTGACTACAATTCTCTTTTCTGCATGAACAGACAAAAATTCCTTTGGTACGGGGATTTTATATAAATGGAATGAACGCAAGTCTAACTCATCTTCAGCAAATAAAGTAACTTGCCTTTCATTTGAGTAAAGTATACTGTCATCCGCTTTTCCAAAGCCAATTAGCCTTAGCCTGCGCTCTTGTCTTGGATTTCCTTTGCCGCTATATAATGCATCAATAGATTCTTCTGTCCACTCTACCATTTCAGGCGTACATTTTGCAGAATTTACCAATAAAGCTCTGATTAAATTGGCTGAAGGCCTTTCTCCAATTTGTTCTTCAAGGGCACGTTCAATTCTAGCCACTATATGCGTAACATGTGGGGCAGAGAAACTTGTTCCGCAATACCCTTTGAATATTCTATCATTTCCATTATTTAGTGTAGGTTCTAATAGATTACGATCATTTTTATGCCATCTTGTGTTACCACGTGCTATTTGATGAAGAGCATAATTCCCACCATAGTCCACAAGTTCCGGCTTTATGGCTTTATTAACTCCTCTCCCAATTCTGGTAAATACAGAAGGATAATTCTCTGCTCCCACCGACAGTCTCACACCACGATTTTGTGTTACCTCCGGTTCAGCAAAACGTGTTATAGATCCTACTGTAACGCTCAGGGCAGAAGTAGCAGGATCAATAAGCCTATGCTCGTGCTGAAACAACTGGTTTCTGCAATTTTTCATAAGTGCTTCTCTTGAATCAAACTCATTGATAACAGGATTTGGCACATTACCCGCACTTACTATGATGACTATATCTAAGTTTCTTGATAATTGGTCTAGCATTTCTGCCCATGCAAACTGCCTTCCGCCATTATATAAATGATCCATATCTCCCGTGGACAAATTAAAAACCCTACAGTTATATTCCTTGTGGAAATATTCAATAGCCTCTTTTACTATCTGCTCCGGTCTTTTATCAGCTGGAAAACAAGTATCTCCATTTTCATTATGCATTATTTTACCATTCAATATCCGAACTAACGGTGTGAAAACCTTTGATTCAATACATTTATTAAAATCTCCATAGACAACTATACCTGCCACACCTGTACCATGGCCATTTAAGTCAGATGTGGTATTTTCAGTAGTATCGAATTCTTCTTCTCCAACTATAACATTACTCAATAAAGGGTTAGCTGAAAAGATTCCTGAATCAAGCACTGCAGCCAAAGGAGCATTCTCGCCAAGATTATCATGAATAATTGGTTCAAAATCAAATGAGTATAATTCGTATTGTTCTGTAGAAACAGTGCTGAGTGGCAAGTCTACAAGGCTTATAATATCCAAATCAAGCAAAGCATTTAATGTAAACTCATTTACTTGTGCACGACCAAGCAACAAACTTGGTATCTCAAACAAGTCCCCCAGCAAAGCACTTCCTTGAGTACCTAATGCTTTTCTTATAATATTTTCGGTTTCTATAATCTTAGATCTATCTCCGTTATACCACACATCAATATTTACAATAAAAAAGTCTTTAGGAAACAGGGAAGGATTTTCAAAATACTTTTTTAAACGGGGCCCAATTCTATCTTCACGAGAAACCATTCTTATATTCTCTATACAATTAAACAAATCTCTTCTTTGAGCACAGGTTAAAATAGCATTATTAGGATCATTATTTTGCCATAATTCTCTTTCTTTATTAAATAAATCAAGCGCTGCCTTATCTTCAAATTGTATAACTAGTTTTGATTTGTTAGGTTTAGCTGGGTCTATAATCTCCTCTTCGACAAGAAACAATTTAAACTTAATCAGCATATTTTCTAAAATGTCCTTAGACATAGCATCACTAATAATCTCTAAAACCAAAAGATTTTTTGAATCTATGCCTAGTTGAACCCGCTTTGATTCTATAAATTCTGTAGTTTGGGATAATTCCTCTGCTAGTTTTTTGCCGTGAGTACTTCTGTTACGATTGATAGGCTTAGGGGCCATAGGATTAGACCGAAACCTATATGGCTTAACCACATCTTCTTTCATTATTTCAATGTGTTTTAAATCAGCCATTTTCAATCCCCTCACTTAATATTGAGTTTTTCTCAATGAGACAATTGCTTTTTGCTTATTTACGGCATAATCAATGTCTTTCTTTGTGTAAATTTTTCTCCCTTCAAGAATGCATTGTTTCATTATGAATTGACAAACTTTTTCAATATCCGCATGTGAAAAACCATGTATACGTTCCAAATATTGCTCAAATACATGATCAGGTCCATTGAATCTTTTCATATTTAGTGCAAATAAAGCAATTTTTTCTTCATTAGTTGGCATATCAAAGCGCATGGTTTCATCAAACCTGCGCCATATGGCATAGTCAAGCGATTGTTCAAAATTCGTTGCAGCAATCACTAAAGAACGTCCTCTAAAATTATCTAATTGTTGTAAAAAGGCATTGACTACTCTTTTAATTTCTCCATGTTCTGATGCATCATTTCTGCTTCTTCCAATGGTATCAAATTCATCAAAGAAAATAACCCAACTATCATTCTTAGCATAATCAAATACTTTGCGTATATTACTTGCTGTTTCTCCTAAATAAGAAGATATTATAGCATCAAATCTAACATACAGCATCGGAACGCCAATTTCCGATGCTAACGTTTGAGCCGCAAGAGTTTTTCCACATCCAGGAGGTCCATAAAAAAGCACCCTTCTTGTCGGGAAAACTCCGTTGCTTACTAACACATCCCAGTTGTTAAATTCCTTTACAACCTGTTCTAACTGACCTAGTTTTTCTCGAGTTATAACCAGATCAGTGAAATACTTTTCCGGATATATCACTTCAAACAACGGTGCATCTTTATCGGCATCTTTTGGCGTACCCGCAATAAACGCCGTTGTTGAAGACTTAATAGGTGAGTTACCGTTAAACAAAATCATTTTTAAATCATTAGCAAGTATCCCATGATTTTTTTTTCGTTCATCCTCAATAATCTCATTTGCTATTTTATAAAAAGTCTCTTTATCATCTTTTTTAAAGCTGCTAAAAAGCTTTTTTAATAAATCGGCTCTTGCCATAATGGTTTCCCCTTTCAAAATAATATGAGCTTTTGGTTTTTGCAGCGTTAGAGTTTTTCAAATCCAGAGGTAATAACTACATCTACATTTTCCCTGCTGCAAAAATCCAATTTTTGTCAGTTTGCTAGGGGAGGTATGCCCATTTTTCCACCGGTTAATAGTCAAAAAACATATATTAAACTCACGAGCAAGCTGCTCTTGAGTAATATTAAATTTCATACGAATAGCCTTTATAACGTCTCCAAACGGCATGTAGATGCACCTCCAGATACTATATTATAGCACATGCTATAATTATCCCACAATTTTGCCTATAATCCCGTTTTACACTAATGCCAGTCTTAAACTTCACCACTATCCTGCCTTCAAACAATTAATCCAAATGTTCCATTGCTAATTTTTTTATAATAACTATAAATAATGCTGTTTTGAATTTTCAAAAATTCCTATCACCGCAATACGTAGCCACTTATTTTGCCACTCGGCGTTGTTGTCCAACGTTTTCAGCAGCAGATACCGCAAGTGGTCAACTTTTCTCTATCGTTTTGTTTTTTAGTGATCATTCATTGGTGAAGGGCTATCCTTCAGAAATATTATTTAAAAAGGGTAAAGAGTATAAATAAAGTAAGCACACACCATTATGCCAACAGTGTGTGCCTTTCGTTGAAATATTTATGCCATGCTTGCTTTGATGTTGTTAGCCTCTGGACTGTCAACAGTAAACTAGACAACTTTTTTAAGGTACGCAAGTTTATATTGTATAGGCGTCATATAATCAAGTGTACTATGAATTCGAACATGGTTATACCAATAAACATAGTTATCTAGCTCGTTGGTTAGTTCTTCTAAATTATCAAAATGACGGCCGTTTACAAACTCTGTTTTAAAGATTTTAAACATGGCTTCTGCCACTGCATTATCATAAGGGCAGCCTTTCATGCTTAGCGATCTTTTAATATTAAAGGTATCCAGTGCATCGTCAATAAGTTTATTTTTAAACTCATTGCCACGGTCGGTATGAAACAGGCATATCCGGTTTAGATTGCCTTTAATTGTGGATATGGCCCGGTATACCAATGATGCATCTTTATTAGTACCGGCACTGTACCCAATAATTTCTCTGTTAAAGAGATCAACTAATAAACATACATAATTCTAGGACATGCCGACGCGTACATATGTTAAATCGCTAACCACTACTGACAGGTGTTCTTTTTGTTTAAATTGTCTATTGAGTTCGCTTGGTACCAGGGATTGGGAGTGTAAATTATTTTGTGTAAATGGGTAATTCCGTTGAATAATGGTTAACCTTATAATGGCTCTTACCCTCTGGGAGGATAGGGCTCTGCTG
>NZ_JAFBCW010000005.1 GCF_016907915.1 Desulforadius tongensis
TGAGGTTTATCAGGAGCCGTATACGAGGCCCGTACGTACGGTTCTGTGAGAGGGATAACGCCGTAGCAAATTACTGCGGCGTTACCCTACTCGATCTGCAGTTGTTTGCCGTGGATGGCTTTCTTTTTTAAACCTGCTGCCATGTACATCGTGCACTTCTTCAATAGCCATAAAGGCTTCCGGGTCAATATCAAAGATAATACTTCTAAGTTTTCCGGCTCCAATTATGGTTATAAAAGGGATTTTCTCAAAATCTCCATGGCATGATAGCGAAATTCTGCCAGCCCGCTGATAAATATTGCGCTGCCTAACAGCTGGTTTGATTAGGGCTAATTGACCTAACTTCATATAATGTTGGCATTTTCGAGAGAAATCTGCCGGGGACCAGGTATGGTCAGGGAACTGCACGGCATGCTTTTTGGAATGCTGCAGGAAATAGACGCTGGAGGAGGCCTCCAGGGTATTTTTGCATTGATTATTATTTCGCTGTTAAAATCGAGCACCCTGGGCTGTGCAAAAAAACCTGGGTTGCTCGCAAAAATATTTTTTTAAAGCTATGACAGGAAAACCCTTGTCAATAGCGAAATCCAGAGGTGGAATATTTTTCATGCCCTATTTTACTTTATTTGATTAAAGCCAAATTATGGATAAATTTTGTCCTTTTCAAAGAAGTGCTCGCAACCGCCTTCGGACCTGTTGAGTACCAAGGCCTGAGGCTCCTTACTGTCAAAACAAAAATAATTCCCTTTGGGAACTGAAACGCCCGTTTTGCGCCTTGTGGGGGTCCGGCTTGAGTGGTGCCAGCTTGCTCATGCTGCTGCCCGAAGGTTTACGCCGGGAACTGAGAGACGCTTTGTTCGAGACTCGCGGGGAGTTTGCCTTCCCCAAATCACGCCGGGCAATTGTGGATGGTAATATGCCTCGCTGGCCTTTAGGGTGGGTTGCGCGGGAGAAGGATTATTATGAAAGTTGAGGTTTTAAGGTATTTCTTTGGGTTTACTTTTTAAGTAAAAGCATGAAGCAATTGGATGAAAAAGATATGGAGGAAAATTGTTTTGCTGACTAGTTGTGTAGTTTTTTTGAAGACAAAGAAAGAAGTGCTGGTACCTCCCTCAATGGGTCAGGTACTGCACGCTTTTTTTCTGGACAGGGTCAGAGCTTTAGAGCCAAAGCTGGCGGAGGATCTGCACCGGCCTGCATCTATAAAGCCATTTACCGTTTCCCCGCTGTGGGGGAAAGTTTCTTTTGAGGATAACAGGTGGAGGCTGTTTCCCGGTGAAGAGTATACCTTCCGGATAACATCTATGTCTCCTGTGCTTTCCCGGTGGCTGCATGATGTATGGGCGCCTTCCCTGCCCGGGGAAATAATACTGGCCGGGGCGGAGCTTGTGGTATGCGACTTTACCTTTGATCATGCCCGGCATCCATGGGCCGGCAGCTCATCCTATGCAGAAATTTATAACTCTGCCGTATCCCGCACCCGGGTGGATTACAGGCTTACTTTGGAATTTTATTCACCCACAACTTTTCGAACCCGGGGCATCAACTACCCGCTGCCGGATCCCCGGAAGGTGTTTTTGAATTTATTACAAAAATGGAATTATTACTCACCAATAAACTTAGGAGATAACTTTATTGATTTTATTGCAGAAAATGTATTCCCAAGCGCCTGCAGATTAACCAGTCGGATCATGCATTTCGATAAATACAAACAAGTCGGTTTTACCGGCATGTGCAGCTACGGTATCCGTCGGCAGGGCGAAGACATTATGGCCAGGGTTCTGCACATGCTGGCGGAATATACCCTGTACGCCGGTGTGGGGTACAAGACCACAATGGGTATGGGACAGGTTAGAAGTGTCAGGCACCTAACTTATTAACTTATGCTAAAAAGCCGCTGGTTTTAAAAGCGGCTTTTTTTCTGCAGCTGTTTGCCGTGGATGGCTTTCTTTTTAAACCTGCCCCCATGTACATCGTGCACTTCTTCAATAGCCATAAAGGCTTCCGGGTCAATATCAAAGACGATGCTTCTAAGTTTTGCTATCTCCAACCTGGTAACTACGCAGTACAGCACTTCCTTGTAATTTTGAGTATAACCGCCTTTGGCATGAAAATGAGTAACCCCTCTGCCCAAGCGGTTTAAAATGGCATCAGATATCTCTTCGGAATTGTCTGATATAATCATTACCGACCTTGATTTATCTAAACCATCTATAACCAGGTCTATGGTTTTAAAAGCAACAAAATAGGCTATCATGGAATACATGGCATTGACCCAGCCGAAAACAAACCCAGCACTTCCTAAAATAAAGATGTTTGCAAACATAATTATTTCGCCCACCGAAAATGATAGCTTTGGCCCCAGCATCAGGGCCACAATTTCTGTGCCGTCCAGTGAACCGCCGTAACGCAGTATTAGCCCGACACCAATGCCCAGGATGATGCCGCCAAAAATGGTGGCCAGCAGCAAATCTTCATTAAAAGCAGGTGCGTGATGAAGGACGGTGGTGAAGTAGGCCAGGGCAGACACGGCATATAATGTTAGCAGGGCAAATGTTTTTCCTATATGCAGGTAACCGAGAATTAAAAAAGGAATGTTTAACCCCACAATAAACCAGGCCAGCGGCAGGCTGCTCAAATGACTGGATAAAATAGAAATGCCAATAATACCACCATCTATTAATTGGTTAGGTATCAGAAACAACTCCAAACTTACTGCTGTAATTGCTGCCCCTAAAGTTATAAAAATAATTCTTTTAATTAACCTTAGCCAATGCTTTTTTCTCAATATTATCACCGTGCCGGGCACCTAACTTACAAAACACCAGCTTCAGTCATGAAAGGGAGAAGGAAAATTGTGAAATTATATGAAAGAGATAGTTAATTAACGCTAGTGTCCAAAATTGAGTGGTTAGCCCGTTACTCGGAGACCCAACAGTAGCTACTGTCATATTAGATAGAATTATCCACAGGAGTGAGGTGATAAACCTTACTGGCGACAGCTGCAGAATTATTAACCGAAAAACCATTAAATTTTATTTGCTAAAATTTGTTCAAAATCACTTGACAGTCACAGCGTGTTATGCTCATCGGGGGTTAGAACACTTTAAGGAAAGATTTGTCAGTAGGCGTTGGCGGAAACAACTGGGTTAGACAAAGAAATAATTTTGAAATTAAAAAATGAATTAAAAAACTAAGATAATTCGATAAATTTCAGTTTCAAGTGAGTCGTATTTAATATCACTGGATAATAATTTTAATAATTTGGTATAATTTTCTCAATATAAAGAAGGATTTTGCTATTTATTCTAGAAATGTACCCAAAAATAGGACAAAAGTCCTATTGGGTTAAAAATATTTAAGTATTGGTGCTGGCTTATTGCTGAATGATAATGTTATTGATAAGCAGGGAGGGAATGGGTCTGGGAGATTTTACATATATAAACCAGCTAGTTAATATAACAATACCCCAGATTTCTAAATCAATGAACAAGACTGATATGAAAGTTCTTATTGAACTATTAACAAACAGTGAATCTTTATATAAAGATATTCACCCACTGGAAAAAATTAATTTTAGTACCGATAATGAAAACCTATTTTTAAGTGAAGATGAAAAGAAGAACTTTAAACAACTAGAAGAAAAAATTGAAGGTATAAGATCGGAATTACTTAATAACTTGGAGGATTCCCACCTACAGGATCTTATTAACCAGCTAGAAGAGAATTGTAATAATATTAATGCGCTGTCCATGTGTGCCGTTTTCAGAGAAGGTATGCTTAATGGTTTTAGGTTAGGCCAATTTTTTCTACAGGGAACACTGGAACCGTTAGCTAATTTGCGAAAAGTAAAGATATAATAATATTAACCTAGTTTGTTAAGAGTATTACTAACTTCAAAAATCTTGTCCCATATTTCTTTTATTCTATCAGGAGAGAATCCTTTTTCCTGCCACTTCCTTATAAGCTTCATATAGTCTTTAAGTGCTTTTTTTAATGCCTCAGGATTTCCACCTTCTTTTTCCCATTCCTGAATTATTTCCAAATAAACAGGATTCAACTTTGTATCACTATTGGTTCTGCCCAGTAAATAGTCTGTACTTACATTAAAAAAATCAGCAATTTTATTTAAAGTTTCCAAGTCCGGTTCTCGCTGTCCAATCTCATAAAGAGATAAAGCCCCCCTACCAATGTTTAATTTAGCAGCCAATTCTTTTTGGGTAAATTTTGCTTTTTTGCGCAGGCTAACCAGTCTTGCAGCGAACATAAGTCATACCTCATTTAATTCAATTTCAACATAAAATTATACACTAAATGTCAGGTTGCAGGACTGTTTGCAACAAAAAGTAGCATTTATTATAAACGGAATTGGTCTGGTTAATGTAAATAAAAATTATTTTTTACCTTAAATGCCTAAAGTATTAGTAATAAGAAACCGATTATATTATAAATGCTTCATATTGAAGCAAACTTGTGCGCCACCAACGTTAACATCGTTTTGAAGCAATTTGTGTGATTGTTGGTATACAAGGGATTAAAGCACGAGGGAAGGTGTAATAAATGTTAGTTCTTACAAGAAAAGAAAAACAATCTGTAATTATTGATAAAAAAGTAGAAGTGGTAGTACTTGAAGTGATCGGCAGTACGGTAAAAATTGGCATTAAAGCCCCCAACGGTGTGAATATTGTACGAAAGGAACTGCTGGAAATAAAAGAAGAAAAAAATGAACTCATAGAGCTTCAATAAAGTTTAGGGGCATTGGAACGGAGGCCATCTGCCCTACTATAAAAAATTACAAGGAGGTGGCCCATGTTCTGGAGACTAGGGAGAGATTCCAGTTACAAGGGTAATTAAATGAGAATTAACCACAATATTGCAGCGCTTAACACCTATCGTCAGTTGAGCAGCAACAACACTATTGCTTCAAAGTCACTGGAGAAACTGTCCTCGGGACTGCGTATCAACCGCGCTGGTGACGATGCTGCGGGGCTTGCTATCAGTGAAAAGATGCGTGGGCAGATCCGTGGTCTGAACCAGGCGGCGCGTAACGCCCAGGATGGTATCTCTATGATCCAGACTGCCGAGGGCGCGCTCAATGAAGTGCATTCCATTCTGCAACGCATGCGGGAACTGGCGGTGCAGGCGGCCAACGACACCAACACGGAAACCGACAGAGATGAAATACAGAAAGAAATAAACCAATTGACATCAGAAATTAACAGAATTGGGAACACCACCGAGTTTAACACCCAGAAGTTACTTAAAGGTGGAACTCAGGTAGATGCAGCTATTGATACTGCTGGTGTTACTTATGATACTACTAATATGACAGACTTAAAAATTAGTGCCACATCTACACTTGCGGTTGGGGATTATACTATTAATGTTACTTCCGGAAAAACTACTTCAAATGTAAGTGGTGGCGATGCTTCTGCCGTAAATATTGATTCTGCATCTTCTTTGACAGATGGAAACTATAAGATTAAAGTTACTGAAGATGTTGCCACAGGTTCTGTATCTAATTTATCAGCAGGTGGCACTGGCGTAACTGCATTAACTTATGATGGAAGTGGGACTAATGCAAATATAAAAGTTGCTGCCGGTTTTAAAATTGAAGTAACACATAATGGTGATGATAATAATGATATTGTTATTAAGGATGCAAGTGATAATACTATAACTTCTAAGACTGGTGTTGCAGATGACCAAACAGGTGGTCTTGATCTAGGCGAAGGGTTTACAATTACAGGTAATTTTACTGCCTCAGCTGCTGACGGCACCTTTGATCTTGCTGGTGCAGGAACTTATAAAGCTCAGTTACTAACTGCTGCAGATGCTACTGTAGCAGGTTCATCAGCGGTAGCAGTAGCTGCTGATGATACTAGCATAAATTTAGGGAATGGAATCACTGCTGATTTTGATTCTGAGTTAATAAATGACTCAGAAACAACTTTTACTGTTGGTACAGGCTATACGGCTACGGTAAAAGATGGTAATGGCGATGCGGTAACCGGAGGAACACAAACTTTAACAGCTAATCAAGATGATTTAGCAATTGGTACTACCGGATTAACAGTTGATACAGCAGCATTAGCTGAGGGCACTGTTTCATTTTCTGTAACAACCGCTTATGATGCTGGAGATAAATTTACCTCTGATTACCAAATTGGAGCAAATACTGCTCAAAAGTTTAACATTGAAGTGAACGACATGCGGGCAGATGCACTTGATATTAGTACTACTGATAATACTGAAGTAAAGACTGTCACAGTGGACGGACAATCCTATACTGTAGCTTGGACATCTAGTCAAGACGTAACTAACGGTACTGATAATAATGGGGTTGAATATGCTTTGGACGTTTCATCTCATGATAATGCGACAGCCGCCATTGGTGTTCTCGACGAAGCAATTAACAGTGTTTCCGCTGAGCGTTCTAAGCTGGGTGCCTACCAAAACCGTTTAGAACATACCATCAACAACCTTGGAACTTCTGCCGAAAACCTCACCGCAGCCGAGTCCCGCATTCGCGACGTAGACATGGCCAAGGAGATGATGGAATTCACCAAGATGAACATCCTCTCTCAGGCCGCCCAGGCTATGCTGGCCCAGGCCAACCAGCTGCCCCAGGGAGTGCTGCAGCTCCTGCGGTAGTGCTTTCAACAAACAAGAGGTCTCAGGTCATCCCTGGGGCCTCTTTTCTATTTTGTTAGTCAATCATCTAATCTATCAGTTAAGTTATTAGCGGTACTGCCGCCTGTGGCTGGAGCATATAAAAAGCAGGGGTGCCGGCACCAGAGGGATTCACCAGGCTTATGATACCAATCCTGAACTGCTAAAAAAGTATCTTGATAATGTGTTAAGTGCCATTGATCAGCTTCCCTGTGTGCAGGAAACTGATAACAGCTTCCGATACCAGCGCCTGCCACTGTTTGCCAGCAAAATAGCTAAAGACCCCCACGGCTTTGACCTCAACACCGAGCAGGGCAGGTTTTTAATTTCTGCCCTGCAGTTTTTACGAAGTCATCAAGAGAAGAATTACAAACCGAGTTCCGTTCCTTCTGCGGAAGAAATAACGGATCTTTTAGCTTACTTCGGCATTATCCGTGATGATCTGCTTAATTTTACCACCTGCATAAGCATACTGGGCTGCGAGGAAGGGAAAACCGAGCCGGCACCGGTGTGGGAAAGTGCCTGCCGGGATGGTGTTGTGCTCAACGTGCCGCTGCGGGAAGTGGTGAAAATGGCTGCTTATAAGCCGGCTGGTTCTTCGAAAAAGGTTTTTGTACTGGAAAACTCAGGGGTATTTTCGGCCATATTAGATTGCTTTACCGGTTTAACAGCACCGCCCCTCATCTGTACCCACGGCCAGCTTAAACTGGCCGCTTTAATTATGCTGGACAAACTGGTAGAAAACGGTGCGACAATATATTACTCCGGAGATTTTGACCCCGAGGGCCTGCAGATGGCCCAACGCCTTGTTGACCGCTATGCTGATAAATTAGTTTTGTGGCATTATACAGCGGATGACTATAAAAGGTGCTTATCAGATGTGGTAATTAGTGAAACAAGGTTGAAGAAATTAGATGCCATAACAGCTGAAGAGTTAAAACCGATAAAAGAAGAAATAAAGCGGCAAAAGAAAGCCGGATACCAGGAATACCTGATAGAAAAGTTAGTTAAAGAGTGCCAGGTACCTAACTTACTGTACGCCGGTGTGGGGTACAAGATCACAATGGGTATGGGGCAGGTTAGAAGTGTCAGGCACCTAACTTATTAACTTATGCTAAAAAGCCGCTGGCTTTAAAAGCGGCTTTTTTTCTGCAGCTGTTTGCCGTGGATGGCTTTCTTTTTAAACCTGCCCCCATGTACATCGTGCACTTCTTCAATAGCCATAAAGGCTTCCGGGTCAATATCAAAGACGATGCTTCTAAGTTTTGCTATCTCCAACCTGGTAACTACGCAGTACAGCACTTCCTTGTAATTTTGAGTATAACCACCTTTGGCATGAAAATGAGTAACCCCTCTGCCCAAGCGGTTTAAAATGGCATCAGATATCTCTTCGGAATTGTCTGATATAATCATTACTGACCTTGATTTATCTAAACCATCTATAACCAGGTCTATGGTTTTGAAAGCAACAAAATAGGCTATCATGGAATACATGGCATTGACCCAGCCGAAAACAAACCCAGCACTTCCTAAAATAAAGATGTTTGCAAACATAATTATTTCGCCCACCGAAAATGATAGCTTTGGCCCCAGCATCAGGGCCACAATTTCTGTGCCGTCCAGTGAACCGCCGTAACGCAGTATTAGCCCGACACCAATACCCAGGATGATGCCGCCAAAAATGGTGGCCAGCAGCAAATCTTCATTAAAAGCAGGTGCGTGATGAAGGACGGTGGTGAAGTAGGCCAGGGCAGACACGGCATATAATGTTAGCAGGGCAAATGTTTTTCCTATATGCAGGTAACCGAGAATTAAAAAAGGAATGTTTAACCCCACAATAAACCAGGCCAGCGGCAGGCTGCTCAAATGACTGGATAAAATAGAAATGCCAATAATACCACCATCTATTAATTGGTTAGGTATCAGAAACAACTCCAAACTTACTGCTGTAATTGCTGCCCCTAAAGTTATAAAAATAATTCTTTTAATTAACCTTACCCAATATTTTTTCTTCAATGTATATATCACCTTTCAATAATAATAGTGCCGGGCATCTAACTTATTGGTGCCGGCTGTGGACTTCCATGGTGTTTCATGATATTTATTCATTTTATCAGCTAATAATATCATATTCAAGAGTACCGGGCGCCTAACTTATTAGTTTGTTGAATTTTGAACATTTTAGAGGGAAAATGCTTAAAAGTGCCAGGCACCTAACTTATTAACTTATTTAAATTTTAGCTTAATATAAAGAATTTTTTTCAGCAACCGATATTAGGTAATAGAATCCCAGAGAAAGGCGGGAAAGTGATGTCTTTTAACATGCGTATCGGTGGTTTGGCCAGCGGTATGGATATTGACCAAATAGTTAGCGATTTGATGAAGGCCGAACGTATAAAAGTGGATAAACTGGAACAGGAAAAGCAGATACTGGAGTGGCAGCAGGAAGATTATAGAACGATAAATTCGTTATTGAGAAGCTTTAGGGACAATTTTGCTTTTAAAATGAAGCTGCAGTCCACCTATTTGGTGTACAACACCACTTCCAGCGATGAAGGTATAGTTACTGCAGCGGCAAGCAGTACCGCCATTGAAGGCAGTCACTCAATAAGGGTAGACCAGCTGGCCCGGGGGGCCTCTCTAACGGGTGGTACAATGGGGTCTGCCGGTAAGCTGACCACGCTGGATGATCAATTTAACAATCCCGGCTATGGTGATTTAAAGTTAGTGATCAATGATGTGGAGTTTATTATCGACACCCAGGCTAAAAGCATCTATGACCTGGTGCAGAAAATTAACCGTCACAGCGCCGCAGGGGTTTCGCTTAACACCACCCAGGAAGCCTCTACCACAGCTGCCCAGGTACAAAAGTTAAAACTTGCAGACAGTGCTTTAACCGAAGGGCTTACCATAACTGTGGGAGACAAGAAAATTGCTTTGTGGGATAGTTCAAGCTCCACTTATGAGAGTGAACAAGCGGCTAAGTCTGCTTTGGGTGCCGACTATCTTTATGACATTGCCGATGCCAGTTATGATACCGCGGATGAAATTATGGCTGCCATTGCGGCAGATGCGGCAGTTACCGGGGCGTCATTGTCATATGACGGTACAGCCAAAGAAATAACTATTACCTCCAACGAGGCCGGTGCAGAAAATGCTGTTTCCGCTGCGGTATCGGGAGGTAAGAGCTGGGATGTGCGGGCCTCGTATGATGAAACATTGGACCGCTTTTTCTTATTTACCAACAAAACGGGAGCGGACCAGCACTTAAAAGTTAAAGACTCTACTTTAGCCCAACTTTTAAAGATCACCGATGGAACTGATATTGATACCGCCACATTAAACGGTGGAGATGGCACCTTGGGGTCAGCTATAGCAGCCGATGGCAGAAATGCAGATGTAACCATAGATAATCTGCGCGTAACCGATTATACAAGCAATCAGTTTACATTAAACGGTGTAACTTATAATTTACAAAACGCTGACCCGGCAAAAACCGTTTATGTAAACGTTCAGCGCAGCACCGACAGTGTATTTGATGCCATTAAGTCTTTAGTAGATGAATATAATAAAATTGTTGAAGCTATAGAAAACAAACTTTCGGAAAAACGTTATAAAGATTATAATTGGCCTTTAAGCGACTGGCAGAAGGAAAACCTCACTGACAAGCAGGTTGATCAGTGGCAGGAAAAGGCCCGCAGCGGTATGCTGCGCAACGATTACACGTTGAGGAGCATCCGCGACAAGCTGCGTTATACCATGGCTGGTCTGGCCAAAATCGGCATTACAACCACTAAAGACTATTTTTCCAGTAAGCTGGAAGTAGATGAAGATAAGCTGCGTAAAGCTGTTCAGCAGGATTCCCAAGGGGTAATGGAGTTATTTACAAAGGAATCTGATGAATACAGCGGTAAAGGTGTAGCCCAAAGGCTTTCTGACGATCTTACCGATGCCATCAGCACCATTATTGACAAGGCCGGTACCAGCGGCAGTAAAATTGACGATAAAAGTTTTATCGGCAGGCATATCGGCCGCATTGAAAAGGATATAGACCGCTGGGAAGAACGTTTAAAGGAAATAGAGGACCGCTACTGGCGGCAGTTTACCGCCATGGAAAAGGCCATTAACCAGATGAACCAGCAGAGCATGTGGCTGATGCAGCAGTTTGGTATGGGAATGTAAAATAAAGCTGGAGGTTATAAAATATGCAGATGCAAAACCCTTACGCCCAGTACCGGCAGAACGCGGTAAACAGTGCGGAGCCGGGGGAGTTAACCCTGATGCTTTATAACGGGGCGGTTAAGTTTAATAAACTGGCAGTTAAACAGCTGGAAGATAAGAATCTAGAGAAAGCCAACTATTATATCCAGCGGGTGGAGGATATTATCACCGAATTAATGGTTACCCTAAACCGGGATTACGAAATATCCAACAATTTATTTAGCTTATATGATTACATTAAGCGGCGGCTGGTGGAAGCCAATGTAAAAAAAGACCGGCAGATTCTTTTAGAGGTGCAGGATTTTTTGGAAGAACTGCGCAGCACCTGGGCGGAAGCGTTAAAGCAGGTTAAAAGCAGCGGGGTTAGTGGCAGCGGTGGTAAATAATTTACTGGTCAAGCTGCTGGAGATGTCCCGGCAGAAAGAAAAGCTGATGCATGAGATACTTCAAACCGGTGAGCGGCTTGCCGGGGCCGGTGACGATTGGGAACTTGTAGATAAACTTTTGGCCGCCAGGCAGAAGTATATGGATGAAATAGATGGGCTGGATAGGCAGATAGAAAATTTAAAGCAGAAAATAGCTGCTTTTGCTGGTGCCGGCAGCTGGAAAGACGTGGGGGTAAGACATGCTGAGGCGGTAAATATGCTGGAGGATACCTGGCGGCGCAGTGCTGAAATGGCGGTGGAGGCTAAAAGGCTCACTGATAAAAGCCGGGAGCAGGTGGAAAAGAAGTTAAAGGAACTGCAGCAGAATATGAAAAAACTGCAGTCATCCAAGCCCGGGCTGGCAGCTTACCATAAAAAGCCAAAACAAAACAGCGGGTATTTTTTAGATCAAAAAAAATAAACTGGGCGGGGAGGAATAAAATTGAAAATATCATGTATTGCCCCCGCGGCATATGACCGGCAGGTGCCGCAAAGGGAAGATAATCAGGCCGGTGAAGCGGTTGGTGAAAAAAGATTCCCGGAAAAGGCCTTAGATATGAACCGGCCTTGGGAAGAGCGGGAAGAGATTACAAGGGAAGAACTGGATAAAGCTGTGGAACAGGCCAACGAAACAATGAAACTGTATAAAACAAGTATTCTCTTTAAAATTCATGAAAAAAGCGGTGAGTATTATGCCCAGGTTATAAATGCCGATACCAAAGAAGTTATTAGGGAAGTGCCCCCGGAGTGGGTGCTGGATCTGGTGGCCCACATCCGGGAAATGGTGGGGCTGATAGTGGATGAACTGGTGTAAAAAGGCTTAAAACCCTTGGGGGGTTCAAGCCTTTTTCTTTTTCATTTCTGCCCGGATATCCTGCCAGCGGTCTCTGGCTTTTTTTACAATGGCGGGGTACTGGTCTTTTTTAGGGTGCATCACTAATTTATTAAACCACTGGACGGCCATTTTAGCATTGCCCAGCCTGTTGTAAAGTTCTCCCACCAGGTAGGTTAACTGCAGTTCGTTTTTAATTTCAAATTTTTCTTTTTTAAAGGCAGATTCATACTTTTCCAGTGCCACCTGCAGGTAGGTGTGTTCCTTTTCTTTATTTTTTTGGTACCTGTACAGCCAGGCCATACGCAGGTAAAGGCGGGCAATCAGTGAATCTTTATTTTCGTAAGCTGTTTGGCATAATATGGCCAAAATAAAAGTTTCAACGGCCAGGTTGATATCCCTGACCAGGCAGTAGTCTTTTTTAGGCAGTGTTTCCAGCACCGCTTTCACACCTTTTAAAGCTGTTGGCCCCAGTTTATCCTGGCTGTCGTCGGTAAAGGCGTAATTGCACCGGGGGCACACTGCCACTTCGTAAAATATTGGGTTTATACCATCGTAATAACTGCAAAAGTCATCGTCGGTTTTGGTTATTTTTAGGTATTTAGACAAAACCCTGGGCGTGATAAACTTGGATTTACAATAGGGACAGCTAAAATTCCGGTCATAGAGCATTTTTTCCACCGGAACCTCTTCACCGGGTGTTTCTTTTTCCGTTTTGCAATCCTTTGCCTTTAAGGGGTCTTCCTTTTTGGGGTTTAATGTTTCCTCAATATGCTTGGACAGCAGTGAGTCGTCAATGGTGATTTTGGCGCCGGCCTTTTCGGACAGGGTATTTAAATGGTGCTTTGAATTTTCGGCTGCGGAAACGGCTGCCAGCTTGGTGTACACCTTTCTCTGCCTGACGTTCATGGCTTTGATCAAGTTATATGAAACACTGCTGTTCTGCTGGATTAAGACTAAAAAAGCGTGGGGTATTTTAAACAGCACCGTATGGGCGTGTACCTTTGCGGATACCGTCCTGGATCCGGTCTGGTTGAAGTATGCCATTTCACCAAAGTAGTCCCCTTTTTCCAGGGTGTAAAGGGGCACCATTTTGTCTTCCACCCGTTTATAAAGGGTTACCCTGCCGATGGCAATAACGTAAAAAGAATCTCCGTAATCCCCTTCTTTGTAAAGTGTGGTATCTTCCTGGTAAGTTTGTATCTGGGTTTTTTCCACCAGGGCCTTCAGGGAGTTATGGGAAAAATTTTTAAATAATGGTGAACTTTTAAGTATTTGCAGCTTGATGTTGATGTCCAAGATGCAGCACCCCTGGTATCTGGTAATATATTTTTAACATTTTGCACCTAACAGGCTAAAATGTGTTATACTTTTTAAACTGAATAAAGTTATATTACTAACCAGATTATACCAAGGTCCTGGGACTAATTAAAGAACTTTTTGTAAAATAGTTGGTATAGCTGGATGCTTCTGTTAAAATAAAAATACCTTGGAGTGAAAGTAATTATGGTCAATAATTGAGTAAGCCAGTGTGGTTTTAATTTAGGGGGATATGTCAGATGAAGATATTTTCTGCGGAAGATCAACGGGCGTTAATGAAAGTGCTGCAGAGCGGCAAATTACATATGGGTGAACAGGTGAGAAAATTTGAACAGGCCTTTGCCCGGTATGCCGGGGTTAAACATGCTGTGGCCGTTTCCAGCGGCACTGCCGGTATGCATATTGCCCTCCGGGCTGCTGCGGTGGGTCCCAAGGAAGAAGTTATCGTTCCGCCTTTGGCACCGGTGGCAGGTCCCAATGCGGTATTTTACCAGGGAGCGGTAAATATATTTGCCGATGTGGACCCGGCCACCGGTAATGTGGATCCAAATGATATTGAACCGCGTATTAATTCCAATACCAGGGCTATCATACTGCACCACTATGCCGGGCAGCCCTGCCATATTCAGCCGGTGCTGGATATGGTAAAGGGGAAGGATATAGCGGTAATAGTTGACGCTGCCCACGCCCTGGGGGCCCGGTATGAGCAAAAATCTGTAGCCGGTTTGGGTGATATGGTAGTGTTCGATTTTGGCCCGGGTAATCACATCTATACCGGTGACGGGGGCATGATTACCACCAATTCAGATGAAACGGCCCAATGGCTGAGGATATTCAGAGATGAGGGCTTTGTCAAGAATAAGCAGCTGCTTACTAAAGATGAAGGTCCCTGGTACTATGAGATGCAGGATCTGGGTTATCCTTACCGAATGACAGAGCTGCAGGCCGCCCTGGGCTTGTCACAATTGAGCCGTGTGGAGCAGGTGCTGGCCAGGCGCGAAGAAATAGCCGGGCGGTATAATGAGGCCTTTGCAGGCCTGGAACAGGTAACAATTCCCCACCGGCAGCCCGGCAGCAAATGTGCCTGGGGGATGTATGTGCTGCAGTTAAACTCTGAGCGGTTAATACCTGAGCGCAGGAAGATATTTGTGGCTTTGAAAACCAGGGGGGTTGAAGTGGAGGTACGGCACTACCCGGTATTTTTACACCCTTATTATATATGGGCGGGGCACCCCGATGTTTGTACTTTGGAAGGGAGCCGGGCGCCAAAAGCAGAGGTTTTTTACCGGCGTGTACTTGTTTTACCCATCGGTGAGGATCTCACCGATGACGCGGTGGAGGATATTATCGAAAAAGTACGGGAAGTTCTGTCATTAAATGGCAGGGTATGATGGAACTTAGGACTATAGTCTGTGAAAAAATAAGCCTGCAGCCCTATGACGGCGGTGTTATAATCTGATAAATTAGCAATATGTAGCAGTTTGGAGATAAATTATAAATTTGTTTTGACTATTCCTATGATAAACAGAATAAATGTTACAAATTTAGGCAGGAAAATTTTTTGCCGTGTTGAAATATTACGAAATAGTTGAAAGCGGGCTGCGATTGTAAACTTATGACAAATAAGGGATATATTTGAAACTGGGGGTTTTAAAACGGTGGTTATTATAAATAACCCAACGGTAATGGCGCTGAAGCGCGATTTGGATGTGGGTACGTTAAGACAAAGGGTAATTGCCGACAACCTGGCCAATATCAATACACCGGGTTTTAAAAAATCGGTGGTTTCTTTTGAAGAACAGCTGCAGCGGGCGTTAAACAGCGGTGATATTCCGCTGCGCGCCACCCACCCGCGGCACATAGGGATGGGTAAGCACCCGATGGAGGTGCAGCCAAAGGTGGAACGGGTGACCAATACCAGTTTGCGGCCCGACGGCAATAACGTCAGCATAGATGAAGAAATGGTTAATTCCGCTGCTGTGGAATTAAAGTATAACACTTCTGTACAGGCTTTAAATGAATATTATTCTTTAATCAGTTACGTAATTACTGCTTCCAGGAGGTAATTGATAATTATGGGATTATTTGATTCCTTTGCCATAAGTGCTTCCGGGATGTCTGCCGAGCGGCTGAGGCTGGATATTATAGCCAATAACCTGGCCAATATCGATACGGCAGGTAAGCCCGGTGATCCGAAGCTGGCCCCGTACCGGCGGCAGGTGCCGCTGTTTGCCCGGCAGTTAAAAAAGGCGGTTGACAGCCGGAACAATGTTTCGTTATTTAGCGGTGCCGGGGTAAGGGTGGCAGGGATTGTGCAGGATCCCGCTCCCCCGCGGATGGTTTATGATCCGTCGCATCCCTATGCCGATGATAAGGGTTATGTGGCTTATCCCAACATTAACGTGTTAAATGAAATGGTTGATATGATTACCGCTGCCAGGGCCTATGAAGCCAATGTAACCGCCCTCAATGCCGCTAAAGGGATGGCTTTGAAGGCTTTGGAAATAGGTAGGGGTTAGGAGGAGTTTGGATGCAGATTAAGTTGTTTCCCCAGCCGGTGGGTGTAGTGGGGCCGGAACAGTCAATGCTGAAAAAGACAGATAGTAAAATGTCATTTGGAGAAGTGCTCAATGACGCTATTAGTAAATTGAATGAAATACAGTTGCATGCCGATGAAGTAAAGTTGAAATTTGTAACCGGTGAAGTTCAGGATATTCACCAGGTCACCATTGCCATGCAGGAAGCTAAGATAGCTATGCAGCTGGCGGTGGAGGTGCGCAATAAACTTTTGGAAGCATACCAGGAAGTATCTCGCATGCCACTGTAATTTAACCTGCTAGTGGGGAGTGGTTTGTTTGAACCTGCGTGACCTGCCGGCCAGGTGGAAGGAGCGGTGGCAAAATTTTACTCAGGCGCAAAAAATAGCCGCGGTGTTAATTAGTGTTAGCATTGCAGTGTGTTTGTTTTACCTGACGTCTTTTCTGGTACGACCCAATTATGCCCCTCTTTTTAAACACCTAGAAGTGCAGGAAGCCGGCAAAATAGCTGAGACTTTAAAAGCGCAAAATATTGACTACAGGATTACAGACCAGGGGCGCACCATTGAAGTGCCCGAGGAAAAGGTTTATGACCTGCGCATGCAGCTGGCCAGTGAGGGAATTCTGCCCGGAAGCGGCCAGGGTTTTGAGCTTTTTGATCAAACAAAGCTGGCTCAAACCGATTTTGAGCAGCAGGTGGTTTACCAGCGGGCGCTGCAGGAGGAGCTGAGGCGCAGTATTACTGCCCTTGATGCCGTGGAAGAGGCCCGGGTGCATCTGGTTTTACCGACCAAAAGTGTTTTTATTGAAGAGGAAGGTACAGCTTCTGCTTCGGTGGTATTGAAGTTAAAGCCCCTGAGCAAATTGACGCCTTCCCAGGTGCGGGGGATTAATGACCTGTTAATCGGCAGTGTGGAAGGTTTATCTCCCGAGAATATACATATTATAGATACCCGTGGTAACGTACTGAACGATTTTTTGAAAAACGGTTCAGACCCTGAACAAATGGCCAACAGCGCAGTTGAGCAGCAGCAGCTGCTGCGCGAAAATATCCAAAGAAGTTACGAAAAAAGATTGAAGCAGTTTCTAACCCCGGTGTATGGTCCCGGCAAAACGGTGGCCATGGTGTCGGTGGAGCTTGATTTCAGCAAGGCGAAAACCACCAGGACCGAAGTGCTGGCGGGACAGCTGGTCAGCGAACAGACTGAAAGCTCCAGCGGCAGCAGTGCCGGGAGTGCGGGGGCTGCGGGCACTACTTCGCAGCTGCCGGGCAGTGACTATCCCTTTATGGGCGGCAGTTCCGGTGAGTACAGCCAGGAAAAGGAAATTAAAAACTATGAAAACGGTAAGGAAGTAACCGTTATAGAACAGCCGCCCGGGGCTATCAAGCGGGTAACCACCTCTGTAATTGTGGACAGCAGCGTGGAAACGGTGGACCGGGAAGCTATTCAACGGATAGTGGCTGCTGCCATTGGTTACCAGCCGGAGCGCGGCGATGAAATCATAGTACAAACAATGCCCTTTGATACCAGTGCCCAGGATGCCTTGGACGCCCAGGAAGCCGAGCTGCAGAAACAGCAGGAGCAGAAGCGTCTTTATACTTTAATCGGCATTGGAGCGGCATTATTAATACTTTTAATTATTGGTTTAAGATTTTTTATCAGCAGAAGACGCCGGGCGAAAATGGCAGAACCCGAACCGGTGGTGCCTGTGCCGGTGGGGGATATTGAAGAACAGGCCCAGCAGGAAGTGGCGGCTGCAGATGCCGCCGACCGTACCAAGGACCTGAAAGAAATGGCCAAGCAAAACCCCAGCGATGTTGCCCAGATTATAAAACTTTGGCTGAAGGAGTAGGTTTTTATGGCCAGTAATTTAAGCGGAGAGCAAAAGGCAGCGGTGCTGCTGATGAGCTTAGGTTCCGACCTGTCGTCAAAGGTGCTGAAGCACGGCTTTTCCGATGAAGAGATTGAGCTGATCACCAGTGTAATTACTGACATGGATCATATATCCAGTGAAGAAACCAGTGCGGTGATAGAAGAGTTTTACCAGCTGCACCAAGCCAGGAGTTACGTGCTCAGCGGCGGTTTGGATTACGCCAAAGACCTGCTGGAAAAAACTGTGGGACCGGTAAAAACGCAGGAAATTTTGGAAAAAATATCCCAAAGCTTACAGAAGGTTCCCTTTCAAAATCTGCGTAAGAGCGACCCCAGGCAGCTGATAAGCTTTATCCGGGACGAGAACCCGCAGACCATTGCCTTCGTGCTGGCTCATCTTAAGCCGGATCAAGCTGCCGCGGTGCTGTCTGAGCTGCCCCCTGAAGTTCAGGCCGATGTATCCCGCAGGGTGGCGGTACTTGACCGCACCTCGCCGGACATTGCTAAAGAAATAGAGCAGGTGCTGGAGCGCAAGCTGTCCACTGTGGTCAGCACCGAGGAGACCGTTGTCGGCGGAATTAAGAGTTTGGTTAATATTCTAAACAAGGTTGACCGCTCCACAGAAAAAGCTATTTTTGAGCACCTGGAAGCAACGTACCCGGACTTAGCCGAGGAAGTACGCCGCTTGATGTTCATCTTCGAGGACATTGTCAAGCTGCATGACGTGTCTATCCAAAAGGTGCTGCGTGAAGTGGATACCAAGGACCTGGCGCTGGCCATGCGCGGTGCCAACAGTGAAGTGAACGAGCGCATATTCAAGAACATGTCCAAACGGGCCTCTGAAATGCTGAGGGAAGAAATAGACTACATGGGCCCGGTACGCCTGCGGGATGTGGAACAAGCGCAGCAGAAGATTGTAAATGTTATTCGCAAACTGGAGGAAAGCGGCGAGATTGTTATTTCCCGGGGTGGGGAGGATGCCTTGATTGTCTAGGATAATAAAGGGTGCTGTGGTGGATGGTGCCCCGCTGGTTTTGGAATTAAAGAAAAAATTTAACCAAACACCGGATGAAGAAAACACCATCACCCCGGAGGAACAGGCTGACGCCCTGCTGGAGGAAGCAAACCGCCGGGCAGCGGAAATAGTAAACGAAGCCCGGCGGGAAGCAGATGAGCTGCTGGAAAAAGCCAGGGCGGAAGCGGAAGAAATAAAGGTCGCGGCCCAGCAGCAGGGATATCAGGATGCCCTGCAGCAGGCCGAGGATGAAGCGGCAGAAATTCGCCGCCGGGCCCGGGAAGTATTAAACCAGGCAGAAGAATTCCGCCGCCAGACCCTGGAAGCGATGGAGCAGGAAATTATTTCCCTGGGGGTGGAAATTGCGGAAAAGTACATTGCCGCCCAGCTGAAGCTGGAACCGGATACAATAGTGGCGGTGGCCCAGGAAGCCATTCAGCTGGTTAAGGACCGGGAAAGGGTGACTGTATATGTAAACCCCGATGAGCTGCCGGTGTACATGGAAAAAAAGCAGCAGCTGGAACAATCCCTGTCCGACCGGACCACCCTGGTTATCATTGCCGCCCCCCAGGTTAAACCGGGGGGCTGCCTGGTGGATACCGACCGGGGGACGGTGGATGCCACCGCCGATGCCCGATGGCAGGAAATATTGAAAGCTATTTATCCCTCGTAAAGGGGTGACAGTGTTGGACCGAACAGTTGACTTAACTGCAGTGCGCCAGCGGGTGCAGAGGGCAAAACCCATTAAACTGCTTGGACAAGTTACCCGGGTGGTGGGGTTAACTGTGGAAGTGCAGGGAATTACCGCCCGCATAGGGGAAGTGTGTGAAATCAGGGTGCCGGGTGAGGAGCAGGCTGTTTATGCCGAGGTGGTGGGTTTTAAGGAACGCAACTCGCTTTTAATGCCGCTGGGGGAACTGCGGGGTATTTACCCCGGCTGTTCGGTGCTGCCCACCGGGCAGGCGTTTTCCGTGCGGGTGGGGGAGCATCTGCTGGGGCAGGTGTTGGACGGCCTGGGCCGGCCCATAGAAGGCCGGTTTGACCCGGAAGCGGGGGAGCTTTACCCGGTGGACAATGAACCGCCCAACCCGCTGCAGCGCCGGCGCATTACCACCGTGCTGCCCACCGGGGTGCGGGCCATTGACGCGCTGCTGACCTGCGGGTGCGGCCAGCGTATCGGCATCTTTGCCGGCAGCGGTGTGGGTAAAAGTACCCTTTTGGGTATGGTGGCCAAGCACGGCAGTGCCGATGTCAACGTTATTGCGCTGATCGGTGAGCGGGGGCGGGAGGTGCTGGATTTTATAGAATCGGACCTGGGTTCCCAGGGGTTGGCCAAATCGGTGGTGGTAGCCGCCACCTCCGATCAACCGGCCTTGGTTCGCCTGAAGGGAGCCTTTGTGGCCACCGCCATAGCGGAATATTTCAGAGATCAGGGCAAAGATGTAATGCTGATGATGGATTCCGTAACCCGCTTTGCTATGGCCCAGAGGGAAGTGGGCCTGGCAGTGGGAGAACCGCCGGCCACCAGGGGGTACACCCCTTCGGTGTTTGCGCTGCTGCCCAAACTTTTGGAGCGCTCCGGTATGGGTAAACACGGTTCCATTACCGCCTTCTATACCGTGCTGGTGGACGGCGATGATATGAATGAACCCATTGCCGATGCAGTGCGCGGTATACTGGACGGTCATATAGTGTTATCCAGAAAACTGGCTGCCAGCAACCATTACCCGTCCATTGATGTACTGCAGAGTGTCAGCCGGGTGATGCCGGATATTGCAGAACCGGAGCACATAGACAGTGCCGGCAGGGTAAGGGATTTAATGGCCGCCTACCGGGAATCTGAGGATCTAATAAACATCGGGGCCTATGTAATGGGTTCCAACCCCAGGGTGGATTTGGCTATTAAGAAAAATGAAGAAATAAATAACTTTTTAAAGCAAAAACCCGATGAATACAGCCAGTACAGCCAGACAATAGAAACACTGTACCAGCTGGTTGCGGAGGTTGATTAATGAAAAAATTTAGCTTTCGCCTGGAAGCAGTGTTAGATCAGCGGAAAAAAAAGGAACAACAAGCGTTAGTGGCCCAAAGTGAGGCTGAAAAGATGTATCAGGAGCAGCTGGCGGCTCTGGAGCACACCAGAAGACTTTTAAACGAATCTCTGCAGGCTCCAGGATGCCGGGATTTGGCCGGTGAATTACACCGGGTGCTGTACCGGGAACACCTGAAATCAAAGATTGCCCGGCAGAGCTGCCGGGTACAGCAGGCGAAAGAAAAATTGGATGAAGCCCGGCGGGCGGCCATGCTGGCCAGGCAGGAACGCCTGGTAATAGAAAAATTAAAGGAGCGGCAGCTTGAAGAATACCTGCAGCATATGCGCGTGATGGAAGAAAAGCTGGCCGATGAGCTGGCCACCGGGCTTTACAACCGCAAGCAGCACTCTGTGGGGTGATGCTATATATTATTACGTGGAAAGGAGGTGTTTTCAGGGTGCAGGTAAACGGGAATCTGCCGCAAATAACCACCGGTAAAGCCCCTGCTGATTCTAAAGCAATTGACAAGGGTGATAATGGCGGCTTTTTAATGTTCCTTTTTGGGGGGGCGCAAAACCAGGGCGGTAAATCCATGCGGGCGGAAGAAGAAAAGCCCGCGGGGCAGCAGGCGGCAGGCATGCTGATACCGGTTCCGCTGCCCGGCGTTGATTTTCAGCTTGACGGGGGCGGGCAGGCAGGAGAGGGCCGGGATTTATCCCTCCGCCAGCTGTTTGGGGAAATAAAAATGCTGCTGGCCGGTATGCAGGATGGCTTACCCGCTGATGCGGCCAAAATACTGAAAGATATTCAAAACCGGCTGGAAGCTCAGCTGGCCCGGGCTGATGTACAGAGCCGGCCGAACCCGGAACTGGCGGCTCAGCTGAAGGAGCTGGTGCAAATTTTACAGGCCGGGCAGCGGGATGAACTGCTGCCAAAATTAACCGCTTTTCAAAGCCGTTTAGAGCAGTTTTTTTCCGAACAGTTAGAAAATCATCGTTTGGTAAAATTGGATACCGCAGGTGCCGGGACCGGCAGGCCGGGTGAAGCAGTGCCTCTGCCGGAAACGCTTGGTAAAAGCAGGCCGGCGGCTGCAGGGGAAGAGATGGATCCCGTGCTGTCTAAAGTGGGGAAGAATGAACAGCCGGGTGATATTAATAAACAGGGCGCGGTATTGAAAGCGGTGAAAACAGAAAACCGCCCCAACGGCGGCCAATTGATGAAAGATATTTCTGCCAAACAGGTAGAGCAGCCGGCAGATAACCGGCAGCAGAGTGACAGGGCCGGGGTAAACAGCGCGGTGGAAACAAGGGCTGCAGCAAATACAGCTCCAACTGGGGAAAGCAGTCAAAACCGGACCGTTCAAAACTTTACAGCGCATGTAATACCCGGCGGCACACCCGCTCCAGGGGCCAAACCCGATGGCGATGTGCAGGTCAGCCAATTGGGTTCCCGCCTGGCGGAACTGGTTAAGGAGATGTCTGTAAAACAGCAGCCCAATCAAACCAGCATTCGCTTGAAGCTGGAGCCGAAACACCTGGGTGAAATCACTGTCCACCTGTCCTGCAATCGGGGGGAGGTCAGTGCCCGGTTTTACGCCGCCACCATCCAGGCTAAAGAGGCACTGGAAGCATCTATGCCCCAAATTCGCGACGCGCTGTTTCAGCAGCAGGTGAGGTTGAGCGAGGCCAGTGTCTTTTGGGGGCAGGGAAGCGGTCAGTGGGAAAGACAGCAGCAGCAGAACCGCTCCCGGGGCCGCGGCGGAAGCGGCGGTTTATACAGGGATAGAGCGGTGGAAGTAATTCAGGAAACTGCCGGGGCGGGCAGTGAAAGCAAAACAGGTGCCGATGGACTGAACCTGCTTGTTTAATTACTACCGGGGAAGGGAGAGATAAAGGTGTCTGTTAACCCGGTGTCCAATGATTTGTACCTGCCGGAAAAACAGGTAACAAAACCGAAAAAGGAACTGGATAAGGATGCTTTTTTGCGCATCATGATTGAGCAGCTGAAAAATCAAGACCCCACTTCGCCGATGGATTCCGACAAGTTTATCAGTCAAATGGCTCAGTTTACAATGATGGAGCAGTTAACCAATATGAACAGCAGGTTTGAAGACCTGCTGCAGTGGCAGCAGTTGAATTACGGCAGCAGCTTGATTGGTAGAAAGGTTTTACTGGTGGACGGCGAAGGGACTGTAACGGGACCGGTGGATAAGGTGCAGGTGACAAATGGTTCCGTAAAAGTGGTGGTAGGCGGTACCGCCTATGATATTAACAAAATTGTTTCTGTAGAAGCTTAATTATATGATTGGCAGTAGAGGTGTAGAAAGTGGTTGGTAAAATTAATTATATTCCGCAGCCCCGGGTGGAGCCGGCTGGAACTCCCAACGCCCGGAATAATATCCCGGCTGCAGGTTCAAGCTTTGCGGAACTGCTGCGGGAGAAGACTGCCAGGCAGCAGCCGGTAAAGCTATCGGCCCACGCCCAAAAAAGGCTGCAGCAGAGAAACATTGTACTGGGTGCCGCTGAAATGGCCAAAATCAGCCGGGCCATGCAGAGGGCTGAGACTAAGGGAGCAAAGGATTCGCTGCTGATGTATGGTGATTTGGCGCTGATAGCCAATATAAAGAATAAAACGGTGGTTACCGCTGTGGATGGGCATAGTTTAAAGGACTATGTTTTTACCAACATAGACAGCGCGGTAATTATAAAGTAGAAGGACAGAATAAGCAGCCGGCCCGCAAGGAGGCTGCCCGGCCGCTGACCGACTGATGCGGCCTGCTGATTAAAAAACAGGGAGGGCAATTTGATATGCTGCGTTCATTGTACAGTGGTATTGCTGGATTGGGTACCCACCGCACCAAAATGGATGTTATCGGCAATAACATTGCCAATGTTAATACTACCGGTTTTAAAAGTTCCAGGACCAACTTTCAGGATGTTTTATATCAAAAAATAAAATCGGGCGGTAACAGCAGAAATGCTGCCTTTATTGGTACCGGTGTAGATGTGGCCGGTATCAGTACGGATTTCGGCCAGGGTGCAACCCAGAATACCGGCCGGACACTGGACCTGGCTATTAACGGCAATGGCTTTTTTGTGGTTTCCGATGCTGATTTGGTGGACGCATCGGGCGCTATAAAGACTTTTACAAATGATGGGACCGGCGTTGATGGTATTAAGGGTAAATACACCCGGGACGGTATCATGTTTATAGATAAGGACGGTTATATTGTCAACTCCAACGGCTTGAAGCTCATTGGCAGAATTGACGATGGGAATGGCAGCAGCGACCCCAAAGATGACCAGTACGGTGCGATAAGAATTTTATTAACGGATCATAATGGGGATAAGCTCACGGTGGAATCAATTAATATCGGGCCTGACGGGACAATTACCGGCACTTATACCAATGGCGACAGGATACAGTTTGATGACGGCAGCGGAACCTACCGGGATCCCAGCGGTGCCGGCCCCTTTAAAAACTCGGTGCAAATAGCCATTGCCTCTTTCGGCAATAATGAAGGCCTGGATAAAATCGGCAGCAACCTGTATGCCGAGGCTAAAGATGTGTCCGGTAAAGCTGTGTACAGTACCGCTGCCGATATGGAATCTGTTTCCGTTGCCTCCGGCTACCTGGAAATGTCCAATGTGGACTTATCCAACGAGTTTGTAAATATGATTACCACCCAGCGGGGGTTCCAGGCCAACGCCCGCACCATTACCGTTTCAGACCAGATGCTTGAAGAATTGGTTAACTTAAAGCGTTAGTTAAATAATTAAAACAGAAAACAAAGGTGAGGTTAATGCCCAAAGGAAATGCTGAACAAGGTAAAAAGTCTAATAAAATAATAATTATTGCCTTACTGGCTTTAAATCTGCTGATAGGTGGGGCTGTTGCCGGTTACTTCATATTTTTAAAGCCTTCGCCAGGAGAGCCCCAGCCTCCTAAATTAACCAGCGCAGAGTTGGGGGAGATGCTGGTTAATTTGGCAGACCCCAGCGGTGTGCATTACCTGCGCTTCACCGCTGTGATGGTATACCCGGAAAAAGAAAAGGAATTAGCTGAAGAATTGAATGAGAAGAGTCATATCATCAAGCATACTGTAATTACCCTGCTTCGCGATAAGAAACTGGAAGATGTACAGCCCCCCGACAGCATTGAAAAGGTTCAGCGTGAGATGACCGAGGCAATTAACAAGAAACTTGAACACGGCAAGATAACTAGAATTTATTTTACCGAATACCTCACCCAGTAGGTGATAACATGATGACCCAGGAAGAAATTCAAGCCTTTATGGAAAAACTGCAGCAGTCAAAGGATGAATCTAGGGAAGAAGAAAAGGGGGAAGGCGCCGTTAAACCGGTGCGCTTCCCTCCCATTAAACCTGAAGGTATTCGAGAAATTAAGTCCAGTTTAGTTCATTTTGAAGATATTACGGTAAAAATTTATGCTGAGCTGGGGCAGACCAGTATAAAAATTAAGGACCTGTTAAATCTTGAAGCCGGGTCGGTGCTGGAGCTGAACAAAGCTGCCGGTGAGTCGGTGGATGTGTATATCAATGACAGGCACTTTGCCCGGGGTGAAATTCTGGTTACCAATGATTACTTTGCGGTGCGTTTAAATAAGATTCTGCGGCCCGGTCACAAATTGTCTGAAAGGGTTCAGGAAGGTAAATAATATTATTATGGATAAAGAAGTTCTGTATGCCTTTGTTAGAACGCTGCTGGCCCTGCCGCTGGTTTTGGTGCTGGCCTATTTGTTAATTAAGTACGGTATTGCCCGCCGGGGAACGGTTTATACCGGGGGACACCGCCGCAGGATGCGGGTGGTGGAACAGATGCCGCTGGGGGCTAAGGGCTGGCTCAGCCTGGTGGAGGTGGGCGGGAGGTATTACCTGCTGGCCCATTCTGAAAATGGATTTACGCTGGTAAAAGAGTATGATTCTTTACCGGAGGTCATAGAAAGGGGCGGGCTGAACCATTCGCTGCCCAGTTTTCACCAAATTTTAAAGGGTAAATTAAAACCGGGTGCCGGCCGGACAAGGAAAGAAGAAACAGAAGGAGATAATGGCCGTGAGGGTTAAGCTGCTGGTTTTATTGGTGCTTGTGGCTGTAATTAATTTCATTTCGCTGCCGGTGGAGGCTGCGCCGCTGCCGGGTGTTGATTTAACTATTCAACCAACGGATCAACCGGAAGAGGTTGTGGGAACGGTAAAACTGCTGCTGCTTTTAACGGTTTTGTCGCTGGTTCCGGCATTTTTAATGATGCTCACTTCTTTCACCCGCATAGTGGTGGTGCTTTCTTTTCTGCGGCAGGGCCTGGGTACGCAGCAGACTCCTCCCAACCAGGTATTAATTGGCCTGGCACTGTTTTTAACCGTCTTTATCATGGCACCGGTATACAATGAAATAAATGAACGGGCAGTGCAGCCTTTTTTGAACAATGAAATTAATCAGCAGCAGGCGGCGGAAAGGGCCGCTGAACCTTTAAAGGAATTTATGGCCAAACAGACCAGGGAAAAGGATTTGGCTTTGTTTGTAAGCCTGTCGGGCATGGATAGACCGAAGAACATAAGCGACGTACCCCTCACCACATTGGTTCCGGCTTTTATTATCAGTGAATTGAAGACAGCTTTTTTAATCGGTTTCCTGCTGTATGTACCTTTTCTGGTTATCGATATGGTAATTGCCAGTACGCTGATGTCTATGGGGATGTTTATGCTGCCGCCGGTGATGATATCCCTGCCCTTTAAACTGCTTTTGTTTGTGATGGTGGATGGCTGGTATCTGGTGGTTAAATCGCTGGTGGAGAGCTTTAGGTGATGCCGGCGGGAATTAGGCAGGGAGGTAGCTGGATATGAGTGAAACGGAGATTATCCATATTACCCGGGAAGCACTGATGATGGTGGTTATTTTGGCCGCCCCGGGTTTGGCTGTGGCTATGCTGGTGGGTTTGTTCGTGGGCATATTTCAGGCCACCACCCAAATCCAGGAACAAACGCTGGCCTTTGTACCTAAAATTATTGCTGTGTTTGTGACTTTAATCATTATCTCCGGTTGGTTGATGAAGGTTATGGCCGGTTATACCCACCAGCTGTACGCTCAAATACCTAACATCGTGCGCTAGGGGTGAATGTTTTGCCCGATTTGTCAATTTTGCCGGTTTTTATGCTGGTATTTACCCGCTGTTCCGCTTTTTTGGTTGCCAGTCCATTGTTTGCCATTCCCGGTATCCCGCCGGTGGTAAAAAGCGGCTTTGCATTTATACTGGCGGTTATAATTTATCCTTTGGCCGCCCGGCCGGGGCTGACCGCGGCCGACAGCCTGTGGGGTTACGGTTTGATGGTTCTCAGTGAGGCGGCGGTGGGCTTGGCCATGGGAATTGTTTGTACAATGGTTTTTAATGCCCTGCGCATGGCCGGTCAAATGATTGACCTGCAGATTGGTTATGCCATGTCTCAAATGATGGACCCGGTGAGCGGGTCGATGAACACTCTTTTGGGACGTTTTTTATACTTTTTATCACTGGCTGCCCTTCTTTGTATGGACGGCCATCACGGGCTGATATGGGGACTGGCTAAAAGTTATCAGGTGCTGCCGTTAAATTCCGCGGAGATGAGCGGTGATGTGGCGGTTTTTGTCATCCGGGTGTTTGCCGACACCATTACCATGGCTTTAAAGGTGGCCATCCCGGTAATCAGCGTTCTTTTAATGACTGACATAGCTTTGGGTGTAATGGGGCGCACCGCTCCCCAGATGAATATTTTTATGCTTGGTTTTCCCTTTAAAATTATGCTGGGCTTGGTTTCTTTAGCGGTGTTATTACCCTTAATGGGGTCAATTTTGGCAGCGGTTTTTGACCGCATGCAGAAGGATTTAATACTACTGGTGAAAGGGTTGTCCTGATGGCATCATCTTCCGGCGGCCAGGAAAAAACGGAAAAGGCCACGCCCAAGAAACTGCAAGATGCCCGCAAAAAGGGTCAGGTACCCAAAAGTGCCGATTTTAATGCCGCGCTGTGCCTGTTGGCCGGTGTAATATATTTTTACATTTCCCGGGATACTTTGGCCCAGCAGGTCCAGGAGATGCTGAACCACTACTTTCATAATTATATTGTGGCTCCTCCCAGTGTGAACAGGTTAATGGATATATTTATCGGCACCATAGCAGGCGTTTTTGGCTTACTGGCACCGCTGTTTATTGTGCTGGTGGTGATTGCCCTGGGGGCCAATGTGGCCCAGTTTGGTTTTCTGTTTGCTCCCGAAGCCATTAAGCCAAAGATGTCTAAGTTAAATCCCATTGAGGGTTTAAAGAAAAAGTTCAGCACCCGCACCCTTTTTGAACTGCTCAAGGCTCTGCTGAAGGTGTTTGTGATGGGTGTGGTGGTGTTTTGCGTGGCCAAAGTGAAATACGGCCAGATGCTGAAATTGTTTTACGGGCCGCCGGTGTATCTTTTCCACAAGGTATTGGAGGCCCTGCTGGCAGTTCTGCTGTGGGGGGGAATAGCTTACCTGGCTATTGGTATTATAGATTTGATTTACCAGCGCTATGCCTTTCAAAAAGAAATGCGGATGACCAAACAGGAAGTAAAGGATGAGTACAAGCAGACGGAAGGTGACCCCCAGGTTAAAGCCTGGTTAAGGCGGCGCCAGCGGGAAATGCTGATGAACCTGGTGCAGCAGGAAGTGCCCAATGCCACAGTGGTGGTAACAAACCCCACTCACTACGCGGTGGCGCTGCGCTATGAAGCGGAGAAAGGAGATACAGCGCCCAAAGTGGTGGCCAAGGGGGCGGACTTCATGGCCAGGAAGATTAAAGAAATAGCAGAGGAAAATAACGTGCCGGTACAGGAAAATAAAGAAGTGGCCCGTTTTTTGTACCATAACGTGGAAATAGGCCAGGAAATACCGCCGCAGTTATACCAGGCGGTGGCGGAAATCCTGGCGGCGGTATACAGGTTAAATAGGTCATAAAGATGAGGTTGTTAATCATGCCAATGCCCAACTCCGTTCAGGTTAAGGATACTTTGAAAAGGAATAATGATATTGTAATTGCCGGCCTGATAATCGGCATTATTTTGCTGATTATTATTCCGCTGGGGCCCAATATGCTGGACTTTTTCTTAACTATCAGCATTACACTGGGCCTGGTAATTCTATTGATTACCATGTTTACCACCGAGCCGCTGCAGTTTTCTGTTTTTCCCAGTTTGCTGCTGGTGACCACATTATACCGGCTGGCCTTAAACATATCTTCCACCCGTTTAATTCTCGGTGATGCCGCTGCCGGTAAAGTAATTCAAGCCTTCGGCAGCTTTGTGGTGGGCGGCAGTTATGTTGTGGGGGCAGTGGTATTTATAATTATTACGGTAATTCAGTTTGTGGTTATTACCAACGGTTCCGGCCGGGTGGCCGAAGTAACCGCCCGTTTTACGCTGGATGCCATGCCCGGTAAACAAATGAGTATTGATGCCGATCTCAATTCCGGCTTGATTAGTGAAGATGAGGCCCGGGCCCGCAGGGAAAGGCTGCAGCGGGAGGCAGATTTCTTCGGGGCGATGGACGGTGCCAGTAAATTTGTCAAGGGTGATGCCATAGCCGGCATTGTAATAATTTTTATTAACATCATCGGCGGCTTGATAATTGGGATGGTGCAGCATGACATGACTTTAAGTGATGCCCTGACCACATATATAAAACTGACCATTGGTGATGGACTGGTGAGTCAAATCCCGGCCCTGCTGATTTCCACCGCTGCCGGTATATTGATTACCAGGGCCACATCGGAAAACAGTTTTGGTAAGGATTTATCCAGGCAGATTTTTAGCTTTCCGAAGGTTCTCGGCCTGGGGGCGGGGATACTTTTTGTCATCGGCCTGGTGCCGGCAATGCCCAGCTTTTTATTCTGGGCCCTTTCCGCCGGGTTGGGCTACAGTGCCTATGTCCTGCATAAAGAGAAAAAGCAAAAAGAAGCGGAAAAACAAGAAAGGGAGGCCCAGCAGGCGCAGGAACAAAGGCGTCAGCCGGAGAATGTATTAAACTACTTCCAGGTGGACCCGCTGGAAGTAGAAATTGGCTACAATTTGATCGCCCTGACCGATGAAAGCCAGGGGGGGGATCTGCTGCAGCGCCTGGCAGCGGTGCGGCGCCAGTGTGCCTCAGAACTGGGGATTTTGGTGCGCCCCATCCGCATTCGCGACAATATGCAGCTGCATCACAACCGGTACGAGATAAAAATTAGGGGAGTACCGGTGGCCGGGGGGGAACTGATGCCGGGACATTACCTGGCCATGGACCCCATAGGCCAAGCCGTTGATATAAAGGGTATAGAAACCACGGAACCCACATTTAACCTGCCGGCCTGGTGGATAGATGAAGCGGAGCGGGAAAAGGCAGAACTAAATGGGTTAACTGTTGTTGACTGCAGCACTGTGCTGGTTACTCACCTCACTGAAGTGATTAAATCCCATTCCGATGAACTGCTCGGCCGCCAGGAAGTTAAAGAACTGGTGGATATGGTGAAAGAAAGTTCACCGGCAGTGGTGGAGGAACTGGTGCCTGATTTAATGACCCTGGGCGAGATACAAAAGGTGCTGCAGAATCTGCTGCGCGAAAGGGTGCCGATTAAAGACCTGGTTACCATACTGGAAGCATTATCCGACGGGGCCCGTCTGAACAAAGATCCGGATTTTCTTACTGAGCACGTGCGCCAGTGCCTGGCCCGTACCATTACCCAGATGTATACCGGGCCGGATAAAAAATTAACGGTAATTACTTTACATCCTCACTGGGAGCAAAAAGTAGCCGATTCCATACAGCAAACCCAGCTGGGGCATTACCCGGTGCTGGAACCCGGTGCAGCTAATGATTTGCTGGATAAGCTGCAGAAAACACTGGAGAGAACAAACATGAAAGGTTTAAACCCGGTGCTGCTCTGCTCACCTAAAATAAGGCTGCCGCTGAGAAGAATGTTGGAGAGGTACCTGCCTAATTTGGCGGTAATATCGCTCAATGAAGTGATTTCAGGGGTTGAAGTTGAAGCGGTAGGGACGGTGAATCCTGATTAATGATCATTAAGAAGTATATTGTTGACGAAATGCAGCAGGCCATTCAGCAGATTAAAAGGGAATTGGGCCCGGAAGCAATTATTGTCAGCAGCCATAAAATTCGCGGCCGGGGAATAACAGGTTTTTTAAAAAGAAAAATTGAAGTTACAGCGGTATTGGATAAAAAAGAAAAAGAAGAAGATCTGAAAATTAAGGCAGTGAAGGAATTACCGCCCTCTACCCAGGTGCGGCCGGTGAAGGAAACAGCTGCACCGGCATCAAATGCAGGTATGAAGTCAGCGGGTAAAGAAGAAACCGGTGCGGTGGTTTACGATAACAGGGGTTTAGTGCGCAGCCGGCCAAAGGCTGAGGGCGGTGATTTGGCCCCCGGTCCCCTTCTGCCCACTGAATTTAAGCCGCTGCTGGAAGAAGAAATTATGAAATCCATGGAACAAAGGGAAAAGGGAATGCTGTTGAACATGCTGGAACAGCAGTTGGAGGAAATGGGTACTGTACAGGATAAGGAATTTAACCGGCGGTGGCTGAAAATTTTAACTGCCATTGATATTGACCGGGGTATTGCCCAGCAGCTTTTGAAGGACCTGGAGGGAATGGTGGCGGGGAGTGCCGCCGGCCGTTCCGATGATATGGCCCAGGTGGCATTAATTAACCGGGTGGCTGAGCTGTTAAAACCGGCTTATGAAAATTATGAGCGATCTAAAATTTTAGCTTTTGTAGGCCCGCCGGGAGTTGGTAAAACCACCACGCTGGCTAAGCTGGCCACCCGTTATAAACTGCTGGAGAATAAAAAGATTGCTTTGATTACCGTTTATACCTACCGTTACGGAACTGCCGAGCAGCTTAAAGTTTACGGCGATGCCATTGATGTGCCGGTGGAAGTGGTGATGACCCCTGCAGAATTGAGGCAGGCGGTGGAAAGCCACCGGGACAAGGATTATATTTTAATCGATACTGTAGGGCGTTCTTCTAAGAATACCGGGCAGGTGTTAGAATTAAAGGGGTTTCTTGAGGCCGTTAACGGGCCGAAAGAAATTTACCTGGTAATGGGTGCCGGTATCAAGGATAGAGATTTAATGAGGTTTATAAAGGATTTTCAAATGGTGCATTATACCGGGTACATTTTTACCAAGGTTGATGAAACTGAAACGCTGGGCTCAATGCTCAATGTGGTGTTGAGAACCGGTATACCGGTTTGTTATTATACCGGCGGGCAGAGTATTCCCGATGATATAGAGGATTTGCAGCCGCGGAAAATGGCGCAGCTGGTGTTCAGGAGTGTAGATAGTTATGCTGGGGATAATTAAAAAAAAAAGGTTAAATCTCAAAACAGCATTCCCACCGCCGGCCCCAGGGTTATTGCTGTCACCAGCGGTAAGGGAGGGGTGGGGAAAAGCAATGCTGCTTTAAATCTGGCCATAGCCCTGTCCTCCCTGGGGCAGAGGGTGGTTATCATAGATGCTGACCTGGGCATGGCTAACGTGGAAGTGCTGCTGGGAATAACTCCCCGCTACACTCTTTATGATTTTTTGTATCATAAAAAAGATTTAAATGAAATTTTAACCCCCGGTCCCGGGAATATAAGGATTATTTCCGGGGGCGTGGGACTGCTGGAGCTGGCTAATTTAGACAACAGGGCCATAAAAAGATTAAGGGATTCCATGTATCATTTTGACAGCGGTGTTGACGTGGTGCTGGTGGATACCGGTGCCGGGATTAATAAAAATGTGCTGGCCTTCGTGGGGGCGGCCCAGGAAGTGATAATAGTGGTCACTCCCGAACCCACTTCTATTACCGATGCTTACGGTTTAATAAAGGTGCTGGCCAGTTACAATGTGCACAATGAAGTTAATGTACTGGTAAACAGGGCTGCTAAACGGCAGGAAGCCGGCGATACCTTTTATAAACTAAAAATAACGGCCCAGCACTATTTACCAAATGTTGATATTAAATACCTGGGGTCTATACCGGAGGACAAAAATGTAATTAGAGCAGTAAAGGATCAACGACCCTTTGTGTTATACCAACCAGCCACCCCGGCCAGCAGGGCGGTGAGGGCGGTGGCGGAACAGCTTGCTGGCGGGGTTCAGAAAGAAAGGGGCGGCTTTTTCGACTTTTTCAGCCGCCTAACCCGGTTATTCAACTAGGGGGTAACTGATGAATATCGAGCAATATAAAATCGGGCAGAAAATAACAGTGGTGAGAAAAAGTGATACCAAAGGGGTTGAATATAACTCAACCATTCAAAATATAAAAAATGATTTTTTGTACATAAGCGTACCTTACAATGAGGAAAGACCGCTGATACTGATACGCAATGAGAAAGTATTGATAAAGTATGTGGCTAAAAGTGCAGCCTACAGGTTTACTTCCAGTTATGCCGGCACTTACAAGGAGAGTGAATCTCTCCGGTTATACAAATTTACCGCACCCAGGGAAGAGGATATTGAAAGAATTCAAATGCGGGGATTTGTACGGGTACCGGTATCTATGGAGGTGCAGTACCTGCTGCCTGACAGTGAAGAACCCCGGAAGGGATTGTCAGTGGATCTCAGCGCCGGTGGCATGAAACTGGCCACTAAAAGCAGGTTGGAGGTTAATACCGAGTTAGATTTATACTTTCAACTGCCCAGTAAGAAACAGGTGCTGCACATGCCGGTGAGAGCCAAGGTGCTGAGATGTGAGCTGGTTAATGATGAAACCAAGGTTTACCATGCCGGTTTAAAATTCCTCAACGTGCATCGTAAAATGGAAGATACAATTTGTTCCTTTGTATTTGAGAAGCAGATGGAACAACGCCGCAGGCGGTAAACTGGAAGTGAGGCCATGGAACTGGATAAACTGTGGAAAGAGTTTTTAACTGGCCGCAATGACGAAGCCAGAAAAAAATTAATATTAAACTACCTGCCGCTGGTAAAAAATATTGCCGGGCGGTTGGCGGTGAGAACACCGTACTTTATGCAGCAGGATGACCTGGAAAGCTGCGGGGTAATAGGCTTGATGGAGGCGGTTGATAAATACGACCCGTCTTTAGGGGTAAACTTTGAAACCTTTGCCTACCAGCGTATCAGAGGGGCTATGATTGACGAGCTGCGCCGTCAAAGCTGGGTTCCCCGCACGCTGTGGCAGCGTCAGCAGGCTGTTAAAGCAGCCAGGGAAAGATTGGAAAGCAGCGGGCAAACCGTTACTGAAGAAACACTGGCCAGGGCTGCCGGCTTATCCCTGAATGAACTGAGGCAGATATTAAGGCAGTCCAGTGCCGTTCAAGTTTGCTCGCTGGATGATGAAATATACACCAGTGAAGGGGATGTCACCCGCCGCTGTGAGCTGGTGGAAGATATTAACAGCCCGGATCCGCTGAAAATGATTAATGATTTGGAAGACAAGGAAATGCTGGTACGGGCCATCGAAGCCTTAAGGGAAAGGGATAAGCTGGTTCTGGCTTTATACTATCAAGAGGGCTTAACCCTGAAAGAAATTGGCAAAGTAATGTCCGTTTCAGAATCCAGGGTTTGCCAGCTGCACAGCGCGGCGATAAAAAAGTTACGGCAGCAGCTGGAGAAAATACAGAATTAATTTTCAAAACCGGTGGTGAAAATATTGTTTAGAGGAATATACACCACACTCAGTGGTATGGATGTCCAGCAGGCCAGATTAAACGTGATAACCAACAACCTGGCCAATATAAACAGCAACGGTTATAAGCGAGAACATTTAATATCAAAAACCTTTGGCGAATATTTACTTGGCTACCAAAGCCCCCATACCCGGGGGACGACCCCTGTTGGTAATTTAAACATGGGAAGTGCCGTTTCCCAGGTGGTTACCAGGATGGACCAGGGGCCGCTGGTAAACACCGGCAGGTTTACAGATATTGCCCTGGACGGGGAGGGATATTATGTAGTGAAAGTTGTTTCCGGCCCGGGAGGAGAGCAGCAGTTATATACCAGGGAAAGCTCTTTTGCCGTGGACAATGAAGGCTATTTAATTACCTCCCGGGGGGACCGGGTGCTGGGAAAATCGGGAGAAATAAAAATTGGCAGCGGTGAGTTTGCCGCTGCCGCTGACGGGACAATAACAAAAGATGGTAAAACTATTGATCAGCTGCAAATTGTGGAATTTGTCGATAGCGGTAAGTTAAGGAAAGTGGGAGAAGAATACTTTTCCGCCACCGCTGATGCGGAAATTAAAAATGAAAGCCAGCTCACCACGCAGGTGAGGCAGGGCTTTGTAGAAAAATCCAATGTGGATGTGGTTAAAGAAATAACTGATATGATAACGGTGCTGCGAACCTATGAAGCTAATCAAAAAATGATTCAAACCCAGGATGAACTGCTGGGTAAAGCAGTTAACCAGGTGGGCAGATTAAGGGGATAACTTATTGATTAGCGAAGAATAAACTGGGAGTGAATGCGGTGCTTAAAACAATACAATCCGGCCGCTCGGGGCTGCTGGCCCAGCAGCTGCAGATGGCGGCCATAGGCAATAACCTGGCCAACATCAATACCAGCGGTTACAAAAGGGATGAAACAAAATTTGCAGAATTGGTGCGCCAAAAGATGGGTAACACCGGAATTCCGGTACTGCCCGGCGGTGAAGAACAGATACCGGAAGTGGGCGGCGGTGTTCAGCTGGTGGAAATGGGAAAGGCGTTTGAACAGGGAGATTTACAAAAAACCGGCCGCCCCCTGGATTTGGCCATTGAAGGTGAGGGCTTTTTTGGTTTGAAAAAACCGGGCGGTGAAACTGTTTATACCAGGAGCGGGTCCTTTTCACTAATTGACGGGCGCATTGTCAATGCCGCCGGCTGTGAACTTTTAATGACCAAAGATGGTAAACCGGTAAAAGAAAAGGACCTGGAAAAATTAAAAACCGCCGGTGAGATATTAGTGGAAAGGGATGGCCGGGTAACCGCTGTGAACAGTAAAGGACAGCGGGAAGTGGTGGGTGAAATTAAACTGTACCGTTTTGAGAACCCTCGGGCTTTAATTCCGGCAGGGCAGAACATGTTTACAGCGCAGCCGGGCGGTGAAGTACCCAAGGAAATAACCGGTAAGATACACCAGGGTTACCTGGAAAAATCTAATGTTGATATAATTAAAGAGATGACTAAATTAATTGAAGCGCAAAAGGCATACTCTTTTAATGCCCGGTCTATAAAAACAGCTGATCAGATGTGGAGTATGGCCAATAACTTACGCAGGTAAAATAAAAAATGGTGAAGGAGTCCGTTAATGCAGCCAGCAAAAGCATTAAGAGAGATACAGGTTGGCATAGCTGATTACAAAGTAGCAGCAGCCCCCAATAAAATAATCACTTTAGGCCTTGGTTCTTGTGTGGGTGTAACACTTTACGATCCCAAAATCAAGGTGGGGGGATTATTACATATTATGCTTCCGGACAGTACGCAGTTTAAAAATGTGAATAAGCCGGCTAAATTTGCAGACCTGGGAATCCCTTTAATACTGGAGGAGTTAGAACGAAAGGGGGCAGTTAAAACCCGCCTGCAGGCTAAACTGGCCGGAGGAGCCCAAATGTTTTCCGGGATGGATAAAAAATTTATACTAAATATTGGCCAGAGAAATGCGGAAATGACCCGTAAAATTTTAAAATCCCTAGGAATTAAAATACTGGCTGAAGAACTGGGAGGCAACCGCGGCCGAACCATGATATTGGATTTAAACAGCGGCGTGGTAACCATTCGCACCATAGGTTCCCCAATTAAAGAGATATAACAGGACAAGGAGATATCAGCATGGATTTTATGGAATTTAAAAACCGGGTATATAAAACATTTGGCCTCGATTTACACAGTTACAAGGAAAACCAGCTGCAGAGAAGATTAAATAACCTGCTGGTTAGAAAAAAATTATCCGGTTTTGGGGAGTATTTTAATATCATATCCCAAAACAGGCAGGAATATACCAATTTTTTAGATTACCTAACCATCAATGTGTCGGAGTTTTTTCGCGATGTTAAAATGTTTAAAATATTGGAAGATAAGGTACTGCCGGAACTGCTTCTTCGGAACAGTAAATTAAAAATATGGAGTGCGGCCTGCTCCATTGGTGCTGAGCCGTACTCGGTGGCAATTATACTGGATGAGCTGACTCCCGGTAGAGTACATCAAATAGAGGCCACCGATTTGGATCAAAACATTTTGCAGCGGGCAAAGGAAGGTAAATACAATGCTGATGCTGTTAAAAATGTTACCGCTGACCGGTTAAGCAAGTATTTTGTAAAACAGGGGGATAAATATTTAATTAGTCCACAAATTAAAAATAAAGTTCAGTTCCGCCAGCATGACCTGCTGAAGGATAATTATCCCAGGGGGTATGACTTAATCCTCTGCCGGAATGTAACCATTTATTTTACCCGGCAGGCGCAGGAAAAAGTAAACCGGAGATTTGTGCAGTCATTAAAGCCGGGAGGATGCCTGTTCATCGGTGGAAGTGAAACCATTTTTAACTATGCCGAGCTGGGACTGGACAAAATATCCCCGTGCTTTTATAGAAAGGTAACCCGTGTATAAAAGGGAAAAGGGGTTGAGTTAGTGGTAGATAACGACAACAAGTTAACAGCCGATCAGTTGGATGTGTTAAAGGAAATTGGTAATATTGGGCTTGGTAATGCGGCCACCTCGCTGGCACAAATGTTAAACAAACGCATAGATATGAGCGTGCCGGAAACAAAGTTTGTATCGCTGGAAGAGGCGATGAATCTTGTCGGCGGGTTGGAAGAAATAGTTGCCTGTGCTACACTACGTATTGAAGGGGATGTGCCGGCGCAAGTTTTATTTGTTTTCAACAATGACAGTGCCCTGTATTTGGTTGATATGCTGATGGGTATGGAAAAGGGTACCACCAAGCAGTTGGATGAGATGGGAGAGTCGGTGGTAAAGGAAATAGCCAATGTTTTAACCGGGTCTTTTCTTAATGCCATTGGTACCATGACTCAGTTAAACATGGTGCCCCAAGTTCCCATGTTTGCATATGATATGCTGGGTGCCGTTTTAAGTACTTCACTGGTGGCAGGTGGCTATATTGAAGAAAACATTTTAATGATAGAAACAGTGTTATTTGAGGAGTATAACTACATTAAGGGGCATTTCTTTTTCATAACCGAAGAGCAGTCATTAAACAAACTTTTTAACGCGCTTGGACTAACAATCAATTAATAGGGGGAAGAACAGTGAGTAAGAAAATTCTTATTGTAGACGACGCATCCTTTATGAGAATGATGATTAAAAATATTGTTACCAAAGCAGGATTTGAAGTGGTGGCAGAGGCAGAAAACGGTGCTGTGGCTGTGGAAATGTATAAAAAACATAACCCGGACTTGGTAACGATGGATATTACCATGCCGGAAATGGACGGTATACAGGCCGTTAAGGCCATTCGGCAGATAGACCCCAACGCCAACATTATTATGTGTAGTGCCATGGGACAGCAGTCCATGGTTATGGAGGCTATTCAGGCGGGAGCTAAAGATTTCATAGTAAAACCGTTCCAGCAGGATCGTATTTTACAAGCTGTGGAAAGGGTATTGAACAGGTAGGTTTACCGGGAAAAAGGGGGGAGCTCTGTGAAGGATGTACTGTCACAGGCAGAAATAGACTCCCTGTTAGAAGGTTTGTCAAGGGGAGATTTTACAGCAGAACAGATAGAAGAGGATACCGAACAGCAGAAGCTGAAAACCTATGACTTCCGGCGTCCCAACAAGTTCTCTAAAGAGCATCTGCGGACGCTGCAGGTGCTGCATGAAAGCTATGCCCGGTTGATCAGCAACTACCTGTCAGGAATTTTAAACTCTGACATTAACGTTGAAGTGGCATCGGTGGGACAGTTTACATATGAGGAGTTTACTCGCTCGGTGGTAACACCTACCCTGTTAACGGTATTTAAGTTCAGCGCCCATAAGGGGAATGCGGTAATGGAAACCAACCCGCATTTCTTGATGCCGTTAATTGACCTGCAGCTTGGCGGAGCTGGGGAAATGCCCGCCAATTTAAGGGAACTTACCGACATTGAACTTTCAGTGGCTGTTAAAATCATTGAGAAGCTGCTTAATCAATTAACTGTCATTTGGAAGGATATTATAAAAGGTGAACCTGAAATTGTATCCACAGAAACTAACCCTCACTTACACCAGCTTTTATCGCCCAATGACATTGTACTGGTGATAACTTTTTCCACCGTTGTGGGAGAAGAAAACAGGGGGCTTGTAAACTTATGCCTGCCCTATAACTTTTTAGAGCCGGTGTTATCCAAGTTTTCAGTAAATCAATTTACTCAAATATTTAACGAGCGGGAGCAGGAGGATATTAATGCCCTGGAGTACTGGCTTAAGTCATCCGATGTGGAATTAAATGTAACGGTGGGTGATGGAAGTATTTCCGTGCGGCAGTTTTTGGACCTGGATGTGGGGGATGTAATACTGCTGGATAGGCAGCAGGGACAGGATTTTGACCTGTACGTTCAGGACCGGCTGAAATTTAAAGTACAGCCGGGCCGAATAGGAAATAAAATGGCAGCCCAGGTTGTATCACTGGCGGAGGAGGCGTGGGAGTTTGACGAATGATAATCTGTTGAACCAGGAAGAAATTGATATGCTGATGAAGGCCCAGATGGATGATGAAGTGGAAGGTGAAAATGAGGTTTTGTCCGCTGGGGAGACGGCAGCTGATAAAACGGGGTCCAAGGAAGATGTGTTAACAATAGAAGAGAAGGACGCCCTGGGGGAAATCGGCAATATATCCATGGGATCCGCCTCCACTACCCTATCTGAGCTGCTGGGTCAAAAGGTTAATATAACCAGTCCCCGGGTGTGGGTGGCCAGTAAAAGGGAGCTTATTGAAGGGTTTACCGTACCTTACCTGTCCATTAAGGTGGACTTTATAGAAGGTATAGAAGGTTTTAATTTATTGATTATGAAACTTCCCGATGCCCTGGTAATTGCCAACCTGATGATGGGCGGAGACGGCAGCCCGGAGCACGAGGAACTGACGGAAATGGAAGTCAGCGCTGCTTCAGAGGCAATGAACATGATGATAGGTGCTGCTTCCACTTCTTTATCCCAAATGTTTGATAAAACGATTAATATCTCCCCGCCGGAACCCGCCGTGTTAAAGGATCAAAATGATGCCAAGATCAGGGAACCGCTGAACCAAATAAGTGATGATACAAATTTGGTGATTGTTTCTTTTAAGATGACCATTGGTGATCTGGTTGATACCGAAATAATGCAGATTATGGGGGTGGAAACGGCCCGGGAGCAGGCGTCACTTCTGCTGCAGAGTTTAGGCGGCACGGAGATGGAAAACCCGGAACCGCCGGCGGAAAAGACAGAAATAGACAGCAGTGAACTGAATGAAATAATTGATTCTTTACCCGCTGAACAAGAAAAACAGCCCGGTGCCGCGCAGCCCGCAGCAGCACCGCAGCCGGCAGCCCAGGTGCCCGGGCCGGGCCAGTACGCGGGAGAGGTTCCCCGCAATTTGGACTTGATACTGGATATTCCCCTTAAGGTGCAGGTGATACTGGGGCGAACCAAAAAACCTATTAAAGAGGTATTAAATGTTGGTCCCGGTACAGTGTTAGAGCTGGATTCCCTGGCCGATGAACCGGTGGAGATTCTGGTTAACGGGACACTGGTGGCTGAAGGGGAAGTGGTGGTGGTGAACGAAAATTTTGGTGTTAAAATTACCAATATAATCAGCCCCACCGAGCGGATACAGAGGCTGGCCGGCAGAAATTAGGGTAAAATAATGAAAATGTTAATACATAAGGAAAACTAAGGCTCACGCTTTGTTAATAAGTTAACGTGAGCCAAGTTTTTTTAGCTTACAATTTATTTATCACCAGCCCGGTAATTAATTTCGGGTAGAAATATGTGCTTTTGGGAGGCATTTTTTCCCCGCCGATGGCTATGGCGGTGAACTCATCCAGCAGGGTGGGGTTCATAAAGAATACCGCCTGGTATTTTCCGCTGTCTACTAATTCTAAAGCTTCAATTTCATTTCTGGTATAAGTGATATTTTTTTCGTCGGCCAGCTGTTCCCCGCCGATGTTTAAAAGACGTTCTAGAATTGCTTTATGCAGCACCGATACGTCCAGTCCCTGCCAGGCCGGTGATTTTTCCCGGGGCATTAACCTATCCCATGCTGTTTCGTTTTCCAGTGTAATGACATATCCCTGTCCTTTTCCGGCGTACAGGCCGAAGGCCCAGCGGTGGTCGATACCCATTCCCCGTGCCAATCCGCCTTTTTGAAAAACTAAATCGATAAATGCCTGCAGGTTATCCCCGCCGGGATGTACGGCAAATTCTTCAACAGTAAAGTCTTTTTTCAATTCCTTAATTAGTTTGGAAAGGTTAAAATGTTCCACGTTTTTAATCAAACGATGGGTGGGCTGTATTACCAGGCCCGGGTCGTATAAATTAACCAGCGTCATCATTACGTAATCGAAGGGTTTATCTCCCGGTTCCCCGGTTAACCCCAGTTCTTCCCGCTGGTGGTTGCGGTAGTTTAATGCCGTTTCGTAGCGGTGGTGCCCGTCGGCAATGAAAATGCGCTGCCGCTGCATGTTTTCCTGCACCTGTTTTATAACCCCGGCATCACTAATTACTGTTAAACGGTGGGTTATTTTTTCTTCGTCGACGAATTCTATATCCGGGGTGCTGCCTGCTGCTTTTTGTAGAATGCTGTCTACAGTGAACCCGGCATCGTTATAGAGACCGAAAATAGGGCTGAAGTTGGCCCGGCAGGCCTTCATCAAAGCCAGGCGGTCTTCCTTGTACTTGGGCATGGTTTCCTCGTGGGGCAGTACGATTCCCTTTTCGTAGGGTTCAATTTTTACAGCACAGATAAAGCCGCTGCGCACTTTCCTTTCCCCGTTAATTATGAATTCCTGCTGGTAGAGGTACAGTGCGGGCTTATCCTCCGGCACCAGCACTTTTTGCTGCAGCCAGCTGTTGAAGGCTGCAGAGGCCCGGGTATAACGGTTGTTTGTTTCGTCGTCGGTGGGGTAAGTTTTACCGCATTCCAAGCGGATGATGTTGTATGGATGCCTGTGGTAGTACCGCTGCTGGGCGGCGGGGCTGATTACGTCATAGGGCGGCGCAACCACTTTTGATAAATCATCTATTTTTTCCGGGTTGTAACGGATGCCCCGGATGGGTATGATTTTGGCCACTGCTGAGATCCCTCCTAAATATATTATTTACCTCCTGCTGAGCCCGGCAGCATCTGCCGGGTTTTTTCATTCCCTGGTATTATCCTCTGCGGAGGGGCCGGCATTGCTTTTCTTGGTCCACCGGTTTATATCCCGGTGATAATACTTTTGCATGGTATCTTTAAAGGCCTCCTCCAAATCTATATTCAGGGAATTGGCCATGCAGGCGACGATGAACAATATGTCGCCCAGTTCCAATGCCAGGCTGCCTTCTTCTTCAGTGGGCTTTTTAGGCTTTTCACCGTAGCGGTGATTAATTTCCCTGGCCAGTTCTCCCACTTCCTCGGTCATGCGGGCCAGCATGGACAGGGGGTGCCAGTAACCCTCTTCGAATTGGCTGATCCATTTGTGCACATCCCTTTGTACATCTTTAATTTCCACCGGGGTTCCTCCTTAATTGCTTAATTAAAATTAACATATCAAAGAATGCAGGTTTTTGCAAATTTGGCAGCCTTTGCCCTTCCCCCTGCTGCTGTATTGTACCGCTGCGGAGCTGTTAAAACGGTCATAAACATTGAATCCGGCTAATAATATTTAATTAAATTGCTAAAATGGGAGGAGTGTGGGTTGAGGTTGCCGCAATTTAGTTTAAACAGGTTCGGGGTAAATAAAAAAGTTGTGCTGCTGGCACTGGCTTTGGCAGTGATTGGAGCGGTGGTTTGGGGGGCTGCAGGTAGGAAAAGTTCTGCTCCGGTGGATCCCCAGCAGCTGCTGAACACCAGTCTGCAAAAAACACTGGCCAGTAAAAGCTACCGTTTTGAAATTTCCTGCCAGTTGGGTGCTAAGAAAGAACCGATCAGTAAAATAAAAGGGGAAAGGGTGGGGGAAGACCGGGTACATATAAAGGGTTCGCTGATCAACTCACCGGTGGAATTTGTGCAGTACAATGACAGCACCTTTATGAAAGACCCCTTTTCCGGCAGATGGCTGACTCTGCAGGGAAACCAGCTGGCTAAGGCGGAGTCCTTTATTATTGAGTTCAATCCCCTGGCCAATTTTAACTTTAAGGATGTACCGGAATTGAAATATGTGGGATGCCAGGAATTAGACGGGGAAAAATACCAGGTTTTGGAACTGGTGCCCAACGTAGAGCTGCCTTTTTTGGAAAACCAATTCAATACCTTTAAATATAAGCTGTGGATTAATCCCCGGGACCAGCGGATAAGCAGAGCGGTAATAAATGCCAGCCACAGCGGTAACGATCGTGCTTTAATGCAGATAGATTTAAAATTATATGATTACGATCAGGAAATAGATATTAAACCGCCGGTATGATACCCGGCCTAAAATAAAGTTATAAGAGGCTCATAACCGGGTCTCTTTTTTAGTTTGTGATAGGCATTCTGCGGATTTACCGCCTTAACCAGCTGGCCATTAAACCGGGGGAAGGGCACAAGAGCATTACTGCCGTATAGATATTTAAGAGGTTCCCAAATTTCAAAAAGCACAACAAATTCTGGGGGTTTGGATTGGTTTTACGCGCGACCCTATAAAAAATTATTAAAACAATGAACCAAAATCCCATGAGCTGTCTCTTATTATATAGAGGGTGCACCCAAAGAAAAAGGAGGGAATGGATTGGATGAACTTGAAATCATTCTAAGATCAAAAGCCGGCGACTTAGAAGCTTTTGAAGATTTATATAAATTATACAGCCCACAAGCATTAAGAACAGTTTACTTAATGACTTATAACAAGGAATTAAGTGAAGACATAGTACAGGAAGCTTTTGTGGAATGCTTTAATAATTTAAAAAACATTAAAAATCCCCGAGCTTTTAAATCATGGTTATATAAAATTCTTAAAAGAATTTGCTGGCGTTATAGCAATAAAGAGAAAAAATTAATACCTATGGAAAATATATTTGATAAATACCAAGATAACCGCAGCCAAAAAAACTTGTCTGAAAGCATTGAACAAAGTGAAACAAGAATGTTTATGTTGGAGCTGCTTAACAAATTAAGTTTGCCGCTAAAAACTACAATGATTCTTTATTACTATAACGAAATGTCAGTAAGTGAGATTGCAAAGGTTTTAGGTTGTTTTGAAGGAACTGTAAAGTCACGGCTTCATAAAGCAAGAAAACAAATAGAAAGAGAAATTTTAAAAACAAATGAGCAATTTTATGTTCAAGAGGTATTAGGGAAGGGGTGGATTAAAAATGAAAAACCAGAAACAATTTGAGGACCTTCTTAAATCAGAATTGAATATAAAAGCTAGTGATATAACTCCCTCTTCAGATTTATTTCAAAATATTAAAAAGAGAATTCTTGAAAAAGAGAGGACTGAAAATAATATGTTAAAGAAATATCTTTTTAAAAGTAATAAACTTAGGAAAACAGCAGCGGCTGCCATGCTGTGTATGACATTTTTAACAGGTATTTGTATCGTTTCCGGTGATATGAGCGCATTTGCAAATTCTATAATAAGTAAATTTGTGAAAGGCTATGATTCAAATAAGACATATGATAAATTACCTGAAAAAGCTAAACTTGAAAAAGAGTTAGGGTTTAAAGCTAAAGTACCTGAAACCCTATTAGATGATTTTAAATTTGTTGATGGTACTACTGCAGTATATGTAGATGGGTCTTCCAAGAAAATATATGATCCGAATAGAAAAGAATTTGGGGCAACCTACGAAAAAGCTTCTGACAATTCCGATGCATATTTGAGTTTAACTATTTGTAATCATAAATTTGATTCGGATACTTATAAAAATGCAAAAGAAATAACTTGTGAAAATAAAGCGTTTTTATATAAAAAGTTTAAATTTCATGTAGTTCCATCTGACTACAAGCAATCTCAAAAAGAATTAGAAGATGAAAAAAATGGATATGTTAGTACCCTATGGGTTGGCAGTAAATCTTCAGGTTTCAAAGATAAATATATTGATGCTCAATCTTTAATATGGCAGGATAATGGTATATACTACCAGTTAATAGATAATGGATACAATCTATCAACTGAAGATATGATAAAAATGGCAAAAGAAATTATAAAAATGAATTAGGTTAAAACATATTTAAAACAAACCTACACGACTCAACTGCAGCGTGTAGGTTTGTTTATTTGTATAAACAGGAGATCACCTCTTTTGGTAAAATTAGAGTAACAACAGGTTGAGTTGAGTCTGTATAATTGTGTAAAATGGGTTTCATAAGCCAGATCACAGAAGAGCTGTGCGGCACCGAATTCTCAAAGCCCACCGTTTCCGGCTTGTGCAAGAAGCAGGAAGTTGGACCCGCCGGTAAGCGCCTGGAATAACCGGGACCTGCGTGATATACAATACTCCTTCGTTCTACATCCTTTTCTTTGACAAAAATCTTGAAATCTTGATATAATAAACCGTATTTATATAGAAAAATGAACCAAAATACTGCAATACTAATTACCGGGAGGTTGTACAATGCACCCTGATGTGCAAAAGGTATTGTTGACTGAAGAAGAAATTAGAGATCGGGTAAAGCAGCTGGGACAGCAGATATCCCGGGATTACCAGGGAAAAAAAGTGCTGGTGGTGGGCATATTAAAAGGCGCCATGATATTCCTGGCTGACCTGGTGCGCAACATTTCCATTCCTACATATTTTGACTTTATGGCGGTATCAAGTTACGGTTCATCCACCCAGTCCTCCGGCGCGGTGCGGATATTAAAGGATTTGGATAGAAGCATTGAAGGTAAGCATGTATTAATTGTGGAGGACATTGTGGACACCGGGCTTACCCTTAAGTATTTGGTGGAAAACCTCAATTCAAGGGGGCCTGAAAGCCTGAAAATTTGTACGCTGTTGGACAAGCCTGAAAGACGTACCGTGGATATAAATGCCCATTACAAAGGCTTTACCATTCCCAACGAATTTGTGGTGGGCTACGGTTTGGACTTTAACGAGCGCTACCGCAATCTGCCCTATGTGGCTGTACTAAAGCCGGAAATATATCAGGGTTAAGCCCTTTTAATGTTTGGAGGGATAAAAAAACTATGTCTGTGGGACAAGAAATGGTTGTTGTGCTGGACTTTGGCGGCCAGTACACTCAATTGATTGCCCGGCGCATTAGAGAGTGCCAGGTATTTTGTGAGATTCTACCTTACAACACACCGGTGGAAGAATTAAAGCAGAAGAAGCCCAAGGGGATAATATTTTCCGGCGGTCCTTCCAGTGTATACGAGGAAAATGCCCCCGCTGTGGACACCGGTATTTACGATTTAGACATACCTATTTTAGGTATTTGTTATGGTATGCAGATGATGGCCCACCAGCTGGGAGGAAAAGTGGCCCGGGGTACCCAGCGGGAATACGGCAAAACTATGATTGAAGTGCTGGAGCGCAGCGGCCTGCTGGAAGGTTGGGAAGCCCGGGAACACTGCTGGATGAGCCATACCGACCGGGTGGAAGAAGCGCCGGGAGGATTTACAGTGGCCGCCCGCAGCAGCTACACCCCGGTGGTAACCATGCACTGCCCGGAACGCAAACTTTATGCCGTGCAGTTCCATCCCGAGGTGGTGCATACCCCCAAAGGAAAGCGGGTATTAGAAAACTTCCTGTATAATATCTGCGGCTGCAGTGCCTCCTGGACCATGGGGTCTTTCTTGGAAGAAGCGGTGAAGGAAGTGCGGGCCAAGGCCGGCGGTAAAAAAGTGCTCTGTGCTTTGAGCGGCGGGGTTGATTCTTCGGTGGCTGCGGTGCTGGTGCACAAAGCGGTGGGGGATGATCTAACCTGTGTGTTTGTAGACCACGGGCTGCTGCGTAAAGGCGAGGCAGAGCAGGTGGTAAAAACATTCCGGGAAAAGTTTGCTATAAATTTAGTCCATGTTGACGCCCGGGAAAGATTTTTGAAGAAACTGGCCGGGGTTACTGATCCCGAACAGAAGCGCAAAATCATCGGCAACGAGTTTATCCGGGTATTTGAAGAAGAAGCCGGCAAACTGGGACAAATTGACTTTTTAGTGCAGGGAACGTTGTACCCCGATGTGGTGGAGAGCGGTACTGCCACCGCTGCCACAATCAAGTCTCACCACAATGTGGGCGGTTTGCCCGAAGATATGCAGTTTGAATTAATTGAGCCGTTAAAATGGCTGTTTAAAGATGAGGTTCGCCTGCTGGGTGAAGAAATGGGCCTGCCGGAAGAAGTGGTGTGGAGGCAGCCTTTCCCCGGCCCGGGGCTGGCGGTGCGCATTTTAGGTGAGATAACAGAGGAAAAATTGGCCGTATTAAGTGAAGCCGATGCCATCGTAAGGGAAGAAATTAAAAATGCCGGGCTGGAAAGGGAAATTTGGCAGTATTTTGCGGTGCTGCCCAACTTCAAGACGGTGGGTGTAATGGGTGACGAGCGCACCTATGCCTGGACCATCGGCATCAGGGCCATTCACAGCAATGATGGTATGACTGCCGACTGGGTACGCCTGCCCTATGAAGTTTTAGAAAAAATCTCCTCCCGTATTGTCAATGAGCTGGATCAGGTTAACAGGGTAGTGTACGACATTACCTCCAAGCCGCCATCCACCATTGAGTGGGAATAGAAACAAAAAACCCTGAATACCTTGATTTTATAAGGTTTTCGGGGTTTTGTTTTTATTGACCGTACTAAAAACGTACTATTTTTTAAGGTGATAAACCAATTTCTGTTCTCAGGTCTGTAATATTTTCCCTGGTACATGCCATATCCTTGAAAGTGTTATTTTTCTGTTGAAAGTAAATTTAAGCTGGAGTTTGATAGTTCAATGATTGATGCGGTCTTGAATAATTATAAAATTGCAGATAACGGTTTATCTCCCTGCGGCCTTCTTTGGGGCTGATGTATTCTTTGAGATATACTTCTTCGTACTTGAGGCTGCGCCAGAGGCGCTCTGTAAAGATAAAACCATTAGAACAACTTAATGATGAAAAGTAACTTTTATAACCTTATTGATGGTTTATCATGATTATGATAAAATTATGATAAGCTAATAAAGAGGTGATGAGTGTATGCCGCATATCAGACCGGTTTCAGATTTAAGAAATAATTTTGCAGATATATCGAGGATTGTCCATGAAACTAAAGAACCAGTATTTTTGACCAAGAATGGTTATGGTGACATGGTTGTGATGAGTATAGAAACTTATGAACGCAAACTGTTTGAAAGTGAAATCTACTTTAAGCTGAAGGAAGCGGAACTGGAAGCAAAATCAACCGATAAACGTTTTTCCCATGAAGAAGTATTTAACGAATTAAGGGCAGGGATTGCGGATAAGGCGGAATCTGATGAAGTATGAAATTAGATACCTGCCTTTGACAAGTAAAGATTTATCTAATATTGTGTCTTATATTGCAGAGGAGTTAAAAGCACCAAAGGCAGCAGGGGATTTAATTGATGCATTGGATACTTCTATATTAAGGCTTGCACAGTTTCGTATTCATGCCGGGTATATCATCCCGAAAAATCCCTTGAAAATGAATATAGAGTATTACCTGTAAAAAACTATTTAGTATTTTATGTGGTTAAAGAACAGGTTGTTGAAATTCACCGAATTATCAATTCAAGAATAGATTTAACCAGGGTTATAAAATGATATGCTAAACTTTGTACCGTTTTTTCAAACTAATTGTTGACAACCTTTGACAACCTTTGCTATTATGAAGGTGCAACAAGTGGATATTGTCACGTATATCCTCGGGAATATGGCTCGAGAGTATCTACCGGGCAACCGTAAATTGCCCGACTACGTGGGGAAGTGTACCTAGGGTTCCACGCCTTTGCAGGCGGTTCGGTCCGAGCGGTACAGGTTGGTTATTAGTTAACCAGCTACACCGGCAGGGATAAAAGCCCAGGCGGTAGGTTTCACACGCTCTAATGTGAAACCTACGCGCCTGGGCTTCTTAATTTTCAGCAGGGGGTGTTTCATTGACCTGATTTTTACATGGTGCCCAAAGAACGCTATAAGCAGTTTGTGGAAGTATTTAAGGAGGAATAATAAGGGATGTTTGAAAAGTTATTTCAGCTCAAAAAATATAATACCGATGTTAAAACTGAAGTAATTGCCGGCTTAACAACTTTTATGACCATGGCTTACATTCTGTTCTTGAACCCGGCCATCCTTTCTTCCACCGGGATGGAAAGGGATGCGGTATTCTTTGCCACGGCCGCCGCCGCCGGCATTGTAACCATGGCCATGGGCCTGTTTGTTAACTTTCCCGTTGCTTTGGCACCGGGAATGGGATTAAACGCTTATTTTGCTGCCGTGGTGGCCGGGGGGTTGGGTATGCCCTGGCAGGTGGCCCTGGGTGCGGTATTTATTTCCGGTATTATATTTATCATTTTGACGGTTACCCAAGTACGCCAACTGCTGGTGGATGCAGTACCCGATTCTATGAAGCGGGCCATTACTGTCGGGATTGGGCTTTTTATCACCATTATCGGTGTGAAGATGGCTGAAATTATGGTCATACAGGCTGTTCCCATTCCCTCTACAGTGGAAAAGATGGCTGAAGGGCCGGCTGTACTGAAGTTTTTTGAGTGGAACATCGTACTGGGCAGCTTTAGCAATCCGGCTACACTGCTGGCTTTAATAGGCCTGGCCATCACCGGGATATTAATGGCCAGGGGAGTTAAGGGAGCCCTTTTAATTGGTATCCTTGCCGCCACCGCCGTGGGGATTCCTTTGGGTGTGACCCAAATTCCGGAGCATTTTACCCCCTTTGCGCTGCCGGACTTCAGCAAGCTGGCGGTGGGCGCCCTGGATATAAAAGGGGCCTTTGAAATGGGTATCTGGACCGTTGTATTTACCTTTACCTTTGTGGAACTTTTTGATACCTTTGGCACCTTGGTTGGTACAGCCAACAAGGCCGGGCTGCTGGATAAACATGGCAAGAGTCCCCGCCTGGGTAGGGCCATGCTGGTGGATGCCTTTGGTGTTTCCTTCGGGGCTTTAATGGGTACCAGCACCGTTACCGCCTTTGTAGAGAGCAGTGCCGGTGTCAGTGAGGGCGGCCGCACCGGTTTAACCGCTGTCACCGTTGGAGTGCTCTTCCTGCTGGCTCTGGTGCTGGCCCCGGTGGCCGGTTTGATTCCCGGTGCCGCCACAGCCCCGGCGCTGATCATCGTGGGTGTATTAATGGCTTCAGCAGTGCGGGAAATAAACTTTGATGATTTTACAGAAAGTTTTCCGGCCTTTTTAACCTTTACATTGATGCCCTTTACTTACAGTATTGCCAACGGTATTGCTGCCGGTATTGTTTCTTACGTTATACTGAAAGCGGCAGCAGGCCGGGCCAAAGATGTACACTGGTTAATGTGGATTCTGGCTGTGCTGGTTGTGGTACGTTACGCGTTTTTGGGAGGAGAGTAAACAGTATATTTCGCTTCAACTGCAGCACCGGTTTTTCACCAACAGGAACCTGGTGCTGCTTTGGTTCTACCCCTGTTTATAACCATAAAAAAACGATAAAAAAAGGAGGCTAATATATAATGGCTCAACCGTTGGTTGGTATTGTGATGGGCAGTGATTCAGATTTGACTGTTATGAAGGGTGCTGCTGATATTCTGGACCGGTTTGGGATACCATACGAAGTGATTATTTCATCGGCTCACCGGGTGCCGGAAAAAACCGCCGGTTATGCCCGCACTGCCAAAGAGCGGGGATTAAAAGTGATTATTGCCGGTGCCGGCATGGCGGCTCACCTGCCGGGGGTTATTGCGGCATTAACGCCGCTGCCGGTGATAGGAGTACCCATCAAGTCCGGTGCCCTGGAAGGTGTAGATGCCCTTTACGCCATTGTGCAGATGCCCCCGGGAATCCCGGTGGCCACCGTTGGTATTAACGGGGCCAAAAATGCGGGCATACTGGCAGTACAGATTATCGGGGTATCAGATCAAGAAATACAGCAAAAGATACTGGATTATAAGGAAGAAATGGCACGGGACGTGGAAAAGAAAGCTGACAAGTTAAATGAACTGGGTATAGAAGGTTATTTAAATAAAAAGAAATAAAGGATTTTATAGGGGGTGCAACAAATAAAACGTAATGTTTGAAATAAACACTGGTTTAGCAGGACAGAGGAGGCTGTTTAGACATGATTGAGCGTTACACACTGCCGGAAATGAAACGGATTTGGTCTGAGGAAAACAAATTTAGAAAGTGGTTGGATGTAGAAATATATGCCTGCGAAGCGCTGGCTGAACTGGGCAGAATACCGGCCGCAGCGGTGGAAGTGATCAAACAAAAGGCAGATTTCAACGTTAAGCGCATTCTGGAAATAGAAGAAGTGGTACACCATGACGTGATAGCCTTTACCACCTGCGTAGCTGAATACGTGGGTGAGGAGAGCAAGTACATCCACCTGGGGCTGACATCTTCAGATGTGGTTGATACAGCCCAAAGCGTGCGCATGAAAGAAGCGGGGGAGCAGATACTTTCCCGGCTGCAAAAACTGCATCAAATACTGTTGGAAAAAGCTCAAGAACACCGGTTTACCATAATGATCGGGCGTACCCACGGCATTCATGCCGAACCGATGACCTTTGGCTTAAAAATGCTGCTGTGGGCTTCGGAAACAGAGCGAAACATTGAAAGAATGAAAAAAGCCATTGACGTTATCAGCGTGGGTAAAATTTCCGGTGCCGTTGGTACCTATGCCAACATCGATCCCCGGGTGGAAGCCCATGTCTGCAGGCGTTTAGGTTTAAAACCCGCGGCCCTGTCCACCCAGGTGCTGCAGCGGGACCGCCACGCCGAGTATATGAGCACTCTAGCAGTGATTGGATGCACATTGGAAAAAATAGCCACGGAAATCCGGGCGCTGCAGCGCACCGATATCCGGGAAGCGGAAGAATTCTTTGCCCAAGGGCAGAAAGGTTCCTCTGCCATGCCCCATAAGAGAAACCCCATTATAACCGAACGCATAACCGGTATGGCCCGCCTGCTGCGGGGCAACGCGTTAACAGCCATGGAAAATGTGGCGCTGTGGCACGAGCGGGACATTTCCCACTCTTCGGTGGAACGGGTAATTATCCCCGACAGCACCACGATTTTAGATTATATGCTGAAGAAAATGATCGACATTATCAGCAACCTGCTGGTTTACCCGGAAAAGATGAAGCACAATATGGAGCGCACCAGGGGGTTAATTTTCTCCCAGCGGGTGCTGCTGGCGTTGGTAGATAAAGGCATTAGCAGGGAAAAAGCCTATGAACTGGTACAGCGCAGCGCCATGGAATGCTGGCGCACCGGAAAACAGTTTAAAGCCCTGCTGGCAGCGGATCAGGAGGTAAGTGAACTGCTCAGCGGCGAAGAACTGGATAGTATTTTTGAATACAGCCATTACCTGAGGCATATTGATCAAATCTATGCCCGGTTTGGATTGTAGAACTGGAACAGTACCTTTATACCGCAAACGGCACCACCGGGGGATGAAAAGCAGGCGGCTTTAGAACCGCAATATTTTTCAGGGTAGAAAGGAGCGTGCAGGCTGTGGAAAAATTAGCACTGCTTTATGAAGGCAAGGCCAAAAAAGTATATAAAACTGATAATCAAGACCTGCTGTGGGTGGAATATAAAGACGACGCCACCGCCTTCAATGGGGCTAAAAAAGGCACCATTGTGGGCAAAGGTGTACTAAACAATCTAATCAGCGCCCACTTTTTTGAACTGCTGGCTGAAAACGGTGTACCGAACCACTTTGTAAAATTGATAAATGAACGGGGACAATTGGTTAAATCGTTAGAAATCATCCCGGTGGAAGTTATTGTACGCAACCTGGCTGCCGGCAGCATGGCCAAGCGTTTAGGCTTGGAAGAAGGCATGGATTTAGGCGGCCCGGTGGTGGATTACTGCTATAAAAGTGACGAGCTGGGTGACCCGCTGATTAACGACGATCACATCCGGGCACTGAAACTGGCCACGCCGGAACAGTTAAAAACCATCCGGGAAATGGCGTTGAAAGTTAATGCCGTATTATCTAAATATTTAGCTGAAAAAAATATTATCCTGGTGGATTACAAATTGGAGTTTGGCTTCCACAAAGGCGAAATTCTGCTGGGGGATGAAATTTCCCCGGACACCTGCCGCTTCTGGGACAGTGAAACAAGACAAAAGCTGGATAAAGACCGCTTCCGCCGGGATTTAGGCGATGTGGAAGAAGCGTACAAGGAAGTATACCGCCGCCTGACCGGGAAAGAAGTAACATTTTAAAAATGAATAATAATTAAAAAACCGGAGGTGCGAAATGTACCAGGCTAAAATTTACATCACATTACGCCAAAGCGTGTTAGATCCCCAGGGTTCCGCGGTTACCAGATCGCTGCATGCCATGGGTTATGAAAATATTAAAGATGTGCGGGTGGGCCGCTACCTGGTGGTGGAGGTGGATGCTGCCGGCAGAGAGGCTGCCGAAGAACAGGTGCACGATATGTGCAAAAAACTGCTGGCCAACCCGGTAATTGAAGACTACACCTTTGAACTGGTGGAGGTATAAAATATGAAATTCGGAGTGGTTGTATTCCCCGGCTCAAACTGTGATGCGGATTGTTTTAATGCGGTGAAAGCTGTTTTAGACCAGCCGGTGGAATATATTTGGCACAAGTCCAACAGTGTTGAGGGTTTTGACTGCATTATTTTGCCGGGGGGCTTTTCCTACGGTGACTACCTGCGCGCTGGGGCCATTGCCCGGTTTTCACCGGTGATGGAGGCGGTGATAGAGTTTGCTCACCGCGGCGGGTTGGTTATCGGTATCTGCAACGGCTTTCAGGTGCTGCTGGAGGCGGGTCTGCTGCCCGGTGCCATGAGGCGCAATGACAGCCTGCAGTTTATCTGTGATGACACTTACCTGAAAGTGGAAAATGCCGACACTGCCTTTACCGCATTATGGCAGCCGGGCCAGGTAATTAAAATTCCGGTGGCCCATGGTGACGGCAACTATTACTGCGATGAAAACACATTGAAAGAGCTGCAGCAGAACAATCAGGTGGTGTTTAGGTACTGCAGCCCCGCGGGTGAAGTTACTGCCCAGGCCAATCCCAACGGATCAATAGATAACATTGCCGGTGTTTGTAATAAACAGGGTAATGTGCTGGGGATGATGCCGCACCCGGAACGCTGTGCCGAGAAAATCCTTGGTAACGATGACGGGGCGATGCTGTTTAAATCCATCCTGGCAGCCTGGCAAAGGAGAGTGAAATAGATGGAGCCGCGCAATAACGAAGGTTTAAAACCGGGTATCTGGCGGGAAATGGGCTTAACGGATGCGGAATTTGAAAAAGTTAAAAATATTTTGGGCCGGGAACCCAATTACGTAGAGCTGGGTATATTTGCGGTAATGTGGTCTGAACACTGCAGTTACAAAACTTCCCGGCCGGTGTTAAAGTTTTTTCCCACCAGGGGCGAGCACATTCTGCAGGGCCCCGGCGAGAATGCCGGTATTGTAGACATCGGCGACGGCCAGGCGGTGGTCTTTAAAATTGAAAGCCACAACCACCCCTCAGCCATTGAACCGTACCAGGGAGCGGCCACCGGGGTTGGCGGCATCCTGAGGGATGTGTTTACCATGGGGGCCCGCCCCATCGCACTGCTGGACTCGCTGCGCTTTGGCAGCCTGCAAAACCCGCGCACCCGCTACCTTTTCGGCGGGGTGGTGTCCGGTATATCCGGTTACGGCAACTGCGTCGGTGTACCCACCGTGGGTGGTGAAGTGTACTTTGCACCCAGTTATGAAGAAAATCCCCTGGTTAACGTAATGTGTGTAGGCCTGATAGACCATAAAGACATCAAAAAAGGAACGGCCTCCGGGATAGGTAACCCGGTAATGGTGGTGGGAGCCCGCACCGGCCGGGACGGCATCCACGGTGCCACCTTTGCCTCGGAAGAACTGTCTGAGGAATCGGCAGAAAAGCGCCCGGCGGTGCAGGTGGGTGACCCCTTTATGGAAAAACTGCTGCTGGAGGCCTGCCTGGAGGTAATTAAGAGCGGTTACGTTGTGGGTATTCAAGACATGGGGGCCGCCGGGTTAACCAGTTCTTCCTGTGAAATGGCCAGCCGGGCCGGCACCGGTATAGAGATGGACCTTTCGCTGGTGCCCCGCCGGGAAGAGGGAATGACCCCCTATGAACTGATGCTCTCTGAATCCCAGGAACGGATGCTGGTGGTGGTTAAGAAGGGCACCGCTGAAAAAGTAAAAGAAATTTTTGCCCGGTGGGATTTAGAAGCGGTGGTGGTGGGCCGGGTAACGGGTGACGGTATGCTGCGCCTTACCGAGGGAGAACAGGTGGTGGCGGAAATTCCGGCCCAGGCCCTTACCGATGAAGCACCGGTTTATGAACGCCCCTACAGTGAACCGGAATACTTGAGTGCGGTACAGGAATTACCGGTGGCGAAGATTCCTCAACCGGTGGATTATGAGCGGGTATTAATGGACCTCTTATCTTCGCCCAACATAGCCAGCAAAGAATGGGTTTACCGGCAGTACGACCATATGGTGGGCACCAATACCGTGGTGCGTCCCGGTTCCGACGCCGCTGTGCTGCGGGTGAAAGGAACCAAAAAGGGTATTGCCCTTACCACAGACTGCAACGGCCGCTACTGTTACCTGGATCCTTATACGGGCGGCATGATAGCGGTGGCAGAAGCGGCCCGCAACCTGGTGTGTGCCGGGGCCAAACCGCTGGCCGTTACCAACTGCTTAAATTTCGGCAACCCGGAGAAGCCGGCAGTAATGTGGCAGTTTCGCCGGGCTGTGGAGGGAATGAGTGAAGCCTGCCGCAGCTTAAACACCCCGGTTACCGGCGGCAATGTGAGTTTTTACAATGAAACCAGGGAGACTGCGGTGTACCCCACCCCCACCGTGGGAATGGTGGGCTTAATTGAAGACTTGGACTACCGCTGCACCCAGGACTTTAAGGACGAGGGCGACATTATCATTATGGTGGGAGAAACCAGGATGGAGCTGGGCGGCAGTGAATACCTGCGCGTGGCCCACGGCTTAGAAGCCAAGGGCAGGCCTCCCAAGATGGACTTGGAACTGGAGAAAAAGGTGCAGCAGGCGGTGCTGGAATCCATTAAAAGGGGTCTGGTAAAATCTGCCCACGACTGTTCCGAAGGCGGTTTGGCGGTGGCGCTGGCGGAAAGCTGTATTTCCGGCGGTATTGGTGCTGAAATTTACAGCGTAGAAAATATCCGGGGAGATGCCCTGCTCTTTGGCGAATCCCAGTCCCGCATTATTATCACCACCGCTGAAAACAATGTGGCTGAGTTAATCCGCTATCTTACAGTAATGGAGGTGCCCTTTACCCGCCTGGGAACGGTGGGAGGCAGGGAATTAAAAATTAACCTGCTGGATCCGGGCTGTGCTGCCGGGCGCCCGCGCGCCGTTATTAATCTTCCGGTATCAGAGATGGAGAAAAGATGGCGGGGGGCAATAGAATGCTTAATGAAGTAAGGAATTATTCGGCCTGGTGGCAGAGGGACAAAATGCGGGAGGAATGCGGCGTATTTGGCATTTACGCTCCCGGTATGGATGTAGCCCAGCTGACCTATTTCGGGTTGTACGCGCTGCAGCACCGGGGACAGGAAAGTGCCGGCATTGCCGCTGCCAGCGGCAGCGGTATAAAACTGTATAAAAACATGGGCCTGGTGCCGGAGGTGTTTGGCAGCGGCGTTATAAAAACCCTTGCCGGACATGCCGCCATTGGGCATGTGCGTTATTCCACCACCGGTTCCAGTGAACTGGCCAACGCCCAGCCGCTGGTGTTTAGGCACAGTAAGGGAATGCTCAGCCTGGCCCACAACGGCAACCTTACCAATGTCAGTGCCTTAAGGGAGATGCTGTACAATAATGGGGCGATATTCCAGTCTACCACTGACAGTGAAGTAATTGTTAACCTTATCGCCCGCTACAGCCAGCAAAGCCTGGAAGCGGCCATCATGAAGGCGATGATCGACATTGAAGGAGCCTATTCCCTGGTTATATTAACGGCAGAAGCACTGTATGCTGTGCGGGACCCATACGGTTTTCGCCCGCTCTGTTTGGGACGCGTGGGCAGGGGATGGGTGGTGGCTTCGGAAAGCTGTGCCCTGGACACCATTGGGGCGGAGTTTATACGTGATGTAATGCCCGGGGAAATTGTGCGCCTGGACAAAGACGGTTTAACTTCACTGCAGACCATGGCCGCTTCCAAACCGGCCCACTGTATTTTTGAATACATTTATTTTGCCCGGCCGGACAGCACCATAGACGGTTTTCACGTCAATAAGGTGCGCCGGGAGATGGGCCGCCGGTTGGCCAGGGAGTACCAGGTGGAAGCGGATATAGTAATTCCGGTGCCGGACAGCGGCACCGCGGCGGCCAGGGGGTATGCCCAGGAGGCGGGAATACCCTTTGAAGAGGGATTGATGAAAAACCGCTACATCGGCCGTACCTTTATCCAACCCACCCAGCAGATGCGGGATTTGGGAGTGCGCCTGAAGATCAACCCCATGCGTGAGGTGCTGGCCGGTAAACGGGTAATTATGGTGGACGACTCGCTGGTCCGGGGCACCACCAGTAGAAAAATAGTTAAAATGCTGCGGGACGCGGGGGTGGTGGAGGTGCACCTGTGCTTGAGTTCACCGCCGGTGGTGGCCGGCTGCCATTACGGCATTGACACCAGCGACAGAAAGGAACTGATTGCCGCTGCCAAGTCGGTGGAAGAGATACGCCAGGCGGTGGGGGCCGACGGTTTGTATTACCTCAGCCAGGAGGGCCTGCTGGACATATTCGGTGAACGGGGTCAAAACTTCTGCTGTGCCTGTTTTGATAAGAAATACCCGGTACAGGTGCCAAAGGATGCGGGTAAGTTTAGTTTGGAATAGACCGGGAGGTTATTATGGATAAACAAGACAAACAACCACTGACCTATGCCGGTGCCGGGGTGGATATAGATGCCGGGAACAGGGCGGTGGAACTGATCAAAAAATCTGTGCAGAGCACCTACCGCCCCGGTGTGCTGGGGGGTATCGGCGGTTTCGGCGGCCTGTTCGCACCGGACATGACCAAGTACAAAGAACCGGTGCTGGTATCCGGCACCGACGGGGTGGGTACCAAGCTGAGGGTGGCTCAAATGATGAACAAGCACGACACCATTGGCATTGATGCGGTGGCCATGTGTGTTAACGATATACTGGTGCAGGGTGCCGAACCCCTCTTTTACCTGGACTACCTGGCGCTGGGCAAACTGGTGCCGGAGCTGGTGGCCGAAATTGTAGCCGGTATTGCCGAGGGATGCCGCCGGTCCGGCTGTGCCTTAATTGGCGGAGAAACGGCAGAAATGCCCGGTTTTTACCGCCCCAATGAGTATGACATTGCCGGCTTTGTGGTTGGTGTGGTTGAAAAATCAAAGATTATAGACGGTACAAAGATTGCCCGGGGGGATGTGCTGGTGGGGCTGCCATCTTCAGGGCTGCACTCCAACGGTTATTCGCTGGTACGGAAAGCGCTGTTTGAAGCGGCCGGTTATGATATAGACACCCGGCTGCCGGAGCTGGACTGCACAGTGGGGGAAGAACTGTTAAAACCAACCCGCATTTACGTGCCGGCGGTACGGCCGCTGCTGGAGAAGTTCCACCTGAAGGGGATGGCTCACATCACCGGCGGGGGAATTACGGAAAACCTGCCCCGGGTGCTTAAGCAGGGCCAAATGGCGGTGGTGGACTGCAGTGCCTGGGAAGTGCCGGCGGTGTTCCGGGTAATTAAAGAAATTGGTCATCTATCTGAGGAAGAAATGCTGCGCACCTTCAACATGGGCATCGGCATGGTGCTGGTGGTATCACCCCAGGAGGTGGATGCGGTGTTAGCGGATTTGAAAGAACGGGGCGAGAAGGCTTGCATTATTGGGGAAGTTACCGCGGGCGAGAAGGCGGTGCGGTATAAATAAAATATGGGGAAGTGAAACTATGGCACCGGTTTCCCTGGGTGTACTGGCCTCCGGGCGGGGTTCTAATTTACAATCTATCATTGATGCCTGCCGGCGGGGCGATATCAAGGCAGAGGTTAAGGTAGTAATTAGTGACCGGCAGGATGCTTATGCCCTGAAGCGGGCGGAAAAACACGGCATTGACGCCTACTATATAAATATTAAAGACTACCAGGATAAGGCAGCTTACGAAACAAAGATAGTGGAACTGCTCAGGCGGTATAACGTGCAGCTGGTGTGCCTGGCAGGATACATGCGTTTGGTGGGGCCTACGGTACTAAATGCTTTTCCCTGGCGGATTATGAATATCCACCCTTCGCTGCTGCCCTCTTTTCCCGGCCTGCACGCTCAAAAGCAGGCGCTGGACTGCGGGGTAAAAGTATCCGGCTGCACCGTTCATTTTGTGGACGAAGGGATGGATAGCGGGCCCATTATATTACAGGCCTGTGTGCCGGTATATGATGATGATACCGAAGACAGCCTGGCAGAACGGATTTTGGAACAGGAGCACAAAATTTATCCCCGAGCTGTTGGGCTGTTTGCGGAAGGTAAGTTAATTGTGCGGGGGAAAAAAGTATTTATAAGGGAGGCTGGCAATGATTAAGCGGGCACTGATTAGTGTATCCAACAAGGATGGTTTGGTAGAATTTGGGCGCGGCCTGGCCCAGTTGGGGGTGGAAATTGTTTCCACCGGGGGTACTGCCAGGACACTGAAAGAGGCGGGAGTACCGGTGACCTATATATCCCATGTGACCGGTTTCCCGGAGATTTTAGACGGCAGGGTGAAAACGCTGCACCCCAAGGTACACGGCGGCATACTGGCCATGCGTACCGAAGAACATTTAAAACAGCTGAAAGAACTGGACATCACCCCCATAGATTTGGTGGTGGTAAATCTGTATCCCTTTAGGGAAACGGTGGCCAAGCCCGGTGTAACTTTGGCCGAAGCCATTGAAAATATCGACATCGGCGGTCCCACCATGGTACGGGCGGCAGCTAAAAACTACCAGAATGTACTGGTAGTGGTGAATCCCCGGCGTTACCGTGAAGTGCTGGAGGCGCTGCAGAAGAATGCCGTTTCCGCTGAGCTGCGGCTGGCACTGGCCAGGGAAGCCTTTGCCCACACCGCCGCCTATGACAGTGCCATTTCCAGCTATCTTACCGGGGTGGCCGGAGAAACCTTCCCGGTGGAACTAAGTGTAACTGCCCAATTGGTTCAAACCCTGCGCTACGGTGAGAACCCGCACCAAAAGGCGGCCTTTTACCGTCACCGGTCAGTACAGGGGGCTTGTATAGCCAATGCGGAACAGCTGCACGGTAAGGAACTTTCATACAATAACATCCTGGATGCCAACGCGGCCCTGGAACTGGCCAGGGAATTTTCTGAGCCCACAGCGGCCATCATCAAGCACAACAATCCCTGCGGCTGTGCCAGCGCCGGTGAACTGGCAGCGGCCTATGAAAGGGCACTGGAAGGTGACCCGGTATCTGCCTTTGGCGGCATAGTGGCCTGCAATCGCCCGGTGGACGGGGCCACTGCGAAAAAAATGAGCGAAATTTTCCTGGAGGCAGTTATAGCTCCGGACTTTACCGGGGAAGCCCTGGAGGTGCTGACTAAAAAACCCAACCTGCGGCTTTTAAAGACAGGGGACCTGACCATCCAGACCAACGACACCATGGAAATACGCAAGGTAAACGGCGGCCTGCTGCTGCAGCAAACCGACCGTCAGCTGCTGGACCCGGAACAATTAAAAGTGGTAACGGAAAAGCAGCCCACCGGGCAGGAACTGGAGGAATTGATCTTTGCCATGACCATTGTAAAACATGTGAAATCAAATGCCATCGTGGTAACCAGGGACAAGCAGTTGATTGGTGTAGGTGCCGGTCAAATGAACCGGGTGGGATCAGCCAACATTGCCTTAAACCAGGCCGGGGAGAAAGCCAGGGGTGCAGTGCTGGCATCGGACGCTTTCTTCCCCTTCCGGGATACGGTGGATGCCGCGGCTAAGGCCGGTATTAAGTCTATTATTCAACCGGGCGGCTCCAAGCGGGACAGCGAGTCAATAGAAGCGTGCAACGAGCACGGTTTATCCATGGTATTTACCGGAATGAGGCACTTTAAGCATTAATCACCTTAAATAATGTCCAAAGGCTCGCCAACCGGGCTGTAAATTAAAACTATACGGAGGTTTTTCGATTAATGAAGGTTCTTGTGGTGGGGGGCGGCGGCCGTGAACACGCGCTGGTTTGGAAAATAGCTCAAAGCCCCAAAGTGGATAAAATATACTGTGCCCCGGGCAATGCCGGTATCGCTCAACTGGCTGCCTGTGTAGATATTAAGGCCGGTGATGTGGATGCCCTGCTTAAATTTGCGGTCAAAGAAAATATCCACCTGACGGTGGTGGGGCCCGAGGCACCGCTCATTGAAGGAATAGTTGACAAATTCAACCGGGCCGGGCTGCGCATTTTCGGGCCCGGCAGAGATGCCGCCCAGCTGGAGGGCAGTAAGGCGCTGGCCAAACATTTCATGGCTGAGTACGGCATTCCCACCGCCAGGTATGCTGCTTTTCACGACGCCAAAGAAGCCATGGACCATGTGCGGGAAAAGAACTGTCCCCTGGTGGTTAAAGCATCCGGCCTGGCCGCCGGCAAGGGGGTTATTGTTTGTGAATACGTGGCGGACGCCCTGGATGCTGTAAGAAGGGTGATGGTGGATAAGGAATTTGGTGCAGCGGGAACGCAGGTGGTCATTGAAGAACGGCTGGAAGGGGAAGAAGTAAGCGTACTGGCCTTTACCGACGGGAAGACCATTGTACCCATGGTGCCATCCCAGGACCACAAGCGGGTATTTGACAACGACCGGGGTCCAAACACCGGCGGCATGGGAGCATATGCACCGGCACCGCTGTACACGCCGGAACTGCATCAAAGGGTGGTAAAGGAAATATTGGAGCCCACCATTAAAGGAATGGCCGAACAGGGTTGGTCCTATAAAGGGGTAATTTACGCCGGGCTGATGGTAACTAAAGACGGTCCTAAAGTGCTGGAATATAACGTGCGCTTTGGTGACCCGGAAACCCAACCGGTGCTGTCACTGCTGGACACCGACCTGGTGGAGATAATGGAGGCGGTGATAGATGAGCGCCTGGATCAAATAGAAGTGAAGTGGAAAAAGGGTGCATCCGTCTGTGTGGTAATGTCTGCTCCGGGCTATCCCGGCAGTTACCCCAAGGGCGATGTTATTACCGGGTTGGATAAAGTACCCCGGGAGGTGGTGGTATTCCACGCCGGCACCGCTGTGAAAGAGGGAGAAATTGTCACCAGCGGCGGCCGGGTGCTGGGAGTAACCGCAGTGGGTAGTGACATCAGCGATGCTGTAGAGAAAGCCTATCATGGGGTGGAGCAGATAAACTTCAACGGTGCCCATTACCGGAAGGACATTGGAGCAAAGGCGATAAAGAGCTAGCTGTACGGGTTAAAAATTAGGCCATAATAAAACCGGTCAACCACTGATGTGGAGCGGCCGGTTTTTCTTTCTTTTTTTAACGCATTAAAGGATTTATAATCGTCAGCGTCGAATTGCGGGAATAATATCACCAAATGGGAGGGATACGTTTATGAATCAATACGAGGGTAAACTAAAGGATCCGTTGAATGACCGGTTGTTTGAAGCGGTTCTTACCCTAGAAACAATAGATGATTGCTATCGTTTCTTTGAAGATATTTGCACCGTAGCTGAACTGCGGGCGTTGGCCCAGCGATTGGAGGTGGCCAAAATGCTGCAGGCTAACCGTACTTACAGTGAAATAGCGGAAAAAACAGGAGCCAGCACAGCCACCATCAGCCGGGTGAAGCGCTGTTTAAATTACGGTGCCGATGGCTATAAAACGGTGCTGGAGCGTTTGGCTAAGAAAGAAAAGGGATTGGAAAAACCATTGGATGAACAAGGGAGAGATTAATATGGTATCACCGAGATTCGGGCGTTTACCCGAAGGAGTAAGAGACCTGCTGCCTGCCGAAGCCAGGCGCAAGCGGCAGCTGGAACAGGGTTTTGCAGAACTGGCGGAGAACTGGGGCTACCAGGAAGTGGCCACTCCCACCTTTGAATACTTTGAAAACTTATGCTCGGGAGAAGATGACGATGATAAGCTGTATAAATTTTTAGATCGTAAAGGTCATTTAATGGCCCTGCGGCCGGACCTCACCAGGCCCATTGCCAGGCTGGTGGCCACCAGGATGCGTCATGCCCCCCTGCCCCTGCGTTTGTACTATTTATCCCACGCCTTTAACTATGAAGAACCGCTGGTGAGGCGGCAGAGGGAGTTTTACCAGGCGGGGGTGGAAATACTGGGTGCCGCCGGCCCGGCGGCGGATGCCGAAGCGGTGGCGCTGGCGGTGGAAGCACTGCAGACCTGCGGGCTGAAGGACTTTCGCTTCAGTTTAGGCAACGTGGGCATATTCCACAGTTTAATGGAAGAATTAAACCTTCCGCCGGAGCAGGTGCAGGCCATTAAAAAGGCGGTGGAAAACAAAGATTTTGTACGATTGGGTGAACACCTGGCTGCCGGGGATATTGCGGTGGAAAAACAGCAGCGGGTGGCCCGGTTGTTATCACTGCGCGGCGGCCCCGGGGTACTGGCCCAGGCGGAGGAAATACTGGACAGTGAAGAGGCGCTGAAAGCCCTGGATAACTTAAAGCAGGTGTACCAAACCCTGGAAAGTTACGGGCTGCAGCAGCATGTGACGCTGGATTTGGGTTTGCTGCTGGGGTTGGATTATTACACCGGGGTGATTTTTGAAGGTTACACTTTATCCCTGGGCTTCCCGGTCTGCGGCGGCGGGCGGTACGACCGCCTGGTGGGGCACTTTGGCTACCATCTGCCGGCCACCGGTTTTGCATTAAATGTAGACCAGATAATGGTGGCCATAGAAAAGCAGCAGGGCCCGGCGGAGGAGCCGCCGGTGGACGTGCTGGTGGCCTGGGCAGAAAACAGCTTACCGGCAGCGGTGAAGAAAGTGAGAGAGCTGAGATCCCAGGGCCTGAAAGTGCAGCTGGAGTTGGAGCCGGGTATTTCAGAGCAGCGGCGCGGTAGGAAAGTGAATAAAGTTATATACATTAACGCCCAGGGTGCGGAAGAAGTAATTTAGCAGAAAAGCTTGACAGCTCTACCGCAGTAGTTTATCATTTTATCATATCATTAATTTAACTAACTAAAGGAGGCGGCGTTTTGACTGCGGCTGCTAACCGTATAACTTTTGCCATACCCAAGGGAACTTTATTTAAACCAAGCATAAAACTCTTAGAAGCGGTAGGGTTTAACTGTGAACCTTTGAAAAGGGAATCGCGGCAGCTGGTGTTTAGCGATCAATCCCGGGGGGTTCAATACATAATTTGCCGGCCCACCGACATTCCCACCTTTGTAGAATACGGTTCGGCGGACTTTGGTTTGGTGGGCAAAGATACCATTGTTGAGCAGCAAAAAGATGTCTGCGAACTGCTGGATTTAAGATACGGCGGGTGCCGCTTTGTGGTGGCAGTGCCTGAGCGGCTGAAGGACATAAAACTGGAGCAGTGGGGCCGCGCCCGGGTGGCCACCAAATTCCCCAGGGTGGCGGAGGAATATTTTCGCAGCATCGGCCTGCAGATGGAAATAATTAAACTGCACGGCAATATTGAACTGGCACCCATTGTGGGACTGGCTGAAATGATTGTGGATATTGTTTCCACCGGGCGCACGTTGAGGGAAAACAATTTAGTGCCGGTGGCGGAGGTAATGAACTCCACCGCGCGGCTGATTGCCAACAGGGTAAGTCACCGCTACAAAGCGGAGCGGGTAAACGCATTGGTAGAAAAATTTAGAAATGCAGTTAACGGGGGGTTGTTTGATGATTAAAATACTAAAGTCCGGGGACCTGGCTTTAAGCGGTTTTTTATACCGTCGGGAAACCGACAAAAAAGAAATTGCCCAAAGCGTGGCTCAAATTATCGACACGGTGGTGCGGGAAGGAGACCGGGCTTTAATTCATTTTACCGAGCAGTTTGATAAAGTAAAGTTAACCCCCGGCCAGTTAAAAGTAACCGCTGAAGAAATTAATGAAGCCTATAATTTAGTTGACGGCCCGGTGCTGGAGTCGCTAAAGCTGGCCAGGGACCGTATTGAAGCTTTCCACCGCCGGCAGAGGGCCGACTCGTGGTTTGAACCGGATGCCGAGGGTACCGTGATGGGACAAATGGTTCGCCCGCTGTTTCGGGTGGGCATTTATGTACCCGGCGGCACCGCTTCTTATCCGTCGTCTGTTTTAATGAATGCTGTTCCGGCTAAAGTGGCCGGGGTTAAAGAAGTGGTGATGGTTACACCGCCGGGTAAAGATGGAAAGATTAATCCCTATACCCTGGTGGCGGCCCGGGAAGCAGGGGTTACCGAGATATATAAAGTGGGTGGAGCCCAGGCTGTTGCTGCCCTGGCCTATGGCACTCAAACCATCAGCCCGGTGGATAAAATAACCGGTCCGGGCAATATTTACGTTACACTGGCCAAACAGCAGGTTTACGGTAAAGTGGATATCGACATGCTGGCCGGTCCCAGTGAGGTGCTGGTAATTGCCGACAGCAACGCCAATCCCGCCTACGCGGCGGCGGATTTATTATCCCAGGCCGAACACGACCCCCTGGCGGCGGCGGTGCTGCTGACACCGGATGAAAAACTGGCCCGGCAGGTACAGGATGAGCTGATAAAGCAGGTTAAAAAACTTCCCCGCCAGAACGTGGCCAAACGGTCGTTGGGGGACTACGGCACCATTGTAATTACCAGGGATCTGGATGAAGCCTTTAAAATAGCCAACCGTTTTGCACCGGAGCATTTGGAACTGCTGGTGGATGATCCCTTTACCTGGCTGGGTAAAGTGCAGAATGCCGGTTCAATATTCCTGGGTCCCTATGCCCCTGAACCGGTGGGCGATTACCTGGCCGGCCCGAACCATATACTGCCCACTGGGGGCACCGCAAAGTTTTATTCCGGTTTAAATGTAGATACCTTTATCAAGAAATCAACGGTGATATTCTTTTCCCAAGCCACTCTGCAGCGCCTGGGCGAACATGTAATAAGGCTGGCGGAGATAGAGGGATTAGAGGCTCATGCCAATGCGGTAAGGATGCGGGTGAAGAAGTGGGAGGAAAACAAATGAGGGAGGATTTTAACCCTGCCCTGCTGATGCGGGAAGATTTGCGGGACTTAAAGCCCTACCAGCCCCATGATTATCCCAACACCATCAAACTGGATGCCAATGAAAACCCATACCCCTTCCCCCCCCGGGCTTTGAAGGAACTTAACGACCTGTTAAGCGATGTCAATTTTCCCCGCTACCCGGACCCCGCGGCGGTGGAACTGCGCCGGAGTATTGCCGGCTACGCCGGGGTACGGCCGGGGCAGGTGATGGTGGGCAACGGTTCCGACGAACTGATTTTTTACCTGGCCCTGGCCTTTGGCAGCGGTGGGAAAGTAGCCATTGCCAGCCCCACCTTTTCCATGTACCGCATTCACAGCCGGATAGCCGGGGCGGATCCGGTGGAAATACCCCGGGAACGGGATTTCAGCATCAACCCCCGGGCGATGGTAAAAGCGGTACAGGCAGCCGGGGCCAGGATGCTGGTGCTGTGCAGTCCCAATAATCCCACCGGCAATGCCATCCCGCTGGAGACAGTAGAAGAAATACTGGCCGGTACCAGCGGGTTAGTGGTGGTGGATCAAGCTTACCTGGAGTTTGGCGGTGCAGACTGCGTGCCGCTGCTGGAAAAGTATCCCCACCTGGTTATTTTGCGCACCTTTTCCAAAGCCTTTGGACTGGCCGGTTTGCGGGTTGGCTACATGCTGGCGGGAGAACCGCTGATAAATGAACTGCTGCGCATTAAACAGCCCTACAACCTGAACAGCTTTTCCCAGAGGGCTGCCTGGGTGGCATTAAAGTACCTGCCGGTCTTTAAAGAACAGTGGAAGCAGATTATCTCCCAGCGGGATTATATAAAAGAAGAATTGTCTCAAATGCCGGGCATAAGGGTTTATCCCAGCGATGCCAACTACATTCTTTTTCACACCGAGATGGGGGCCGGTGTACTGCACAACAAGCTGCTGGAGAAAAGGATATTAATCAGAAACCTGGGTAAAGATATGCCGGGATACCTGCGGGTAAATGCGGGCACAAGGGAAGAAAGTGAAGCTTTTATTCAGGCTATGTCAGCCATTACCAACGGGGTGAAATAAATGGTACGGGAATCGGAAGTGAAACGGCAGACGGCAGAAACCAATATTTCCGTTTATTTGAATATTGACGGCACCGGGAAGGGAAAGGTGAGCACCGAGATTGGTTTTTTTGACCACATGTTAAACCTGTGGTGCAAACACGGGGGGTTTGACTTGGAATTGTACGCCCAGGGAGACCTCTGCGTGGACTGTCATCACACGGTGGAAGATGTGGGCATCTGCCTGGGAAAAGCGGTAAAGCAAGCCTTGGGGGACAAAGCCGGTATAACCCGCTACGGCCAGGCCTTTGTTCCCATGGATGAAGCGCTGGCGCTGGCGGTGGTGGACTTCAGCGGCCGGGGATTTTTAGAAATGGATGCCCACTTCCCGTCTAAACAGGTGGGAGAATTTGATACCGAACTGGTGGAAGAATTTTTGCGGGCGCTGGCGGTAAACGGTGAATTTACGCTGCATGTAAGACTGCTCAGCGGTAAAAATACTCACCACATCATTGAGGCCATATTTAAAGCTTTGGGACGGGCCATGCGCCAGGCGGCAGAACAGGACCCCAAAATAACCGGGATACCTTCCACCAAAGGGGTACTTTAAGGGGAGTTAAGAAATGATTGCCATTATAGATTACGGTATGGGAAACCTGCGCAGTGTACAAAAGGGGTTTGAAAAGGTTGGTTACCGGGCGGAAATAGTGAACGCGCCGGAAAAGCTGGTAAATTATTCCGGGGTGGTGCTGCCCGGTGTGGGGGCCTTTGCCGATGCCATGGAAAATTTACATCAAACAGGCCTAGTGAAAGCCATTAAGGAGATTGCCGCTTCCGGCAAACCGCTGCTGGGTATCTGTTTGGGCCAGCAGCTGCTGTTTGAATACAGCGAGGAATGGGGGAAAACCCCGGGCTTGGGTATTTTTGCCGGCAGAGTGCGCCGGCTGCCTCCCGGTTTAAAAGTGCCGCACATGGGTTGGAACCAAATTGAAATTAAACGCCAAAGCCCGCTGCTGGAGGGAGTGCCCGATGGTTCCGCCTTTTATTTTGTACACTCCTACCACGTTGATCCGGCGGATGGTGATGTTATTTTAACCACCACCCATTACGGGGTGCGCTTTGCTTCTATAGTGGGAGAAAATAATGTATTTGGTATTCAGTTTCATCCGGAAAAGAGCAGCCGGCTGGGCCTGCAGATACTGCAGAACTTCGGAAAGTTGGTGGAAAGATGCTGGTGATACCGGCCATTGACTTGAGAAACGGCAAATGCGTGCGGTTGGTGGAAGGCCGCCTGGACCGGGAAACGGTTTACAGCGATAACCCGGTGGAAACGGCCAAACACTGGCAGCGGTTGGGCTGTCAATACCTGCATGTGGTGGACCTGGATGGGGCCTTTGCCGGGGAACCCAGGAACCTGGCAGTGATTAAAGAAATAGTATCGGTGCTGGATATCCCGGTGCAGGTGGGCGGTGGTATCAGGGATTTAAGCACCGTTGAAAGCCTTTTGAATTTAGGCGTGCACAGGGTAATACTGGGTACCGCCGCCATTGCCCAACCGGAAATGGTGCGCCGGGCGGTGGAACGGTTTGATGAACAAATTGTGCTGGGCATTGACGCCCGGGAAGGCCGGGTGGCAGTGCAGGGATGGGCGGTGGAGTCCGGTATTTCAGCCCTTGAGCTGGCCGGGCAGATGAAGGAAATAGGGGTAAAAAGAGTGGTATTTACCGACATCCGCCGGGACGGGACTATGAAAGGACCCAACCTGGAGGCCACCGGGGAGCTGGCCAGGGGTTCCGGGTTAAAAGTAATAGCTTCCGGCGGGGTTTCTACACTGGATGATTTACGCAGGATTAAACAGATGGAGAGTGCCGGTGTAGAAGGAGCCATCATAGGTAAGGCGCTGTACACCGGTAGGATAGACTTGAAAGATGCCCTGGCAGTGGCTGCAGGCCGGGAGGTGTAGAACGTGCTGTTAAAACGTATTATACCCTGCCTGGATGTTACCGGGGGCAGAGTGGTAAAAGGTACAAATTTTGTCAACCTGCGAGACGCCGGGGACCCGGTGGAACTGGCAGCCCTTTATGACCGCGAGGGTGCCGACGAGCTGGTGTTTTTAGATATTACCGCCTCCAGCGACGGGCGCAGCATTATGCTGGATGTGGTGCGGCGCACCGCCGAAGAGGTGTTCATTCCCTTTACCGTGGGCGGCGGCATCCGGACGGTGGAAGATATAAGGGAAATGTTAAAGGCCGGGGCGGATAAAGTGGCGGTAAACACAGCGGCCATTAAAAACCCCCGGGTGGTAAAGGAAGGGGCGGCCAGGTTCGGCAGCCAGTGCATTGTGGTGGCCATTGATGCCCGGCAGGTGGGGGAAAAGAAATGGGAAATATACACCCACGGCGGCCGCACCCCCACCGGCATTGATGCGGTGGAATGGGCCCAGAGGGTGGAAAAACTGGGGGCCGGGGAAATACTGCTTACCAGCATGGATCGTGACGGCACCAAGGAAGGTTTTGATTTAGAACTGACCCGCGCGGTGGTGGAAGCGGTAAATATTCCGGTAATAGCCTCCGGCGGGGTGGGTAACCTGCAGCACATAGCGGAGGGATTTACCAAAGGCAGGGCTGATGCGGCACTGGCGGCATCTATTTTCCACTTTCGGCAGTATTCCATCGGCCAGGCCAAGGAATACCTGGCAGAAAGAGGTATACCGGTGAGAGTATGAGGGCAAAATGAAGACCGGAAGATGGAGGTCTTGAGGTGAAATTTAGCATTGATAATTTAAAGTTTAATCAGCAGGGTTTAATTCCGGCCATCGTGCAGGACAGTGAAACCAGGGAAGTTTTGATGATGGCTTGGATGAATAAAGAAGCGGTGGAGAAAACCCTGTCCACCGGGGAAACCTGGTTTTACAGCCGCAGCAGGCAAAAAATGTGGCACAAGGGTGAAACCAGCGGCCATGTACAAAAGGTTAAAGCGGTGTACCATGACTGCGACGGGGATACACTGCTGGTACTGGCCGAGCAGACGGGGGGCGGGGCCTGCCATGAAGGATACAAAAGCTGTTTTCACTATCTGGTACACCGGGAAGGTAAAGTGACGGTGGAAGGTGAACAGCAGTTTAACCCCCAGGAAGTGTACCGTGATGCTGCTGCCGGTGTGATAAACCAGCTGTATAATGTGATACTGCAGCGTAAAGAAGAACGGCCGGAGGGTTCATACACCACTTATCTTTTTAACCAGGGTGTAGATAAAATCTGCAAAAAAATCGGCGAAGAGGCGGCAGAAGTTATCATTGGGGCTAAAAACAGGAACCGGGATGAAGTAACCTATGAAGCGGCGGATTTGATTTACCACCTGCTGGTACTGCTGGCCGAGCAGGGGATTGCGCCGGGAGATATCTACGCTGAACTGGCTAAAAGAAGAAAGTAGACTCCCATGTTAAACTAACTAATAAGATAACCTTTTCAAAAGAGGCCTGATTTTTTACCAGGCCTCTTTTATAGTGTTTTCAATTTTTAGAATTTAATAATCAATTGACTACATTCAAAAAATGCATATATTTTACGAAATTAAAACTTATTGTCGGCTAATTGACATTTTTGTTCTCAGCATGAGATAATTATCACAACCGTTCAAGCAAACAACTGTCCAATTTTAAAAACAATGATTGAAGTTTTTAAAAGTGCAAAATTATGTTTTTTCAAAATCAATGAATATTTTATCCAATTGGCACTACTTGTATTTCGGTTGACTATATAAATGTTTTACCGGATAATATAACAAGCATAGGGGGGAGGCGAATAACATGAATCCTGCGTCAGAGATTACCAAACTGCGCCGGGAAGTTCTTTCCAAGGTAGCTCATTGGGCATTTGAAAAACCGCTGGATCAAAAGATCAGTGAAAAAGATATCAAAAATATAGTTGAGGAAATTGTCCCCGATGGGCCGCCCCGTTATCGCTGCTGTATATATAAAGAAAGGGCCATTGCCGAGCATCGGGTGAAAATAGCCATGGGAGAAGGGCCGAAGGGTCAAATTGTTACCGTTATTCCCGAAGCCTGCAACGGGTGTTCATTAAACAAGTACGTTGTCACCGATGCTTGTCAAAACTGCGTTGCCCATCCCTGCCGCAACAGTTGTCCTAAAAAGGCCATTTCAGTAATCCAAAACCGTGCTTTTATAGATAACTCTTCCTGTGTGGAATGCGGAATATGTGCCAGAAGCTGCCCGTATCATGCTATTGTTGAAATTACCCGTCCTTGTGAACGTTCATGCGGCGTAGGTGCTGTTACGGTGGATGAAAACCGCAGTGTGGTTATAGACATGGAAAAATGCGTTTCCTGCGGCATGTGTGTGTCGGTTTGCCCCTTTGGTGCCATTACCGATACTTCTCAAATGTGTGATGTTATCAAAAACCTGAGGAAGAAAGAGCAGCCCCTGGTGGCCATTATCGCCCCGGCCATTGCCGGTCAGTTTGGGCCTAAGGTTACACCTGGGCACATTAAATCGGCACTGCTGAAATTAGGTTTTGATGATGTGGTGGAAGCAGCTTACGGGGCAGATATAGTGGCTGAACAAGAGGCCGAGGAAATTAAGGAACACTATGATCACAAACTGATGACAAACTCCTGCTGCCCGGCATATGCCAGTGCAGTGAAGCAGAACCTGCCGGAACTGGCAGATAAACTTTCCACCAGTTTGTCTCCCATGCGGGTTGCCGGCCAGGTAATTAAGGATAAGTACCAAAATAAAGTAACCACTGTGTTTATTGGCCCCTGCATAGCTAAAAAGGCTGAGGCAGCCTGGGGTGATGAAATTGACATGGTGTTAACCTTTGAAGAACTGGTGGCCATATTTGAAGCAGCAGGCATTAACCCGCTGGAACACATTCCGGCAGAAATGGAAGGGGTTTCACCATACGGCCGCCTGTTTGCCAGGGCCGGCGGTGTAACAGAGGCGGTTACCAGTCACCTGCCGGAAGATATGGCTTTGGAAGTAATAAAAGTTCAGGGGTTGAAGAACTGTTTATCCACCCTGAAAAAAGCGGCCATGAAGCCCAGTGATGATAAGTTTACTTTCGTTGAATGCATGGCCTGCGACAGCGGCTGCGTGGGCGGGCCGGGTACGCTGGTTAAGGCTGCCGTGGCCACCAGGGCGGTGGAGAGATTTGCCGGTAAAGCAGCTGCCGGGTCAAAGGATAAAAAGACTAACAGTGCGTAAGGGTATGACCATCAGAAAAATATACCGGTTTTTTAACCAGCCTTCGGGCTGGTTTTTATTTTCCAAGCTAAATAACGCAAATCACCTGCTGAATTATGTTATAATACACGCGATGCTAAAGTCGGTAGGAGGGTATTATGCAAAACATATTGGAAAACTTAAACCCGGCCCAGCAGGAGGCTGTGCGGCATACGGAGGGCCCCCTGCTGGTGCTGGCCGGTGCCGGAAGCGGTAAAACCAGGGTGTTAACCCATCGCATTGCTTATTTACTGCAGCAGGGTATACTACCTTGGAACATCCTGGCCATTACCTTTACTAATAAAGCAGCCAGGGAAATGCAGGAACGGGTGGCCAACATGGTGCCGGCCCAGCAGGCCCGGGATTTGTGGGTCAGTACCTTTCACTCGGCCTGCCTGCGCATTTTGCGCCGGGAAATTGAAAACCTGGGTTATGATAAAAACTTTGTTATTTACGACACTTCAGACCAGCAGACGGTAATTAAAGAATGTTTAAAAGAACTGGATATTGATAGTAAGCGTTTTAACCCCAAGAGCTTACTGGGTTCCATATCTTCCGCCAAAAACCGGCTGGTGGGGGTGGAAGAATACGATGCCCAGGCCTTTGACTATTATACGCAAACTGTTTCCAGGGTGTACAAGCTGTACCAGCAAAAACTGGTGCACAACAACGCTTTGGACTTTGATGACCTGCTGGTGCTTACCGTAAGACTGTTTCAACGTTTTGAGCACCTGCTTAGATATTATCAAGATAAATTTCAATACATACTGGTGGATGAGTACCAGGATACCAACCATGTGCAGTACGTGCTGGTAAACATGCTGGCCAGCCGGCACAGGAACCTGTGCGTGGTGGGTGATCCAAACCAGTCTATTTACGGCTGGCGTGGTGCTGACATTTCCAATATTCTCAGCTTTGAGCGGGATTACCCGGAAGCTAAAGTGGTAAAATTGGAGCAGAACTACCGCAGCACACAAACCATTTTGGACGCTGCCAATGCAGTGATCAGCCGTAATTTTAGTTCCCAAGAGATGAATTTATGGACGGCCCTGGGTAAGGGATCTCCCATTGTGCTGAAGAAATGTGAAGATGAGCGGATGGAGGGGTTCTTCATTTCCAGTGTGGTGCGCAGGGGAGTGGAAGCGGGCCGCAGTTACAACCACTTTGCGGTTCTTTACCGTACCCATGCCCAATCCCGAGCCATTGAAGAAAGTTTATTAGCCGCCAACATACCCTACACCATTATAGGCGGGTTAAAGTTTTATGACCGCAGGGAAATAAAAGATTTGCTTGCTTACCTGCGCCTGGTGGTGAACCCCTACGATACCGTGAGCTTTCGACGGGTAATCAATGTTCCCAAGCGGGGCATCGGCCCCGCTTCGGTGGAAAAGATCATCACTAAGGCCAGGGATATGGAAGCCAGCCTGGTGGATGCCTTAGCCCATGCCGGTGAAATTAAAGGGCTTAACAGTAAGGTGCGCAGTGCAGCTGCTGCGCTGGCCCACATGTTTAAAAACTTTCAACGGCAGCAGCAGTATTTAAATGTTACTGAACTGGTGAAACAAGTACTGAGCGAAAGCGGTTACTGGGATGAGCTGGAAGCGGAGGATACCGTGGAATCCCGCACCAGGTTGGAAAACCTGCAGGAATTTATTACTGTAACCCAGGAATACGACCGCAATAACGAAGCCGGCAGTTTGGAAGATTTTCTGGCCGGCATTTCACTGGTTACCGATCAAGATAAATATGAAGGGGAATCCAACGCAGTATCCTTAATGACACTGCATACCGCCAAGGGGTTGGAATTCCCGGTGGTATTTCTGGCCGGTATGGAAGAAGGAGTATTTCCCATTTCCCGTTCCCTGGATGAGGAGAAGGAAATGGAAGAAGAGCGGCGGTTGTGTTATGTAGGTATCACCAGGGCTAAGGAAGAACTTTATTTGAGTCACTGCTGGACCCGTACGCTGTTTGGCCGCAGGGAAAACAACATGCCGTCACGTTTTATCGGTGAGATACCGGAAAAATTGATCAAAGAAGATAAACCCCAGCCGGTGGTTAAACAAAGCACTTCCGGAACGGGGACATGGGGCAGAAAAAGCATTTCCCCCGGGGAAGCAGAGGAATTTCAACTGGGTGATAAAGTGATGCACAAAAAATGGGGCCCCGGTGTTATTGTAGCCATAAAGGGTGAAGGTGCAGAGGCGGAAATAACGGTAACCTTCCCGGGACAGGGGATGAAAAAATTGATAGCCCGATATGCCCCGCTGCAGAAAATTTAGCTGCCGGCTGATGTGGGTATACTAAATAATGTGATTGATATGTACAGGAGGTACACAACACGTGTCAGTACCCAACGATGTTCGTAAAGAAGTGGAAGAACTGCGCCGGGAAATTGAAGAACACAACTACAATTACTATGTACTGGACAGCCCCACTATTCCCGACGAGCAGTATGATTGGATGATGCGCCGGTTGATACAATTGGAAGAACAATATCCCCAACTGGCCACCCCTGATTCCCCCTCCCGGCGGGTGGGGGGCCGGGTGCAGGAAGGCTTTAAGCCGGTGAAACACCTGGTACCGATGCTCAGCCTGGGCAATACCTTTAACGAGGACGAGCTCAAGGATTTCCACCGCCGGGTACGTTCGGCGTTAAATGACCAGCCGGTGGAATATGTGGTGGAATTGAAAATAGACGGCCTGGCTATTTCACTGCTGTATGAAAACGGCCGCCTGGTGCGTGGGGCTACCCGGGGCGACGGTGAAACCGGGGAAGATATAACGGAAAACTTAAAGACGGTGGGCAGCATACCCCTGAAACTGCGTCAACCTGTGCCCAGGTTAGAGGTGCGCGGGGAAGCCTATATGCCTAAAGAGGCCTTTGCCAAACTCAATGCCCAGAGGGAAGAAAGGGGCGAGCCATTATTTGCCAACCCCCGCAACGCGGCGGCGGGCAGCCTGCGCCAGCTGGATCCCAAAGTAACTGCCGGCCGTCATTTGAGTACATTCATATACGGCATTGGCCACCTGGAAGGCCCGGAAATGGACAGCCACGCCGAAGCCCTGCAGTGGTTAAAGGAACTGGGTTTTCGCATTAATCCCCATATTAAAGTTTTTAAAACTATCTCCGGTGTCATTGATTATTTGAATACCTGGCTGGAAAAGCGTTTTCAACTGCCCTATGTCATAGATGGCATGGTAATTAAGGTAAATTCACTGGCCCAACAGCGCCGGCTTGGGTTTACCGCTAAAAGCCCCCGCTGGGCCACTGCCTTCAAATTTCCCGCCGAAAAGGCAAAAACCAAAGTGGAAGATATTAAAATCAGCGTGGGGCGTACCGGCGTGTTAACTCCCACCGCTTATCTCACCCCGGTGGAAGTGGCCGGCAGTACTGTGAGCAGGGCTGTGCTGCATAACGAAGACATTATAAAGAAGAAAAACATTAAAATCGGTGACACAGTGGTGATACACAAGGCGGGAGATGTTATCCCGGAAGTGGTGGAAGTGCTGACAGAAAAACGCACCGGCCGGGAGCGGGATTTTATCTACCCTGAAAAATGTCCCGAATGCGGTACTAAGGTAGTGCGCGAAGAAGGGGAAGCGGCCGTTCGCTGTCCCAACCCGTACTGCCCCGCCCGCACCAGGGAAGGAATATTTCACTTTGTTTCCCGGGCGGCCATGGATATTGACGGCCTGGGCCCGGCAGTGATTACGCAGCTGCTGCGGGCGGGATTAATTCATGACGCCGGGGATTTATACAGTTTAAAGTTTGATGACTTAATTAAGTTAGAGCGCATTGGTGAAAAATCAGCCCGCAACCTGTTAAACGCCATAGCGGACAGCAAACAGCGGCCGCTGGGGCAGCTGATATTTGCCCTGGGCATCCGTCATGTGGGACAAACTGCGGCTAAAAAATTAGCCAAACATTTTGGTTCGCTGGAAAAACTGGCCCTGGCCACCGAGGAAGAACTGGTGGCCGTTCCGGAAGTGGGCCCTAAAATGGCAGAAAGCATCGTCCGCTGGTTTAACCGAGAAAATAACATAAAACTGCTGAAAAAGTTAATATCAGCAGGAGTTAATACTAAAAATGTAGAAACCAAAAAGGCGGTAAATAACAGCCTGGCAGGAAAATCCTTTGTTCTTACCGGAACATTGAAGAATTACACCCGGAAGGAAGCAAAGGAGGTCATTGAAGAACGGGGGGGCAGAGTTGTTTCCAGCGTAAGCAAAAAAACAGATTACGTGCTGGCGGGGGAAAACCCCGGCTCTAAACTGGAAAAAGCACAGCAGTTGGGTGTAGAAGTTATTGATGAAGAAAAGTTTAAGGAACTATTAGAAGTTTAGAAGGATAACGGATCTTTGATTTATACACGGGGAGGGCGCGAAATGAGTGCAAAGGTATCAATAATGGTATTTGGCGGGGAACTGCCGTTCTTTACCGGCGGCTGAGGCCCCAGTCCTGGAGCCGGCTGCGGTTCCGGTAAAAGCGCGCGGGAAGAATTTGAGGAATTTGCTGCAGAAATGAAAGCTAAATATGGTGACGCAGTATCAATAGGATTTGTGGATTTGATGCAGGACGACCTCAGTCCTTACCCGGAAGTAAAAAAACTGGTAGGCAGATTTAATCCCCCGCTGGTGGTTATTAACGATGAACCACGCTTTCACGGCGGCCTGTCGGTGGAAATGATTTCAGAGGCGGTGGATGAAATAAGGAACCAAAAGGAACACTAGCAAAATCCCCCCCGCTTTAGCCGGGGGGGTTGCCATTTCCATAACTTGCATAGACCTCAAAAAATTTGTATAATGTTGACAGTTTTGATATAGAAGGAAGGTGCTCGGCATTGATCAGCAAAAAGGACGTTGAACATGTGGCCCTGTTGGCCAGGTTGGAATTGAAGGAAGAAGAAAAAGAAATGTATACCCGGCAGTTGAACGATATTTTAAAATATGCCCATAAATTGCAGCAGTTGAATACTGAAGATGTCACTCCCACCGCTCACGTACTGCCCATTAAGAACGTATTCAGAGAAGACCAGGTGGGTGATCACCTGCCCAACGAAAAGGCCTTAGCCAATGCTCCCGATAAGGAAGGAAACTACATAAAAGTACCTAAAATTATGTAACGCAGCCGGAAATGACACTGGGGAGTGGTACACCCGGTCAAACCGGCGTTTTTTAGGAGGGAATACTTAAAATGTCTCTGAACCGGATGACAGCCCATGAACTGCATGAACTGATGCTGAAAAAAGAAGTCAGTGCAGTGGAAATCACCAATGCGGTGTACAGCCGTATTGATGAGGTAGAAGAAAAGGTTAAAGCTTATATTACAATAACCAAGGAACAGGCTTTGGAAACCGCGCGCAGGGTTGACGAAAAAATTGCTGCCGGTGAGCAGGTATCTCCGCTGGCCGGTATTCCAATAGCCATTAAAGATAATATTTGTACAAACGGTGTTAAGACAACCTGTGCTTCAAAGATACTGTACAATTTTGTACCACCCTATGATGCCACTGTGATGAATAAACTAAATGCCCGGCATGCTGTTATGGTTGGTAAAACCAACATGGATGAATTTGCCATGGGGTCTTCCACCGAAAACTCCGCTTTTCATACCACCAGGAATCCCTGGGATACAGAAAGAGTGCCCGGCGGTTCCAGCGGCGGTTCGGCGGCGGCGGTGGCAGCGGGTGAGTGTATAGTGGCCCTGGGATCTGACACCGGTGGTTCCATCAGGCAGCCGGCGGCTTTTTGCGGAGTGGTGGGTATGAAACCCACCTACGGTGCGGTATCCCGTTATGGTTTGGTGGCCTTTGCTTCATCACTGGATCAAATCGGTCCCTTTACCAAAGATGTTACCGACTGCGCCCTGGTGCTGGACGCCATCTGCGGCCATGACCCGCTGGATTCAACTTCGGTTAAATACCAGCATCCCGATTATACCCAATACCTGCAGAATGATGTTCGGGGTTTAAAAATAGGGGTGCCCAAGGAATATATGGCCGAAGGACTGGATCCCAAAATGCGCAGGGTAATTGAAGAGGCCATTGTTACCTTTTCCAATTTGGGTGCAGTGGTGGAAGAAACCAGCCTGCCCCACACGGAGTATGCATTAGCGGCCTATTACCTGATTGCACCGGCTGAAGCCAGCTCAAACCTGGCCCGTTATGACGGCGTTCGCTACGGGTACCGCAATGTGGAAGCCGATAACGTATTAGAAATGTTCATGAAGAGCCGCAGTGAGGGCTTTGGGGACGAGGTGAAGCGCAGAATAATGCTCGGTACATACGCCCTGTCTGCGGGATATTACGATGCCTACTATAATAAAGCATTAAAGGTGCGTACATTGATTAAACAGGACTTTGATAAAGCCTTTGAGAAGTACGACCTGCTGCTGTCACCCACCACACCCGGTCCGGCCTTTAAGGTTGGTGAAAACACAGCTGACCCTGTACAGATGTACCTGCAGGACATCTTTACACTGTCAGTAAACCTGGCCGGCATTCCCGGTATCAGCATTCCCTGTGGTTTTGTTGACGGCCTGCCGGCAGGATTGCAGCTGATGGGTAAACCTTTCAGCGAAGGTACACTGCTGCGTGCAGCATATACCTTTGAGCAAAATACAGAATTTAACCGGCAGTGCCCGGCTTTTTAAAGGAGGTTCTTAACGTGGCCCAGTGGGAAGCGGTTATTGGTTTAGAAGTGCACGTGGAGCTGAAAACAAATACAAAAATCTTTTGCCATTCATCCACTGAATTCGGTGGTGACCCCAACACCCATGTCTGCCCGGTGTGTTTGGGATTACCCGGTGTACTGCCGGTATTAAATAAGAAAGTGCTGGAGTACGCGGTTAAAGCGGGGTTGGCGCTGAACTGCAAAATTGCTCCCTTCTCAAAATTTGACCGTAAAAATTATTATTACCCCGATCTGCCTAAAAACTACCAGATTTCTCAATACGACCTGCCCATTGCCGAGCATGGTTATTTAGATATTGAGGTAGATGGCAGAACTAAGCGTATTGGCATTACCCGCCTGCATATGGAAGAGGATGCCGGTAAACTGGTGCACCAGGGAACCATTATGACCACGCCGTACTCCCTGGTGGATTACAACCGTACCGGCGTGCCGCTGATTGAAATTGTATCGGAACCGGATATGCGTTCCCCGGAAGAGGCTAAGGCCTACCTGGAAAAGTTAAAAGCCATTATCCAGTACACCGGCGTATCTGACTGCAAAATGCAGGAGGGATCACTGCGCTGTGATGCCAACATTTCAGTGCGGCCGGTGGGCAGCACTGAATTTGGTACTAAAACAGAAATTAAAAATATGAATTCCTTCAAAGCACTGCAGAAGGCCCTGGAATACGAGATGCAGCGTCAAATAGAGGTGCTGGAAGACGGCGGCAGGATTATCCAGGAAACCCGCACCTGGGATGAAGCCAAAGGAGTTACCGTTTCCATGCGCAGCAAGGAAGAGGCTCACGATTACCGCTACTTCCCGGATCCAGACCTGGTGCCGGTGGTAATGGACCCGGAATGGGTGGAAGAAATTAGAGAAAGCCTGCCGGAACTGCCGGATGCCCGCAAGAGGCGCTATGTTGAGCAGTACGGCCTGCCGGAGTATGACGCCATGGTGCTCACACTGACCAAAGAAATGGCTGATTATTTCGAAGAAGTGCTGGAAGGATACCCCCAACCCAAAACAGTGAGCAACTGGATGATGGGGGATTTCTCCCGCCTGCTCAATGCCAACCAGGTGGAAATAACAAGCTGCAAAGTATCCCCTGCCCAGCTGGCGGAACTGTTAAAGCTGATAGATAAAGGTACCATTAGCGGTAAGATTGCCAAATCGGTACTGGAGGATATGGTGGAAACCGGTAAAGCCCCGGCGGAAATAGTGGAAGAAAAAGGGCTGGTACAAATATCCGATGAGGGCGAGCTTTCCCGCATTATCGATGAGGTTATTGCCAACAACCCCAAATCAGTGGAAGATTACCGCAGCGGTAAGAAAAAGGCTATGGGCTTTTTAGTGGGACAAACAATGAAAGCCACCAAAGGGAAAGCGAACCCGGCCCTGGTAAATAAACTGCTCAGTGAGAAACTGCAGTAATGGTGCCGGTTTTAAAAAAGCAGCATATCTTTGTCAACCGGTGGCAGGTTTTTAATTGCTGGAGGAAAGCATGATTACAGCTTCTAGGGATATTTTGTTTAATGTTTTGGCGGGAGAATGGAGAGAACGCAATATCAGAGTAATTCAGGTATCCAGTGACGGCGATGTTTATTCCAAGGTATTTAAACTGGAAGACTTTATATTTGATGAAATAGATGCCTGCGAAAACTGCCGGGCCCCGTCATCATACTGTGTTGATTGTGACGGGGTGGTGGAGATTTTGGCCCTGGTGGGCAGTACCCGGGTGAACAGGAGAAAGGTGGAAGATGGCCTGGTGGTGCCCCTTTTGGGGGATGTGCTGTTTGATCTGCGGGAAGGGCACGTGTCCATACTCACCGATACCGATGTAATTGTCATCAGCCGGGTGGGAAAAGAGCTGCTTCAAGGTGACAATGCCGGTATCGGGGATCTGGTGCCCGGCAGTTTCACCGGCCGAGTCGGGGGTAAGGACGAAAAAGTTAACCTGCGTATGTACCTGGTTTCAGGGAATAAAATAAAAAGGTTGGCGGTTAATGCCCTGCAGGACGGGCGTTTATTTCATGAACTGGCGGGTAAAAAAGCGGTGGCGCTGGAGCTGACCTTTATACGGCAGGATAAAACCCCGCTGTATATACGTTCTTTACGCCTGTTTTACGTTTACTTCGACCTGGACGGCCGGGTAAATGAAGAGCTGACCTTTCCCCGGCGGCGGCTGGGGGATCAGCCCAAACACCACAGCGGGGAAAAAGTGGTGGAGATAGGCAGAAGGGATAAAGAACCGGAGCTAACGAGCACCCAAAAAGAAATAATTAAGCAGCGGTTGTTGAAGGATTTCGGCCCGGAAGTATGGAATAACACTCCCGTGGCGGTTAAGGCGATTTTAGAGTAAAAATAGAGCAGCCTTTGTAAGGAAGGCTGCTCTATTTTTTTAAGGTTTTTTAATCAATTATGCCCTTTTTACCGTTTAAGCTTATTTTTCGACCGTTTAAGCGCGTTTTTTTATCAATTTCAGCAGTGGCTTATGTACATAACTTTTTAAACATCATTTATAACCGTTAAGGCTGTTTATATATTACACATATAATACCATTTAATTTAAAAATTCAATGTATAAACGGCGTTTTTTTTCATTTCCCAGCAATTTTGCTGACTATAATCAGGCTAAACAATAAAATTAGATTACCAAAATAATAGGGGAGGGTTTATCGTGTCGTTGAGTGCAAGTACACCCAAAGAACAACTATTAAACAAATTGATGTCTGCACAATTAAGACTAAGTATTAAATTGTTTGCGGCCTTTGTGGTAATTTTGTTCGGTATACCGCTGCTTTGTTACTTATACCCGCAAATTGTAAATGTACGGTTACTTGGTTTTCCTCTTCACTGGCTTTTCTTGGCAGTGTTGTTTTATCCCTTAACATGGTTAATCGCCTGGATCTATGTTACAAAATCCATTGCTGTGGAAAAACGGTTAACTGAAGAATTTAAAAAGGGTGGTGTTAATATTGACTATTGCCTGGATTCCGCTGTTATTTGTAACAGCTCTCACTGCGGTTACAGTTATACTGGGTGTTTACGTTCAGAAGAGCGTCAAAAGCGCGTCTGATGTTTATGTGGCTTCCCGTTCTGTTAATGTTCCTTTAAATTCTGCAGCAATATCCGGCGAATATCTCAGTGCAGCTTCCTTTATGGGTATTGCCGGTATGGTAATGAAATATGGTTATGATGTGTTGTGGTATCCTGTACTGTACGCCACGGGCTACTTGTTCTTACTTTTCTTTATTGCCAGCCCTTTGAGGAGATTTGGTGCCTATACCATTCCTGATTTTGCTGAAGGGCGCTTTAACAGCCCGCTGTTTCGTAAAATAGCGGTACTATTTGTTCTGGCCATCGGTTTCTTTTACACCATGCCCCAGATGAAGGGGGCGGGTGTGGCGCTGGTGAACATTCTGCACACTCCATACTGGGTGGGGGTTGTACTGGTGGGAGCAGTGGTTACACTTAATGTGTTCATGGGTGGGATGAAAGGTATTACCTTTGTGCAGGCCTTTCAGTATTGGGTTAAGCTTGTAGCCATATCTCTACCGGTAGTATTTTTGTTGTATTTTGTGGGTGGATACGGCAGCGCCATGTCCCAGTTCCATTCCGAAGGTGAGAACAGCCAGCAAAGGCCCAGATTTCAACAGGACCAAATGATAACTTATAACGGGGCCGGTGAAATTAAATTTTTTCAGAAAACCACTGCAACCTTTACTAATGGAGCGGCTGTTATTGTTGAACATGCAGCAAAGAGTTTAAAAACGGATCGGCCCGGGAAAATGATAATCCGGGAAGTGGCCGGTAAAGAGGTGCAAATGCTGCAGTTTCCGGCCGGGACAAAATTTACAGTTATGCCGGTACAAAAATTACCGGTAAAGTTAACCGTTTATCCACTGCGTGGTTCTGAAAATGTGACGGTGTTATATTCCAAGGGCCAGGTGGTTCCCAATGCCCCGGCAGATGAAAGCTGGATTAAGCCCTTTGGCCCCTTTACAGCCAAGTATGGTTATCCATTGCTGTATACCTATTCTTTAATTATTGCCATTTTATGCGGAACAGCCGGTTTGCCCCATGTGCTGGTAAGGTTCTACACAAACCCTGATGGTAAGAGTGCTAAAAAGACTGCTTTTTGGGTGATAGTTTTGTTAGGTGCATTTTATTTCTTCCCGCCCATATTTGGGGCGTTGGGAAGGCTGCTTTCGCCACAGCTTTATGCAGTGGCAAATGGTTCTTATTCCACCGATTCAGTTGTGCTGGTGCTTCCCAATTTATTAAATGATATGGTGCCTTACTTGGGTTCGGTGTTAGCTGGATTCACTGCTGCCGGAGCCTTCGCCGGTTTTATGACCACATTTTCAGGATTGCTGGTATCTTTAAGTGGTGCTTTAGCCCACGATGTCTACGGTAAAATGATTAACCCAAGGGCCAATTCAAGCCAGAAGGTAAAATCGTTTAGATATGCGGCAATCGGTGCCGGTGGTACAGCGGTTCTGTTAGGAACAATGGTAGAGAGTTTTGACATCAATATGATGGTGGGCTGGGCCTTTGCCATAGCTGCTGCTTCTTATTTCCCGATGCTTATTGTCAGTGTGTGGTGGCGGCGCACCACTGCCTTGGGGGCCGGTATGGGTATGTTTTTAGGCGGTTCGGTGGCTTTATTGGCAATAGTTTCTACCATGCTGGCCGACCGGAAGGTACTGCCTTTTTTAGCCGAATGGTATGCCCTGCACCCGGTTGCCCGTACATTGGCTGAACAGCCGGCAATATGGGCGGTTCCCTTTGCCTTGGCGGTAATAGTTGTGGTGTCTTTAATAGATAATAAAGTTCCGTTTAACATAAACGATAAAATGCTGGCGCTGCATGCTCCGGAAGAATTGGGATTCACTGATGATTATATTAAGGAAGATGTTCGTGCGGCCGGCGTGCATTAAATTAGTTTACAGGGGACAGATTGCTCTGTCCCAATTTTGTTGTTGGGGGTATTAATAATGTTAAAAGGTTTCAAAAAACAATTATTTATTTATTTGGCGTATTTAAGTTTAATTGCAGTTGTGGCAGCGGGTGTTAAATGGATGGGGGTAAGTTCTCAAGCGGGTTTGTGGACCGCCCTGGGCATCGCTGCTTTATTTGCTGTTTTTTGGCCCCGCTGGTAACCCTGCACAGGGCTGCATAACGCAGCCGAACTTTGTTTTTGCAGCCAAAAGATTGTGTTAATTGGCAGAAGTTGCTGATTAAAACCCGAAATAGTATGCAAAATCTATTTTACAGATTGTGAACTGGTTTAATTTGCAGGTTAAACACTAGATTATTTTCACCGTATCAACGGAGAGATTAACCTAATGAATCAGTTTTTTGACATGTTTATGGTTAAACAATTGGACAGTTGTACACTTTTTTTACTACAAAAATTTGTACAGGTGTAATAAAGTAAAATAAAAAGACATGTCAAATAATTAACATTTAATTAATCAAAACAAGTGAATATAATAAAATATCAATGTATACAGTATAAAAATGCTAGTTTACTTTTATTAATTAGCTGGTTGTGATAATATATTTTAAACTGGGAGGTGCTTTTTTATGGAAAAAAGGAAAATTTACATAGTGGATACTACCCTGCGGGATGGTGAGCAGACCGCCGGTGTTGTTTTTGCCAACCGGGAAAAGGTACGTATTGCTAAGCTGCTGGATGAGCTAGGGGTGGATCAAATTGAAGCGGGCATCCCGATAATGGAAGGAGACGAGCAGGATGCTATTAAAGCTATCTGTTCAGCGGGATTAAAGGCCAGTATTATGGGCTGGAATCGCCCGGTTATTAGGGATATTGAAGCTTCCCTGGAGTGCGGGGTGGATGCAGTGGCCATTTCCATATCCACCTCTGACATACATATAAAATATAAACTGGGCAAATCCAGGGAATGGGTAATTGAGAATATGGTTCGGGCGGTGGAATTTGCTAAGAAGAACGGGCTTTACGTTTCCACAAATGCTGAGGATGCCTCCCGCAGCGATATTAATTTTTTGATAGAGTATGCCAAGGCGGCCAAGGAAGCCGGGGCGGACCGGCTGCGTTACTGCGATACGGTGGGGGTACTGGATCCCTTTACCACTTATGAGTATATATCCAGGATCCGCGAGGCGGTGGATATTGAGATTGAAATGCACACCCACAATGATTTTGGTATGGCCACCGCCAACGCTTTGGCCGGGGTGAAGGCCGGCGCCAATTACGTGGGAGTTACCGTGCTGGGTTTGGGTGAGCGGGCCGGTAACGCTGCCCTGGAGGAAGTGGTAATGGCGTTAAAACACCTTTATAAAATTGATTTGGGCTTTAAGACCGACATGTTTGTGGAGGTGGCCGAATATGTTTCCCGGGCTTCAGGAAGAGAACTGCCGGCCTGGAAGGCTATTGTGGGCAGCAACATGTTTGCTCACGAATCGGGTATTCATGCCGACGGGGCACTGAAGAACCCCAAAACATATGAGGCCTTCCAGCCGGAAGAAGTGGGCTTGGAACGGCAGATTGTGATCGGTAAGCATTCCGGTACGGCGGCACTGCGGGCCAAGTTTGCAGAATACGGAATTACCCTCAGCCGGCACCAGGCAGAGGAGCTGCTGCCCAAGGTGCGGGCGGCGGCAGTGGCTTTAAAACGTGTGCTGTTCGATAAAGAATTAATGTATATTTACGAAGATTACTACGGCTATCCTCACGGTCAGCATTACATTCATCACGGAAAGAGGGATTAAATTGGGTCAGACAATCATTGAAAAGATACTTTCCAGCCACAGCGGTCAAACTGCCAGGGCCGGGGATATTGTGGTGGCCGAAGTGGACTTGGTAATGGGGCAGGATGGCACATCTCCGCTGGCCATCCGGGCTTTTAACGACATGGGCGGTGAAAGGGTCTTCAACCCGGAAAAGGTGGCCATGGTGATTGATCACAGTGCCCCCAGTCCCAACGAAGGGGTTTCGGCACTGCATAAACTAATGAGGGAATTTGCCTGGGAAAAAAATATTAAGTTATACGACATCGGTGAAGGTGTTTGTCACCAGCTGATGCCGGAAAGCGGTAAAGTGGGACCGGGAAAATTAGTAGTGGGAGCGGATTCCCACACCTGTACCTACGGGGCGTTAAACGCCTTTTCCACCGGGGTGGGTTCCACCGACCTGGCCGGGGCGATGATTTCCGGTAAAATGTGGTTTAAAGTGCCGGAAACGATTAAATTTGTTTGTCATGGTGAACTGCCTTACCGGGTGTATGCCAAAGACTTGATTCTTTACCTGATAGGGAATGTAACTGCCGACGGGGCCACTTATAAGGCGGCTGAATATACCGGTGAAGCGGTAAAGGCACTGTCGGTGGAAGGCAGGATGACCATGGCCAACATGGCCATTGAAATGGGGGCCAAGGCGGGGCTGATGGAAGCGGATGAAAAAACACTGCAGTGGCTGGCTAATTTTACCAACGAAAAATTTACCCCGGTGGCACCGGATTCCGATGCGGTATACGCTGACATCAAGGAATATGATGTTTCTAACTTAGAACCCCAGGTGGCCATGCCCCACCGGGTGGATAATGTAACCAGTGTTGGCAGCGTGGCGGGAACTCCAATCCAGCAGGCGGTGATTGGAACCTGTACCAACGGCAGATTGGAAGATTTAAAAATTGCTGCTTCTATCCTTAAGGGTAAGAAAATTAATCCTAAAGTAAGGCTCATTGTAGCTCCTGCGTCAAAGAGAATCTACATTGAAGCCATGAATCAGGGCATTATTCAAACACTGGTGGAATCCGGTGCTGCGGTGGTTACCCCGGGCTGCGGCCCCTGCGTGGGCACCCACAACGGCATTCCCTCCGACGGGGAAAATGTAATATCCACCGCCAACAGGAACTTCAAGGGCCGCATGGGCAACAGCAGCGCCCAAATTTACCTGGCTTCTCCGGCCACAGTGGCGGCTTCCGCCCTGGCCGGGGAGATTGCCGACCCCAGGGAGGTATAATTTAATCGTAAAACAACATTTTTCAGGGCGGGTGAAATGATGAACCTTTCAGGTAAAGCTCATAAATTTACTCAAGATGACATCAATACCGATTACATTATATCGGGCAAATATAAATTTAAAACCCTGGATATGAAGGAACTGGCCAAACATGTAATGGAAGATTTAGACCCGGATTTTTACTCTAAAATCACTTCCGGTGACTTTATAGTGGCGGGCAGAAACTTTGGCTGCGGTTCTTCCCGGGAACAGGCTCCGCTGGCCATAAAAAATGCCGGTATATCTGCGGTGCTGGCAAAATCCTTTGCCCGGATTTTTTACCGCAATGCCATTAACACCGGTCTGCCGGTGGTGGAGTGCGATACAGACCAAATAAACCCCGGTGACCGGCTGGAGATAGATTTAAGGGCGGGTATTGTTAAAAATATTACCAGGGGTATTGAAATAAAGGCCAAACCGCTGCCGCCGGTAATGATAAAAATATTAAACGATGGCGGCCTGGCAGCACATTTTAGAAAGTACGGGGATTTTAATATTGGGTAGCTGGGAGGTAATATTTTGCATAATGTGACGTTGATTCCCGGTGACGGCATTGGCCCGGAAATAACAACGGCTGCCCGCAGGGTAATAGATGCCTCGGGGGTTAACATAAACTGGGAAGTGGTGGAAGCGGGGGCGGCGATGATTGAGCGATACGGCACGCCCCTGCCGCGGTATGTAATAGAATCGATTAAAAAAAATAAAGTGGCGTTAAAGGGTCCTTTAACAACCCCGGTGGGTAAGGGGTTTCGCAGTGTCAATGTAACGCTGCGGAAAGAACTAAATTTATATGCCAACCTGAGACCGGCCCGGTCGCTGCCCGGCATAATAACCCGTTATTCCCATGTGGACCTGGTGGTGGTAAGAGAAAATACCGAAGATTTGTATGCCGGGGTAGAGCACATGGTGGGCAGGGATGCTGCCGAAAGCATTAAAATCATTACCCGGGAAGCGTCAGAGCGGATTGTTCGTTTTGCCTTTCAATATGCCGTAAAAAATAACAGGAAAAAAGTTACGGTGGTGCACAAAGCCAACATAATGAAATTAAGTGACGGGTTATTTTTAGAAACTGCCCGGCAGGTGGCTGAGGAATACCCGGGCATAGAATTTGAAGATGTAATAGTTGATGCCCTGAGCATGAAACTGGTGCAGGATCCTAACCGTTACGACGTCATGGTAATGCCCAACCTGTACGGTGACATTATTTCTGATTTATGTGCCGGTTTAATAGGCGGCCTGGGTGTGGCTCCCGGTGCCAATATCGGTGACGGTTGTGCGCTGTTTGAGCCTGTTCATGGCAGCGCGCCGGATTTGGCCGGGCAGAATAAGGCCAACCCCCTGGCTGCTGTACTGTCCGGGGTAATGATGCTGCAGTACCTGGGAGAACACCGGGCAGCAGAACGAATATCTGCAGCGGTGGAAAGGGTGTTAAAAGAAGGGAAGTATTTAACCGGTGACCTGGGAGGTACAGCCTCAACCGGTGAAATGGCGGAAGCCATTATTAATAATATTAAATAGTCACAACCTCCCCCAATATAGATTAAAGAAGAAGCAGCTGCCTTAGAGGTAACTGCTTCTTCTTTTTTTTCCATAAATTTTATAATGCTGTTTTAACGTGTTTTTGTCACTATTAACCACCCTGGAAAATATTCTGTAAGAACAGGTATTTTATATAGTTGTAAGTTAATGATTTTTGAGGTGATAATCGCTAATGGTTTGGAGGAGATGGCAGTGAAAGAATACAAGAAATTTGCCCAAGAGGGCTTAGAAGAGCTGGATTTTAGCGAGCTGGATGTTGAAGAATTAGATTTTGACGGTGCCGGTGATGATCTTGTTATCGATGAAAAGAGTACCGCCGCTGGGCAAAAAAGCTGTATGGAAATGAGAAGTACGGCAGGAAAAGACCGCGACCATTACAAAATGCTGGGGCAGATATCAAAGGTACTGGATGACCTGGCAGCTGCAGATAACTGCCCTGGGGACCATATGGTAGAAGATATAGACCTGCCCGTGCAGAAGGATCATAAGGACTGGTATATAAACCATGGTAAAAGGGAATGGGATTTAGTTATTGATCAGTTTAACGAAGAAAAAGAACGGGAACAGGAATTGGAAACAGTTTTTGATGGCTTGGAAGATGAAAAATGGGAACAGCGCCCGGAAACGGTATTGAAAACAAAGTCCATGGGTACTCTGTCCGCTGTTTTACTGGCCGGCGGGGGTGCTTTAATGCTTGGCTTGGCTTCGGTGGGGGTAGCCAGTTTAGTCAAGGAGCACCGGGCTAAAAAGGCCGCCAGGCAGGAAGAAGCGGAGACAGAAGCAAAGCCGGTAAAAACACTGCCGCTGGAAACGGCACCGGCACCGGGAAGCCAACCGCCGGTTCCGGAACCGGTAAGACCTCTACAGCGGCCCGTTTTAAGGCCGAGGATTTATCATCGTAATGTTGGATAATGATAAAGAACCCTGCAGAAAGAAGCGGGGTTCTTATATTTAGGATTCATTTATTTTTGCCATTTTTTGCCAAAGATGGTACGCGGTGGGGCAGCGGGGCATAAAATATATCAGCTGGTTAATTGATAAACCGTTAAATAAAAATACAGAGGGGTACGTTTTATGAAAAAATTTATCATCAAAGCGCAAAAAGATACCTTTGTAGCCAGTGCCGCCCCCCGCTTGGCACTGTGCCGCGCACCCAAACTGGTTGTGGGAACAGGTAGATATTGTAAATTGATATCTTATATTTACTTTGATCTTTCCCCCCTGCCCCGGGAGATGAAAGTTGTATCTGCCCGGCTTAAACTTCACTTTGATGAGCCGCCCTTTATAAGTACCCCGCTAAAGTCATTGTTAATTAAAATGCTGGCCGAGCCTTTTAATGATTGTGAAACAGCTTATAACAATAAACCGGAACTTATACCGGGAGTGGGGCAGGGGGTTAAAATCAGCTCATACCGGCATCCTGTTACTGCAGATGTTACAAAAATAGTGAAATACTGGCATACAGAGAAAATAAAGAACAACGGCCTGGCGCTGCTGCCGGGGCACTGCACAATGGGGGCAGCGGTGTTCTGCAGTGCCGACGGTATAGACAGTTCTTTGCACCCCGTTTTAACAGTTAAAGTCGGAAAAGCACATTGTTCAGCCTGTCAAACCAATAACATTGTTCAGGAATATACAGTGAGCAGGGATGAAAAATTCAGTGCTGTGCATGAGGTGTGGTGTTACTCCGCTTTTAGTTTGGTGATAAAAAATGTGGGCACGGAAAAGGTGTTAATTAAGCTGCAGAACAGTCCGGACGGCAGTGTTTTTATAGATGAAGAACCGGAATATGAATTGTCCCCCGACCAGGCCGGTATTTTTGTAAACCGCTATTTTACCCGTTTCAGCAGGGTTAAATTTTACCTGGCAGCGGGAGAAACCGGTATGGGAAAAATAAAGATTTGGCTGCAGGGGAGGAAAGTTTAGCACATTTTTTCAGTTGGCAACATATGTTAATTTAAAAAATTAAGGAGTGATTTTAAGATGCCCAACAACGCGGTTTTTAATTTTGATCCCGATAGTTTAAGGGCGAAGGTTTTTGGTTCTGAAAAAAGGCTGTTGCTACAGACTCCGATGGCAGATTGGAAATTCGCAGCATTTCAGATTCTATAACTGTTACGGCCACCGATCTGGATATTCGCAGTTTGACCGAAGTCTCTGATTCTATTCAAATTTTTGCCAATGACGGAACCGACAACGTTGCAGTGAGGGCGGATAATGAGGGACGGTTGGAAATCCGCAGCATTTCGGACTCCGTAACCGTTACTGCCACTGACCTGGATATTCGTGACTTGAGCGAAGCTTCAGACTCGATCCTCATTTACGGTAATGACGGCAGCAACAACGTGGTAATTAAAACCGATGCTGACGGGCGTCTGGAAATAGCCAGTATTTCTGAACCGATTACCGCAATTACCACCCCGGATTTTAGCGAAGCTAATTTCACCAATGTACAAACCGGTGACTCTTTTACCCCCCTCAGTTATGTAGATACAGCTACCCAGCAGGTATATACCTTCTTTGTTTATAATAAGGGTACTAATTCTGCCGATGTAAGGCTGGACGTCAGCGCTGATCAAAACACCTTCTTTACAGATGTAACTGCCAGAACCATTAGTGCCGGGGCCACCGATACTTTTGTGGCTAAAACCTTTATGCGTTATACCCGCCTTGCTTACAAGGCTACCACTGCCGGGCAGCAAACCACCTTGGATATATTTTTTCAAACACAAACCAGCTAATTAAACAAGGGAGTATGCTTTACTCCCTTGTTATCTGCTGCCTGACAGTAATAATTTGGGGCCGGCAGGTCAAAATTGTAAAATTAATGGTTATTGATAATTGAATTTTTCTTTGATTTATCACCATCAAATCTTTACAGGCTGTGGTGTAGGTTAATGTGTGGCTGCAGGGGCACAACCGGATGTCAGGGGGCACTTCTATTTCTTGGCAGCCGGAGGTATGGCAGTAGTCATAGCCTTTTTTAAACCGGTATTCCACAGATATATAGTAATTGAAATAAATTTTGGCCCTCTTTCTGTGCCGTACCAGCTTGAAGTTATCCAGTATTACATGGCATTTTTCCCCGGCAGCAGCCGGCCGGCAGCAGGGATAGCAGCTTATCTGCATATTTAATTGTCTTTTTATTTCTGATACAACCTCGGCAACAATTTTGGTATATTTCAAGGCTTATCATCCCCCGGTGATCCCGGTAATTATTTTGACTTTATTTTATTCCCACCATAAATGTGTTGTTACTAAAACAACAACCTGTTTTGGCTTTTCCCGCCGGTTAATTAATAACATGTAATTTTGCTGCAGCATATGATAACCGCAGGGATGTTACGGGGAGGATGAATATGAGTGCAAATTATACCGTCAGTCTTTGTATGATTGTAAAAAATGAGGCAGAAAATTTAGCCCGCTGTTTAAGCAGTGTAGAGAATTTAGTAGATGAAATTATTGTGGTGGATACCGGTTCAACCGACGGCACCCCGGAAATAGCCAGGCGATTTAAGGCCCGGGTATTTAATTTCCGGTGGGTTAACGATTTCAGTGCTGCCAGGAACTATTCCCTTGAACAGGCCACCGGCGATTGGATTATATACCTGGATGCGGATGAAGAATTGATGGTAGATGACAGGGAGCATTTTTACAGTTTATTAAGCCGATCGGGGGTGGAGGGATATTACTTCAATATTATCAATTCCACTTCCGATCAGCCCGGCGGCCAGCTGCTGAGGCATTCTAACCTGCGGCTGTTCAGGAATAATCCCGCTTATCGTTTTCAGGGAGCCGTTCACGAGCAAATAATTCCTTCCATTTTAGCCAGCAAACCGTCAGCCAAGCTGCTCAGCGCCGGTATTCAAATTTTTCACCATGGTTACAGGCCCAACGCTATTAAAGAAAAGAACAAAACCGGCCGGAATTTGGATATTCTGCAAAAACAGGTGGCTGAAAACCCGCAGGATAATTTTTTACGCTACAACCTGGCTGTTGCCCTATTTGAAAGAGATGACCTGGAAGCATCACTGGCTGAGTTTCAAAAGGTGCTGGAAAGCCTGGATTTAAAGGCCGGCTACGCCCCCACCGTATACCGGAACTATGCCATTTGCCTGTTAAGAAATAATCAGCCCCGGCAGGCGCTGGATATTGCGGAAGAGGGCATCCAGCACTTCCCGGCCTATACGGACCTTTACTACCTGAAGGGCCAGTCATTGGAAAAAACAACCCAGCTCACCAGAGCCCAGGATGCTTATTTAAAGTGCCTGGAACTGGGTGAAGCACCGGCGGCATATGTATCCACCGCGGGAGTTGGCAGTTACTTACCGCTGCGTAAATTGGGACAGTTAATGGAAAAATGCGGGCAGTACCGGCTGGCGGTGAGTTATTATCAAAAGGCCTACCAGGCCTGCCCGGGGCAGCAGGATACGTTAATAGAATTGGGGAGTGCGCTGAAGAAGGTGCTTAAAGACCCGCTGCAGGTGAGAGCTTATATTCAGAAACACATTAAAGTAAACAGCTCGGTGCAGTTAATACGATTGGCGGATTTGTTGTATTCGGTGGCCGATTACCAGGGGTGTTTGATTTATCTGAATGAATTTATTGCCCGGGGAGAAGTAAAAACTGACCAGGTTACCGTTTTAAAGGCCAAATGCCTGGTACAGCTGGGGCGGTGGGAAGAGGCCAAAGCGCAGTTTTTGGAAATTGCCCCTGGCAGCCCGCTTTTTAAGGAAGCGGTACTGGAAAGCTGTGTTTGCAGTTGGGCCGTAACTCCGGCGAAGAATGCTGCCTGGTTAATAGAGCGGATAAAAGATGTGGATTACCCGCTGTATAAAGTGTTAAGGACCTTTAACCAAAAGGTTGTTTATGATGATGATGAGCGGCCGGCCGGTGATCTGGACGCCGCAGCATTGGAAATGCTGCTGGTAAAATTATTAAAATCTAACAATATATCCCTGGCCAGGTCTGCGGCCGCTCTGCTGGGTGAGCAAAGCGAGGGGGAAATATGCTGCCGCCTGGGCAGGGCTTTGTTTAACGGTGGTCACCCCATGGAGGCCTTTGAATATCTGCTTCAGGCACTGGAAAAGGGCATCAGCCATCCGGATATGTACTATATGCTGGGGTGTATCTGCTATGAGCGTCAAGTTTTGTGGGAAGCGGAGCAATTTTTGCACCAGGCTGTTAAATTGGAGCCCCACAGGCTGCAGTATTATGAAAAGCTGGTACAAATTTCGCTGCAGCAGAGCTGTGAAACACTGCTCCGGGCACTGGCCTGTTTCCCGGATAACCGGGCATTAAAGGAGGCGTTTAATAAAGTAAAGGAATGTCAATTGGAATTTGACAGTGCGAGGGGAGAGCATTGAAAAAAGGAGCAGTAAGTTTATGCATGATAGTAAAAAATGAACAGCACAACCTGGCCAGGTGTTTGAACAGTATCAGGGATTACGTTGATGAAATAGTCATTGTTGATACCGGTTCCACCGACAGTACGGTGGAAATTGCTAAAGGCTTTGGAGCCAGGGTAATTGAGGAACCATGGCGGGATAATTTTAGCCGGGCCCGCAATACCGGCTTGGAACATGCCGGCGGCGATTGGATATTATTTTTGGATGCCGACGAGGAAGTGCTGCCGGGTAACCGGCAGTATTTGAGAAACCTCGGGGACAGCCGGTTTGACGGTTACTTTCTGCAGATTATAAATGTCAATGACGATGGCAGCATTGTCAGGCAGCCGGCTCTGCGGCTGTTTAGAAATCACCCCCGGCATCGGTTTAAAGGGGCCATTCATGAGCAGATTATACAATCGATATTTGCAAACAATCCCGGTGCCCGGATGGCTAATCTGGACATAAAAATAAAACATTACGGCTACCAGGGTAAACTTGTTAACCGGCAGGATAAAATTAAAAGGAACCTCACCATTTTACAAAAGCAGTATGATAAAGGAGAGATTGACGGTTTCCTCTTATACAACCTGGGCAGCGAGTACATTAGAATAGGTGAATTGGAAAAAGCGCTTCATTACTTCCGGCAGGCGGAATCCCTTACTCCCCCTGAAATCAGTTACAACCACCTGCTGGGCAAGAAAAAAATTCAAACCTTGATTTTGTTAAATGAATACCGGGCGGCATTGGAGTCTATAGATAAATATCTGGATTTATACCCCGATTATACTGATTTGTGGTTTTTGAAGGCTGTACTTTATTACCGTAAAGCCATGTACCCGGAAGCGCTGCAGCTGTACCAGAAGTGCTTGGAATTGGGAGAACCGCCGTCATGCTATGTATCGGAGAATGGTGTCGGTTCTTATAAGGCTCAAAATGCCATTAGGCAGATCAAGGCTTTAATTGCCGCTGACAGTAAAAAGAAGACTGCCCCTTCCGGTATCAGCCTGTGTATGATTGTGTGCAACGAAGAGAAAAATTTGGCCCGGTGCTTAAACAGTGTACATAACCTGGTTGATGAAATTATCATTGTGGATACCGGTTCGGTGGATAATACCGCCCGGGTGGCCCGGTCATACGGGGCTCTGGTGTATGACTTTCCCTGGGATGGTAATTTTTCTGCCGCCAGAAACTTTTCTTTAAGCCTGGCCACCGGCCGCTGGATTTTGGTGCTGGATGCCGATGAAGAATTGAGGATTGAAGAGCACTCTCTGCTGCGTGAAACCGTTGCCGGGGCACAAAACTGCCAGGGGTTTTATTTGAAAGTGGTAAATTATTTTAGCCCCGCTGATGACGATGACTATGTTATTGATGCCGTGTGCCGGTTATTTAGAAATAAACCGGAATTTAAATTTCAGGGCCGCCTGCACGAGGAAATTGCTCAATCAATAATCACTCACTGCGGAGCGGACAGCATTTTACCGGCAGAAATTCATATTGATCACCGGGGATATTTGCAGAAGCCGGTGGTGGCCAGGAAAAACCGCAGGAATATAACGATACTTAATTTCCAACTGCAGGAACACCCCGGTGCCTATACCCTTTATGCCCTGGGAACGGAGCTTTTCCAGCAGGGCGATTACAGGGGTGCCCTGGAGCAGTATAATAAAGCGCTGGACCGGTTAAAGGATGGTGAGGCTTTATCTGATCTGTACTTTAAAGCTGCGGTGTGTCATTTGGAATTAAAACAGTACCGGCAGGGATTGGAAGTGCTGCAGAGGGGACAGCGGCTTTTCCCCGATTTTACCGGTCTTTGGTATCTGCAGGGCGTGATGGAGTTTCAGCAAAACCTGCTGCAGCAGGCCCGGAAAACATGGGAAACCGCCCTGGCCATGGGGGATCCTCCCTGGTATCGTTATACTTTTCCCCACGGCATCGGGACATTTCGCACTGCCGCCGCCCTGGCCGGCTGCCTGGAAAAAATGAATTTACCGGAGCAGGCAGAAACACTGCTGGCCGGCTATATTGATAAAAAAGAGGGACTGGGTTCGGTAATTCTACCTTACTGCAGAGTTTTAGTTAATAAGTACGGTGCCGCCGGGTGCTTGGAAAAAATTAAAGCTAAAAACATGCCCACCTGTTTCAGGGAAAGTTTTTTGCTGGCCGACGCCTTTGTCAGGCTGGAACAATATGATGCGGCGCAGGTTTTTATAATTAAATGCCTGGAATTTTTAAAACAGCGGCCGCAGCCGCAGCAGTTTCTTCAGCTGGCCGGTTTACAGCTGGGGCTGGCCGGCAGGCACTGCAGCCGGGGAATAGAAACCGCCGGTTTATCCCCGGTTTTATCCGCATTAAAGCAAAAAATTTTTTCAGCATAATTTCGGCAGCGCATGGGAGGGATGAAAATTAATGGATGAAGTGAAAATCCTGGGTTTTATAAAAATAAACTCTGAGCGGCGATGGATTGCCAAATGTTTGAGAGAAACATCTAAACTATGCCGGCGGATTTTAGTTATTGACCCCAGGTACCACCACCATACGGCAGAAATTTGTAAGCAATTTAATACAGCGCGTTACTGTGTATATGGGGGAGAAAATGATAAGGAACCGGAGCACTGGATGGCGGAAGAGAAAGCAGATTGGTTTTTGTTTTTAAATGGTGATGAGGTGCTGGAAGAAGGCGGGGCGGAAACCCTTAGGGAGGGGCTGTCCAAACTGGACCCCAGGGACCCGGTGTACTCTTTTTTTTACCTGCGGGTGCTATTTTTTGGAATGACCCGGAATACTACCGGATAGACAAAACCCTCGGGGACATATGGGTTCCCCGGCTGCTTACATCCAGGGGAGAGCATCTGCCGGCCGCTGCCGGTGATAAAAGCATCTATGCTTATAATCTTCCGGTTAACCTGCGGGGCAAAGGGCGGAAAATAGATGTTTGTATAAAAAATTACCGCTACCTGTATGCCGGCGGCAGGCAGAAGTATAAATTAAATTTAAATGAACCGGTACACAAAGACTTGTTTAATGAAAATGGTATTCAGCTGGTTAAATGGAATGACAGCCGGCGAGAAAAAAAGAATTTTTATTTTACCAAAGCGGTAAGCTGTTCCCAGCGGCATTATTTAGAAATAACGCGCCTAGTACCGGAAAAAGCAAAAAAAATATTAACTGCCGGCTGCAGCCAGGGAGATTTGGCCGGGATATTAAAGGAGCAGGATAAGCGGAGAGAAGTGGTGGGTATTGAGCTGGATCCCATGTTTGCCGCACGGTCATTAAATAAATTTGATTACCTGCTGGTGGGTAATATTGAAAACATGGAACTAAAATTTCCCACCGGATACTTTGATTGTATCATCCTCAATAATGTACTGGAAAAACTGTTAACCCCCCGGGATACATTATTACATATGAAAAAATTTATCCGTTCCGGGGGATGCCTGGTTTTAAATGTCAGCAACGTAAGAAATATTAATATTATCAATCAACTGGTCACAAAGGGCAGCTGGCTTTACCGGCCGGAACAAATAAGGTTTTTCAGCGCCGGTGATATTAAAAGGATGCTTGTTTCGGTTAATATGACCCCGGAAACCATAGATTATATAAAAGACTCCCACATACCGGAACCGGTTCCGGAAAATAAAATACTGCCTCAAAACCTTACTGCGGATGATATAAATGAACTGCAGGCGAAAGGATTTGTAATTAGAGCGATGCCCTGCATACCCCTTTCTCCATCCAAAGAACTGACCTCCATTATTGTTGTGTCCTGCCAACCGGGGCCGGCCGGCTGCCTGGAAAGTATCCAGCGCTGTACCCCGGAGGACCATGAAATAATTATTATAGATAACGGTTCCGGAAATGATACCATCAAAACTTTGGCCGGTAAAAAGAACACCCGGGTTTTTCGCGTTGACAGCAGTGATTTTAATTATGCCGCTGCTTGTAATTTAGGTATCTCTGTGGCCAGGGGCAGGTATATATGTTTGCTGAGGCCGGAGGCCACCGTGTTTCCGGGCTGGCTCACCCATTTAATATACCATTTGGAAAACAACCCGGATGTACTGGCGGTGGGCCCGGCTGATGAACAAGTGGAGGGAATAAATACCCTGTCCGGACTGGAGAGTTTTGCCCACACCAGGCGCATTAGTAATTGGCAGAAAGCCAGTGAAACAGATTCACTGGGGGAAGGGTGCATCCTATTGAAGAATAAAGTGAAAGAAATTATTGGGGTCTTAAATGCGGGTTTACCTGCCGTCCAGGATGCGGTCAGCGATTACTGCCGGCGTATTAAACGGGCCGGTTATAAACTTTTACTGGCCGATGACGTGTATATACATAAAGGGCGTTATTAACGCCCCTGCTAAAGCTGTTTTAGCAGTTGTTCCGTTAACTGCTTGAAATGCATGTTGTCTTGATATATGGCACTGAGTTCCATTAAGCCTTTCACACCGTACTGGTATATTAATCCCCGTAAATTTTTATCAAAGGATTCATGCCTGTCAGGCAGCGCTGTCCTTTGGGCCAGCGTGGCGTGATATACCCTGACCTTCATACAGCATTTGGGCTTCCAATTATGTTTCAGTCCCACATAATACCTGTATCCCAGCAGCAGACTGTCGTCTTCATATCCCTGCTTTGCTTTTAAAAAACGCGTATCGTACCCGCCCACCGCCTTTAATATTTCCGACCTGTGCAGAACCGGGTGTACGAACCCCTCCATTACCGCATCAAAGGTAAGGGTGGGCAGCAATTTATTCATTTTTTCAATGTCATTCAGCGGTACATTTGAAATCGAAGTTTTTTGCCTGGCCTCCGGGTGCAGTTCTCCCCGGGAGGTTAATATGGCCGGGCAGACCATCGGTTCCTCCCGGTGGGTATGTAAAAAATCAACTAACTTTTCAACCCACCCGTTGGGGAAAATCATATCTACATGGATTTCAGAAATATATTGAACATCTGGGTGCCGGTTCCAAATATAGTGGAAACAGGCCGTTCTGGCCGGTGCAATGCCGATATTATTTCCGCTGCCTAAGATGTGCACATTGAGGTTAAATTTTTTTAAATAACCTTTTAATTCTTCATTGGATAAACAGCCCTGGTTGAATAAAATAACCAGAGCCTTGGGACTGCTGTTGGCTAAACTTGTAAAACACATATCGGCCATGGTCATATCGCTTTCATTTCTAATTAAAAAGGGTAGGGTATGGGCCGCATTATTGATAGGGATCACCTTCTATCTATTTTGAAAAATGTTATCCTGCTGCCTCCTTATTTTCTCATTATATGTACGGCAGAATAAATTCGTTATTAACAATATGGTTGTTTTACACATAACATAGGCCAAAGAATAAATTTCTAACTGGGGATTTTAAGGAGGGAATAATTTGGCAGATTATAAGGTATTAGCAGGCAGTGCCGTGCGTCAAAAGCCGGGAATACTGTCTGAGTTTCTTCAATCGCTGCTTGAGCTTGATACTGCCGGTATAACCGTAGACTTTATGTTTGTTAATGACAATGAACTGGAAAAATCAGAGGAACTGCTGAAAAACTTTAATCCCCCCCGCTCCCGGGTGCACATTATTGAAGGGGATAAAACAGACACCTACACCTGCGATGAAAAAAAGCATCAATGGAAAGAAACCCTCATATGGAAAGTGGCGGATTACAAAGATAGAATTATTAGTTATGCCCGGGAAAAAAATTATGACTTTTTGTTTTTAATTGACTCGGACCTGGTACTTCATCCCCGCACCCTTGTACACCTTATCTCTACCGGCAGGGATATTATTTCCGAAATTTTTTGGACCAAATGGAACCCTGAACTGCCTCCGCTGCCCCAGGTGTGGGTAACGGATCAATATAATCTGTACCATAAACATAGAAACCAGCAGCTGACCCAGGAAGAGATAAACAGCAGGATAAATGGTTATTTAAACTGCTTGAAAATTCCCGGCGTGTATGAAGTGGGAGGCCTGGGGGCCTGTACTCTGATAAGCAAAAAGGCCTTACAGGCGGGGGTTAGTTATAAAGAGATCAAAAACCTCAGTTTTTGGGGAGAAGACAGGCATTTTTGCATCAGGGCATCCGCCCTGGGTTTTAAATTATACGTTGATACCCACTACCCTGCCTATCACATTTACAGGGAATCGGAACTGGAAGGGGTTGCCGGTTATAAAAACTGGTGCCGGAAAAGGCTGTTTAATACCGGCGGCGCATCACTGCGCAGCAGGACAAAGTCGGAAAACAATAAGCTCACTCTTTCCATGCTGGTCAGAAATGAGGCCGGTAGGTACCTGCCCCAGGTACTGAAACACGCGGCGGAATATATTGATGAAGCGGTAATTTTAGACGATGCCAGTGAAGACGATACAGCGGCGGTATGCAGGGAAATATTAAAAGATATTCCCCTGACACTGGTATCAAATAAAACACCGGGTTTTGACAATGAAATACAGCTGCGCAAACAGCAGTGGGAGCTGACGGTCAGTACCGGGCCCGATTGGATATTGTGCTTGGATGCCGATGAAATCTTTGAAGACAGGGTTAAAAACGAAATAAGGCTGCTGATTAACCAGCCCTATTATGATTATTTTGCTTTTCGGTTGTATGACTTTTGGGATGCCCACCATTACCGGGAAGATACCTATTGGCAGGCTCACAAGTTTTACCGCCCTTTTTTAATTAGATACCAGCCCAATTTTAACTACCTGTGGAAAGAAACATCCCTGCACTGCGGGCGCCTGCCGGCCAATATTATTGAATTACCCGGTGCGCTGAGCCGGTTAAGGATTAAACATTTTGGCTGGGCGGATGTAAAAGACCGGGTTGATAAGTATCAAAGATATATGCGGCTGGATCCCGGGGGTAAACATGGTATTATCCAGCAGTACCAATCCATTTTGGATCCCAACCCCCGGTTGATTAAATGGGAAGAGTAATTAAAGGCGCGATGTAAATCGCGCCCGTACTTATGTTTACGGACAGGTGGTATCGTCGATACAGATGATTGTTTGGGCGCATAGGTTATTTAGTGTAAAGCTAAAGGTTACCGGCCCGGAAACACTGGTGGCAGTGGTGGTAATGGCGTTTGGGTTACAGGTGGCGGAATAGGTCATGGTAAAGGCTTCGTCGCAGCCGCAGAGGTTGACGTCAGAATCGAAGGTTATGGACCGGGATTGGTTGTTAATGTTGCAGAAAGATTCGAATGTTGTACCCTGTTCCATGTAAGCGTATTTTAACTGGGTACAGTAAGAAAAGGATATGGTTGGAAACGGGTTTGTCGTAAAGGCCACATTAAACAGTGCCACGTTGCACTCCGGGGGATGGGCCGAATCTACCGGCGTATGGGCCGGGGTGGTGCAGGTAACTGTAAAGGAATCGGTTTGATTGAGGGTTGTAATTTCCTGCACACAGATTTTTCTTATAGCCATTAGTAATAACCTCCTTTATTAAAACTTATTGTATTATACTCCACATAATTACAGGTGTTACATTTTATACTATTTTTTTGGCGGCAACTAAAAAATTTGTTTTGCATAGCATAAATAGTAATCAATATTTGGGGTGAGTTGTTTTGGGTGCCGTTCACAGTCCCCTGATCAGCCTGTGTATGATAGTAAAAAATGAAGAAAAAAATATCGTGCGCTGCTTAAGCAGTGTCAAAGATTATGTAAATGAAATACTGGTTTTGGATACCGGTTCCACTGATTGGACTCCCCTATTGGCCCGGGAAATGGGAGCCAAAGTTTATTTTGGACGCTGGGAAAATGATTTCAGCAAAGCCAGAAATGAAAGCAAGAAACATGCCCGGGGGGAATGGATTCTGTACCTGGATGCCGACGAGGAGATAACACCGGAAACCGGTGAAAAAATACGCCGGTTGGCAGAAAACAAGCGGGTAGAAGGATATACTTTCAGCATCATCAATTACACCGCCAGTGATAAAAATTCACCCCAGCAGATCGGCATTAACTTGAGAATGTTTAGGAACAAACCAAACTACAGGTTTGAAGGTGCCGTGCATGAACAGATAAAGTCAAGTATCTTAAGGGAGAACCCGGCGGCCCAAATTGTACATTCCGGTTTGTCAATCCTGCACCATGGGTATTGTACCGATAACCCCCGCCGGCAGCAGAAAACCCGGCGCAATATTGAGATACTGGAGAAAGTTTTGGCCCAAAATCCGCAGGATCACTTCAGTCATTACAACCTGGCAGTGAGTTATTATGTATCCGGCCGGCTGGAGAAAGCAAAAACCCATTATTTGTTAGCCAAAAAGTACGTTCAAAGGTCCGCCGGCTATTTGCCGGCCCTGTACCGCAATTTTGCCGTTTGTCTTTACGACCTGGCTGAATATGAAAATGCGGTTAAGTTAATTGATGAAGGTTTGTCTTTCTTTCCTGATTACCCCGACCTTTATTACCTGCTGGGGCAGATACATGCTTCTTTAAAGCTGTATGAGCAGGCTGAAAATTACTTTAAAACCTGCTTAAAATTCACCAGAACTAACCCGCATTATATTACTACCAAAGGGGTGGAGAGTTTTCTCAGCCACGAACAGCTGGCGGATATTTTTTATCAAACGGGGAAATGGGATCAGGCGCTGGCTCATCAAGCACAGGCCGTTAAAGCCGGGGCATTGTCCCGCTGCTCGGCATTGAGATTGGCCAATATGGCTAAACAGCGATTTGATGACGGGGAAGAAGTATACCGGTATCTACTGGTTAACCTGCCCGGTTTGGGCTTAGCGGAATTAATCAAACTTATTTTTAATGCCGGGCTGTATGAACTGGTTTTAAAAAAAATTAACCTGTTACCCGGGGAGACCAAGCCGGAGATATTGCTGATAGCCGCCCAATCGGCTGTGCATCTTAAAAGGTGGGCCGAAGCGCAGGAATTTATTTCCGGCATACCAAACACCAGCCCGGAGTATGGCCGGGCCCAGGTATTGGGCTGCTTATGCTGCTGTTTAAGTAAAGATCTGGATGGTTTGAATGGCTATATGAGAGAAGCGGGAAAAAAATATCCCTCTTTTGTAGAGTGCTGTAAACCGGTAATAGATATTTTTACAGGCCGGGGAATAACTAATGTTAAAAATATATTTTGCCCGGCTGGTATCGACTTTATCTACCGGTTAATTCATTTTGACAGCCAAAAAACCATTGCCGTTTTAAGTAATTGTTTAAACAGCAGCCAGTTTGCCGGTATATGTTATGAATTAAGTAAAAAATTCCTTGCCGCCCAAAATTATCAATGGGCAGAAAAACTGCTGGCTTTAGCTCTTAAACAGGGCTGCCGATCTGCCAAAGGTTACCGTTTGTATGGCCAAACCTGTATTGAACAGGAAAAATATTTAGAAGGTATTTATTTTATTCGGCAGGGGTGCATAAAACAAAAAAATGATGCTGCCAATTATCTGGGCTTATTAAAAAGCGTAACCAGTTACTTTCAGCGGAGCCTAAGGAAAATGGTCGGAAAATACCCCCGGTATCACCAAGCTAAGCATCACCTATTATCAATGGCTGCATTTAATGCCAAACTGCCGGGAAGGGAGGAACTGCTGTGAAAAATACTATCAGCTTATGCATTATAGCTAAAAATGAGGCCGGTTCAATAGCCCGGTGCATTACCAGTGCTCTTCCTTATGTTGATCAAGTGGTGGTGGTAGATACCGGCTCCAGCGATCAAACCCCGGAAATTGCCCGGGAATTAGGGGCCGAGGTATGGAATTTTGCCTGGAACAATGATTTCAGCGCTGCCCGTAATTACTCCTTGGAAAAAGCCGCGGGAGAGTGGATTTTATACATGGATTGCGACGAAGAAGTGGAGCCAGGGAGCGGGGGGATTTTACGTGCAGCCGTGCAGACAGAGGACTACGATGCATATTTTATCAATGTTAAAAACATCCTCGGGCAGGGCCATGAAGTAACCTTTCACTCTATCAGGCTGTTTAGAAATTTGCCCCGGTTTAGCTTTGAAGGCCAAATACATGAACAAATTTCATATTCTATTATTGCTCACTCGGGCAGAAACAGGATTGGCAGTATTAACTTTACCTTAATACACCACGGTTATAATCCGGAACAGGTGAACATTAATGCCAAAATACAAAGAAATATCATGCTGCTGGAAGAACAGAGCAAAACCGGCCGGGAGGACGGCTTTTTCTTTTATAACCTGGGCATTGAGTATGTGCGGCAGGGACAGTTTCAGTTGGCACTGGAAAAATTCATGGCCTCTTTAAAGAAAAGCCCCATTAACTGCGGTTATGCACCGGTGCTGGCCAATAAAACGGTGGTCTGTTTAATTGAACTGGGAAGATATCGGGATGCCCTGGAACAACTGCGTTACTTTCAAAGCCTGTTTCCCCGTTACAGCGACCTGTACCTTTTGGAGGCTGCCTGCCATATTCGCTGCGGTCGTTACTCTTTAGCCGCCGGCGGGATAGAGAAAGCAAAAAAGGTTTCCGCCGATAATTTTAAATACCCGGTGGAGGGGAAAATTTTTGGCCGGGCACCGGAAGAAATACTGGATTGGATAAAGCCTTTCCAGGTTTGGAAAAGCAAAAGATTTCAGATTACCGTTTGTATTCTGGCCCGGGGTGAAGAAAAAAATATTGCCCGCTGTATTCAAAGTGTGGGAGAGCTGGCGGACAGCGTTATTCTTGTTACCCCGGGGTGTAGTGACCATACCCTGGCCACAGCCTACCAAATGGGGGCTAAAATATACAGGTTGAAATTGGAAAACAGCCTGGCCAAATTAAGAAACTTTGCCCTGCAGCAGGCTGCCGGTGACTGGGTACTGTTTATTAATGGCAATGAAGAACTAAACCGGCAGGATATTCCTGGGCTGGTGGGAGGATTGAATCAATCGAGGGCAAAGGCGCATTATGTTAGACTGCGAACATTTTATAACCCCAATAATCAACTGGTATACCAGGACCGGGCTAACTGCAGAATTATCAGCAATGAAAAAGATTTTTTTTACAGTTCATCCCTGGTGGAGGATATCGAACAATCGGTACAAAAAAAATACGGGGCTGCCGGTATTGGCTGTTTGCCCGTGACAGTATTTCATTACAGCACCGGTTTTAAATCAGAATTTAGAAAGGTGGATTTTAAAAGAAATGCGGCGTTAATTACCGCCGACTTTGCGAAAATTGGCAAAAATGCTCTGTTTTATAAAACCATGGGATATGAATTTTTGAAAGTGGAAAGGTATAAAGCTGCCTTTGGCCACTTTAACCGGGCGATAAAAATTACCGGTTTTGATGCTCCGGCCGATTGCTGGTATTATGCCATTTACTGCCTGCTGAAGCTGAAAAGATTTGACGAAGCATTGGTGCTTTGTGAAAGAGCCCGGGATTTATACCCTGATTATACCGATATAATCTACCTGCAGGGCTGCTGCAGTTTAAATTTGGGATATTTACAGCAGGCCGCGCAGTGTTACAACCGGTGTATTCAAATGGGAGAGGCGGCCTGGGAAAAGTATACCGTTCATTCCGGTGTTGGTACTTACCTGCCCCGCTGCGGTTTGGCCGAGGTATATTTAAAACAGGGTCAGATAACCAGCTGTTTAAATAATTATAAAATTGCTGCCGGTTATCCAGAGGCAGTTTGCCGTGCCGTTCCTTCTCTGACCAGGTGTATAATAATGAATTTCGGTCCGGGCAGGGTACTGCCGTATTTAAGGGACAACGGGCTGGACAGCTGCCGGCATTTGTGCACTGCCGCCGTTGAGACCGCCAAGAGCGGCTGCCTGATGGAAAGCCTGGAACTGTGGCAGGCAGCCCTTGACAAAATGAAGAAATTAAATGATTTAAGTCAGTACCCGCTGATCAGCTCTACCATGTTCCAAATTTTGGGCGGTATTTACGCTGAGGCAGTGGAGCATAACCCCAACAATGCTCATCTGCAGGCTATTGCTCCCTTTTTTAAAGGCTAGATATTCATGCCATAAATGGCACCAACAGGTAATGAAAAGCCCCGGCAAATGCCGGGGCTTTTCATTACCCGGTGTGCTGCTTCTAGCGGCATGGTAAACCATCTGCTGCCTGTTTAGTCAGCAAAAGCATTACTTCTACCAGGTTGATGTATAAATCCTCATCCGGTGTTTTCTGAAGTTGGGTAAAGACGGTATCTAATACCGGAAAGGCCTGTGAGGTTAAACCTTTTTTAATTAAGATTGCACTGTAATAAATTAGGTTCCGGGTAAGAATATGGATAAATTTTTGCGGTTTTTCATCTGCTATACCGCAAACAGAAAAATACCGCTGGGGTGGTGGGCCCATGGCAATGCATTTATTCATACAGTCCAAAGCTCGGTGGTATTTTCCCAGCTCAAAGTATAATAAACCTTTTAAATACATCAAATCTGTATAGTCGGGATAAACCGGCAGGTAGCGGTTAAGTAAACTTAACCCCTCTTGATACCGGCCGAGGCTTATAAAACAATAGGCCATGGCCCTGAGCATTGCCGGTACATAGTTTGCATCCAATGAACTTTTGTCCAGGGACTCTGTGTAATATTCCAGGGCTTTTTGATAATTGCCCATTCTTTGCTGTTCAACCCCTAAATAAAAGGCAATAAACCCTGAATTACCGTATTCCTGCCGTGCTTTTTCCAGAAGCCTTATGTTGCGTTCTATTTTGTTTTTAGATTCAATCGTGTTTTTTTCATAACCATAGTGGTATACCGTAACATCGGCCAGCCCGATTCTGGCAGGGGAAATATGGCGCAGTACCGAGGGCAGTATCTGTTCATGAATTCTGCATTCAAAGCGGAAGAGGGGATTATTTCTAAATAATCTAAAGGCTAAAAAGCTGGTGCTGGGCCGGTTGTTAAAAATGTTAATAAACTGCAGCCAGTAGGCATCATAGTTATCGTCGTTTACCAGTTTTTTAAGGGTCGGTGCTGTTGCGGAGTCCAGTTCTTCGTCACAATCCAAAAAGAGTATCCAGTCACCGGTGGCATATTCCAGTGATATATTTCTGGCCTGGCTGAAGTCATCCTGCCAGGTAATTTTATATACTTCTGCTCCCAGTTCTTTGGCAATGTCCACCGTTTTATCGGTGGAACCGGTATCCACCACCACAATTTGATCTACAAATGGTTTAGCGCTGTTGATACAGCGGGCAATTTGCTTTTCTTCATCTTTAGCAATGATACACAGGCTGATAGAGCAGGGCAAATCAGTGTACCCCCTTTAAACTGATGCTGTTGATCCTTTCTTTTTGGATGGCAATTAAATATTTATTTAACTCTTCACTGCCGGGGTAGAGTTTTAATGCCTCAAGAACAATTTTTAACGTTTGCTGCAGGTAAATATCCTTTAATAATTTGCGGTAGGGTTTTGATTCCGGGTGGGCAGTTAAGGCTTTGTTAAGCATATGGTGGGCAGTATTTAGTTCGTGATGGTAAGAAAAATACCATGCTAAAACATAGTAATAATCTGCTTTATGACAGCCCTTTTTTATTTCCTGCAGGGCCAGTTTGGCCAGCAGTTCTATTCTTTCACCTGTTACCGGCCAGGTGATTAAATACTTAATCATATCCATTGGTGCGGCTGTTCCGCACAGGTTAAGGATCTTTAAGATTAGTCCCGGTTGTTTATAGGAAAGGATTTTATCGATTATCTGCCTGAAATGGTGTGAGTGAAGAGAAACTTTACCGCCGGAAGAAGGCCGATTGAATAAAATATTATTGATATATTTAAAGGTTTGGTATAAATCACGGTCTTGAAATTCGCTTGGTTGAATGTACATAGAGGCGTCTGCAGCAGGAGTAGAAAACCAGTGGGCGAAAATTAATTCCTGCCGGGCAGTTTGATTTGTGCCGGCACGATTATTGATTTGCTTTAATACTTGGATAGCTTCGCTGCAGCGGCCTAATTTTATTAAAGCCAAACCTTTAAGATAGCATACATCCTCCAGTTTATCGGAGAGCTGGTTTAACAATTTGAGAGACAAATTGTACTCTTCAACTGCATTTAGCAGCCGGGCTAACAGCAGTTTTTTCTCTGTTTTATCCCCTTGTTTTACCGTTTCACTTAAAGTATTGAGCAGCTGCTCTTTGTCTTTAAGATGTGTTTTCAGTAATTGAGCCAGCGTAATGTAATTTCTTAGATCATCATTTTTAAGTTTCAGCCCCTGAATTTGATATTCAATTGCCTTTTCCAGTTTTCCCTGCTTTTTATATATTTGCGCCAGCTGGAATAAGGGAGAGAAACTGCCGCTTCCTGTTCTGGTAGTATACCTACCGGTGTACTTTTCTCCCAGGCGCAGGCACTGCTGATAACAAAGTTTGCCCCTTTCCAGGTGACCTAACCGGGTATAAAATTCTCCCTCTAAAAAGTGAATATCCACATAATCTGGGTATAATGTTTTACATATTTCAATAAGCCTTGCCGCTTCAAACCAATTACCCAGCTGTAAGAGACAGCTTATGTAGGCTATAAACACACTGGGGGCGTAGGTTGCTTTTAAATTAATATTTTTTAAGGCTTTACCGTAGTGAAGGGTGGCCCCTGTCAAATCGTTAAGGTTAATTAAGCAGTTGCCCATATTGTAAAGATGAAAGGGGTCATCGGGATGTTCGGCCAGCATTTTTTTAATAATGCGGTAATTTCTCTCACCTTTGTTTTTAGCAGCGTATTCAGAGGCCAGGTAACCGTAGTGGAAAATACTGATACCCGAATTTGTAACTACATTTTTTTCGTTGGCGGCTAAAATGGTATTTAATATTTGCTCGTGCAGTCTGCCTTCAAAGCGGTATTCCGGTTTGTTTCTAAACATGCGCACGTTGATATGTCTTAATGAAGTATTGCCGTCATTTAGATTGTTGATTACAAAGTAATAACCTTCCACACCGGGATTGTTGGCCAGCGTCCGAAAACGCTGGCTGCAGTGGGGTTCCAGCTCTTCGTCGGCATCTAAATAAAAAATCCAGTCACCGCTGGCGTTGGAAATGCTGAAATTACGCGCCGCTGCAAAGTCGTCATTCCACCGGTAGTGAAATACTTTAGCGCCGAACTGCTTTGCTATGTTTACGGTATTGTCATTGGAACCGGTATCCACAATGATAATTTCATCCACGCAGTCTTTTACGCTGTTCAGGCATCTTTTCAAGCAGTGTTCTTCGTTTTTAACGATCATGCACAATGAAATCATATTCGGCCTCCCGAAAAATGTTATCTGGGGCCGGCAGCTGTATCGCCGGCCCTTGCTGCATCAAGGGCTGGTACTGCCGCAGAATGTTGATGCCGGCAGCCACTCCCCGGATTTAAATTCCCTTTGAATTGATCCCTGACCCGATTGAATTCCCGCGTAAACTAAAATTCCCAGGACAGTGCTCAATTGAGCTCTGATTTCTATTTCCTTCTCTTCAGAGCCAATTCCCACCTGAATGGAAGAAGCGCAGCAGGAGGGAATATCAAGTAATGCTGCTTCGGTAATTAGCTCCTTTGGACAGGAATCCAAATCAAAGATGGCAAAAGTTACGCTCTGGGGTGATAAGGTATCATTGAGAGCTTTAAAGGTAATGTTTTGCTCGTTATTATCTTTGAAAAACGGTCCGGTGGTTAAATTGGCGCTTGGGCCGCGGAAAGCCAGCAGCTGGTTAATTTCGGATTTAATTTCTTCCAGACCGAAGGAAGGATTGAAGACAGCGCCTTGGATGGCGGAAACTTCAGATTTGATTTCTTCTAAGCCGAAGGTTT